>NZ_QEKV01000003.1 GCF_003096635.1 Ezakiella coagulans | reverse complement strand
ACATACAAAAATAAAAACATTAAAAAGAATAAGCTACGGCTTTAGAAACTTCGATAGTTTTAGGAATAGAATATTTTTGATGTGTAAATAGAAAAGAATATGTAACAGCGGCGGCGAAAACCCCTAGGGTTTTGTTTGCCATGCAAAAAATCCGAGAAATTGAACAGAGTTATTTTTAGTAGTTATGTTTTACTGATAATGTGTATTTTTAAATGAAAGAGAGACTTGTTTTTATGCAAGCCTCCCCCATTGTTGACAAAGAGCCAAAAATCATGGACATCTCCATGATTTTTTAGTCGGCAAATTGAACTGTGCCGTTTTCCATTGATTTGATTTTTGCGAGCGATAAAAGATTGTATCCTTGTTTTCTTATTTCATCGCCGCCACCTTGATAAGTTTTTTCGATTACGATGCCGATGCCTTCGACAGTTCCGCCCGCTTTTTGGACCATGCTTAAAAGTGCCTTTAAAGCATTCCCTTTTGCGAGGAAGTCGTCGACAATAAGAATTTTATCATCCTTATTTAAGTATTTTTTCGCAACGACAAGTTTGTTGTTCTTCTTTTGAGTGAAGCTGTGAACGTCTTCAATATAAACTTCATCCGGCAAATTTATATGAACGTTTTTCTTTGCAAACACTACAGGAACGTGAAGATATTGAGCGGTAATTGTTGCTATTGCAATTCCGGAACTTTCGATTGTGAGAATTTTATTTATGCCGAGACCTCTGAATTTGTCTCTAAAATAAAGACCTACTTCGTTTAAAAACTCTATGTCCAATCTGTGATTTAAGAAGCTGTCGACTCTTAAAACTCCGCCTTCTTCAACTTTTCCTTCTGTTAATATTTTTTGTTTTAATAATTCCGTTTTTCTCACCACCTAAATTAATATCTATATTATATCATGTTTTATTTATATTTCAAGCATTTGTTTATATTACATTATTATATCATAAAATGAAAATCTTGAAAAAATCGCACCTTTAATATATAATGTAGATTAGTGGAATATAATTAAAAGATGGAGGAATAGTATGAAGAGAGTATCAAAATTTTTACTTATATTTGGAATTGTTTTTCTATCCATTACAAAAATATATGCTCGTCCAAAGACGAAGATTATTGTTAATGGAAATGATATAACAGATGTGGCACAGTCTGTAAATAAAGATGATAGAATCCTTGTGCCGATAAGATTTATTTCTGAAGCATTAAACAAGGAGGTAAATTATATAGATTATTCAAAGGAAGTTGTTATAAGCGATGTGTCGGGAAAGATGACACTTCAAATAGGAAGCCGTTTGATAGAGCTTCCAAACGGGGAGTATATTTTATCTGATGTGCCGGCTCAACTTATAAATGACAGAACATATGTGCCGGTAAGAGTTATTGCGGAAAGTTTCAATATGGCTGTCAGCTACGATTTTCCTACAAATACTGTAACAATTGAAAATGGTACACCGAACCCTGACGATTCATATCAAATTCAAGGACTCGAAGATGTTGCAAGAACAATTCAAAATTATACAATAATCCCTGGAAAAAATATTGCATCGAGAATTGTAAAATCGAATTTGTTTATTGTAGACCCGATTACAAAGAAGGGGATTATAAACGGTAAGTCAACAAATTTAAGTATTTCATACACTCCTATAAAGGCAAAAGATTTCAGCATTATTTTGATTGCAAGTTATGATAAAAATGGAAACATTGTCACAGGACGCGGAAAGAAAGTGAGCACAAAGCTGGTTCCGGAAGTTTCATTGGAAGGTGTGACGGAAGGTGCAGTAGTTAATGAAAAAGCTGAACTTATGCCGAAGATGAATTTTATTCCGGTTTCTTTGAGTTATACAGTTCTTGACAACAATACGGGCAATGCAAAGAAATATGAAAACAAAGATCCGTTTGCACCATGGCAATTTGAAGTGCCGGGTGGAGAATCGAGAAATGTTCAAGTTACAATAAATGCAATCGACATCGATGGAAATAATTATATTTCAAATCCGGTAAATTTTGAAATTCAAACATCGAGAAGATTTGCTCTTACGGGAGTGAAACAAAACGAAGTTATAAATAAGACAGTTAAGCTGAATGTAAATAGAAATTTTGACGTCACATCGACTAGATATTATCTTGGAAATGCTGTAGGCGAAACACTTTTAAAAGAAAAGCCGTACGGAGAATTTATTTTTAATCCTTCGGAAGATTTGAACGGCAGCTATTATTTGAGATCGGAAGTAACTCTTCCAAGTGGAGAAATTTTATCGAGCGACAAGGTTAATGTCACTATTAAAGGAGGAAGAAGACTTCTTCTTCAAGGAGTAGGGCCTAATGCTGTTATTACAGGAGATACTCAGCTTTCATACGATTCAAATCTCGAAGCCAAAAGTGTCAAGTATATTTTTAACGGTCCACAAAGTTTTACTGTCACAGGTATTATAGGCGGAAAGACAAAGTTCTCCCCTGCAAATAGAAAGAGCGGAACATACAAGATTTACGCTGAAATAGAAACGAACAAAGGAACACTTAAAAGTGATGTTGTGAGCGTAAAAATTCACAATGAAAAGATTTTTGGACCGGCACCTATTGTGCCTAAGAATAAATTTATCGAAGAATTCTCGCCGCTTGCAGTTGAAGCGATGAAGAAAACGGGCATGGCCGCATCAATTCAAATGGCACAAGCTATACTTGAAACAGGATGGGGACAATATGTTCCGGTTGATAAATACACAGGAAGAATCTCGAGAAATCTTTTTGGTATTAAGGGCAAGGGCTCAGCAGGCTCAATAATCTCAAATACTTGGGAAGAATATAACGGTGTTTTATACAGAATTGACGATTATTTCAGAGCATACAACAGCGTAAACGAAAGTTGGAACGACCATAAAAAATTGCTTCTTACAAAAGAGAGATATCAAATATTTAGAGATGTAATGTTTGATTATATAAGAGGAGCATACGCAATAAGAAGGGCCGGGTATGCAACTGATTCAGGTTATCCGGGTAAACTTATAAAAATTATAAATGACAATAATTTAAGAAAGTTGGATGAAGTGAGTTTCTAATGAGTGAAGTAATAGAACCAAATGAAGAGGGAATAAAAAGAGCGGCTGAGATTATAAAATCAGGAAATATTGTTGCTTTTCCGACCGAGACGGTTTATGGTTTGGGAGCAAACGGATTTGATTCCGAGGCCGTAAAGAAAATTTTTGAAGCAAAGGGAAGACCGGGCGACAATCCGCTCATTCTTCACATTGCACACAAGGATGATTTCGACAAAATTGCAAAAAGTTATCCATCTTATGTGAAAGTTATGATGGAAAAATTTTGGCCGGGTCCTTTAAGCATGATTGTACTTGCCAATGAATCTGTCCCGAAAGCTGTTACAGCGGGGCTTGATACGGTTGCAATAAGAATGCCAAGCTTAAAGCTTGCACGCGACTTCATTGATGCATGTGGAGTTCCTATTGCGGCACCGAGTGCAAATATTTCGGGAAGACCGTCACCTACAACTTTTGACGATGTTTATTATGATCTTAGCAAAAAGGATGTTCCAATTATAAAAGGCGATGATACGGAAATCGGGCTTGAAAGTACAGTTGTTCTTTGTACAAGTTATCCACCGATTATTCTTCGCCCGGGAAAGATCACGAGGGAAGAAATTGCAAAAGAGGTTGGGGATTGTCTGATAGACATGAAAACCAAAGACAAGCCGCTTAGTCCGGGACAAAAGTACGGCCACTATATGGCAAGTAAACCGACTGTTTTGATGGACATTGAACCAAAAGACACTGATGAATATTTGGATAAGCTTAATTTAAACGGAATTTATATTCTTTCGGAGCAAAACAGAAAAAGGGACAACAGCATAGTTATCGGGGATTATGAAAAGCCAGAAGAGGCAAGTCACAGGTACTTTCATGCGCTCAGAGATGCTGATAAAATGGACGGCGATATAATCATTGTTCAAGCATTTAAAAAGGATAGAATTGGGCTTGCACTTTTTGAAAGAATGATGAAGAGCTCAAAACATAGAATTTTGGAGGATAAAAATGAAGATTGGATTTGGTAGTGACCACGGCGGATATGATTTGAAATTGAAAATTATGGAAGCCTTGTCAAAAGAAGAAGGGTACGAACTATTTGACTACGGTTCATTTGAAGGCGAAAGAGTAGACTATCCGGACTATGCGAAAAAGACTGCAGATGCTGTAGTGAACAAGGATGTCGATTTGGGTATTCTTTTCTGCGGAACGGGAATCGGGATATCGATTGCTGCAAATAAAGTCAAGGGAATACGATGTGCACTTCTTTCGGATTGTTTTTCAGCACAAATGGCAAAAGAGCACAACAATGCAAATATGATTGCGTTGGGTGGTCGTGTGCTTGGCGAAGAACTTGCGATAAAGATTGTAAAATCATTTTTAAATGCAGAATTTCAAGGTGAAAGACACCAAAAAAGATTAGATAAAATTAGTAAGATGGAGGAAGAATAAAATGGGACAAACTATTATTTGTAATCACCCTTTAATTCAACATAAGTTGGGGATTTTAAGAAGAAAAGACACAGGTGCAAAGGAATTCAGAGAACTTGTAACTGAAATTGCAATGCTTATGGGTTATGAACTTACAAAGGACTTTCCACTTGAAGAAGTTGAAATTGAAACACCGATGGGAAAAGCTCATGTAAAATCAATTTCGGGGAAGAAAGTCGCAATTGTACCAATTTTAAGAGCAGGACTGGGCATGGTCGATGGATTTTTAAATCTTATTCCTGCTGCAAAAGTTGGACACATTGGACTCTACAGAGACCCTAAGACATTTAAGCCGGTAAGCTATTACTGTAAAATGCCAGAAGATATTACAAATCGTCAAGTAATTGTTATCGACCCGATGATTGCAACCGGCGGAAGTGCAATTGATGCAGTTACAGAACTCAAAAATATGGGTGTAACAAATATTAAAGTTGCGAACATCATCGGCGCTCCGGAAGGAATTGAAGAATTCCATAGAGTTCACCCGGATGTAGATATCTATGTATGTTCGGTTGATGAAAAGTTGAACGACAACAAGTATATTATACCTGGACTCGGAGATGCAGGAGATAGACTTTTCGGTACTAAGTAATGAACGTTTTTTATATTTTTATGGTGGCGTTTTGCATAAGTTTTGCACTCACACCTATTAATATTTATATTTCAAAAAAATATGGATTCATAGATATTCCGAAAGATAATAGAAGGATGCATAAAGATGCTGTTGCGACCATTGGAGGGCTCGGCATCTTCATCGCGTTTTTAGTAACAATTCTTTTATTTGTGGACCTTTCCCCAAAGCTAATTGCTATTTTAATTGGAAGTGCAATTCTCGTTGTTACAGGAATGGTTGATGATAAGATAGACATAAAGCCGAAAGTAAAACTTATACTTCAAATAACAGCTGCGATTATAGTTGTTGCGGCAGGAGTAAAGATTACCCATATAACAAATCCTTTTAGACCGCAAGATACAATAAGTCTTGGAATTGTTGGACCTATTTTGTCGGTAATTTGGATTGTGGGTGTTTCAAATGCACTAAATTTTATTGACGGCATGGACGGGCTCTGTGCGGGACTTTCGACAATAAGTGCGCTTACCTTTTATTTTTCAAGTGAAAAAATCGGATTTGTTCCGACTCTTTCTCTTGCAATTGCAGGAAGCACACTCGGATTTTTGCCATACAATTTTAATCCGGCAAAAATATTTATGGGTGATACAGGAGCATTATCTATAGGATTTATTTTAGCATGCCTTTCGGTAGAGGGCGTCATGAAATCAGTCACGACAATGACTTTGATTGTGCCTGTTTTGATACTTGCATTACCTGTTTTTGATACACTTTTTGCAATATTTAGACGTGCGATTAATGGTAAGAAAATTATGATGGCAGATAAAGGACATCTCCATCATAGACTTGTCCAAAGCGGATATACTGTAAAACAAGCGGTTTTAATAATGTATGGACTCTCCATAACTTGTTCGCTTATGGGACTGTTGATTTCTAAAGTTCCACCTGCTTTCGGCATGGTTTTAAGTGCACTCACAATAATAATGATAGTTGTTTTGGCTACTATATTCGGTCTTTTTAGAAAAGACGGTAAAAATAATGAAGATAAAATCAATGAGGGGGAATAATTTGATAAAGGTTGTATTAATTATCGGGACCAGACCTGAGATAATAAAATGCTATCCGATAATAAAAGCGATGCGTGAAGACGAAAATTTTGATTTGAGTGTAGTCTTTACCGGTCAACACAGAGAACTTCTCGACATGATGATAGAAGATTTGGATATTAAAAATTTTACAAATTTAAGAATTTTTGAATCCGGTCAAAGTCTTTCTCATATAACGGCTCATGCACTAAATGCACTTGAGAGCCTCGAAAGCAAGGACTATGACTATTGTCTTGTTCAAGGGGACACAACAACTGTATTTGCAGGAGCTTTATGGGCATTTTACAATGGCATAAAAGTCGGACATATCGAAGCAGGGCTGCGCTCAAACAATATCATGAGCCCATTTCCTGAAGAAGCTAACAGAAAGATGGTCAGCTCACTTGCGTCCTTGAATTTTGCACCGACAACTCTTTCTATGGAAAATCTTATAAGAGAAGGCGTTAAAAAAGAAAGCGTTTTTGTTACGGGAAATACTGTCATTGACACTTTAAGACTTTCAAAAAAAGATCAATACACATTCTCATATGATGAGTTAAATAATTTGAAAGACGAAGAGATTATTCTTCTTACTTGTCACAGAAGGGAAAATCAAAATCACTTGGATGATATTTTCGGTGCTGTTAAGGATGCGATAAAGGACAAAGATGTAAAACTTATTTTCCCGATGCACTTTACACCGAAGATCAGGGAATATGCAAAAAAATATTTTGCTGACTTGAAAAATGTTGAATTAATAGAACCACTTTCATATCATGATATGGTTCACCTTTTGAGCAAAGTTTCATTTGTTGTTACAGACAGCGGCGGGCTTCAAGAAGAAGCACCTGGCTTTGGAAAACCTGTTCTTGTTATAAGAGAAGAAACAGAAAGACCGGAAGGAATTGAAGCCGGTACTTGCAAATTGGTTGGAACGGAATATGACAAGATAAGAAGAAATATTGAAGAGCTCATGGAAAAGGGAACTATGTACAAAAACATGAGCCACGCAAAAAATCCGTATGGTGATGGATTTGCGGCGGAAAGAATTTTGAAAATTTTAATCGAAGACTATAAGAAGGAGAACAATGCTTAATGGACACTGACTCGTGTATAAGGTTTGTGGTATTTTTTTTAATAAATATAATATTTTCATTTTTTATAAGATTTATAAGAACATCGGTTATGTGTGCCGAATTTAATCCTGGCAGAGATGAAGATATGGATTTTGCCGAAAGAAAAGAAGACATGATTCTGAGTTTAGATTTATTTTATAATCTAGTCAAATTATCATTTGTATTTGTACTATTGATTTTGGCTCAAACAATTTACAAAAATCTTGATTTAGAAAATAGCCTCTCTGTTGTAGTTGTAACTTTAATAGTTCTCGTTTCATTGTTGATTTATGATATTTTGACAGTAGATTTTCCGGATAGGTTTGGAAGCATAAAGCCGGATAAAAATGTAAACTCTTTAAAATTTGTTATATATCTTTTTGTGCTAATTATAATGCCAATTTACAAAACTGAAAAGTGGCTAAAAAACACAATTATAGAAATATTTAAACTTCCTGATTTAAAACCGGTTGTAACAATCGATCAAATTACGTCTATGGTGGAACTTGGGGAAGAGCAAGGCATTTTAAACTCCGCAGAAAAAGAAATGATAGATGGAGTTATGGGATTTAACTCGAGAGTCGCAGAAGAAATTATGACACCGAGAACTGAAGTTTTTATGGTAGATATAAACAAAAAGCCGGAAGAATATATGGATGAACTTGCGGAATATAGATATTCGAGAATTCCGGTATATGATGATGATATTGATAATATTGTCGGCGTGATTTATCTTAAAGACATTTTTAAAGTTGTTTACAAAGAAGGTATCAAAAATCTGGACATTAAGAAGCTTATAAAACCGGCATATTTTGTTCCTGAAAGAAAGAATATCCACATGCTTTTTCAGGAAATGCAAAGAGAACAAAGACATCTTTCATTACTTATGGATGAATACGGCGGTTTCAGCGGTATAGTTACAATGGAAGACTTGACCGAAGAAATTATGGGCGATATTGACGACGAGTTCGACAACGACGAACCTGACGTATATGCACTCACAACAAATGAAGCGGTCGTTCAAGGAAGCACATCAATAAAAGATATAAATGATATGCTTGGAACTCATTTCCCTGAGGATATGGACTATGATACAATTTCCGGATTTATTATAAACAAGCTTGGATATATTCCGAATACAAATAGAATTTCTGAAATCGAATTCGAAAATGCCAATATAAAGATTCTTGAAGTTGAGGACAGAAGAATTAAGAAAGTTAAAATCACACTTATAGATATCGATCCAAATTTAGATACAAAAAAATCAAAGGAATAGCAATTTGAGTTATTATTTTATATGATTGGGTATAATATAAATAACTAAAGTCTTAAATTGTAAAAGGAGGATAACATGAGAATAAGATTGAGAAAAGAAGTTTATTTGGTCCTCGCTGTTCTACTTATAATAGTTTTATTTGTAGTATTCAGACCAAAGTCATCAGCAAGAATCGCTGAAACAAATATTGATGGAGTGGATATTTCCACTGACGAAGAAAAATATATTCAATTTGGTCAAAATGACAAGATAGCACTTGGGAATCCACCTAGAATGTTTCTTGTTGCAAATGGAAATATTATAAAGAGTTCTAATATTGAAATAGTTGAAGGTTCTTCAATGTTACCGGTTGATGTTTTAAGTGATATTATCGGTGGAGAAGTCAAAGTAAATCCGCAAAACGGAGATGAATTTACAATTAAAAACAAAGAGACTAAAATCACATTCAGACTTAATGATCAATCCGCTGAACTAAATGATAAACCTGAATTTTTAGACGTTCTTCCTGTAAGAGAAGGCAAGATTGTATATGTTCCTTTGAAACAATTTTTTGAATATTTCGGTTTCAATGTAAAATATGTTCTCGGAGATGATTCGAGTGAAGTTGCACCATTGATTCCTAATTTCCAACAAATTTTTGTCTGGAAATATCCTGAAAAATCGACACCTCTTACAAAAGATGAAGCTGTAAAGATTTTGACTAAAGAACTTAAAAAGGCATACAAGACAAACTTCGGCAAAAAATGGACAGAACCGAAGGAAGGTGAAACCCAAGGAAATGCACCTGAAGATGAAATGAGATGGAAAATTAAACAAGGCTTCAGCGTCAAGAATGAAAATGACAGATATTATGTAATTCCAGTTGTTTGGGATTTCCTTGTAGATAAATACACCGGAAAAGTTTACATGTTCTATCAAGGTCAAGTTTATCAATACAGAGGTTTTGACACAAAACAAAAAGGAACACTTGCATTTGCAGGTTAATAATGACGGGGGAAACCCCGTTTTTTATTTGCCAGGGAGTTCTAATTGTAAGTCAAAATTGGTTAGATTTTAAGGCTACGGGGTATAAATAGATTATATTATCAAGAAAGGAAGATGAGGATGAAGAAACCAAAAAAATCATATTCTATATTTATATATTACGGTATTGTTCTTGCAATACTGCTTTTCGTAAATTTATTCTTATATCCATATTTACTTAAACAAAGTGTAACAGAAGTCGGATATTCTGACATGCTTAAAAAAATAGACAGTGGAGTTGTTAAAAAAGTTGAAAAACAATCAAATCAATGGTTGTTTGTAGCTGAAGAAAATGGAAAAGAGGTTATATATAAAACGGGACCTTGGGATGATCCGGGGCTTACAAAACTTCTTCGTGAAAAAAATATTGAATTTGGCTCAAAGATTCAAGAAGAGCCTGGTTTATTTGCTACCGCTTTAAGTTGGTTTTTACCAATAATCATTATTGTCGTTGGAGGAAGAATTCTTTCACGTTCTTTAGCAAAGAGTATGGGCGGTGTCGGACCGATGAGTTTTGGGAAGAGCAATGCTAAGGTCTATGTAGAAGCCAATACGGGAAAAACATTTAAAGATGTTGCGGGCCAAGAAGAAGCGAAAGAGGCACTTAGCGAAATTGTTAGTTTTCTTCATAATCCGATAAAATATGCAAGAATTGGAGCTAAGCTTCCAAAGGGGGCACTTCTTGTTGGGCCTCCGGGAACAGGTAAAACTCTTCTTGCACAAGCTGTTGCAGGAGAGGCACATGTTCCATTTTTCTCGATTTCAGGCTCAGAATTTGTTGAAATGTTTGTAGGAATGGGTGCAAGTCGTGTGAGAGATTTGTTTAAACAAGCAAATGAAAAAGCTCCTTGTATTGTTTTTATAGATGAAATTGATACCATTGGGAAAAGAAGAGATTCACAACTTGGTGGAAACGACGAAAGAGAACAAACGTTAAACCAACTTCTTGCTGAGATGGATGGATTTGACGGTAAAAAGGGTGTTGTAATTTTGGTGGCAACCAACAGACCTGAGATTCTTGATCCAGCACTTCTAAGACCGGGACGTTTCGATAGAAGAATTCCGGTTGAACTTCCTGATTTAAAAGGAAGAATCGACATTTTAAAGGTTCATATTAGAAATGTAAGACACGAAGACAATATAAACTTTGAACAAGTTGGACTTGCGACGGCAGGAGCAAGCGGTGCTGATTTGGCAAATATGATAAATGAAGCTGCCCTTAGAGCTGTAAGAGAAGGTAGAACTGAAGTAACTCAAAGGGATATCGTTGAAAGTGTAGAAGTAGTTATAGCCGGATACGAAAGAAAATCGATGGTTATATCGCCGGAAGAAAAGAAAATCATTGCATATCACGAAGTTGGACATGCACTCGTTGCTGCAAGTCAAACACATTCCGCACCTGTTGCAAAGATTACTATTATCCCTAGAACAAGCGGGGCACTTGGTTATACTCTTCAAATTGACAAAGAGGAAAAATTCCTGATGAGTAAGGAAGAACTATATAATCAAATGGTAACTCTTTCGGGAGGACGTGCTGCTGAAGAGGTTATATTTAACACACAAACGACAGGTGCTTCAAACGATATAGAAAAAATTACAAATATTGCGAATGCCATTGTAATGAGATATGGTATGACGGAAAAATTTGGAATGGCAACTCTTGTTCAAGATGGAAACAGATATTTGGGTGGTGGATCGCAAGTAATTGTTAGTGAAGGCACTCACAAAGAAGCAGATGAAGCAGTTCTTGAACTAATAAAATCCGCACATAAAAAAGCTGTGGATATTTTGAAGAATAATGAAGATGCACTACATGATATTGCAAAACACTTGATTGAAAAAGAAACTATTACAGGAGACGAGTTTATGGAAATATTTAATAGACACGTTGCACCTGATGAAAAGATTGAAGCTTCAGAAAAAGAAGTGGATATTGCAAAAAACTTAGAAGAAAATTAATAAAGAATACCCTCATTAAGTTGTGGGGGTATTTTTTTGATAAAAACGTTAATTTATTGTAATGTAAATATAGCAATAACCTATTCATTTTTATTTGGTATTTGAATTTTCTATAACTAAGAAATTCGTGTTGACTACAACCTAAAAGTGTTATAAAATACTTAGGTTATAAAGAATTTAGATTAAGAAAAAGTTAAAAGCTTTTTTAAAATCTTTTTTGGAGGACTTTATGAAAAGAGATAAGATTATTGGCGTAATATTTATCGCCTTAGGAATTCTTGTGGCATTAACACCATGTATTATTGCTCCGACTTGCGGACCGATGGAAAATGGAATGTTTATGAAATGTCACTGGATGGGTCGTGCAGTCATGGGCTCAGGCGTTATGATGGCAATTTTAGGATGTGCATATTTTTATGTATGTTCTTCAAGTGTTAAATTTGCATTCGGATTTTCATCATTCATCGTTGGCATTTATACACTACTATTACCTGCATATCTAATTGGCGGATGCATGAATAAAGAAATGATGTGTCAAGCAAAAACAATGCCTACTGTTTATATTTTTGCAGGCATTTACACATTATTGGGTCTTGCAGCAATGATTTTAAATAGGAGAAGAGATGCTTCTTGTAGATGTGAATAATGTCTATAAAATCTTTGAAAGAGGCGGAAGGGATTTCACAGCTTTAAATGATGTGAATTTTTCCGTAAATTCAGGTGATTTTATAAACATAGTTGGGAAAAGCGGAAGTGGAAAGTCAACGCTCCTAACCATTTTATCGGCAATTCAGGATCCTACAAAAGGCGATGTAAGAGTTTTAGAAAGAAAAATTTCTGAAATGACAGATGATGAAAAAAGTCATTATAGAAATGAATTTGTCGGATATGTTCCGCAATCATTGGGAACGCTTTCGACTTTGAATGTTATTGACAATGTTCGTTTGCCACACTTTTTTATGAAAAGAGAAGGTGACGGTATAAAAAGAGCGGAAGAACTTCTTGATATGTGTGGAATTTTACATCTTAAGGATGAGTTCCCTAGAAATCTTTCCGGAGGGGAAGTAAAAAGAGTTTTGATTGCAAGAGCACTTATGAATGAGCCTAAAATTCTTCTTGCAGACGAACCGACAAGCGACTTGGATTCGGCAACTTCTTTTGAAATTATGGAGATGCTCAAGAAAATAAACGATGATGGCACGACAATTATAATTGTTACGCACGATGACGACCTTTTGAAATATGGCTCGAGACTTCTCGAGATGAGCGATGGAAAATTAAAAGAGGTGACTCACAATGCTGACAACTAAAAAGATTGCGATTTTAAATATAAATAATAAGTCCGGCAGAAGTGTTTCGCTTGTAATTTTGACAGCTGTTCTAGCTCTCGTTCTTTTTCTATCTAGTTTTTTAATCTATTCTCTTAAAAATGGAATGAACTCCCTTGCAGACAGAATGGGAGCGGATATAATTGTGGTTCCTGAAGGTTATGATACAAAAGTTGAAGGTGCAATTTTAAGAGGTGAACCTAATACTTTTTTCATGGATAAGTCCATCGTTAAAAAGATTGAAGGTATAGACGGAGTTCAAGAAGTTATACCGCAACTATTTCTTGCAACTCTTTCAGCAGGATGTTGTTCATTTCCGATTCAAATAATCGGGTTTGACGCCGAAACGGATTTCGTTGTAACTCCGTGGCTTCAAGAACAAATGAAATTGCCTCTTGAAAAAGGAGAAGTTGTAGTTGGAAACAATGTAGTCGGAGATGTAAATTCGCATGTGAAATTTTTTGATCAGGAGTTTAAAATCAAGGGCCGTCTTCAAAAGACCGGAATGGGTTTTGACAATACTGTATTTTTAAATTTTGACGAAGCAAGAAGACTTGCGAAGGAATACGAAAAAATCCTTGAAATCGAAGACAAATATGACGATAATATGATTTCGTCTATTATGATTAAGATAAAAAAAGGTGTTGAACCGACTGATGTGCAAAATGCAATCAGAAGAGAATGCTTGAAAGACGGCGTTTTTCCTCTTCTTTCGAAATCGATGATGAATGAAGTTAGTAACTCCGCACTCGACATGATAAATTATGTGTATATTTTAATTGCACTTGTGTGGATATTGACATTTATAGTTTTATCGCTGGTTTATTCAATAACTATAAAAGAAAGAAAACGCGAACTTGCTACGATGAGAATTTTGGGAGCGACAAAAAAGATACTCTCGAATATAATCTTATATGAAGTTTTAATTATAAACTTTATCGGCGCTATTTCAGGGGCGACACTTGGATTTGTAATTTCTATACTCTTTGGAAGATGGTTTTCACAAAGCTTTAAAATGCCATTTTTGGCGCCGAATTTTGTAGTGCTTGCAGTTATATTTTTGGCGGTTCTTGTTATTGCAACACTCATGGGACCGATTTCAACTCTTAGTTCAATAAAGAAAATGAACAAAGATGAACTTGGGCTTTTATTAAGACAAAATGATTAAAAGTGAATTTTGATTCACTTTTTAATTTCATAAAGACTTTAATGCTGTTAGGCATATAAAGAGTTTATGATAATTATATTTTTGAATGATATGTAATTATAAATATATTATGGAGGTAATAATGGAATATAATTCTGGTGAAAAAACCAAATATATTGTCAAAAACAAAGATGAGTTGATGGCAATGGAAGAAAAACCGAAAACAAAAGCGCAAAGAATTCTTGACAGAGTTATTATGTTTCTTCCGGTTCTTATGGCATTGATCCATTTGGCCGAATACTATTACATGCCGAATTACTCTGCAAATACAAACACACATGTTTATGGTGGATTTATTATGGTTTTGGGAGCAGCATGTCTTGTCGGAGCTATTGTGTCTTTGTTTCACAGGAAAACATTTTACTACTACAGAAAAAAGGCACCATTCTACACATTTGTGTTTTTCCTTTTGATGGGCTACGATTTGCTCACTTTAAAAAGTGGAAAACTTATGATGCCGTATTTCCCATGGGTTGACAAGATTATGAACGCTGCAATTCAAGACAGAGCTTATTTGATTGATTGTGTTAAGAATTCGCTTATACTTTTATTCACCGGATATTTCATTGGAGTAGTTCTTGGAATCATAACGGGAATTTTATGTGGATATAGTAAAAAAGTCAGCTATTGGGTAATGCCTTTTATAAAACTTTTGGGACCTATTCCAAGCACAACATGGCTTCCGCTTGTAATGGTTCTTATGAGTTCACTCTTTAAAGGAGCTGTATTTATCATTGCACTCGGTGTATGGTTCTCTGTAACAATTGCAACCATAACGGGGATAACAAATGTAAATAGAGAATATTTTCTTGCGGCAAGAACTCTTGGAGCAAAAGGCAATCAATTAATAACAAAAATTGCTATTCCAAGTGCACTTCCAAGTATTTTACAAGGAATGACACAAGGTATGAGCAGTGCATGTACGGCACTTTTGGTAGCTGAAATGCTAGGGGTTGAATCAGGACTCGGCTGGTATATTACATGGCAAAAATCATGGGCTGAATTCCCTAAGATGTACGCCGCAATAATAATAATTTGTATCACATTTATTATTGTAAACTGGATACTCACAAAGATTAAGAAAGGAGTTCTAAAATGGCAGGAGGATTAAAGACTGAGCTTAAGTTAAACCACGTTTCAAAATCGTTTGCGAGAGCGGATGCTGAAGGCATCACACACGCACTTCAAGATATAAATCTCACGATAAATGATGGTGAGTTTGTATGTATTGTAGGGGCTTCAGGTTGTGGAAAATCTACAATTTTAAGACTTATCGCAGGACTTATTCCACCGACAAGTGGAACTCTTACTCTTAACGGAGAATTAATAGAAGGAACTTCCGCAAAGAGAGGAATGGTTTTCCAAGCACCAACACTTTTTCCGTGGCTTACAGTTGGAGAGAATGTTGCTTTCGGGCTCAAAGTTCAAAATAAAAAAGAAGAACTCCACAGGGTTGATAAACTTCTTGAAATGATTGGACTTTCAGAATTTAAGGATAGTTATCCGAATCAATTGTCCGGAGGTATGGCTCAAAGAGTTTCACTTATAAGGACAATGATCAACGAACCGGCGGTATTTCTTTTGGATGAACCGCTCGGTGCACTCGATGCTTTTACAAGAATGAATATACAGGACGAATTAATAAGTTTGTGGCTCCAAAAGAGAAACACAATGATTATGGTAACTCACGATGTGGACGAAGCAATTTATATGTCCACAAGAATTATAGTTATGGCTCCAAGGCCCGGCAGAGTTCTAAAAGATATTAAAATAGATCTCGAAGAAGGCTTTAGAAATAGAATTTCTGACGAATTTCTAGAATACAGAAAATTAATTATGGACCTATTAAATATGGGTCACAAGGAGGGTAATTTAAATGAACAAATTAATTAAAGTTATTGCCGTTATTATGGCTTGCCTTTTCATGTTTACAGCATGTAAGACAACAGTAAATAATGACAAAAAAGACGACAAAGCTCCGGTTGAAACAACCGACAAGACAGAAGAAACATCAACAGATGCAGCTCCAACAGATGCAGATTCTGAAGAAGAAGCATGGAAGAAAGAACCTGCATACGGCAAGGCTATTAAAATCGGATACAACGGTGGACTTTGTACAGGTGGCCCTGGACTTGCATCAGCACTTGGAATGTTTAAAGAAGAAGGAATCGACACAGAAGTTGTTAACGTTCAATCAAAAGTTGACGCTATCGGAACAGGAAAAGTAGATCTTACATGTGACCACATTGCAACATTACTTGTTCCGGCTGTAAACGGCGTAGATATGGAATTTAAAGCTGCTGCACAAACAGGATGTAAATCTCTTTATGTTCTAGATAAGGGTGAAATCAATTCTACAGCTGACTTAAAGGGAAAAGCTATCGGACTTCCTGACGGAATCGGTAACTCAGACCACAATATCGCTCTAAGATTTTTAAATCACGATGATATCGATCCAAAAGATGTTAAGTTCTTACCTGTAGAAGGAAGTGCTTCAATTTTGGCTCTTGAAAATGGCGAAATCCAAGCAGTTGTTCTTTCCGACCAATTTGCAGAAAAATTTGTAAATGAAGGAAAAATCAAAATGATTCGTTCACTCACATACGATGACGATTTCAAACTTGAACCATGCTGCATATATGCATTCAACAAGACATTTGCAAAAGAAAATCCTATCACAGCAAAGAAGATTAC
The DNA here is from genome assembly GCF_003096635.1 of Ezakiella coagulans. GTDB lineage: Bacteria > Bacillota > Clostridia > Tissierellales > Peptoniphilaceae > Ezakiella > Ezakiella coagulans. The sequence continues at coordinate 198,719 of NZ_QEKV01000003.1, read as the reverse complement.
AAAAGTTCTCTTCAAAGTTTCAGATTATATCCAAAACAATATTGAAGAAGCAACACAAACTCTCTTCGACAACAACTGGGCAAGCGGAGACTTCGACCAAGCTGTAAGAATGATGAAATCATACAACTGGCAAGTTACAAACGAAATGACAAGCACAGCTTTAAGAAGTATTTTGGATGACTACAAACAATTCGGCGTTATTACTTCAGACAAATCTACAGATGAACTCTTAGGAGAAGTATGGCACGAAGAAGATTTTAAACACGAAATGAAATAAGAAAGGCTTTAGGTATTAATGAAAAGATTAACAGCAATTTTAGCAGTTGTTCTTGCAAGTTTAATGTTATTTACAGCTTGTAAGACAACAGTAAATGAAGAAAAGAAAGATAGCACCACTACAGAAACACAAACAGAAGAAAATAAAGACACGACAGAAGAAAATAAAGATACTACAGAAGCAAATTCAGAAGTTTCGGAAGAAGAAGCTTGGAAGAAAGAACCTGCATACGGTAAACCGGTTAAAATCGGATACAACGGCGGTCTTTGCACAGGAGCTCCTGGAATTGCAGACGCACTTGGAATGTTCAAAAAACAAGGACTTGACGTTGAACTTGTAAAGATGGACGGAACAGTCGGAACAGTAGATGCTGTTGGAACAGGTAAAGTTGACATGGTTACAAACCACATTTCAGCAATGGTTGTTCCTGCAACAAATGGTATAAACATGGTGTTCAAAAAAGGTGTTCAAACAGGTTGTAAATCTCTTTATGTTCTTAAAGACGGACCTATCAAAAGCACAAAAGATTTAGTTGGAAAAAGTGTTGGTCTTCCTAACGGAATCGGTAACTCTGACCACAATATCGCAATTAGATTTATGAACCACGATGGAATTGACCCTAACGAAATCGTTTGGAAGCCGGTTGAATCATCAGCATCAATTCTTGCTCTTCAAAATGGCGAAATCGACTCTGTAATTCTTTCCGACCAATTTGCTGAAAAATTCATGAACGATGGTACACTTGCTGTTATCAGAAGTTTGACATGGGATGACGACTTCAAAAAAGAAACATGTTGTATATATGCATTCAATAAAGACTTCAATGAACAAAATCCTATCACAGCAAAGAAAATGACAGCTGCACTTTTCGAAGTTTCAGATTATATTGCACACAATGTTAAAGAAGCAACTCAAGTTTTATTTGACAACAATTGGGCAAGCGGCGACTTTGATCAAGCTGTTAGAATGATGGAATCATACGATTGGCAATGTTCAAACAATATGACTGAAAAAACTTTAAAAGATATTTTAGACGACTACAAAAAATTCAATATCGTTACAAATGAAAAATCAAGTGATGAACTTCTTTCAGAACTCTGGAGTCCTGAAGATTTCAAACACGATAACGAAAAATAATGTGAGAGGCGAAATAGCCTCTCTTTTTTTGACTTTATTTTTATGGAATGCTAAAATATAGTTGTACGATTTAGATATAAATCAAAATTTTGGCGCGAAATAACGCATGGAGATTTAAAATGTTTGGATATAAACATCCCGCCAATTATTGGGATAGGTGCAATTAGCGTTTTTATTTAATTTTTAATTGTCAGTTTGCTGACTTATTTTGAATGCGAAAATAAAGGAGAATTAAATATGAAACGCTTTTTAAAATATATCATCCCCTCGATTCTTTCGATGTGGGTGTATGCACTTTACACGATGGTTGACGGTTTTTTTGTGTCGAATTTTTGCGGTGAAATTGAATTTAGTGCAGTAAACATTGCAATGCCTATTGTCACAAGTTTCTTTGCACTCGGAATTTTATTCAGTATCGGAACTCAGGCTTTGGTCGGCTTTAATTTGGGACGAAAAAATATAAAAGAAGCAAATGAGGTTTTTACGACCGGAATTGTTTCGATTTTAATATTTGGAATTTTATATACGGTTCTAATTTTTGTTTTTTTAAAGGATATAATCGGATTTCTTGGAGCAACAAGTGAAACTCATGACTATGTTTATGAATATTTAAGGACAATCGTGCCTTTCGGTGTATTTTTCATGACAACATATCAGCTAGAGGTATTGGTTAAAGTTGATGGCTTTCCTATCATTTCAGCACTTTCTGTTTTGGTTGCGGCACTCACAAATCTAATACTCGACTACATCTTCATTGTGGATTTCGGATGGGATCTTTTCGGAGCTGCATTTGCAACAGGGATTGCACAGGTTGTAAGTACAGTTTTAATGACGGCACACTTTTTAAAACGAAGAGGCAATATTGCTTTTTCAAAAAATATAAACTTTAAAAATTTAAAGAAAACAATTCCGCTGGGAGTTGGAGATGCGATGGCAGAAGTTGCGATTGGATATACAGTTTTACTTTTCAATACCACGCTCCAAAAGTATATGGGACAAGATGGCGTTATAATCTATACCGTCATTTCATATGTATCAATTTTTGCAACGGTTACAATGACCGGGATTGCACAAGGTCTTGCTCCTCTTTTCAGTTTTGAAAATGGAAGAAATGATACAGTAAAAATAAATAAACTTGTAAAATGGGGATTTTTATCGGTTGTATTAATAGGGGCAGTTTTTATTTCTGCGGTTCAATTGTTTTCGAAAGAAATAGTGGGGTTCTTTTTAAGTGAAAGCTCAGAAATATTTAACCATGCAACGGATTCACTTATGAAATATTCGAGTGCATATATATTTATCGGAATAAATGTTTTGATGGTAACACTATTTGCAAGTTTAAGAAAAGGAAAATTTGCGATTTTTATCTCTCTTTTGAGGACACCGATTTTTATAACAATTATAATGAAGATTTATGAGATAGCATTTAGCGGTGACATAATTTGGTTTGTACCGGCAGTTTCGGAAATGCTTACGTGTATTATATCAATGTATCTATTGAATAAAATTGTTTTTAAGAATAAAAAAATGGCTAGTACAAACTAGTCATTTTTTATTATCATCTCATATTCTATTTCATTTTCTTCCTTCGAGCCTGTGATTATCTCTTGATAAACATCCATAAAGAGCTCCAAATCCATTTCTCTGTGGAAGTTTTGAGCAGCATTTTTGTAGATGTCTTCAGACATTTCATTAATGATTTTTTTGTTGGTCGGAGTTGCACCTACTTTTATAAGAAGAAGTCCTTGAAATATTGCGCGAAGAACCGCTGCATCGGATTCGCCATAGTTTAAAATCGGATACAAATGCTCAACCAAAGTTTCCTTGAAAGTTTTACTTGTATAGTAAATGCGAGCCATGCCGTCAGTTTCGATATAGTGGTAGTGACCGTCGACTTTTGCGAGTTCAGAAAGTAAAATACATATTTTCCTTATGCAGTGAATTGCGGTGTTCGGATCGTTAATCCCTGGAGAAAGTGCACGAACTGCTATTTCTGAAATCTTTCGAATTCCTTCTTTGTAATCCTCTTCTGCAATTCTTTTTTGGGTAAAGGTAAACTGCTTTTGAATTTTTTCGATTGTTTCGTAGTCAAAAACATCTCTACTTAAATAAGCAATAGTTGAACCTTTCATAACAAAATCGCCGATTGAAGAGGCGATTGTCAAAACAACGTCCTCCTCTTCGATTAGACTTTTCAATTTATCAAATCCTATAATTTCAAGATATCCCGTTTCATTTGCTAGGAGCTCGACTTGATTTTTTGTTATTTCATCTTCATTTACATATTCAAAATTTCTTGCTTCAATTTCTTTTTCTATCAGTTTTTCTGTATTTTCGGAAATTTCTTCAAGAAGATTTGTATAATTTATGCCGTTTAAAACAGTTTGAACGAAAATTACAAAATAAATCGCTGCCCAAATTGCATAAATAACTCCAATGGTCCCTGCAATAACAAGTCTTTGGTCATGTGAAGCTTCCATAAAATTCAAACTGACAAGACAATATACAAAACCGCCAATGAATATTCCCAACACTTTCATGGTGATCTTCTTGTCCAAAAAGTTTTCAACACTTCGTGGTGTAAATGAATTGTGATAGAGAGAGAAAACTGTTAAAATTGTCGAGAATGTGAAAGTTGTAATTGTTAGAAGAGCTGCTACAAGTGAAGAAAGAACCGTCTTTGCAAGGCTCACACTTGAGAGCATGATGCGGGGAATATTACTCTGTGCACCGGAATAGCTCGAATCGATATATGTAACAATTGCAAGCAAAATCACGGAATATAATATATATTCCAAACAATAAATCCAACGCCTGTTTTTATAGAAGAAAAGTTTTAATTCATTATCCATATTGCACCTCCACAAAAATTATATCACAAATAGCGAAGGTCTTTCAATAAAACAATTTCAATGATTTATGTTATAATATTAATTAAGAATTATGTTTATTTAAATATTTTATGAAAAGAGTGAGTTTATGATATATATAGGTTGCCATTTGTCGATTGGTCTAGGCTATTTTAATATGGCGAAACTTGCGAAAGAGATCGGTGCAAATACTTTTCAATTCTTCACAAGAAATCCACGCGGCGGTGCGATGAAAAAAATTGACGGAGAGGATATGCGTCTATTCAATGAGTTTTTATCGGAAAACAATTTCGGAAAAATTGTCGCCCATGCACCTTATACATTAAATCCTTGTTCTGACAAAGAGAGCGTTAGAGAGTTCGGTAGAAGTGTGATTAGAGAAGATTTGGAAATAATGGAGATGATGCCTGGAAATATTTACAATTTTCACCCGGGCAGTCACGTTGGACAGGGCGTTGATGCTGGAATTAAATTTACTACAGATTTATTGAATGAAGTTCTTCGCGAGGACATGACGACGATTGTTGCAATCGAAACTATGGCGGGGAAAGGAACGGAAATCGGGCGAAACTTTTCCGAAATAAAAAGGATAATTGACGGAGTGGATTTAAAGGAAAGAGTCGGAGTGTGTCTCGACACATGTCACGTTTTCGAGTCGGGGATGGATATAAGAGAGGGGATCGATGAGGTTCTTTTAAACTTCGACAGAGAGATTGGTCTAGAGAAACTTGTCGCGCTTCACTTGAACGATTCAAAGAATGATTGTGGAGCAAAGAAAGACCGACATGAACTCATAGGTAAGGGAAGCATCGGCATCGACGTATTTAAGGAGATTGTAAATGATGAAAGATTAAAAAAGCTCCCGCTTATTTTGGAAACGCCGACCGACGAAGAAGGACACAGAGTTGAGATTGAACTTTTAAGGAGTTTTGAGAAGTAAATGGCAAGGAAACGAATTATAATATTTAATGATTTATGCGGCATTGGAACCGTCGCTCTTAAAATGAACCTGCTAGTCGTTATGGCAAACGGTATTGAAGCGATTTCAGTTCCGACAACTATCTTTTCGGCACCTATGAATTACAAAGGATTCGTTCGAAATAAAATGCCGGAGTTTGAGAATTATGTGGATTCAATTGAAAACATTTATGTAAATTTTAATGCGGCTTTAATCGGCTTTATCGACGACGTGGAGGTCTCAAAAAGAATAACCGACTTCGTTATCAAGCATCGGGAATCAAAGGTCGTTTTGGACCCGATAATGGGCGATAACGGGAAGCTTTATTCGGGAACGAGACTCGAGCAAATTGAGTTTTACAAATCCTTGATACCGCACGCTGAAATTATTCTTCCAAACCTAACAGAAGGTATGATTTTGTCGGGAGTAGATCTTTCGAATTTTAGTGTAAATGACGAGAACTTAAAAATTGAAATATTGAAAAAATTAAAACTCATGGGCGCAAAAAATATTTTGCTAAAAGGTGAGCCGGACGGGGAACATTTCATTAATACATTTTATGATGGCAAAGATATTTATAAAATAAAATCAAAATATATTCACAATAAATTTCATGGCACAGGCGACCTTTTGGGAGGAATGATTGCAGTATTGGCTGCGAATGATGAAATTAATGAAAAGAAGATTTCTGTGGCTCAAAACATAATTTCAGAAATTCTAAAGAATGAAACAGGAGTAGAGGAGCTTCTTCCGGATTTTAAAAAATTGAATATGTATGATTAAAAAATAAAGGCTATGAGTTTTTTACTCACAGCCTTTTTAAATTATTTCTTTATGCGAGAATTTTTTTATCTTCAGATTTTCTAATAATCGGAAGTAGCAGTCCAAGTATAACTATGATTGCAGGGGTTGCAATATTTAATCCCATTTGGACTTTATCAGGTGACCACATACCCATTATACAGCAAGCCAAGGTGATTATAAAGCACCATGCACCTGCGAAAATGCCGAAGCCTTTGTTTTTGATAAATGAATATCCGCGTTCAAGTTCTCCGCGATTTTTCTTAAGTGCGATGTAAGCAACGAATACCCAAAGATATCTTAGAGGCATTGTAACGCCGCCTAATTTTGTAAGCTGTCTCATAACCGTTGCGGCACCAGGTCCGAACATTTGAACAACTGCGATTAGGCCGGAGAGACATGCAACCATTATGATGCCTCTTGTGTATGCACCTTTATCGTTTTTCTTAAGAAGTTTACGTGGGATAAATTTATTTGCATTCGGGTCTTCAAGAAGCATTCTTAAAGGTGCGTCAATGCTTATAAGTAGCGTTGAAAATTGTCCAATCATGTTGCAGAGTGCGTAGATGATTAAGAATAGATTTCCAACGTGATAGTATTCACCGAGTTTTTGGAATGCCCAGTAGGCACCATTTGCAGCATAGGAGTCAAAGTTTGCGTTGATTTCTGCAACGTCAAACATCATACCCATTGCAATTGTTCCGAAAATTGCACTTATAACAACCATAAGTGTTGAGAGCATTATTGTTTTAGGAAATTCTTTTGCTGGATCGCCATTCATTTTATTTACATACGGAGATATTTTTTCGATACCACCTACCGCAAACACCAGAATTGAAAGATTACTTAAAAAGTTTTTGTCAACTTTTGGAAGAAGCGATGCAAATGAATAGTCTTGTTTCAAAAATGCTGAGTTTGGATTTATCACAGGTGCAGCATACATCATAATTATAAATAAAATTCCCATAATGAACATGCTTGAACCTGCCAAAGCACCCAATTTTTTCAACGGGCTGAGACCTCTTGTAGCCATCCAACAGAAGAAAAATAATATTGCTATGGTTGCAAGTTGAACATATATAGTTTTAAAGTTGTCATATATGTCTGCATTTCTAAAAATAATCCAGCTTAAAGCTTTAAGTCCGCCTGAACCTTTACCTGCGATGTATGCAATGTGTACAGCCCAATAAGTCCATCCTGCATAATAAGCGAGTTTTGCATTGGATGTTTCCTGAATCCATGAAGTGACGCCTCCGCCTAAGTGTTTGAAAGCGGAGCCGAGCTCGCCGACCATAAGGGCATAAGGAATGAAGTACAACAAAAACATGCAAATCCAAGGAATAATTACTTGAACACCGTTGAAATAAACGTAGCCGTTTAAAACATTACCGAATCCCCAAAGAGTTGAAAAGCACATGAAAGTCATAGTCATCGTGCTAATCTTTTTTTCTTGTCGTTCCATAAGAACCTCCTTAAAAAAATTTAGTACCATTTGCAACTTCAGATTTATAATTAGTTAAATCGTAATTGCTCCATCTCATTTTGTTTAGTGATTTTTTTCATTATATAAAAATATTGGAAGAAAATAAAGAGATTTTGAGCATATTAAACAAACTGTAATCATTTTATTCTATTTGTAACACTGTTTACAATATAAATATTAAATTATTTCAAAAAGATTAATTATTCGATATAATTAAAGGCAATGAATAATTATCAAATGAGTGCAAACATATAAAAATATATTTGAAATTAAGCGTTTAACGGATTTCAATTTCTAATAATAAAAAATAAAAATTAGTAATAACTGTTTTTGAATTTTATAAATTAACAAATTTGTAAATATTTTGAAACTGTTTTTCTACTGCGTAAAATTTAATAGACGAAAGCTTTATAATTTAAGTTAACATAATTTGTAGTTTAATAAATTATTTTTTGTTATAATATCTGTGGAGGTAAATATGAAACTATTAAAAGAACTTGCAATTTATTTCGGCATTACTTTTATTTCGGAAATTATAGCGAAGCTTATGCCGATAAAAATTCCGCCGTCTATTATAGGCATCGTTATTTTATTTGCTTTGCTTGAACTAAAGGTTTTAAGAACAGAAGATGTGGAAATGACGGGCGATTATATGATTAAGATTATGCCGATACTTTTTGTTCCTGCGGGAGTTGGACTTATTAAATATTTAGATGTATTAAAAATTGTTGCCGTTCCAATGATTTTTGTCATTACTGCTTCAACGGCAATTGTAATGATTACGGTCGGTGTGATTACACAAAAGTTGGTGGAGAAAAAGAAATGATTTTAGGAATTTTATTAACGCTTATAGTTTACTTGCTGATGAATAAACTAAAGGCAAAAACTGGTAAGGATTATTTAAATCCGTTATTTTTAAGTATAATAACAATAATTTTGATTTTATCATTCACAAAAATAGATTACGAGAGTTACAAGGAAGGTGCCGATGTTATAAATCTATTTTTGACACCTGCAACGATTGCACTTGCTATTCCTTTGAGACGCGAGATGAAAAAGCTAAAGAAACATATAAAAGCAATCTTAGTCGGGGTAGTTGTAGGAGTAATCACAAGCGGAGCGTCAATATTTTTAATAAAGCTTGTGTTTAATCTCGAGCAAGAACATTTTTTGAGTTTTCTTCCGAAGAGTATAACAACTGCAATTGGAATCGGACTGAGCGAAGCAATTGGTGGCATTCCTTCGATTACAGTTTTTGCAATAATTATGACGGGTATTTTCGGAAGTATAATATCAAATGGAATATTCAAATTATTTAAAATCAAAAATCCAATCGCACAGGGTTTGGCATTAGGTTCAGCAAGTCACGCAATCGGCACTTCAAAAGCGGCGGAAATGGGCGACGAAGTTGCGGCTGCATCAAGCCTTGCAATGGTTGCGAGCGGAATTGTTACAGTTATTTTTGGAATGTTTTTATAATATTTAAGAAAGCGGCGAAGTTCGCTTTTTTTATTTATATTTAACGTTAATGTGGAAAAGTGCGGAGAAATGTGGTAAGATATAGGTGACGATAAAAAATTATTAGAGGTGATTTTATGAAAATTATGGATGTGCTTAACAGCAAACTTTTATATGTTCTTGTGTTTATAGCACTTGCCACCATTTTCGGAATGTGCGTGTTTTTCTTTAAACGCGCAAGGAAAAGGGCGAAGGAATTGGGCGTCTCAGATGAAAAAATAAAATCGGTTATAAGAAGTTCGATTATTTTTTCAATTGTACCGTCTATTTCGATTATTATCGGACTCATAACACTTGTGCCGATCTTGGGCGTGCCATGGCCATGGTTCCGTCTGTCGGTCGTAGGAAGTCTTCCGTATGAAATAACTGCGGCAGACCAAGCTGTAAAAGCAGCGGGATTTTCGTCGCTTGACAATTTCCTAAGCACAGGAACAGCCGATGTAGTTGGAGCAATACTTTTCGTCATGAGTATTGCGATTATGGGTGGAATGATTTTTAACATTTTTGTACTTAAAAAAATGCACGTTGGAGTTGTGAAGGCCGGAGAAAAAGATACTCCTGTAATAGACCTTCTACTCTCAGTTTTGGTTGTCGGCATGATGAGCGTTTTCGTTCCGGCACAATTTGTAATTTCAAAAGTTCACGCTTGTACACTTATCATTAGTGCTGTAACAACCATGCTTTTAAGTTGGATTGCAAAAAAATACAATGTAAAATGGTTGGGCGATTTCATAATGAGTTTTGCACTTATTATCGGAATGGTCAGTGCAGTATTTTTGGAAAAGATTTTGTTGTAAGGAGAAAAATATGAAAATAAGCAGTTATATGGAAAAAACTTATAAATATGGAATCTATGCAACACTAATCGCAATTCTTCTTATGCTCGGCATACCTGCAATAATTTGCTCGGTTTACAATATTTGGCCGAAGCCGGCACTTGTAGCATCTGTTGCAGGACCACTTCTTGCACTTTTTGTACCGACAACGCTTGCAGAACAACTTACAATGATTCCAATTGCAGGAACAACCTGCTATTTGAATTCGATTTTGGGAAATGTAATGAATATAAAATTCCCTTGCTATCTAAATGCAATAAACACCGTTAACCATCAACCTGGAACAGAGGAAGCTGACGTTGTCGGAATGATTGCAATAACCGTTTCAGGCATGGTAACAATGCTTATTGTTGCACTCGGAGTTGTGCTTTTGGTTCCTTTAAAGCCGATTCTTGAAAAGCCGGGATTTATTACGGCGACAAATTATATTCTTCCTGCACTTTATGGAAGTATGGGAATAACCGCATTTTTAGGAACATCGGCAGGCAGCTTTAAAGCAAAAAACAAACCGCTTGTTGCTGTAATTGACCTTATTCTCGTTTTCGGATATATATATTTGATTCAAAGCATCGCCGGCAAAGAAGGTTATGCAATGCTTTTGATGTTAATTATCTCGATGGGAATTGCATATGCACTATACAAAGCTAAAATCATAAAGATGGAAAAGAAAAACTGATAAAAGCCGCCTATGACGGCTTTTTTTATTTGTGCATATCGAGGTTAATATGGGGTATTATTAATATGAGGTGCTTGTATGAAAAATTTGATTTTAGCAGGCGGAGGACATGGGCATATAAATATTTTAAAAAGGCTTATAAAATCTCCACTGAAAGATATAAATATAACTCTTATAACAGATTATGGAAGACAATATTATTCGGGCATGCTCTCCGGTTTTGTCGAAGGGATTTATACGGAAGATGAAATTTCTTTTGATGTTAGAGAGCTTTCCAAACGGGCTAATGTGAATTATGTGGAAGAGGAGATTATATCGATTGACAAAAATAAAAAAGTGGTCACGACAGAAAATGATGAATACAGTTATGATTTTTTGTCAATCAATTTAGGGAGTATGGCAAATGTAAATTTTCCGGTGGATGATAACGGAGTTTTAAATGTGAAGCCGATTTCGGAACTTATTGAAACAAAAGAGAGTTTTCTAAAAAAAGGGTTTAAAGATGAAGTGAAAAAGATTTATTTTATAGGCGGCGGAGCGTCGGGGGTTGAACTTGCATTTTCTTTCAGAGAGGCGTTTAAAAACTTCGACATCACAATTATAACCTCGGGTGAAATTTTGGAGAATTTTAACGAGAAATCAAGAAAGAAAGTTAGAAAGTTGTTAAACAAGAAAAATATAAATTTGGTTGAAGGCAGCTTTGTTACAGAAATTAAAAACCACACCATTATAACTGAAAGCGTGAACTACGAATTTGACTATGTATTTCTCACCTCAGGCTTTAAAGGTGTGGATGTTAAATATATCGATTTTGATGTTGACAACAGGAATTATGTAACGGTCGACGAGAGACTTATGGTCGATGAAAGCACTTTTTCAATGGGCGACTCGGCGAATATTTACAAGTATCCTAATCTTACAAAAGCAGGAGTTTTTGCAATAAGAGAAGCACCATTTCTACTTGAGAATTTAATGAGTGCACTAAAAAACAGTGGAGACAAGAAGAGTTATGAGCCGCAGCTTAAATATTTGCAAATTTTAAATTGCGGTGGCAAGAAGGCAATCATGAACTATGGAAAATTTTCGTTTTATGGAAGACTTTCGTGGTGGCTCAAGGATAAGATTGACAGAAAATATATGGAAATATAGCTGGAGGGAATATGTATTGTAAAAATTGTGGAAAGAAAATAGATGACGATTCAAAGTTCTGTAGATTTTGCGGTGAGAAGACGGATGCTCAAGAAAATTTTACTAACATTCACAATCGAAAGAAATCCGAACTTGGGTATTTTTCAAAAGCACTTCTTATGACCGTTGCAATAATTGCGATTGTGTTAGTTGCAAGTTATTTCTTTTTTGACTTCGGCTATGAATACAAAAAAGGAAACTTTGAGAAAATTGCGGAAAAATATCCGGTGACAAAAACTCGAGATATGGATTATGAAAAAAGGCTAAAAATTATCGACTCATATATCAAAGCGGGCAGAGGAGACGAAGTACACGATGAATTAAAAGAAATATTTAAAGAGAAGTCAGTGCTTGATTTTAAAACGCCGCTTGAAGCAAGGCTATATATCGCTTATTTAAAAAATGAGATTGACGATTTTGATTTCAGGGAGCCATTTAAATTTCTTGCAAAACCGTTTCAAGAGAACGAAGTTTTGGACAAAGGAAGAAAAGAAATCTTAGAAATGTTTGAAAAAATGAATCCGGATAAATTGGTAAACTATGTCACTGAAAATTATAATAAAATAGATTTCAATGAGATGGTTGACAATATTGAAAAAGAAATTTCTGAAAATACTGAGCTTGAGGCGATGAAAAGGACTATAAACAATGTCTACGATTCGATAAACGACTATGGTAAAAAGGCGACAAAGGCGATTTTTGATTATTCGAATGAACAGGCGAAAAATGTAAAGAACGGCGCCGAAAAAAGTTGGGAATATTTAAATGATGCGTACAAGAAAAACATGGATTCTATAAATAAGTTTTTCAAAAGTGAAAACATGAAGAAGCTGAGCGAATACATGGGAAAGGAAAAGTTTGAGGAAATGTTCTCGAAGAGCGTTGAAGCTACAACGGATTTTTCAAAGAAGAGCTACGAAAAAATCGGGAACGGTTACGAGATGGGAAAGATTGCGATGCAAAATTTTCTGAAAGAAGCGGAAGAATATTTAAAAAATATAAATGTATTTGACTTTTTAAAAAGTACGTCGAGCGATATTTGGAAAATTTTCAAATCAGGTGACGAAAAATAATTATACAAAAAAGAGCTTGTTTCCAATTGGAAATACAAGCTCTTTTAATTAGTCTATTTTTATATCTTTGCCTTCGAGAATTAAATTCATATTTTTCATAGAGCACATTGCACCGCACATTGTGCAAGTATGTTCGTCGGTCGGTTGTGACTCCGCTCTGTATCGTCTGGCTTTTACGGGGTCAATTGCGAGCTCGAACATGCCTTCCCAATCAAGTTTTTGGCGACGTTTACTCATCTCGAGATCCCATTCTTTAGCACTTTTAATTTTGTTAATATCACCGGCGTGTGCTGCAATTTTTGCAGCGATGATACCTTCTTTAACATCGTCAACATCAGGGAGTCTCAAATGCTCCGCAGGAGTTACATAGCAAAGGAAGTCGGCTCCGTGCGCTGCGGCGATTGCACCACCTATGGCAGATGTTATGTGATCATATCCGGGAGCAATATCGGTTACAAGCGGTCCCAACACATAGAAAGGGGCATTGTGGCAGAGTTTTTTTTCAAGTTTTACATTCATTTCAATATCTCCAATCGGAACATGGCCCGGTCCTTCAATCATAACTTGCACATCCTTTTCCCAAGCTCTTTTTGTAAGCTCTCCGAGAGTGATAAGTTCTGAAATTTGTCCAGGGTCAGTCGCATCGGCAATACCACCAGGGCGAAGCGAGTCGCCGAGTGAGAGTGTCACGTCATATTCTCTACAAATTTCCAAGAGTTCATCATAATATTCATAAAATGGATTCTCTCTATCGTTCATCTTCATCCATCCGAAAAGAAGGGAACCGCCCCTCGAAACAATTTCGTTTACACGCCTGTTTCTTAAATATATTTCTGAATTTTGTCTGTTAATTCCGGCGTGAATGGTCACGAAATCGACTCCGTTTTCGGCATGATTTCTGACAACATCAAGAAATTCTTCAGCTTTAATAAAACTTAGCCCCTTGTCGAGAAAACCGACGGCATCGTACATTGGCACAGTTCCAATCATAGCGGTTGATTTTTCGAGGAGTTTCTTTCTAAACTCTTGAGTCTTTCCGTAATTCGAAAGATCCATTATCGCTTCGGCACCGAGACTGAGAGCCATGTCGACTTTTTTCATCTCCAGGTCCATATCATTTATATCCTTAGAAATACCGAGATTTACATTTATTTTTGTCTTTAATCCTGTACCGATTCCTTCAGGAGAAATGGAGTTGTGATTCTTATTTCTTGGAATAATTACTTCGCCGATTGCTATTTTTTCTAACAAATAATCTGTTGAAACGCCTTCTTTTTCGGCTACAATTTTCATTTCGTCAGTTACAAAGCCATGTTTAGCAGCTTCCATTTGTGTCTTATATTTCATAAATAAAAAAACCTCCAATAATACAGGGGTTCCTCTTGCATCCCTACGCAGGCATTATCCTACAGGTTCAAATGGTCTAACTCAAAGTTACTCTCAGCAAAAAGCTCCCACAATATTCGTAACATCATTATAATACAAAAAATAAAATATTTAAAATGGATAATTTACATACGTATTTATTTGTGGTACAGTATAAAAAGGAGGGGTTCAATGAAAAAAGTTATTGATTATTTCTTTGAAACGTTAACAGTCACGCTTACATTTTATGTAGTGACATGTTTTTCGATTTCGTTTCAAAGCGTTCTAAAAGTTTTTGTGCGTGTGTTAAACGTCGCTCTTATAGCAAATTTTTATGAAAATTTAAAATGTAAATATAGTAAAAAGGCTGCGGCTTTAATAGTCGCAATATCAATTGTCATTTTAATTTTTATGGTGTATTTTATAGGCTATTTCAAAGTGGATGGGACAATTTCAAAATTAAGATAAAAGATGCAACCGAAATTGGCTGCATCTTTTTTATATTTATTATACTATGCTTTTGGAATATTGTTGTTCATAAGGTGTAAAATTTCGATATCGGTTTCTCGCATACCTTCCTTTGCGACGTGGCCGACGTTTTTAACGGTTTCTTCTGCTTCATTTGCAACTATGCCTTCGCCGGGACGGAAGTGTCTACCTCTTTTTGCCATCTCATAAGCGAGGATGGAAGCATTTACAGAAGTCGCAATTTTTGAAGCACATGAAGACTTTGCACCGTCGCACACAATGCCGCTTGTGGTTGCAAGTGTATTTGTAAGTGTGTTTTTAATAATGTCAAAAGACTCATCATATAGATAAGCAATACCACAACCTGCTGCTGCACCTGCGGACACAGCACCGCAATATGCGGATAGATCACCGATATATCTTTTTTGGTGGATTGCTATAAGATTTGTGAAGACAAGTGCTCTCATAAGTTTTTCTTCACTCACTCCAAGTTCTTTTGCATAAACGACAATCGGCAGTGTGCAGGTCATACCTTGATTGCCGCTACCGGAGTTTATAACAACAGGAAGTGCACATCCGTTCATTCTTGCATCCGAACCTGCGGCTGCCATTGCGATGGCTCTTGTACGTACACTGTTGTCTCCGATTTCCAAAGTTGTCTTTCCGACACATTCGCCCCAATCGTGAGTCATACCTTCTTTGGAGATGGCTGTATTGTAGTCTATTTGCCTTTTTATAACAGTTTTTATGTCGTCAATCTTAACCGTATTTGCAAATTCATAAATTTCATCGAGATTCAAAAGCTCTTTTTTGGAATTTTCTTTTTTGAGAATATTTTCTCCCTTAAAAATTATATCTCCATTTTTTTCTATATAAGTAATATTGTCGTGCTTTGAAATGACTTCAACAACGGCTCTGTCATTGTCAGCAATTTGCTCAATTTCAATATAAAGATTGTCTACGCCTTCTTTGAGTTTTACATTGCAAATTCCGTCGTTCACAAGCTTTCTTGTCAGTTCAGCATCTTCTTTTGACGCTTTTGAAATAACTTCAAGACCGAGCGAACTGTCGCCGGCAACCGCACCCAAAACTGCAGCGGCTTCGACACCTTTTTGTCCGTTCGAATTCGGGACAAGCACTGCTTTTACATTTTTTATTATGTTTCCGCTACAAGTTGCTGTAATTTTTTGCGGGAGCTTCCCCAAAATTTCTCTGCACTTTGCTGAAGCGAGTGCAATGGCAATTGGCTCCGTACAACCCATAGCAGGTTTTAATTCGCTTTCAAGAATTTCGATATAAGTACTATAAATTTCACTGTTCATTATAAACAATCCTCCCAAACATTATTCTAACATTTTATTGTGATTTCGGCAACATTTAAAAGTAGTTTTATAAAAATAATTTACTTATAAGCAAATAAAAACTGTCGAGGCATTTTTGTCTCGACAGTTGGAATTAATCTTTGTCTTTTGAAATTTCACAGTATTTACAATCAATTGCATTCACAAGGTCGTCAGGATTGATTTTTATCTGAACACCAATTTTTCCGCCGCTTATAAAAATATAATCCTTGCCACTTGCACTTGAATCGAGAAATGTTTTAAATTCTTTCTTCATACCGACAGGTGAACAACCGCCATGAACATATCCGGTCAAAGGAAGGAGCTCCTTTTGAGGAATCATTTCAATATTTTTTGTTCCGGCTGCAGATGCAGCTTTTTTTAAATCCAGTTCCTTTTCAGCGGGCACAACAAAAACGAAATGTTCCTTTTCTCTCGAAACGGTAACTAAGGTTTTATAAATTCTTGATGGATCTTCTCCGGTCGATTTTGCAACGTCAAGTGCTGAAATTCCACTCGATGCGTCATATTCAATTTCGTTATAATTTATTTTTTTGCTGTCGAGAATTCTCATGGCGTTTGTCTTTTTCATTTTCTACCTCTACAAATTTCTATATTCTTTAATTTTATTGAGCACAGCTTCGGTAAAACTTGTGGTTAAAAAATCATCTACATTCATTTGCTCTGTGACATCGTGAAGAGAATGAACCGCAAAGCGTTCTATTTTATATTTTTTTGCTGCTTCTTCTACAATAGCGACCAATACATCTGTAATCGTATAATTTGAGTCAAGCGAAAGATCACTTGCAGCTTTTGGAAGATATTCTTCAAAAAAGATTCTGTAAATCGAACTTTTTTTGTATTCTGATTTATTCTTTTCAAAATATTTGAATAGATGTTTTTTGAAAATTGTTAGGGCTTCATTTTCTGTAATAGATTCAAAATAATATTCCTTGCCAATTAACTTTTTAACAACTCTAATTGCATCGTAGAATCCAAGGTTTATCAGTTTGTCTGCTTTTTCGGAGTCAAAATTGAGAGTTGAGTTTACTTTTTCGCGCGGCTCAATAACTATTGAATTTTTCGGAAATTTTCCATCTCTGTAGTCTTTCGGATTCACCCTTATAATCACCGGAGTGAGGCCCAAAGACTCAATCATGCTGTATGGAATCTTGTTGTAAAAGCCGCCGTCTAAAAAATATTTTCCGTTAAGCGGTTCCATTTTAAAAACCGGAAGATATGCACTTGCAATTATATAATCTAAAAGTTGTCCATTCGGAATATCCTCAGAAAAGAGTTCTTCACCTTTTTTATCAGTCACATTTACAGTGACGAGTCCAAATTTCATTTTCGAATTTCTTATTTTTTTCTCGTTGAGTCCGTTGTAGACGAGTTCTCTTAAAGGTGTCAAAGGAATTGTGCCCTTGTGCATAACTTTAACAAGCTCTTTTAAAACCGTCAAAAAGTCAGCATCTTCTTTTATTTCCGGCATTATAGACATCGAATCAGTTCTTACAGGTTCTTTCAAAGTTTGATTTGTCCATATTTTTACACATTTTTCAACTTCGCCTGAAGCGATGAATGCTCCGTTAATAGCTCCTATAGAAGTGCCGGCAACAGCTTCAAACTCAAAGCCCATTTCTTTAAGTCCCAAGTACGCACCGATTTGATATGAGCCTTTGGCTCCACCACCTTCTAGTGCTAGACCATATTTCTTTTTCATGTATTGATCCTTTCTGATATATGTTTATATTAATTTGGGTATATTTATGGTAATATATCTATATTTTAAATATACTATATTATTTATTAATTTTCAATGGTTGGAGGTAACAAATGATTATAACAACAACAAACAGTATTGAAGGCAAAGTCATAGATGAATATATGGACATTGTATTCGGAGAAGTCGTGTCTGGGGTAGACTTTATAAGAGATATAGGTGCGGGGCTTCGAGATTTTTTCGGAGGACGTAGCAAAGGCTATGAGAAAGAACTCTTGGAGGCGAGAGAAGAAGCAATTGAAGAAATGAAAGAACGAGCAACGAGAATGGGTGCAGACGCTGTAGTTGGATGCAAAATGGATTATGAAGTTTTGGGTCAAGCGGGTTCCATGCTCATGGTTACTGTTTCAGGCACAGCCGTGAAATTAAGAAGTGTGGAGTAGATGAGAATAAATAGTTTTAAAAACGGATTAGTCCTTATCGGATTAATTTTCATGCTCACAATTTCCGGATGCAAAAATAAAAAAACTGATATAAATTCGAACGATAAAAATGAAAATAAAGTCGCAGAGGATTCAAATGCAAACTCGAAGCAAGCTGATTATTTAAGTGATTTTGAATTCGCATTTGACACGCTAAAGACTTATTATCCGTTTTTTGATGTGAACAAAAAGTTAAATGACATAGATTTTTTGTCAATGCACGATGAATTTAAGTCGTGGATTTCAGAGTGTAAAAATGACGATGAATTTTTTGACACGATGGATGAAATTCTTTCTTATGCAAATAATGGACACACAAACATGGTCCCGATTGAAGAAGGAAATTTTTTTCACACGATTTATTTTGATTCAACATTTAATCCTGAGCTAAAGAGAATTTCTGAAACTTATGAAAATCCATTGGTTAAAGAAAGGTATAAAATTGTAGCGGACTATAAACTTGAAAACGATGCACATGAAGGGTCAGGCGAAAAGGAAACTTCAAATGTAATCGCTAAAGATTATGTTGACGGACGAATCGCATATATTAAAGTCAAAGAAATGCGAATTAAAAGAGACAAAGATATCGAGGTTTTAAATAAATACCTGGACAAAATAAAAAATTATGATGCACTTATCATCGACATTCAAGGAAATCCGGGAGGAGATTCAACCTATTGGCAGGATTATTTGATTCCCAAAATTACAAATAGACCGTTAACACAAAACGTATATTCATTTATGAAAAAAGGAAAAATTTTTGAAGATATTTTTGAACTTTACGGCTATGAAGATGTGACGGAAGATGTGATGGAAGAGCTGGATTTTCCGGAAGTCACTTCTGAGATTGCTAAGAAATTCGACAAGTATTCTTTTGAAGCGATTACAGTTGAGCCGTCGGAAAAGTCAATAAATTTTGGTGGAAATATTTATCTTTTGGTAGATAGAGATGTTTTTTCGTCTGCTGAAGCACTTGCCTCATTTGCAAAGGAAACGGGGTTTGCTACACTTGTAGGTGAAAAAACAGGTGGCGACGGTATAGGCACAGACCCGTATCAAGTTGACCTTCCGAAGACCGGTTTTGTGATGCGTTTTCCGAAAGAACTTGGAATCACTGAAAGAGGTGTGATTGATGAACTTGAAAAAACAACGCCTGACATTAAGATTATTTCAAATGAAGAAAATATAAACGAGGATTCAAAGAAAAAGGTACTTGAAATAGAAGATGAGAACGCTGAAAAATATATGAATAAGGCATCTTAGTTTGGAGGATCAATTGAAAAAGCAAAGGGTTATTTCGGCAACAGTAATAACTTTTGATGGCATTAAAATAAAAGTCATTAAAAAAACAAGTATGAAAAATCTATATTTGCGAGTGAAACAGGGGAGCGGTGAAATTGTTTTGACTGCTCCCAAAGTTTCCGATGAATATATAATGAAATTCATTGAAAAGAATATAGACGTCTTGAAAAAACACATAGAGGATTTAAAGAAAAGAAATTTAGATACTGACAAAAAATATATTGATGGTGAGACACATTTTCTATGGGGACGGCCTTATACACTTCGTATTCTCGATTCTAAAAAACATTTGTCAAAGGGCGATGACGAGATTTTTATTTATGTAAAAAAAGCTGATGATTCAGAGGAAATAAAGAGAAAATTAAATGAGTATTATCGTGAAGAGATAAAAATTAAGCTTGCGACTTTTGTCGATATGGCGAAAAATATGACCGGAGTTTCTCCAAACGAAGTCCGAATAAAAAACATGAAAACAAGATGGGGCTCATGCAACATTCGAGACAGGAGAGTTTGGGTGAGTTTGAATCTTGCAAAATACGATGAGATTTGTCTTTTATATATTTTAATACACGAATTTACACATTTAAAAGAGAAAAATCATACAAAAAAATTTTATAAACTCCTTGATAATTCTTTTTCTATGAGAAAAGAATGTGATGAAATTTTAAATAAGAGATTATAAAACATCTAACTGAACGATGTTTTATTTTTTTGTGTTTGATAAAATGTTCGACAAACTTGCAGAATGAAAATAAAAACTACAAAAATATGACTTTGAAAAAAATTTTTTTGTATTAAAAGTAAGAATGTTATAGGAATAGTACCATATATGGTGCTCTTACTAAATATTTTATCACGATAATAAATTTAAAACTTGCAAGTTCTGCAACTTTTTTTCAAAATCTTGCAGAAATGGTGATTTATATCACTTATAAACGCTTAAAGCGTAAAATTCTGCAATTTTTTTTAAAAATATTGCAGAATGATTTACGCGGTTATTATGGTTTTCAACTGTATATTGTGACTTGCAAAGCATTTCTGCATTGAGTATAATGGAGTTGACGATATTATTAAGGAGGATTTAATATGGCTAGAGACAAGAAAACACTGGTAGTTGGTGTTATCGGTTCAGACTGTCATGCAGTCGGTTTAAGAATTTTGGACCACGCATTTGAGCAAGCGGGTTTTAATGTAGTTAACATTGGGGTGTTATCACCGCAAGAAGACTTCATAAACGCTGCAATTGAAACAAATGCGGCTGCCATTTGTGTAAGCTCACTTTATGGTCAAGGAGAACTTGACGTTCAAGGTATGAGAGACAAGATGAATGAAGCAGGTTTGGATGACGTTTTGCTTTACATAGGCGGAAACGTAGTTGTAGGTAAACAAGACTTTGACGAGGTCAAAAAGCGTTTCTATGATATGGGATTCAATCAATGTTACCCACCGGGAACATCACCTGAAACCACTATAAAAGATTTAAAACACGATTTAAATATAACGGATTAGTTATCAAAATTAATTAGGACAGAGGTTTATGAAAACTTATAAATTTATCGATTTTGGAAGCACATTTACAAAGCTTACGTTGATAGACATTGAAAAAGAAGAGATTGTAGCAACGGCAAAAAGTTATACTACTGTCGGCACGGATGTAAAATACGGTTATGAAAAAGCAATTAACGAATTGAACGAGAAAGTCGGAGGGGACTATGAAGTTGTTAAGACTTTGGCATGTTCTTCCGCAGCGGGTGGACTCAAGATGATTTCAATCGGTCTTGTTCCGGATTTGACAGCGGAAGCTGCAAAAAGAGCCGCTCTTGGAGCGGGTGCAAGAGTTATTGCAAACTATGCATTCAAATTAAACTCAAGTGAATTTGAAAAAATTGCCATTTCAAATGCTGACATAATTTTGCTTGCAGGGGGCACGGACGGAGGAAACACTGAAACAATTATTCACAACGCAAAGGGTCTTCTTGAGCACGACATAAAAATTCCTATTGTTGTTGCCGGAAACAAATCGGCTGAAGATGACATAAAGAAAATTTTTGAAGGCAAGGACAATCTTTATTTTACAGAAAATGTAATGCCTAAAATCAATGAAATCAACGTTGAACCTGCGAGAGAAACAATTCGTGAAATCTTTATGGGAAATATCACAAAAGCAAAGGGCATGAAAAACGTTGAAAGTGAAATTTCGAGCGTTGCAATGCCGACACCGCAATCAGTATTGAAAGCTGCGGAAGTTCTTTCAAAAGGCACAACAAATGAAGAAGGGGTCGGCGATCTTATCGTTGTCGACGTCGGTGGAGCTACAACCGACATTCACACCGTCGGTTGGGGAGACCCGACAAAGCCGGGAGTTTTCACAGTAGGTCTTGAGGAACCGTTTGCAAAGAGAACTGTTGAGGGCGACCTCGGCATGAGATATAGCTCGATGAGTGTTTATGAAGCAAGCGGTATGAGAATGCTCAGAAAATATTTGGACGTTTCAAAATATAACCCTGAAGAAGAATATTTAAAGAGATATGAGAATACATCTTTTGTAAGTACAACACCTGAAGATATTGCGTTTGACGAAGCTATGGCAAAAATTTGTGTCGACCTCAGTGTAAAGAGGCACGCAGGGGTTGTAGAACCTGTCTACAGCACGACCGGAGTTGTTTATTCTCAAAGGGGCAAGGACCTCTCCGATGTAAAAATTTTGATTGGAACCGGAGGAGTTATTGTAAACTCCGACAATTTCGACGAAATTTTAAGCGCCGCAAGTTTCAGACCGGACGACTTAAACAGTTTAAAACCGAGATTTCCTGATTATTATGTAGATAAGAGATATATTCTTTCCGCAATGGGACTTTTAACAATGATTGACCCTGATATGGCGATAAGAATTATGAAGAAATATATTTTAGATACAAAGGTAAAAAATACGAGCATGCCGGAAGAAGATGAACCGGCAATGATCTAGGAGGATAAATGAAAGTTCAAAATAAAAAATGGTCCGATGCAGAATTCTTTGAAACGAGAGAAGAAGTTCTTCGTGGATGGCCCACAGGAAAAGATGTAGATTTAAAAGAGGCAGTTGATTATTTAAAGAGATTGCCGGACCACAAAAACTTTGCAAAGAAAATAAGAAAAGCAAAAGAAAAAGGTATTACGACAGCCGAACCGAGAGCGGGGGTTGCTCTTATAGATGAACATATAAAGCTTCTTCTTCACTTACAAAACGAAGGTGGAGCAGACTTCTTGCCGTCAACAATTGACGCATACTCACGTCAAAACAGATACGAAGAATGCCAAAGAGGTATCGACCAATCTAAAGCTGCCGGTAGATCTTTATTAAACGGCTTCCCTGGAGTTAACCACGGCGTTCACGGAGCAAGACAAGTTGTTGAAGCAGTTGACTTACCTGTTCAAATGAGACATGGTACACCTGACGCAAGACTTCTTGCAGAAGTTATGCATGCCGGAGGATATACTTCAAACGAAGGCGGATGTATTTCATACAATGTTCCTTACGCAAAGAGTGTTTCAATTGAAAAGTCATTGATTGACTGGCAATATTGCGACAGACTTGTCGGATTCTATGAAGAAAACGGCGTTGAAATTAACCGTGAACCGTTCGGACCATTGACAGGTACACTTGTTCCACCGAGCAATTCAAACACAATCGGAATAATCGAAGCACTTTTAGCTGCTGAACAAGGTGTAAAGAGTATCACAGTCGGATACGGACAATGCGGCAACCTCTATCAAGACGTTGCAGCTATAAGAGCTCTTGAAGAACAAACCGAAGCTTATCTTAAAGAATACGGATATGACGACTGTTGTGTTACAACGGTTTTCCACCAATGGATGGGTGGATTCCCGCAAGATGAAGCAAAGGCATTCGGAGTTATCGCATGGGGTAGTGCTACGGCAGCTCTCGCAGGTGCAACAAAAGTTATTGTAAAGACGCCGCACGAAGCTTTCGGTATTCCTACGAAGGAAGCAAACGCACAAGGTATCAGAACCACAAAGATGGTTTTAAATATGCTTGAAGGACAAAGACTTCTTACATGCAAGAGACTTCAAGATGAAATTGATCTTATTAAACTTGAAACAAAAGAAATCATGGATACTGTTTTCAAACTTGGAAACGGCGACTTGGCAGTCGGAACAATCAAAGCTTTCGAAGCAGGTGTTCTCGACGTTCCGTTCGCACCGTCAAGATATAACAAGGGCCTTGTTATGCCGGCTCGTGACTTTGAAGGTTGCGTAAGATATTTGGATTTCGGAAATGTTCCATTTAGTAAGGAAGTTAAAGATATTAACAGGGAAAAATTGGAAAAACGTGGTAAAGACGAAGGTCGTGAGCCAAGTTTCCAAATGACTGTTGATGATATATTTGCTGTTGGACTTGGTAAGCTCATAGGCAGACCTCAAAAGTAGTTTAGTTGGCAAAATGCCGATTATATTTTCGAGTTACAATATTTATTTAAAAAGGAGAATTATACTATGAAAATTGTAGATGTAGTAGCAAGTGCGGGCAAAACCGGATTTTACTTTGATGACCAAAAGGCAATTAAGATGGGTGCAAAACACGACGGAATGTTCTATGTCGGAGACCCTGTAACAGAAGGATTCACAAGCATTAGAATGCCGGGTGAAGCAATCAGTGTTCTACTTGTTTTGGAAGACGGACAAATCGCATGGGGAGACTGTGCAGCTGTTCAATATTCAGGAGCAGGCGGACGTGATCCACTTTTCCTTGCAAAGGATTATATCCCTCTTATTGAAGGACCGATCAAAGAAAATTTGGTTGGACGTGACGTAGATTCATTCAAAGAATTAGCTGAAGAAATGGATCACCTCCAAATTGATGGACACAGACTACACACAGCAATCAGATACGGTATTACACAAGCTTTACTCGATGCAACTGCAAAAGCTAAACATGTTACACGTGCTGAAATCGTTAGAGATGAATACAATACAGGTATTGAAATCAAGCGTGTTCCAATTTTCGCACAATCAGGCGATGACAGATACTCAAACGCAGACAAGATGATTATCAAAGAAGCTGATGTTTTACCTCACGGATTGTTCAACAACGTTGAAGAAAAGACAGGTAAGAACGGTGAACTCCTTCTTGAATATATTGAATGGTTAAGAGACAGAATTAAGACAATGCGTCAAAATCCTGACTACAATCCAATTTTCCACATCGACGTTTATGGAACAATCGGTGACGTATTTAATAACGATGTAGAAAAAATGGCTGAATATATGAAGAAAGTTGAAAAAGCTGCTGCTCCATTTAAGGTTAGAATCGAAGGACCTATGGATTGTGGCGAAAGACAAAAACAAATTGACGTTTTGGCAGCTCTTACAAAGAAACTCGATGAAGACGGAACACATGTTGAACTTGTAGCTGACGAATGGTGCAACACATACGAAGACGTAGTTGACTTCGTAGACGCAGGTGCAGGACATGTTATCCAAATTAAGACACCTGACTTAGGCGGTATCAACAATACAATCAAGGCAATCAAATATTGCCGCGACAATAAAGTCGGAGCATACTGCGGCGGAACATGTAATGAAACTTCAAGATCAGCTGAAATCATTACTGACATCGCAATGGCAGCAGGTGCTTTACAACAACTTGCAAAACCGGGCATGGGCGTTGACGAAGGTATTATGCTTGTAAACAACGAAATGAACCGTGTTGTAAGACTTGTTGAAATGAGAAAAAATTTAAAGAAATAAGATAACACTAAAGATTTAGTTTCGATAGTTTTGGTTGCTTAAATATATAGTTCGTGATTTATGTATTTATATTCGCTTGGAGCGTCGTTTGTCGCTCCGAGCGAAAACTAAAATTAAAAAGATTAAATCTTTTTCCTACATAGGGGGGAAATAATGAAGACGATTAATACAAAAGATATTACTGAAGCTGTAAAGGAAATGTGCATTTCCATGAGTCACAATCTTCCTAGTGACGTTATGAAATCTCTTAAAGACAAGAGATCACATGAAGATTGGCAACTCGCAAGAGAAACTCTCGATACAATTATTGCAAATGACGAACTTGCATTCGAAAAGAAGATTCCTATGTGCCAAGACACGGGAATGGTTGTTGTTTTTGTAAAGATGGGACAAGATGTAAAGTTTGAAGGCGGATATATTGAAGATGCTATAAACGAAGGAATCCGTCAAGGATATACAGATGGATATTTGAGAAAGTCCGTAGTTAAGGACCCGATTCAAAGAGTAAACACAAATGACAATACACCGGGACTTATAAACTATGAAATTGTGCCGGGAGATACTTTTGAAATAACGGTTGCAGCTAAAGGATTCGGCTCTGAAAACATGTCAAGACAAAAGATGTTAAGACCGGCAGACGGACTTCAAGGTGTTATAGATTTTGTGGTTGAAACCGCAAAGCTCGCAGGACCTAATGCATGTCCGCCTATTGTTGTGGGCGTAGGTATCGGTGGAAGTTTTGACAGATCAACACTTCTTGCAAAAAAAGCTCTTATGAGAAATCTTGAATCTTACAATGAAGATCCATTTTATAAGGACCTTGAAATAAAACTTGAAGAAATGATTAACAATCTTGGTATCGGACCTCAAGGTTTCGGAGGAAAGACAACTTGTTTGAGAGTTTTAATTGAAAAGTATCCAACGCACATTGCGGGTTTGCCTGTTGCTGTTAATATCAACTGTCATGCAACTCGTCACGAATCAAGGAAGTTTTAGAGGTGTATTATGAAACATTTGACCACTCCATTTACTAAAGAAGACTTAAAAGATTTGAAGTCCGGAGATAACGTTACTATTTCGGGCGTTATTTATACAGCAAGAGACGCAGGTCACGCAAGACTTGTTGAAGATTATAAAGCAGGACGCGAGCTTCCGTTCGATCCTAAGGGAGCATGTATTTATTATGTCGGACCGACACCGACAGCACCTGGAGATGTAATCGGTAGTGCAGGACCAACATCCAGCTACCGTATGGATCCATTTTCTCCTACACTCATGGACTGGGGCGTACTCGGCATGATCGGAAAGGGCAGAAGAAATCAAGAAGTTATCGACAAGATTAAAGAAACAGGTTCTGTTTATTTTGCAGCAATCGGCGGAGCAGCGGCAATTATAAAAGATAGAATAAAAAAATGCGATATCATCGCATACGAAGATTTGGGTGCCGAAGCATTCAGAAGACTTGAAGTTGAAGATTTTCCGGCAACCGTAATTATAGATTCAAATGGAAACAACCTTTATGAAGAAGGTGTGGAGGAGTATCTTAAATGGAAAGAAAAATAGTAACCGAAGCGAGAGCAGGTTCTTACGAAAGCAACGATTTGTTGGTTTCAATAAAGCCGAATAACGAAAAAATAAATTTGGAAATAAGAAGTGTTGTTTCGGATATGTTTTACGATTCGATTGAAAAATCTGTAATGGAAGAACTCGAAGAACTCGGAGTTAAGTCTTGCGATATTTCGATTGATGACAGAGGAGCACTTCCTTTTGCAATCAAAGCAAGAGTGAGAACGGCTGTTATGAGGGGGGCACAAAATGAATTATAAGACGATGCTTTTTATACCGGGAAACAATCCGGGCATGCTTATGAGCATGGATGTTTTGGGAGCAGATGCATATATTGTTGACCTCGAAGACGCTGTTAGCCTCGATAACAAAGATGCGGCAAGGGATATGGTAAAAAGTTATTTGAATACTTTTCAAAAAGATAGACCATATGATGTTTATGTGAGAATAAATCCCCCGGACACTCCGTTTTTTAACGACGATGTCGAAGCATTAAAAGATGCAAAGATAAACGGACTTATGCTTGCAAAGGCCGATCCGGACAATATCGTACTTTTGGATAAAAAACTTGAAGGCACGGATTTAAGAATTTTTGCACTTATTGAAACTGCAAGAAGTCTTGAACTCGCTTACGAAATTCTCTCAAAAGTTAAGAGAACGGAAGGAGTTCTATTGGGTGCTGAAGACCTTACACTCGATTTGGGTGCAAAGAGAACAAAGGCATCTGACGAAATAAAATATGCCAGAGCAAAAATTGTTTCAGCTGCAAAAGCTGCAGGCGTTCAAGCGGTCGACACACCTTGGACAGACACCGACGACATTCCGGGACTAAGACAAGACACTGAACTTGCAAAAGCGATGGGAATGACCGGTAAAGCTCTCATCTCACCTAGACATGTTGACGATGTAAATGAGTTATTTTCTCCGTCAAAAGAAGATATTAACTATGCAAAGCGTGTATTTAAAGCACTCGAAGAAGCTAAAAAAGAAGGTAAAGGTGCATTCAGTCTCGACGGAAAGATGGTCGACAAGCCTATTATTCTAAGAGCTACGGATGTTTTAAAACAAGCCGGAGAATTTACGGAGGAATTAAATGGACTTATTAAATAAAGATATGAGCGCTGAATTTAAGCCTGTAAATAAACTTGAAAAAGAAAACAAGATGGTTCAAAATATTTCTGAACTTTTTGATAAGCTCGAAATAAAAGACGGAGCAACTTTAAGTTTCCACCATCACTTGAGAAACGGTGACTATGTACTAAATATGGTTTTTGAAGAAGTTAAAAGAAGAGGCATCAAAGATATCACTTTGGTTGCTTCCTCAATTTTCCCATGCCACGAACCGATTGTCCCTCTAATAAAAGACGGTACAATCAAAAACGTTATCGTTTCATATATGTCTGGACCGGTTGCTGAGGCAATTTCACACGGAGATTTAAAGGGAACTCTCGTAATGCAATCACACGGCGGTCGTGCAAGAGCAATTATGGAAGGCTCCATAAAAATTGACGTAGCATTTATAGGAGCACCTTCAACAGATATTCACGGAAATATTTCCGCAACTGAAGGAAAAGCTTTCTGTGGAACTTTGGGTTATGCAATTGCCGATTCGATAATGGCTGAAAAGACTGTTGCAATTACAGATACAATTCTTCCGCTCGAAGGAAAGACAGAAATCCCTAGCGAAAGAATCGATTATATTTTAAAAGTTGACTCAATTGGCGATCCGAACGGAATTATTTCGGGAACTACGAGAATCACAAAAGACCCTGTTGGACTTAGAATTGCACAAAAAGCTGTTGAAGTTATGGTTGCAACAGGACTTGTTAAAGAAGGCATGTGCTATCAATCGGGAGCAGGCGGAGTGAGCCTCGCAGTAACGAAATTTTTGGGCGATTATATGGAAAGAGAAGGCATTAAAGGTAAATTTGCATCAGGCGGAGTTACCGGAGACCTTTGCGATATGAAAAACAGAGGACTCTTTGACAGAATCTATGACGTTCAATGTTTCGACCTAAAGAGTGCCGAAGATATCAAAAATGATCCGAGACATATTACAATGTCCGCTGAAAAATATGCATCACCGTACAAAGATGCAATTGTAAACAGTCTTGACTTTGTAATTTTGGGAGCAACTGAAGTTGATACCGATTTTAATGTAAACGTAACCACGGGTCACGACGGTGTTATAATGGGCGGCTCAGGTGGCCACCAAGACACGGCATACGGAGCAAAAGTTTCGATTATCGTATCAAAACTTTTCCAATCGAGAATTCCTCTTATCGTTGACAGAGTTGGAGTTATCTCAACTCCGGGAAGTACAGTTGACGTGCTTGTAACTGAAAGAGGGGTCGCTGTTAATGAAAACAGAACAGACATCATTGAAGCTCTAAAGGCTCATAATATTGAAGTTATGACTATAAAAGAATTAAAAGAACTTTCAGATTCACTCACAGGCGTTCCACAAAAGAAACGCGATGAATCAAAACGCGTAATTGGATATATGGAATATAGAGACGGTCAAGTCTTGGATAAAATCTATAAAGCATAATATGATCCCGGGAGAAAAATCCCGGGATTTTTTACATATAATTAATACTTTGATCAAACCCTTTTTACATGTTGCGGATATAATAAGGTTGTAAAGAGGAGGAAGTTATGTTAAAAGAAACTACTAGAAGAATTGCAATTGTACTTGCTATTATATCAATTGCACTTATTTTTGCTCCATTCGGACAAGCAAAAACAGAAGAAGAGTTACCACTTAAATATATTTTCTTATTTATCGGTGACGGTATGGGATATTCACAAATCAATTTGGCGCAAATGATGGAAGGAAATGAAAAGAAAGGCGAAACAGCCATAAGAGAACTTAGTTTTTCTAAATTTCCATACACCGGAATTGTAAATACACACGATAAGACAAGTCTTATTCCTGACTCTGCATCAACTGCATCAGCAATGTCGACAGGAAACAAAATCCATAGTGGAGTTATTTGTAAAGATACAGATTTAATGAAATCATTCAAAACAATTGCACAAAAGTATAAGGAGGCGGGAAGAAAAGTTGGTATTTTATCCAGTGTTACACTCAACCACGCAACACCTGCAGCATTTTATGCAAGTGTCGACTCGAGAAAGAACTACTACGAAATCGGAAAGCAAATGGCTGACTCAAACTTTGATTATTTCGCAGGGGGCTCCTTAGGTCAAAGAACGGGAAAAGACGGAAAGAGTAAGGATTTATATCAAATTTTAAAAGATAAAGGATACAAAATCACTGAAACAAGAAAAGATTTTGAAAATATTAAAAAGGGAGAAAAAGTATACGCTGTTTCTGAAAGACTTCAAGACAGTGGAGCTATGCCTTATATGATGGACCAAAAGAAGGGCGATATGACTCTTCATGAAATGGTCAAAAAAGGCATTGAAGTGCTCGACAATGAAAAGGGATTTTTCATGATGGCAGAAGGTGGAAAGATAGACTGGGCATGCCACGCAAACGATGCAAGAGCAGCTTACGGAGATGTTTTGGATTTGGAACTTGCTGTTGATGAAGCAATTAAATTCTACAACAAACACCCTAAGGAAACTTTGATTTTGGTTACAGCAGACCACGAAACCGGCGGCATGAGTCTCGGCTATTATCTTACACACTACAACACAAACCTAGAAATCTTAAGAGGTCAAAAAATCAGCCAAGTTGAATTTGACAACAAAATAAAAGCCTTAGGCGAAAAGGTTAAGTTTGAACAAATCAAAAAGATTATAACTGAAAATACTTCACTTAAATTCAGCGGAGATAAAGATGATAAATTTGTTTTGAGTGAAAGAGAAATAAATCTTATAAAAAAATCAATAGAACAATATAACAAGGGTGAAAAAGTTGAAAAGGATGATGATTATACTCTCCAATACGGCGGATATAATCCAATCGCAATTACCATAACAAAACTTGTTGCAAATAAGAGCGGAATAACTTTTGGAACAAATGATCACACAGCTGTCCCAATTCCGGTATATGCAATTGGTAAACATGCAGAACTTTTTACCGGAACATTCCACGATACAAAAATTTATGAAAAAATGTTAGCTAAATAACTTTAATCTCAATTAGCCTCAGGAAGGAACCGATTTTTATCGGTTCTTTTCATTTACTCTTTTATTTTCAAATTTTAAATGTTATAATATATACGAGGTGGTTAAATGATAGCAGAAGTAAGTCGTTTTACAAACGAAGGAATGGTTGTAACTTGCGATTCCAAAACATATAGTATTTTAAGAGGCGGTTTCTCACGTGATATAAAAATCGGAGATAAAATTGAAATAACCGTAGTGGACAAGAAAAATAATATCGCTATTTTGAGCGAAAATAAGGTTGAGGATGGTCGAGTTTTAACTTTAAGAGTAAAAGAAAAATCACGTGTGGGATTTTTCCTAGACACATTCGGTGCAGACGATTTATTTATGCCATTTGCTGAAACTACAGGAAAAGTTAAGCCTGGGGACAGAGTTGTCGTAAAAGTAATGCGCGACAGAAAAGACAGGCTTTTCGGCTCAATGAGGATAAGTGATCATGTTTCAAACAGCCACAACTATGTTGAAAATGACGAGGTTATTGCCACGATTTACAGCGTGCGACAAGGACTTGGAGTTTTCGGAGTTGTCGATGAAGACATCGATGCAAGACTTGATGCAAATGAAATGACAAGGGGTTATGAAGTCGGAGATAAGGAGAAATTTCGAGTGAAATATGTGCTTCCTGACGGAAAAATCTCGCTCACAAAAAGAGAGCGCTCGCATTTGCAAATTGACAAAGATAGTGTTATTATAATGGATGGACTGATGAAAACCGGGAGGCTTTCAATCGGTGATAAGTCGTCACCGGAAGAAATTTTTGAAGTTACCGGTTTGTCCAAGCAAGCATTCAAGAGAGCTTGCGGAAGATTATTAAAACAAGGGCTCATAGAGGTTGGCCCGGTAGAAGTTAGGAGAGTTGAAGATTAATATGAAGATTAATATTAATACGGAAGTAGTTGAAATGATGATCTTCTTTTGGTCATCGGTAGCGGAAAAGGAAAAGGTTGCAGAACCTTATATTATTTCGGTTGCAGAAAGACCTGAAATGAAACTCATTTATGACGATGAATTCAAAGAAGAAGGGGTAAGAAGTGTTTTGTCTGCTATTTCCAACAGAGAACTTTTAAACGGCGGAAGCAAAAGAGACAAACGTTTTTGGAACAATAATATGTGGATGATGGAAGACTTGGGAGTTATGGAGGCCATGATTGCCCCTATGAAGCAACTTAATCTTCAAGAAGATGAAGCTAATCTTTCGACGAAATCCGGATATGACGAAGTGAACGTTATTTTTGTTCCCGGAACAACAGACTTCTTTAAAGTTGTGGGCAACAATCTTGTTGTAAACTTCTTTAAAATCGCAGTTGATATTTTCGGCGGCACCGGTGAAGTTACATTTGACGGAAAAACTTTGAAAGAAGCGATTGAAGATAAAATTAAAACCATGTAATTTTAGAGCCTTATGGCTCTATTTTTTTAAAAAAAATTTTTAGATTTTTATTGACATTAGAATTTATTTCGAGTATAATAGAAAAAATGCCCGAAGCATTCGGGAGAGTTCCGTTGGAACAAAAAAATTTTGATATCGAAGCTTTACTAAGATAAAGCGAGATGAAAGGAGAAAATATGAGAAAGGTTTATCAAGTAGACGAAAGAGTCCCGGGGAAATTATTGGTTCCGTTATCAATTCAGCACACTTTTGCTATGTTCGGAGCATCGGTTTTGGTTCCGATTATTTTCGGAATAAATCCGGCAATTGTTCTTTTTATGAACGGAATTGGCACTCTGATTTTTATTGCGGTTACAAAGGGAAAAGCACCGGCATATCTTGGAAGTAGTTTTGCATTTTTGGCACCGGGTGCAGTAATAATTAATCAAATGGGTTTTGAATACGCCGGAGGTGCCTTTGTGGCGGTCGGAATTATAGGTATGATTATAGCGGCGATTATTTACAAATACGGCACGAGTTGGATTGATATTGTTCTTCCACCTGCAGCAATGGGTTCCGTTGTTGCACTTATAGGTTTCGAACTTGTAGGACTAACAATAAGGGGTGGAGCTATAGGAGCAGAAATCTTGACCGATAACTACAGCACTAAACACTTGGTTGTATTTTTGGTAACTGTGCTTGTCGCAGTATTCGGTTCAGTTTTATTTAGAAAGCTCCTTGCAACGGTTCCAATCCTCATTGCGATAATTGCAGGATATATCACGGCAGTTGCTCTGGGCATGGTGGACTTCACACCGGTTTATGAAGCAAAACTTTTTACAATGCCGGATTTCCATTTTGCAAAATTCAACATTGAATCAATATTAACAATGCTTCCGGTAGTTTTGGTAATTTTGTCGGAGCACATTTCACACCAAGTAGTAACATCAAATATTATCGGTCGAGATCTTATTAAAGATCCTGGTCTTCACCGCTCAATCTTTGCCGATAACTTTTCAACTGCACTCTCCGGTCTTGTAGGTGGAGTTCCTACGACAACATACGGTGAAAATATCGGAGTTATGGCAATCACAGGGGTTTATTCTGTAGAAGTTATCGGAGGAGCTGCGATAATATCTATTATAATGGCATTTATTGGACCTTTGAGTGCTTTCATATCGACAATTCCGGGAGACGTCATCGGTGGCGTTACATTCCTCCTCTATGGAATGATTGGCACAAGCGGAATTAGACTACTTGTTGACCAAAAAGTTGACTACAGTGTGTCAAGAAATCTAATTTTAACATCTGTAATCTTCACAACGGGTCTTTCAGGACTCACAGTGAAATTCGGTGCGATAAATCTTTCGGGTATGGTGCTTGCATCAGTTGTAGCAGTAGTTTTATCACTCGTCTTCTACATGTGTAAAAAATTAAATTTATTAAATGAATAGCAAAATAAAAGTCTTCTCTTGTAAAATGGAGAAGACTTTTAATTTACATAATAATCTTGAATAAACTTTCGATTAATGATAAAATAAAGACGGTGATTGTATTGACAAAACTAGATTTTATAATTATATTTGCTATCATTGTTGTTTCGGTTACTGCCATTTTTACGCTCCCAAAGATTGAAGCGTCGGGCATCGAAGTAAAAGTT
Source organism: Ezakiella coagulans (assembly GCF_003096635.1). Classification (GTDB taxonomy): domain Bacteria; phylum Bacillota; class Clostridia; order Tissierellales; family Peptoniphilaceae; genus Ezakiella; species Ezakiella coagulans. The sequence continues at coordinate 164,736 of NZ_QEKV01000003.1, read as the reverse complement.
GATGGTGAAGTTATATATAGAAAAGATTTTCAAAGTAAACCTATAAAGAAACTTTTTCAAACGAAATATGGGATAAATTTAATTGAAATAGGACCGGATTATGTTGTTATGCTTGAGTCGAACTGTCCGAGACAACTCGCTGTAAAGCAAGGCAAGATTAAGTCGTCGGGTTCAAGTCTCATCTGCATTCCACATCACATGACTGTTACTATTGTCGGCGATGATGAGGATAAGATAGATATGATGGTGAAGTAAAATGAAGACAAATATTACAAAAATCGCACTCTTCGCACTCATTGCTGGTATGATTTCTTTTTTGGAAAATTTTTTTACGCCACTTATTCCGATTCCAGGTATGAAACTTGGGTTTTCAAATATAGTTCTTTTGGTTGGGCTAATATACTTTTCGAAAAAAGAAGTGTTTTTTATTGTACTTATGAAAAGTATTTTGCAAGCACTTATGGGCGGCTCGTTCACAAGCATAATGTATAGTTTGCCATCGGGAATTTTTGCACTTATAGGTATGATAATTGCGATGAAATTAAAACCGCGTGTCAGTTATATAGGAGTTTCTGTGGTTGGAGCTTTCTTTTTTAACTTTTCACAAGTAACCGTTTCATATCTTGTACTAAACAGTTTTATTTATTTCCACTATTTACCGTGGATTGAAATTGTAGGAACTTTTACAGGTACGCTTAATGGGTTTATTGTAAATGAACTCGTAAGAAAAAACACTTTGGGAGTTATTCTAAATGACAAAAAACAGTAATGAAAAGACTGATTTAACAGAGTTTGTGGTCGACTCAGAAAAACTTATGCCACGTGAAAAAATGATGAAGATGGGAGCAAAGAGTCTCGAGCCATGGGAACTGCTTGCTATTCTTTTAAGAACGGGAACAGTGGGTTTAAATGTATTGGAACTTAGTAAAGGGCTTCTTAAATATGGTGGTGGAACACTTTCTTCACTCGTTCAACTTGAAGCACAGGATCTGCAAAATATAAAGGGGTTCGGCGAGCAAAAAATTACTACCATGATGGCGGCTTTTGAGCTTTCAAACAGAGTTGCACTCGAAAGGGCAAAAGACGGAATGTTAGAACTGACCTCTGTAAAAAGTGCTGCAGACTACATCATGCGAAAGCTTGAAAACTACACAGAAGAACATTTTATGGTGCTTGTTTTAAATAACAAAAACTGTCTAATTAATGAAGATATAGCAAGAGTTTCAGAGGACGGATTTATTTTTGATGGCGATGAAATTTTAAAAAATGATGCGAAAAAGACTTCAACCTTTAAATTTTTAGACGAGGAAATAATATCGAAGGGCACTGTAAATCAAACCATTGCAATGCCAAGAGAAGTATTCAGACGTGCTGTAAAACTAGGAGCGACATCGATTATGCTTGCACACAATCATCCAAGCGGCGATCCAACTCCTTCGGGCGATGACATAAGGCTCACTTCAAGAATGGTCGAGTGTGGGAAAGTTCTCGGTATCGAAGTTGTCGATCATATAGTCGTTGGAAATGGAAACTATTATTCTCTGAGACAACATGGGGATATGTAATTTAGAAGAGGAAATCAATGAATTTTAACAATAAATATTTTAAAAATGTAATAATATTCCTTATTTTTGTTGCACTTGTTGTGTTTGTTTTTATAGTAGACAAAAATGTATCTAAGGATAACATTATTAGTAAAGGGATATCGACTGTTGTGAATCCCATTTCGGGATTTTTCAGAAATATTGGAAGTTCTCTAAGAGAGAAGATGGGAGGACTTTCGGACGAAGAAATTAAGGATATTGACGAGCTTAATTTGAAGGTGAAAAAACTCGAGGAAGAAAATCGAAAGCTTAGAGAAGTTGTCATAAGAAGCGAGGCACTTCAAAATGAATATGACATGATAAAGTCTTCAAATTTTGAGCTTATTGCAGCTGATATAACGTCTTTAAACAACAACTCATGGTACGATGTTTTCACTATAAACAGGGGTCTAAAGGACGGAGTCGAAATGGGTGACAGCGTGGTTATGTCCGGCGACAACACATCGGATGCTCTGGAGGGACTTGTAGGGCGTGTAACGGGTGTTTACAGCGATTATAGTGAGATTACTGCAATAACAGACGATACTGTTCGTGTGAGCATACGTGCTTTAAGAAGCGGCGATGGCGGAATTTTAAGTGGAATGAAGTCGGGCGAACTTAAAGCTTATATGTTCGATCAAAACAGTGATGTTATTGTAGGCGACGAAATTATAACATCGGGACTTGGTGGAGTTATAAAGAAAGATATTTTTGTGGGAGAAGTTTCAAAAGTTGAAACGGATGACACTGAAATGAAAAAGCTAGTTTATATTAAGCCGGGTGTAGATTTTAAACATCTAAGAAGAGTTTATGTGGTGAAATAATGTTTGCAAGAATTTTACTGGTGAGTTTGGTTTCACTTTTTATGCAAATAGGATTTTTCTCAGGACTTCTCCCTGAAGTGACGATGCCTGAATTTTTTGTGCCTATGATTATTGTTATGGCACTTGCGATTGGCAAGAAAGAAGCGATAACACTTGCGGCGATTTCAGGCTTTGTTTTGGATATCTATTTTAGACGTGCGTTTGGACTTAGAATCCTTCTTTTTGTTGCTATTGCATTTGTTCTTGGATCTATGAGAGAAAAATTTACGAGAAGATCGATATTTGTTATTTCAGTTGTAACGGCAGTGACAGGAATTTTATATATATTGTCATACGGACTTGGGCTTATGTTTTTGGGTATTGCAACAAAAACGGGAGCGGTATTTTTTAATTTATTCTCGTTTCAAATCCCGATTCAAATAGTTCTAGCCATAATTTACTATATGATTTTTATGCGTAAAAGACACAGAAAGGTGGAGTATTAATGAATAATAAAAACGACAATGCGAATATTCCACTGAGAATGGATATTGTTTTTATTGGAACAGCCATTCTTTTTGTTGTGCTTATTGTACGACTTTTTTTCATGACAATTGTAGAAGGGGATAAATATCGTGAAATTGCGGATAATAGAAGAATAAAAACCATTTATGATACGGCACCGAGAGGAGAAATAAGAGACAGGCATGGGAGACTTCTTGCCGGGAATATTCCTTCTTTTACGGTTCAAGTTTTAAAAGATGAACTCATGCGTCCTAACCAGACCAAAGAGGAAATAAAAAATAGAAATCAAAGACTTTTGACACTTATAAGACTTCTTGAGGAGGACGGCGTATTTTTCCAAGGAGAGTTTCCGCTTGACTTAAACTATTATACATTTGCAAAGGAAGAAATGTATGAAACAAGTGAGGAATCGCCACAGGAAATAATGGTTAAAAAGCTTGAAAATGAAGATGTTTTGAGACAATTTGTCGAGTCGTCAATGAATCTTGACAGATTTCCAAATCACTTTTCATTCAATGTCAAGCAACGTGCACTTAATGCGGTTCGTGAGAAATATATAGATTTTCCGGTTACTTTAAAGGACAATGTTTTTGTGGCTGATGATATTAAACTCGGCACATTTATAAAAGATAAGTCAATGAAGGCGGGATTATCGCCGGAAGAACTTGTATTTGAAATCATAAAGTCAGACATGACAATAAAAAGAAAGATTTTAAACCACCCTATTGCAAGGGCGATTCTTTTTGAAATCGCAGCGAAAAGTGGAACGATATCAAATATAAGAATGAAGCCGGTTTCAATAAGCTATCAAAATGAGCTTTTAATCGACAAGTTAAATCTAATCAAAAATTATCCGGAGCTCAGCATAAAAGATGATGCAAAGACATTTTTTACATTTCTCGGTAAACGTTATGCATTAAAGGAAATTTTAAGTTCGCTGTACGATGAAGGGAAAATGGTTCCGGGCGAAGCTTTTCTTGAAATAGTTCAAAAAAGCGGAAAGGCAAAGAATATTGAAATTTATCTTTCAGAGGACGAAACTGGAGTTTTTTACAAATATAATGATGGAACGGATTCAAAAAATCCGCTTGAAGACTTAATTAATATGGCAAGTGACACGGTCATCGATGATTTTTTACTAAAAGAAGAAATCAGACCTATTGTTCAACGCGAGCTTCTAAAGAAAAATATAAATGCAAAAATTTCGGTTTCAAAAGAAGTTGAGTTTGTTAATGACAAAAATACAAAGAACCTTTACTCAAGATTTAAAGCATATTTTAAAGACCGAGATGATGATACAAATCTTCCTGATGCGGAAGAGCTCTTAGCGGCGGCAAAAGATTATTATGCTATTTCACCGGACATCTCAAACTATGAGGCGAAGGATATATTAAACATATATGACCTTGTTTATAAGCTCGGTGAAAGGGCGTATAAGCCGGTAAACCTTGCATACGGTCTAAAAGATGATACGGTTGCAAAAATCGAAGAAAAAATCGGAGAAAAAAGCGGGATCAGAGTTTCATTGGAACCTGTGAGATACTATCCGCTTGGGCAAACTGCATCTCATATACTTGGATATATGGGAAGAATTGCTACCGACAAAGAAATTGAAAAATATGTAGAAGATAAAAAATATGATAGAAATGAATTTATCGGAAAGACGGGAGTCGAGGAAAGTTTTGAGGAATATCTTCACGGGAAGAGCGGTGAAAAAACTGTCGCTGTCGACTATATAGGAAACACGACTTCTGTTTTAAACGAAACCAAAAGCGTTCCGGGAAACACCCTTTATCTTTCAATCGATTCGAAACTAAATTCGCTTGCGGAGGAATATCTCCAAAAGACAATCGACCGCGTGAGAAGGCGTGCAGTTTATGAAAGCGAATGGGGCGACTATCAAATGGATGGAGAGATCGGAACTAAGAGACCGTTCTCTAATTGTAATGCAGGGGCCGTTGTCGCAATGAATGCGAAGACAGGTGAAGTGCTCGCAATGGCAAGTTATCCGGGATACGACCCTAACCTTTTTGCAACGGGAATAAATGAGTCGGATTGGAAAAACTTTTTCCCTGAAAATGATAATGATCCGCTTGCAGCAAGACCTCTTTACAACATCGCAACTCAAACAGCAGTTCAACCGGGCTCAACATTCAAAATGGTTACCGGATTTGCAGGACTTCAAAAAGGACTGGATCCATACGAAAAAATTTGGGATGGCGGATATGTTGAGGTTGGTGACACAAAGTTCAGGTGTCTTGTTTACACGCTTTCAAAGGCATCGCATGGCAATGTTGACCTTGCTCACGCGATTGAGCATTCGTGCAACTACTATTTTTATACGCTTGCACTTGGAAACAATCAAAGACAAGGTGAAAAGCCGATAAGCACGCATATTTCAATTGAAGATATTAGAAATGCGGCCGAAGAATTTGGGCTTAATGAAAAGACAGGCATCGAAATAAATATTCCGCCGGAAACTGTTGGTTCGGTTCCTGAGGCGGAGCAAAAGGTTTTTACAACAAAATTTTATATTGCAAAATGGCTAAGAGCTAATATAAAAAACTTCTTAGAAACGGACAAGACTGACGAGGAAGTTGAAAAGGATATAAAAGAAATTGCAAATTGGGCCGAAGAAGGAAGATCTCTTTCCAGTGCGGAACTTATAAAACGTCTTGAAAACATGGGATATAACGGCAGCACACCTGTGAAAGGTGAGAGACGCAGCTTGAGCGATGTATTAAAATTTGACTATATAAATCAAGCACCATGGAGTCTTGCCGACACATTAAACGTTACAATCGGTCAAGGCCAGTCGAACTTCACAACGCTTCAAATGGCAAATTATATTGCGACGTTAGTAAATGGTGGAACAAGGAATAAGGTAACAATATTTGACTCGGTTAAGTCATTCGACGGACAACAGGATGTACTTCTTCCGGAAAAAAATCCGGTTAAGATTGATGTAAAAAATCCGGATGGACTTAATCAAATCAAATATGGAATGGAACTCGTATCACGAGTCGGTACAAGTAGACGTGTGTTCAAAGATTTTCCGATTAAGACCGGCTCAAAAACCGGTACTGCACAAAGAGAGGGGATAAATCCGAACACAAATATGCCCTATGATGACTTTGCGTGGTTTGTTTCTTATGCACCTGCAGATGATCCGGAAATTGTTATTGCTTCTGTTCTCTTTCAAGGTGGAACGGGTTCAAATGCCGGGCCGATGGCAAGAGATTTGATGGCGGAATATCTCGGTCTTAATAGAGTGGACACGAAAAACGTCATGCCTTTTAGAAACGAGTTGATAAAATAATGAAATACTATAGACTTAAAAATGAAATTGAGACGGTCACGATTCTTTATGAATTAGACCGTCTTTATCAAATAGTTGTAGAAAAAAATGATGAGATTCCGGTTGGCTCAATTGTACACGGACGCGTAAAGAAAATCGACAAGAAAGCAAGACTAACATTTGTGGACATGGGTGAGAAAGAAGATGCGTTCTGTGCGGAAAAGACCGGACTAAAGGCGGGAGATGATACGTTTTTTAACATACGAAAGACTCCTGATGAAGAAAAGTTCTATACCGTCGACATGGATTTAAAACTCGAGAAAAACTCGAGCTTGCTCAGAATTATTCCGAAAAAATCCGGAGAATTCGAAACAAAATTCGAAAAAAGCTCGATTGGGAGTAGCTTGAAAGACGAAAAAAATAGCGGTATTAAAACGAAAGAAAATTCATGCGATGCTAAAACTAACAAAAACTTATTTGACAAAAATCTCAAAGATGAAAGAATACTTCTCGAAAAGTGGCAGCAGATTTTTTCTATGAAAAACACTCTTCCGATTCCAAAAATTGTCTGCAAAGCTCCGACAAAATCCGAAAAGATTATAGAAGAACAAAATGCGGAGTTATCAAGTGACAAAGACGAAGTGGTAGCACTACTCAAAAACGGTAAACAAAATTTCGAAAGAAGAGTAGATTTGGAAAAGGGATATCTCTATGTTGACACTCTTCCGTATATGACGATTGTCGATGTAAACTCCGGAGATTATTCGGAATTTTTTGACAGCGTTTTAAACCGTATGGAAGTAAATAAAGATGCTATGAAAAAACTCTTGGAGATAATAAAGCTTCGAAATCTCGAAGGAGTTATAATAATGGACATTTTAAAGCTTCCGGGCAATATGAATCGAGAATTTTTGGAATATCTAAAGAGTGAGTACACCGAGATAAATTTTCACGGCATAACGAGACTTGGAATGCTTGAGATGACGATAAAAAAAACAGGCGGCGAAAAAATAACGGCCGAAAAAATTTCGTCGTTGATAGGAACTTTGGAAAATATTTAAACTTATGGGGAATCGACATGAACGAAAAAATCAGAAGAATAGACACATATGACGATGAACGCTTTGATAGAGAAGTTCTTAATGAACATGGTTGTTATATTGTTCAAAATAAATATCCGGTTGAAATAAAAATTACTTCAAGTTATGAGGCCATAATAAAGGGCAATAAAGAATTTTATGACGATGTTATTGAAGAATTTCGTTTTTACTCAAAGCATATTACAACTTTCTATGATAAGGATGGAAATGTTGTAAGATGTTTCGACAGGATTGAGATTTTTAAAATTGAAATCGATAGAATTCAGCCGCTTCAATTCTTTGTTGATGAAAATAAATTAAATGCAGTAAAAACATTTGTTCGCAAAAAAGAAGATGTTATTATTCCACTTGATATATATGACGGCGAATATGTTTGTCTTGACGGACATACAAGACTTTTTCTTGCATATAAGCTCGGATTTTCGCATGTTTACGGCTATATAACGGATGGATTTGAGGGAGAAGAATTTTTTGTTGAAGAAACAAAGAAACGAGGAATAAAAAAAGCGAAGGATATGGCTTTGGTATCTCATGATGAGTATGAAATAAAATGGCACGCATTTTGTGATGATTACTATAAAAATAAAATCTGATTTTTAAATCTGAAGACCATCTTTACTGAACAATTGGTAAAGGTGGTTTTTATTTCTAAAAGTATTAAAAATAAAATTAAAATAAATAAAAAGTATATTTTTTCTTGACAAACAAAAATTTATGTGATATTATATACGAGTAATCTTCCGCTCGAGTCGGGCTTTGAATGACAACTGTCAGCCTTGACATCGGCGAGACTAAATCACTTGGAGGTGTAGATATGTACGCAATAATTGAAACTGGTGGAAAACAATACAAAGTTGAAAAAGACCAAATTCTTCACGTTGAAAACTTAAACATTGAAGAAGGCGGCGAAGTTGTTTTCGACAAAGTTCTTCTTGTATCTGGTGACGATGGGGCGATTACTGTTGGTAAACCATATGTAAAGGGCGCTACTGTAAAGGCTAGCGTTCTAAAGAATGGCAAATCAAAGAAAATCATCGTTTTTAAATATAAGGCCAAGAAGAATCAAAGAAAAAAGAGAGGTCACAGACAACCTTTCACGAGAGTTGAAATCAAAGAATTGGCTATCTAATGATTAAGATAGTGGCCTTCAGGAATAAGGAACACATTGGATTCGAAATAAAGGGACATGCTGACTACGACGATCATGGGTATGATATAGTTTGTGCGGCGGTTTCAATTTTAAGTCATACGATTTATCGCTCGCTTGTGGTCAATTTAGACCTTGAGGATGAACTTGATGTTGAAATAAAAGACGGATTCATGACCCTTTCGCTTGCAAGGCGAGGAGAAGATGTCGACTTGTTGTTCGACACATTTATTGAAGGCATAAGGAGCCTTGAAGAAGGCTATGGAGATTTTATTAAACTTACATTAGAGGAGGAATAAAGATGATAAAATTAAATTTGCAATTATTTTCATCCAAAAAAGGTGCTGCAAGTTCAAAGAACGGTAGAGACTCTATATCAAAACGTCTTGGAGCCAAAAAAGGTGACGGTCAAGCAGTTTTGGCAGGCAACATTATCGTTCGTCAACGTGGAACAAAAATCCATCCGGGCACAAATGTTGGAAAAGGAAAAGACGACACATTATTTGCAATGATTGATGGTGTTGTTAAATTCGAAAGAAAAGACAAAAAGCGCAAACAGGTAAGCGTATATCCACGCGAAGTTGTTAATGCTTAATTAGATAACTCAAGGTCACATATGTGACCTTTTTTTTATAAAAATGAACCCGCTGTTGAAAGTGGAGTTTTGATTTGATATAATTTATGTAAGAGAGGTGAAGAAATGTTTGATATTGTAACTCTTGAGCTGAAGGCCGGAAACGGTGGCGATGGACACATTGGCTGGAGACGTGAAAAATATGAACCGAAAGGCGGACCACACGGCGGTGATGGTGGCAGAGGCGGTTCGATTTATCTTGTCGGTTCCTCGAATTTAAATTCGCTCATTGACTATCGCTACAAGACAAAATTTAAGGCGACAAATGGGCAAAACGGAATGAACAATTTAAAAACGGGAAAAGACGGAGAAGATCTTTTTCTATATGTTCCGCTCGGCACCATAGTAAGGCAAGTCGGCAACGAAGGAATCCTCTATGATTTTAAAGAGGACGGCGAAAAATTTCTTGTCGTTGAAGGTGGCCGTGGTGGTCGCGGGAATTGGCATTTTAGAACCTCAACAAGACAAGCTCCGACATTCATGGAGCCGGGAAGAAAAGGTGAAGAGGCGAGCATTCGTCTTGAACTGAAACTCATTGCAGACGTTGGACTTGTTGGATTTCCAAATGTAGGAAAAAGTTCGCTCCTATCTATTATGAGTGCAGCGAAACCGAAGATTGCTAACTACCATTTTACGACGCTTGAGCCGAATCTTGGAGTTTGCATGATTGAAGAGGGAAAATCTTTTGTAATTGCAGACATTCCGGGAATCATTGAAGGTGCGTCTGAAGGTGCCGGACTCGGTTTTAAGTTTTTGAAACATATAGAAAGAGTTAAACTCTTGGTTCATGTGCTTGATGTGAGTGGCTCAGAAGGTAGAGATCCACTTGAGGACTATTTGAAATTGAGACATGAAATGGAGTCGTTCAGCAAAGAAATAGGGAAAAAAGAAGAAATAATTGTATTAAACAAGTCAGATATTATTGACGAAGAAACGCTCAACGAAAGACGAAAAGAAATCGAGGAAAAAACGGGCAGAAAGACATTTGTGGTTTCTGCAGCAACTCGAATGGGCGTAAAAGAACTTGAATACAAAATTTATGATATAAATAAGAACATACCAGATGTTGTTCTCGATGAGAAAAGAACGCATCTCATTCAAAATGAAAATCCGACAAAGGTTTGGGTTGAAGATGGAGTATTTCACGTTTCTGGTGACAAGGTTGAATATTATTTCAGGTCTACAGATTTCAGTGAGCCAGATTCAGTAAGACGTTTTGACTTATTCCTTGAAAGAGAAGGCATAAATGAAGAGCTTCAAAATCTTGGAATTGAAGATGGAGATACGGTCGACATTCTTGGGTATGAATTTTCACACATGGAGTAAATATGATAACATCAAAAGAAAGAGCATTTCTAAAATCAAAATTAAATACAATGAAGCCGTCGATGAGAATTGGTAAAGACGGCATAAAAGAGGAAACTCTAAAAGCAATTGATTTATATTTGAATAAAAATGAAATAATGAAAATACAAATTTTAAACAATTCTGACGTTGAGGTAATGGAGCTTTTCGGCGAACTTGAAGAAAAGCTCGGAGTTGAATTTTTGGCAAAACTCGGCAGCAATCTTTCTATTTATAGAAAGAGCGAAAAGAACAAATTGTTGCATGAACTTGAAAAATAAAGTCCTAATATACGGCGGCAGTTTTAATCCGCCGACAATTGCTCATGTCATTATGGCAAAATATCTTATGAATGAACTTGAACCTAAGGAACTTTTGGTTGTTCCGACGTATGATCCTCCACACAAGAAAGATGGAGGAATAAATGTTTATGAAAAGTTCGACATGGTAAAGGAAACTTTTGAAGAAATTCCGGGAGTTCATGTTACAGATGTGGAATATAAGATGAAGGGCATAAGTTACACTTATAAAACTGTCGAGACGCTAAGAGAGAAATATGATGAACTGTATCTCGTAATGGGGATGGACAGCTTTCTTTCGTTCCCGAAGTGGGTGAAGCCGGAAAGAATTTTGGAACTTGTAAACATTATAGTTTTAAAACGAGGCGGTTACGAGTTCAAGTCAAATGAATTATATGAGAAAAACAAGAATAAATTTATTTTTTTGAATAACCCTCTGCTTGAAATGTCGAGTACATTTGTGAGAGAACAAATTCATGCAGAAAAAGATGTCAGATTTTTTGTAACAGATAAGACCTACGATTATATTAATGAAATTTTAAGGTGAGGAATATATGTTTGATAGAGATAAAGCTATTGAATATCTTAAAGCACATTTGAGCGAACGTCGCGTTGGGCACTCGATTCGCGTTATGAAGATGTCGATGGAGCTTGCAAAAATTTGGGGAGTCGATGAATCAAAAGCTGAGATTGCGGGGCTTCTACACGATTCCGGTAAGTGGCAATCGAAAGAAGATGCATTGAAAAAGATTGAAAATTTTGGTATAATATTGGAAAATGAACTTGTATATGACTACAATCTGGTTCATGGAATTTTGGGTATGTACATCGCTCAAAATGAGTTTGGAGTGTATGACCACGAAGTTCTTGACGCGATAAGGTATCACATAACAGGCAGACGAAATATGACGATGCTTGAAAAAGTCGTCTATCTTGCGGACAAACTCGAACAAGGCAGAGATTATCCGCGGGTGGATGAGTTTAGAGAATTGGCAAGGAATGATATTGATAAAGCTCTTATTGCAGTCTTTGGAGACACTGTAAAGCTTTTGATAGACAGGGGCGAGTTCATCGCAACCGACACTGTAGAAGCGAGAAATTGGTTGTTATTAAAGGAGTAAATATTGGAAAACACAGATAAAAAACTTGAAATTATAAAAAAGGCAATTGAAAATAAAATCGGTTATGACACCGAAGTCATAGATATCAGGGGCAAGGCTTCGTTTGCGGATTATTTTGTTATAACATCTGCAACAAACAGTACTCAAATGTTTGCGATTGCAGACAATGTTGAGTATGAAATGGAAAAGGAAGGCTTTGAAAAATTGAACAATAGTACAGGAAAAAGCAATGAATGGCTTCTTCTAGACTATGGCGAAGTAATAGTTCACATATTCGATATCAAAGCTAGAAAGTTCTATGATCTCGAAAGACTTTGGACGGAACGCGATATAAAATCAAATAATTAATAAAGCCAAGTGCTTTTATATAAGGAGGATTATATGGAATCAATTAACACAAAAAAAGCTCCGGCAGCAGTCGGACCATATGTACAAGGAATGGTACATGACGGATTAATTTTCACAAGCGGACAACTTCCGATCAATCCTGAAAACGGCGAACTCGTAATGGATATCGAAGCTGCAGCAAAGCAATCTTTAACAAATGTTCTTGAAATTGTTAAAGAAGCAGGCGGTAAGCTTGAAAATATCATTAAAGTAAATATCTATGTAAAGGATATGAATGACTTCGGAAAAGTAAACAAAGTTTATGAAGAATTCTTCGGTAGCCACAAACCGGCAAGAAGCTGTGTTGAAGTAGCTAGACTTCCGAAAGACGGCGTAATCGAAATCGAAGCAATCGCATACAAATAAAATAGAAGACCTCTCGTTTGAAATGTTAAAATTTCAATTCGGGAGGTATTTTTTTAAGAATCTTTATCTTGCAAAAAAATTCAATAAGTAGTATAATTTAATAAATATGTTTTGTGGTGGAGGTGAATAATGGATAAACTAAATCAAGTGCTTAAAATTCAGTTGCCGAGAATGAGTCTTGAAAGCGGAATAAAAATTGCACTCATGATACTTTCTTTAATATTCGTCATGTTTGCGACATATTATATGGTAAATATCGGAAACAATTATGTCGATGATAAAAGGAAAGTGCGACTGGATTTAAGAAAAATTTTAAAATATGTTTTGATTTTTGCCGGCATCACAATAGTTGTTGCGATTTTTAAATCGTACAACAGCCTACGATATCTGTTAAACGCATTTTTGACATCTGTTGTAATAGCGTATGTCCTAAATCCGCTTGTGAAATGGCTAGAAAAAAGATATCCTAAGGTTAAGCGTCAGTGGTGGATACTAATTATATTCCTTGCACTGTTTTTAATTCTCGTATTTATGATGGTGAGCCTATTACCTCGTACAATAAGCGAATTTTCAAAGCTGATAAACAATTTTCCGATATATTTGGAACAGGCGAAAAAAATAATCATTGACCTTTCACACAAACACTTCGGGCGAGATGTTCTAAATCTTGAAAAGTTTCAAGTGCGGGATATATTTGGGAAATTAGGCATGTCAAACTTCGATTTCAGTTCCATGCTGGTCGGTGTAAAGAGTACATTTAGTAAAATCTTCATTGCAATTTTGGTTCCGATTTTTGTTTTTTATCTCTTAAATGATAAGGAAATCTTTATAAAAAAACTTAAAGAACTGATTCCGGATAAATATAGAGAACAATCCATTGAAATTGGAAAGCAAATGGACATGAGCGTATTCAAATATGTAAAAGGTAAAATCCTCATGGCAGTATATGTAGGCGTCGCAGTCGGAATATTTCTCGGAATCATTGGGGTCGACTTCGCACTCGTAATCGGAATAATAACGATGTTTGCGGACATAATCCCATACATCGGACCGTTTTTGGGACTTGCACCCGCGACGGTGTTCGCGCTTCTCGACAGCCCGACAAAAGCGATATTTGTCATAATCATGTTTCTATTCTTGCAATGGACCGAAAATAATATAGTCGGGCCGAAAATCATGAGCGATCAGCTTGGCTATCACCCGATGATTGTTCTTATAATAACGATTGCAGGTGGATTCCTTTTCGGATTCATAGGCATGATATTCGCTCTTCCGCTTGTTATTGCTATTGAAGTTGTCTACAGATACTACATGGAAAATATAAAGGCTAAGAAAAAATTAGATTAAAAGAAAATATGAGCCGTTTAAAACGAAAATCACGGCTCTTTTTATATATTAAAGGAGAATTTTTATGGAAAATATAGAGCTTCACGATATACGTGAGAAATTTTTAAAATTTTTTGAATCCAAGGGACATTTGCTCCATCCTTCATACTCATTGATACCAAAGAATGACAAATCCCTATTATTAATCGGTGCAGGAATGGCACCTCTTAAAAAGTATTTTACAGGCGAAGAAACTCCGCCGGCAAAGAGAATGACAACATCTCAAAAATGCGTAAGAACAGGCGATATAGATAATGTCGGAAAGACGCTTCGTCACCTTACATTCTTTGAGATGCTTGGAAACTTCAGCTTTGGAGACTATTTTAAAACAGAAGCAATACATTGGGCATGGGAGTTTTTGACGGAAGTTATGAAATTGCCTAAGGAAAGACTTTGGGTTTCGGTTTATGAAAAAGACGATGAAGCATATAGAATTTGGCATGATGAAATCGGTGTTCCTGCTGAAAGAATTGTAAAACTTGGAAAAGAAGATAACTTCTGGGAACTAGAAGTCGGTCCTTCGGGTCCGGACTCGGAAATTCACTATGACAAAGGTGAAGAATTCGGATGCGGCAGCCCTGATTGTAAACCGGGCTGTGACTGTGACAGATTCCTCGAAGTTTGGAACCTTGTTTTCACACAGTTTGATAAAGACGTTCATGGTGAATACCATCCTCTTCCACATCCGAACATCGACACGGGCATGGGACTTGAAAGAATCGCATGTATAATGGAAAATGTTGACTCCGTCTATGATATAAAAGCAATCAGAAAAATCATGGACAAAGTTGGAGACATTTGTGGAAAGAAATATGGCGATGATAAAAACGATGATGTTCACTTCAGAATAATCGGTGACCACTCAAGAGCAATCACATTCCTGATTTCAGACGGTGTTGTTCCTTCAAATGAAGGACGCGGATATGTTCTTAGAAAACTTATAAGACGTGCTAGCCGTCACGGAATGCTTCTCGGTATCAAAAAAGGATTCCTCGAAGCACCGGTAACGGAAGTCATTGAAAGCTGGGGCAGGGCATATCCTGAACTCATTGAAAATAAAAAAGTTATACTTGAAGTTTTAAATACAGAAGAAGAAAGATTCCAAAGAACAATTGTACAAGGAACAGAACTTTTGACACAAAAAATTGCCGATTTGAAGGCAAAAATGAAAAAAGTTCTTTCCGGCGAAGATGCATTCGTTCTTTATGACACATACGGATTCCCTGCAGATTTAACCGAAGAAATTTTGGAAGATGAGGGCTTAAGCTACGATAAAGATGGATTTAAAGAAGCGATGGACGAGCAAAGAACTCGTGCAAGAGAAGCACTTGACAAATCCGACTCAGGTTGGAAGAAAGATTCCAAAATGGAATTCGATTCGGAAATCGGAAAATTCTCCGGTTATGAATTGAACGAAACAACTACAAAAATTACAGATATTTATGTTGACGGCAAAAAAACAGATAAACTTCCTCTCAATCAAGAAGGAATTGTAATCCTCGAAGACACGCCGTTCTATGGTGAATCCGGTGGACAAGTTGGAGATATTGGAGAAATCATAGGCGACGACTTTAGACTTGAAGTATTGGATACAAAAAAGACAAAAGACGGACTGTATCTTCAAATTTGTAAAACGGTTGAAGGTGTTGCAAAAAAAGGTGAAGAAGTTTCGACAAAAATCGATGTAAAAAGACGTGATGACATTAGAAGAAATCACTCGGCAACGCATCTTCTTCATGCTGCTCTTCGTCAAGTTTTGGGAACACACGTTCATCAAGCCGGTTCTCTCGTAGATCCTGAAAGACTTCGTTTTGACTTTAGCCACTATCAAGCAATGACTGAAGAAGAAATTAAAGAAGTTGAAAAAATTGTAAACGAAAAAGTTTTGGAATCAATTCCGGTTGTAACAGAAATAAAATCTCTCAAAGAAGCAAAAGCTGAAGGAGTTATGGGACTATTTGAAGATAAATACGGAGACGTTGTAAGAGTTCTTAAAATGGGACCATTCTCAATGGAACTTTGCGGTGGGACACACGTTAGAAACACCTCTGAAATCGGACTTTTTAAAATAGTTTCAGAAACAGGAGTTGCGGCCGGGGTAAGAAGAATTGAAGCTATCACAGGACACGCATCATATAAGTATGTGCTTAAAAATGAAGAACTCATCAAGTCGATTGAAGGCAGAATGAAGACGACGAGAGAAAATATTGAGCAACGTCTCGGCGAAATGGAAAAAATCGAGAAGGAACAAAGAAAAGAAATTGAATCCATCAAAGCAAAACTTCTTGGTAACGCTGCTTCTGACATGACATCAGAAATAAAGGAAATAAACGGCGTCAAAGTTTTGGCTAAAGTTTTTGAAGGAGTCGAAGCAAATGAACTTAAAAACATTGCCGATGAAATAAGAAACAAGGAAGATTCGATACTTGTAATTCTTGCAGCCAAAAATGCCGGCGGACTCAACCTTCTTGTTGCGGCGTCAAAAGGACTTGTAAAGGAAGGAATAAACTCCGGAAATATAGTTAGAAATATTGCTAAAGCCCTTGGAGGAAACGGCGGCGGACGTCCTGACATGGCTATGGCAGGGGCAAAAGATGTTGATAAAGTCAATGACGTCTTCCAAAAAATAGCAGACTATATAAAGTAATGATAATATAAATCGAATATACTAAAATTAACAGAAAATACCCGAAAGTCCAATAGGACGTGAGGGTATTTTTTTGTGTAAAAAATCAATATAGATACAATATATTGTGGTCATATATTCTTTAAAAAACACAGTCACAGTAATAGCAACTCTTTGTAACTATTTTGTCAGAATTTGTGTACTCGAGTTGTATAGTGACTTTGAGCACACTTAGGCACATGTAATATAAAATCTGAAATTGAATAGGAATAGTTAATAAAAAGTAAATATTATTCTTGATGATGAGAATTTTGATATAAAAACAATACAAAAATGCTCGTTAATACTAATTATTTAAGAAAAACGCAACTTAAAAATATATTGAACGAAAAATAAATTAAATAAAAATACATAAAATACAGTAAAACAAAATTTTAATTAAGAAAAATAGAAAATGTTATTATTTCGATTTTTTTTTCATTTTTTTGAAACTTTTTTTAAAAATAGGTTGACACTGACCACAATAAGTTGTATAATAAATGTAATTTACAAATGGATTGTAAGTTGAAAGGAGATCATTCAAGTGAAAAGCCATTCAAAGAGAATTCTATCATTGGTTTTTGCACTTCTGATGTTATTTCAACAAGTAATGTTTGCAGCTCAAACAGTTGACTTGTTCAACCCCGAACTGGGAGCGAAAACTGTTGATTTAATACCGGGTGAAGATGACACCAATACGGTGGACTTATTGACCCCGTCGGAGGAAGATAGCACCAAAACGGTGGATCTACTAAATCCGGAACAACCGAGTGCAACGATTGAACAACAAAAACCTATAATAGAAAAAAATGAAAACAAACCGGTGGACACAATTACACCGAGGGGCGACGATATCGTTCCTGCAGAAGGGAAAAAATCGACAACGACGATTGTAGTCGGGGGAGATGAAATTGAAGAAGGAGAAACAAATGAAAATTCTGAAATTTCTCCTGAAGAAATAATTATTCCTGAAGAAAACGAAAAAGAAGAAAAGAAAGATGCATCTTTCGAAGATGAAGAACATCACGAAAATGCAGGCGTTCTTCCATGGAGCACAGACCTTGTAAAACCTTGGAGCATTTACAGAGCACCGAAAACGGTTTATAGACCTGGAGAAGACTTGGACTTAACAGAACTATTGGTTGAAATTAAAACAGGTCGCTCAGGAAGCTTGTACAACATCGAAGACTTAATCAACGATGAATTTACAATAATAACGAGAACGAGAAAGTCTGATGGACAAAAAGTCAGACTAGACGACAAGATTTACGAAGACGAAACAATGACAATCCACATGGATGGATGTCAAGATTTAACAATTGATTTTACTGTAGATGAAAATCTCAAAGACGAAGCAAAAGCTTTTGAAGCTTTCCAACAAAATTTAATAAGAGAAGAATTCCGTAATGGCTTGGATTTTTCACTTTATTTAATCAAAAAAGGCGAAAAGGAAAATCCTGTTGTAGCCTATTCACTTGATCCACACAAATTAACACCTATTGGAAACGGCGTAGACAAAAAGCTTAAAGATGGACCTCTTTTCGATTTAAAGGATATATATACATGGGATAGATATGATATCGAAACCATTGGAAAAGTAAAGGCAATTCTTGAAAGAAGTGCTGAAACAAAAGAAACTGAAAATATTAGAAAGAAACTTATAACTCAACTCGCAATTTGGAATGTAACATCCAACATCATTCCGGAAGAAATTGATGCAACAGTTTCTGAATCAACGGAAATCGCTCCGGAATTAAAACCGGCAGAGGAAACAAAAGAAAATCCGGAAGAAGACAAAAAAGATGAACCAATCGAAATAACTGAACCAACAACTCCGGAAGAAGAAACTGAAAACATTGAAAAAGAAAACGAGAAAGTTGAAGATACAAAAGACGAAACAGTCGAAATAAAAACTGAAGAAAAAGTTGAAGAAAAAGCTGAGACTGAAGAAAACAAAGAATCTGAAAAGATTGAAGAAAAAGCTCCGGTTCAAAGTTCAGTTCATAAAATTGTTTTTAACGCAAAAGAAATTGACGTTCCTTATGATGACATCGAACTATCTGATGAAGAATATGAACTCTACAAAGAACTCACATCTTTGGAAGCAGTTGAACTTAAGAACGAAGACGAAGATTTAAAAATCTATGAACCTATAATAATAGAAGAAACTGAAAATCAATATGCTGACCTCGTAACAATCGGCGAAAGCGATATCGATTCTATTGAAAGAGTTGCAACAGAAGTCACATTTGACGCAGTTGAATACTCATTCCAAAATCTATATCACACCCTCGAAACGTCAAGCATGTTGGGCTTCGGTCAACCGAGAGACTTCGACGTTCTTCTTAAAGCAACAATGAAAGCTTCTAGAAAAATCGTTAAGGGCGATAAATTCGAAGTTGAAATCCTAAGTAAAACTCTTCCTATATTAAATGGTGAAGAAGGACGTGCAAACGACATTCAAATCGACGGAAAAGTTGTTGCAACAGCTGAATACATTGCTGAAGAACACAAAATCGTCTACACATTTGTAGAAGACCTCGACACGGATAAAGTTGAAATCGAGCAAGAATTCAAACAAATCAAAGAAGAAAAAGCAGCTTTACTCAATATGCTCGACGTAAGTGAAAACTTGATAGCGGATGCAGTTCGCGGCGCTGAAGGAATTGAAGATTCTGAAGGCAATTCGGAAGAACTCGAAATTTCTCCGGAAGATGACAACAACACAATAAAATTGGTACTCGGAAATACACCGGTTCAATATAGTGGAGCTTCATTTGAAACAAAGAAATTCAGATTGAAAACAACAATGACTGCAAAAGCTATTCCGGTTTGGAAGATTCCAAAAGGATGGACATTTGATGTTAATATCGGATCATATTTAAAACCGGAATACGATAATAATTCAAAGCCGATTTTAAAACCACTATATGATCCGGATAACCCAAGAGAGGTAGTTGCCGAACCAAGTTACAATGAAGCAACTCACACAATAACTTACAAATATGTCAAAGATGTTCTTAAAACAAAGAAAATAGATATAGATCAGCTTTTGGCATTTGACACTAAAGCGATTGACGATAAAAAGATAATTGATGTAAATATAACTGTTACACCAAAAGATAACCATGAACAAAGAATGCCGACTATAACGGTAAGAAAAGATGATCCGAGAACAGAAATTCCGTCACTCTTTACTTTAGATGTTAATCAAAATGGGGAACCGAATTTAAATGATGGATACGAATTTTTTGAATATGGACCTTCATATAAAGTTTCGTTCAACGCAGATGCAAGTCCGGTTGTTGAAAATGGAAAAGTTACATCTATAAATTGGACTGTAGTTTTTGATGGTAATGGAGAAAGTTTAAATAGTAAAAATCTAAATCTTATTACAAACTTTACAGCAGTTAGAAATTCAGGACTTAAAGCAATAGAAGAAGTAAATCTTAATGGGCAAGGAGTAACCTTAACTGACAACGATTTGGGAGATAAGTTCCTTATCAATGATTCAAAATATTTTGACGGTCATAACAATTCAGAAAGTGTTTATACATTTAAGTTTAAAACTAAGGTAGATTCTGAGCAAAAAGCTTATGTTCTCGATATAGCCGCAAAGCTTCGTGGTGTAAAGAAGACCGGAGCTGTAAGATTGATTATGCCGGCTTATGAAGGTGCCAGACTTGAAATGGTTTCACCTAACGACATGACCTATTCAAACAGAACTACAATTTCTGGTAAGTTTACATCGGAAGATACTGCTGAATGGATTTTGACAGAAGAAGTTTCGTCGGGCGACAAAGGGACACTACCGCTTATTGAAAGAAATATAAGTGAAAATCAAAAACTTAATTCTTTAAATGTTGCATACTACGGTCTTTACAATAGTCCTGACAGTCCTGATGACGGTAAAATGCATCAAATAAAGGGAAAAATAGAAAAGAATAACCCTATTGCAGCCGGTAAATTAGACGGAGATAAAACATTTACTCCGGGAACAATTGCGGTTTACGAATACAAAACAAAACTTTTAAAATCAGACGAACTGCAAACTTATACACTATCTGATGGAGTTATTTCAAAATATAGAGATGTTGATGTAAATGTTAAATGGTCAAAAAGGGTCACTGACTCAAAATATCCAGGAGAAACAATTACTTTAACTTCAGATGAAAATCCGCCGAAAATTTTTTCAACAACAATTCTAAAGGAAGAAGATAATCCTGTAAAAGGAAATGAAATTGACACAAAAATTAAAGCAGTAAAATTATGGAACATTGATGCAAATGGAAAACCTAAAAAAATTGAATATAGTATAAGTCAAAAATTTGATGAAACAATCGGCACAAATCTTCAATGTGGAGAAGTTTATAAAACTTATGAAATTGCTAGAGGAAGATATGAAATTCAAAACTATATTTCTGAAAAGACAAATTTAAAGCCTGGTGAAATAAATATTAACAAACAAGATGAAAATGGCCGTCCTTTACCGGGTGCAACTTTTAAGATTTATGGATTAAAAAACAATGGTGGAAACAATTCTCCAGACAACTTTGAAATAGAAGGAACATCTGACTCATCAGGTAGTATTAAATTCACTAATATTCCACCGGGAGTTTATACTTTACAAGAGACAAAAGCTCCTGAAGGATATGAACAAAACACGAGAACAGACACTATTACAGTTAGAGATGACGGCAGTGTTGAATGGACAAAGAACCTCATATCGAATGCTGTTTCAGAGAATACAAATCAAGGTACATCATGGAAAAGTGATGTTAAATATTATAATGGCTCGTTCTCATGGCCGGGATATATGAATACACTCGAATATACAGAAGTTGACAAAAATAATAATATCACTTCGTATATCATGTTAAAACCAGATGTAAATTCTTTCGGACCGGGTGGCACAGAATATAGCTCCACAGATAGAAGTACTAGAGTTTCTATGTTTGGCGATAATTTAAATATTACGGCTGTACAAATCTTTGACGTAGGTCCAAGTAAAAGAGAAGACGTTAGAAATGCAATGTATAGCAAGACTGCAAATCAACTTTCACTCGGAAATGACATTAGTGGTATTGACAATAAAAGTGGAAAGATAGTTAAAGAAGCAAATTATACGGATGGATTTCTTGGTAAAAACGTTCACGCGATAATGATTCCTTATAAGAGATTTGGTGTACCTAATCCAAAAGAACCTATTGAGAACTTTAAAGGATGGGCTTTCTTAATAAAAATAACAGGTAAAATCAACGACCAAAATTTAAACAGCACATTTTCATACAGATGGCTAACAATGTCAGAACCTAATGTAAATGTTTTCAATACTAAATTTGATAATGCTAAAATTGAGAAACAAACAAAAATAGAAAGCGATACGCTTATTCCTGCATTAAATAAAAGAAATGCAGCATTTGCTCCGACATTTACTGTTGTAAACACACAAGCTAAAAGAACTACTTTAAATATTCAAAAGCTTGATGATAAGAATAATCAACTTTCAGGCGCTGAATTTAGTTTATATAATTCATTTGGACAAATAATAAGAACCGGAACAACAGAAGTTGGTGGTAAGCTTACTTTTGACAAATTAGCACCGGGGAAATATACTTTGAAAGAAACCAAGTCACCTGGTGGATACTATAATCCTGAATTAACATTTAATGTATTTGTAAATCCTGATGGTTCAATTATTTACGATGCCGTTGATAAAAATGGAAAACAAGTTGAAGAAGGAGATCTCTACAAAGTTGGAGAAAACAATACAGGTGGTACATCAGGCTTACAAGGAACAAAAAGAATAACTGTTATTGGCGAGCCTAGAATGTATCTTAACGAGTCCAATAATTATGGAAAGAGACCGCGCGTTTGGGAAGAAGCAGCTTATGAATCGTACTCGTTTGAAGCTCAATTTAATCTTGAGAATTGTGGGGTTGGAGATTCGTGGGTCATGGACTTTGATGATAACTGGAACTTCACACAATGGTCTGGCGAGCTTCCTGTACTGAAAGTTAACGATCAAGAAGTTGCAAAGGGTGAGATTGACTATAGAAACAATCAAATCAAATATACACTGTCCGACACAGATTATGTAAATAATCATGACAGTTTTCAAGTAAAACTTGAATTAAATAGCATAAGACCGTCAAAGTATTATGTAAAAAACAACGGAATATACAAGTTTAGAGACATAATAAATGTCGGTGAAAATCAAAAGAGGATAGATACAGAAGTTAATGCCGACTTAAAACAATTCTACGGTCAAGACGGAAATGTAAAGTATATTACTGAAAATGTCGACATATATAAGGATAGTTCGGAAAAAAGATATATGATGAGAAACATTGCGTTATTCAATGTTTTTGGAAAAAAATATTCTAATGGCGACACAGTTGCAAGAATATATTATGGTTCAAGTGTAAATAATGGAAGAGAAATTTTGTTTGGAGACAAACAAGAACCTGCTTTTGAACCAACAAAAGTGGTAGTATATGAAGTTCTAGAAACACCAAATCCAGACAATATGCCATTGTCATGTGGTATAAGACCTTCTGAAAATCCTGGCATTTATAAACCTTTAGCAACATTTGATGGCATTAAAGGTAAAAGCAACGGCAAGGTTAGTGACCATGGGGTAACTATTGACTTTGATAAAAGCAGAGTTAATATAAAAGATAAATATCACCCGCAATTATATGATACTCAACAATATCAATTTTTTGTAACATTACCTGTCGAAACTAAAAAAGAAGGTAAAGGATATGTAATTGAGCAGTTTTACGAAATTACGGATCCTACGAAATTTGAAAACACCTACACGCAAACATTTATGGCTCACAAGGCAGGCAATTATTCCAGCATGGGTATTGCTCAAATGAGACCTACATTGAATAAGGGTGCAGCTATCGGTGGAAATGTTATAATACCTCAACCAAAAAATTATGACTTAACTGTTTATAACAAGAAACAACCTGGTGAATTTATTGTAAAAAAGGTCAGCGAAGAAAAAGATAACAATGGAAATAATATTCCATTATCTGGAGCTGAATTTATATTGTTAGATTCAAACGGACGAGTTATAAGAAGAAATTCTTCCAATAAAGAAGGTATTGTTGAGTTTAAGGGGTTAAGCGAAGGAACTTATACACTCAAAGAAACAGTTCCACCTGATAAGCATAAGGCAACTTTACGAACGGTAAATGTAACAGTATCTGCTGAAGGTGTTGTAAGTTTCACAGGAGTAGAAAATGACGATGAAATCTTCCAAGTTCAAACCAATGGTCGAAGTAGAAAGGTACGAAAGACTTCTGAACAATTGAATGAAGAGCAAATGCTTTCTCACCATGGTGGTTATCCGGCTTTTATGAATATTTATTCAAAAGTAATTGAAAAAGATGGCAATCATGTAAAAACGAGAATATATTTGAATCCTGATTCTAATCCGAATTTGGGAAATGGACCAAACAAGAAGACTGTGTTAGAACTATCTGCATCAAATACAAACCAAGATATAACTACAGCTGTTTACAAAGTGCCGAGAGAATCAAAAGGAAACATTGATCAATATTTAAGAACAAATAAAACAATTCCATCGACCCAAGAAGTGAATATTATATCAAATAAAAAGATTGAATTCATGAGTGCAGGGGAACCTGGAAGATGGAACGGCGCTGCTTATGTTATAGAGATTAATGCAAGATACAAAGAACCAAATCCGGACATAGGAAAAACAATTGTACAAGACAGATATATAAACTATAATTGGTATTGTGACCCGGATTTCGGAACTTTTATGAAGGGTATAGTTGGAACACAATTAAAAGTTTCAAATACAGAAGTTGACTCATCAACACCAATTGGAGATGGAGTTGTTGAAATAAATGACTCTAAGAAAATAATCCAAGTTGTCAATAAAAAAGAAAAGATAAAAGTCACAATCATAAAAGTTGACGAAGATAATAACAATCAAAAAATAGCTGGAGCTATATTCGGACTATTTGATGAAAACGGTAAAGAAGTTAAAAGAGATGATAAACCATACACCGTAACAACCGGAAAAGATGGAAAAGCAACATTCAAAGACCTCGAACCTGGAAAAACTTATATTATCAGAGAACTTGAAGCACCTAAAGGTTATGAAAAAACTAATAAAACTTGGACAGTAGTTGTTGGAAAAGATAATACAGTTGAAGTAACAGAAAATTCAACAGTTTCTAAAACTGTGTTTGGAATAGATAATCCGAATACAAAAGCAATTGGAACTTGGAATTTCACTTATTATCAAAAACATGTTTTAGATGTTAGTCCGGTTATAGAAAAATCCGGGGATGGATATGTTGTAAATGTTAACACTAAGGGTACTTCTTATCCAAATGATAACAGATACTCACAACTGAATATGTATTTCGATACTGAGCATTTTGAATTTGAAGATAAAAATGTTAATGATAAAGCTTGGTCTGGAAAATATGTTTACTTTAACAGTGCTCCTAACACATACTCTTTCAAATTTAAACCTAAGGCAAATGTAGAAAAGGGAAGTTATAAACCGATAACCGGAATTACGTATGTAAACTTCCCGATGAGTCATGAATTCCTTCCTACATTTAATGTAAATCGGTTAGATGGAGAAAAAGAATCTAACAACGTTGAACCGAATAAAGATGGAAATGAATTCTCGTTCAATATTTCCAACAAGTACAAAGGTTACGAAGTTGAATTTAAAAAAATAGCTGAAGAAAATGGAAATGAAATAAAATTAACCGGTGCTAAATTTATCCTACAAATAAAAAATGGCGAGAATTATGTCGACTTTAATCCGGTGTATACAGCAATATCAGATGCTAAGGGTAAAATTAAATTCAGCGGTCTAAAGCCTGGAGAGTATAAAGTTGTTGAAACAGATCCACCGGCAGGATATTATGTGCTAAATAAGGATGTAAAATTATTCAAAATCGACGATGATGGAAAAGTGTTTATAATGGAGAATGGGGAATACAAACCTCAAACTGACGAAAATATAAAGATTCTTAACAGTAAACCGGGAGATGGAAAGTTCAAAATTCTTAAAACCGATGAAAACAACAAGGGTCTTCAAGGTGTAAAATTTAACTTATATAATTCGAGAGGAGATTTGGTTGGAGAATTTACAACTGATGAAAAGGGTGAAATTAATTTTACAAATCTTCCTTACGATAAGTATTATGTTAAAGAGATTTCGACAAAACCGGGATATATTGTAGACGGTGAAGTTAGAGTTGTTTTGATAGGTAAGAAATGGGAAAAAGGTACTCCAACAGGTAGAGATGTTTCGAATGAATTGATATTAAATTCTATAGAATCAAAAATGACCTCTATCATAAATGATGACTACTATATAACACCTAACAATTCAGAAGTTATACAAGCAAATCTAAAATATAAAGTAGATGAAAACGCACATATTCAACCAGGTGATACTTTCAAGGTTGTTGCAAGTGAAAATGTTGATTTGGACGGAATTGGAAGGTCTCATGATGATGAATATGATATCTACGGCCCGGCAGGTCTTCTTGCAACAGCAGAAATAAATGATGATAACAGAAGAGAAATAACTTACACATTTACAGAATATGCAAAACACTACGATATTAAAAATATTAATATTGGAATGTTGATGGCAGTAAATAGAATTAAAGTTCCGGGACATAAAGACGGTAAAGACACCATAGCTGTTTCAGTAACTGCTGGAACTTCAAAGTTAAGCAAAAACTTTAATGTTCAATACAATTATGGCGATGATGTTCAGGTAAATGCATGTTTGGTTAAATATGATGAAGACACAGATGAATTTATTGCAAATTTCTATCTTAACCATAAAAATATAAACACATATGGTAAAAAGATACAATTTACCTCAAATTCTGAGGTCGAATTTACAGATGTTCAAGTTGAGTATTTGAACAATAGAAATAGTTATCTTCCATGGTCATTTGGAATCAAAGATAGTGAGCCAAATTTATCTGATCTGGGATCGGAATATTATAGTGTTAATAAAACAAATGATGGGATGATATTGTCCTTGAATGGCAACTACTTTGATAATTTGACGTATCGTGTTATAGTTAAAGGAAAAGTAACAAAACCAAATGAAAGTAGATTTGCATTATATGGTGAGTATATTAACTACAATGAAAGAAATCAACGATACTATCAAATGGTTGGTCTTTATAAGAGCTTGAAAAAAACGAGCTCAGACGGCGACGGTGATATAGAATTAGCCTTTAAGAACTACAAAAACAAAATCGAATATACAAAGGTTGACGGTAGTATAGCCGGAACTGCGGTTGATACGAAACCGCAAGGAGCTGCAGAAGGTTCGAATGGGCTTATAGAGACTCCAAAACCGGTGTTCTCAAGTGATGGAAAGGCACTTGCAAAAGCAGAATTTAAACTTAAGAAAGACGGAATTTTTGATGATGAATCATTAAGAGTATCCGGTGAAGACGGTAAGTTTAGTTGGGAAGGACTTGCACCGGGATATTACGAAGTTTGGGAAACAAAAGCTCCTGATGGATATCCAACACCTAAAGAAAAGGTATCACACTTCACAGTCAATAAAAATGGTGAGATTGTAGATATCAAGGATAATACTACTATTATTAAGAACTACAAAAATCCGGAGATTGAATTCCAAAAGGTTGACGGAGAAAACAAGAGTGTAAAGCTTAAAGGTGCTAAGTTCACTTTATATATGGCTGAAAAGCATTATATTAGTAAAGAGTATATAAAGAAAGATGGAAACCTGCAATTTGCGATGGTTGACAGAGATTTTAACATTGTTAAGGAATATGATAGTAGACGAAATTTACTACCGGATAATCCGGACAAAGGCTACACTGTCGAATCATCAAATGAAGAAGGCACTTTTAAATTCGAGAAATTGAAGGATGGAATTTATGCAGTAAAAGAAACAACCGCACCTTCAGGTTATACAAAGCTTCTTGATTATGCTTTGATATTCAAGGTTGAAGGCGGTAAGATTTACGAGGTAAATAAAGCCGGAAATTATGTAGACAAGAATAAAAAAGTAACTGATATAGCACAAGCTAATTTGTTGGTGGATGTTGAAAGCGGTAAAGCACAAGTTAATCCAATTCAAATTGAAAACTTCAAGGCTGAATATCCTGCCACAGGTGGGGTTGGAGCACTTCCATTTGTATTCATCGGTATGATGATTATGATGGCGGGAGCATATATGTTTATTCAAAGGAGGGATGCCCTCTATGAATAATAGTATGACCGAAAGACGGTTACACGATCCGTAGTGCGAAGACGCATTTGCGGTATGGAGATTATGTGGAACGGATTTCCACGAGATTGTCGCGTCAGATATACGGAAAGGTATATTGCGACACTGACACAGTTAAATGTTCGCGAGAGCGACTTTATAATAATCAAAAACAAGATATAAGAGAACGGTGTGGAGCAAAACAATCCACGGAGAATTGTCGCGGAAAAGAATACAAAAAAGGCATGAGTCGACAATGAACAATGAACAGACAAAAACTTCAAAAAAATCAAAAACAAAACATCAGAGTAACTATATGAATTTACAAGGAGAAGATTATGAACAAAAAATTCAAATTTTTGACAGTGCTACTTGCACTTGTCATGACACTCGGTGCTTTTGCACCATTCAGTGCAAGAGCTGAAGAAGAAAGAACGGAAACAGTAACATTACACAAAGTTTTGATGGATAAGTCAGATTTAAATGTTAAAGTTTGGACTGGCGATTACAATGGACAAAAAGATGTTAGAGTAGTTATATCCAAAACTACAGTTAACGGCAATGACGTATATAAGGAATTAACAAAAAACAATCTAGATTCAAATGTTTTAAAAGACTTATATACAAAAGGTAGCGAATTATTTCCAGGTGAAATTGGTATAGATGGAACAATTTATGATGGTAATGAAATTAAGAATATGCAAGCATATTTTGGTGATTCACAAAAACCAGCAAAAGGAGTTTATTTTGTAGTTAAAAATGCTGATGGTAGCAAATTTATAAAAGAAGACGGAACAGAAACAGATGATGAATCTCAAGCATTAAAAGGATTTACAGATGAAACTGGAAAAGTTGTATTTAATACTGTAAATCTAGTTGGCAATTATCAAATTGTTGAAGACAGAACAAAATCTAAATACGACAAGGAAGATGCAGAACTATTATCCGGCAGTAAAGCAGTTCCTGTTGTAATTACACTTCCACTTGTAAATGAAGAAGGAGTTGTTAAACACGCACATGTATATCCTAAGAATACAAAGGATAAACCGGAAATTGATAAAAACTTTAAAAAAGACCACTTTAAAGATACAGATGCATATGAAGATACAAATAAAAACATTAAAGACGGTGCAAAATATGAAAATTCTGGTAAAGACAAAGCAACTGCAAAAGTAAATGTTGGAGATGTAGTTCCATTTGAAGTAAAAACAAAAATTCCTAAAGATGCAAAATATAAGAACTTAGTTTGGACAGATGAAATGACTAAGGGTTTAACATACAATAAAGGTTCATTAACAGTTGATGGAGCCGGATTGACAAAAGATGATTATATTTTGATTGAAACAGATAAGGGATTCACTTTAAATATTAAAGAAACAGGATTAACAAAAATTGAAAATGCTGTTAAAACAGCCGATATTGAAATCACATTAAATTATACAGCAACTGTAAACAAAAGTGCAGAACCTGATGTAGTAGATAAGAACAACGTTAAACTTGATTACTCCAACAAACCTGGCAAACACAGTGAACCGAAAGAAGGAAATCCGGTAAATAAACAAATAACAGTAAATAAAACATGGTCGGTAGACGGAAAAGAATCAAATGCACCAAGCGGTGTAAGAGTTGTTTATACTTTACAAGTACAGGATGGCGATAAATGGAAAGATGTAGAGTCAGTAGAAAAAACTGGAACTAATTTTAGTCACACATTCACAGGATTAGATGATAATAAAACATATAGAGTTGTTGAAACTGTTTCAGGTTACGATCCTGAATATAAATCATTTGAAGGTGGAGTTGTAACAATTAACAACAATACTGACAGCGATAACCCTAAACCACTTGAACCAACAGATCCAAAGGTTATAACTGGCGGAAAGAAATTCGTTAAGACCAACCAAGACAAATCTGAAAGACTAGCAGGCGCTGAATTCTATGTAAAGAATGCAGAAGGAAAATATCTTGTACATTCTTCAATTGTTGAAGTTGAAAAAGAGAAAAAAGAGCTTGATGATGCAAAAGATGCACGTGATAAAGCTTATGAAGAATATAACAAGATGACAAAAGCGGACCAAGAAGGCGAAGCAGGAAAGAAAAAGAAAGAAGAGATGAAAACTCTTCAAGAAAAATATGAAGAATTATTAAATAATTATTCTGATAGTTATACTTGGGGCTCAAAAGATGACAAACATGTTGTTATTTTAACATCTAATAAAGATGGACAATTCGAAATCACTGGTCTTAAATATGGCACATATTATTTGGAAGAAAAAACAGCTCCGGAAGGATATGCAAAATTAAATGCGCCTGTTGAATTTACAGTTGCAAATGGTTCATACGCAAATGGCATAAAAGACCCAATCGACTATGTAAAAGAATCAGGTAAAAATGATGCTCAATGTATTGCCAATAAGAAAGTTTCCATCCCACAAACAGGTGGTATCGGTACTGTTATCTTCACTGTAGTCGGTGTTATGTTGATGGTTGGTGCTGCATTTGCACTCAAGAGACGTAAAGAAGACGAACTCGAAGGTTTAGCATAACTTTTAGTATTGAATTAAGATTTAAAGAGTTATATAATATATATAACGACAGCTATTTACAAAGAAAAGGAGGGTCGAGATGCCGAAGTTTAATCAAAAACAATTTAAGATTCTGAATCTGATATTGGCATTTTGCCTTTTCTTTCCCTTTTTCAGGGTTCAAGCGGCAAGTGACGAGATTGAGATTGTTGTAAATCTTTATTTTGAAAATGATAGAGATGATCTTAAGGAGTCGCTAGAAGATGCTCACATTGAGATTTGGAAGGTTTCCGACAAGGATTCTATGAGTTCCGACGATAAGTTTGAAGCAATTTTCAAGCACAGTATGTGGTCGGACAAGGATCTTGAGAAGGATTTCAAGCATGTTTTGACTTCCAAGGAAGCAAACGGAACCGGAAGAATTACGGTAAAGCTTAAACCGGGAACTTATTATGCACGTGTTAAGGGCATAAAGAACGGTATCAAGTTTAACGATTTTGTGTTCTCAGTTTCAGATTTCTTGAAAGAGAAGAATGAGGACAAGATTATTATAAATCCAAAACACACTCAACCGGAAAAACCGGGAACGCCGCCGCCGGAGGTTCCGCCTCCACCTGAAACACCGCCGCCGCTAACACCACCACCGGAAACGCCACCGCCGGAAAATCCACCGGATGTGCCGCCTGAAGAACCGAAAAATCCACCACCGTATGGACATTTCTACTTCAAGAAGGTGTCCGTTGACGGTAAGCCGATTGAAGGCGTTGTGTTCAGACTCACAAAGGTGGTAGACGGTAAGCCGCAAAATTTGATGCAAGGCGAGAAGATTTTTACTCTTGTTTCAGACAAGAATGGGGATTTTGATGTCGAGCTTCAATTCGGCGACTATGAATTATGGGAAACGAAACAAGCACCGGGCTTTGAGCAGTTGACACAAAGTGTCAAGTTCACAGTTGACGGTGACGATAGTTCAAAGAGGCTTGTGGTTAAGAATAAGCCGTTTACAAGGAAGCCGCTTCCAAAGACAGGGGATTTGGTATTCCCGATGCTTTGTGCACTTGGAGCAATTCTTTTCATAACAGGCTTTGCGGTCGCAAGAAAAAATGAAAAAACAACAGAGGCAGATTAGCCTTTGGACAATAAAAGATTTGGCGGGTTCGCCCGCCGTACATAAAACACGAAATCACGGTTTCGTGTTTTCTCTTTATAGACAAATTACACGGTTGTTGGTATAATAGAGTTAGATTATTTTTGGGAGTTTGTATGGATAAGGATATTAAGAACGAAAAAGTGAATATCGAAAACAAAAAGGCTGCGAGAAAAAAGAAGAGACGAGCTTCAACTTTTCTTTTGATTGCAATTTTTTTGATGGGACTTTTGGTTTTGATGTATCCAATTATTTCCCGTCTATATTATAATGTCGAGTCGAGTTATGAGATTGACGATTTCGACAAGGAGGCTGCAAAGCTTGACGATGCGGAAGTAAAGAGAAGAATTGAGCTTGCACATGCATTTAACGATTCACTCGTGAACCATATAGACAAGGACCCATACACCGACGAGCAAAAGGCTGCGGGTCGAAAAGAGTACGCAAGGATGCTCGAGATAAACGAGAGAATGGGTCACGTTGAAATTCCAAAGATAAATGTGGACATTCCGATGTATGCGGGCACGGATGAAGAGGTGCTTCAAAAAGGTGTGGGACACCTTGAGGGCACGAGTCTTCCAGTCGGCGGCATCGACACCCACACGGTTCTCACTGCACACTGTGGACTTCCGACGGCAAAGCTTTTCACGGATCTTGAAAAGTTAAAAGAAGGCGATGTTTTTTATGTGCACAATTTGGCGGAAACTCTCGCATATAAGGTTGTGCAAATAAAGGTTGTTAATCCGGATGAGTTCGACGATCTTTTGGTTGTTAAGGGACACGACTATGCGACACTTCTTACATGTACGCCGTATATGATAAACACGCATCGTCTGTTGGTTCGCGGAGAAAGAATTCCTTATGACGCTGTGGCGGACATTGTGACGGCAAGGGAAAACAAGGAGATTTTTAAATACAAAAACAGATTCTTTATTGCACTTGGCGTGATTGCATTCTTGCTATTATTAATTTTAACGACAAGGCACAAGAAGAAGAGATATATGAAGGCAATCAAAAAGCTGTCGGCTATGAAAACGGCTGATGATTCAAACGATAAGCCTGATGACAAAGGGCCTGACGAAGGAGGAGATGACGGGGACGATGACAATCCGCCGCCGGACGGACCGAACGGCACTGCACCTGTGGAGGAAGCAATTGATGAGCCGGATATTCCAAAAGAAGACACGGTTGATGAAAATAAAGAGCCGCATAATGAATTGGATTTGGAAAGCTTTCAAGAGAAAAGCGACAATATAAAAAGCGATGAATATGTAGAAAATGGAGGAGAAGACGTGAGTTTTTTAAATAAGCTTAAAAATATTATGGTTGAACCGGATGAAGATGATTTTGACGATGAAGATTTTGATGAGTTTGAGGAAGTAAAAAATAAAAAATCAGACAAAAAGTCCGGAATAAAGGGATGGGATGACGATACGTCACCGGAAAATGATGAACCGAAAGAGATTAACATCGACAGCGAGCCGGTGATTGAAAGAAAGACTGCGTTTGACGATGCAGCTTTGAAAGCGGAAACTGAAAAGAAGCTTTTTAAGGATGAACCTAAAAAGGTTGAGTCTGACAAAAAGTCGGGTTCATTCTTCCAAAGATTCAGTAAAAAGAAGGCAAAAGAAAGCATTTTCACAGACGAGGACCTCAATATAAATCAGGAAGAAAGACGAAGAAAGGCGAAACGTCTCGCACAAGAAGCTGAAAAGAGGATTGAAAGCGAAAGGGAACACTTGAAGAAGATTGCTTCACATTCGAAACTTGTAAAAGAGAATGAAAAGCAGTCTAAAAAGAAGGTTTCAAAAATAGATGCAGCAGATCCGAAGGCACTTGAGCTTGAATATAAGCGTTTGAGAGAGGAAGCAAGGCTCGAAAACGAAAAGATGGAGAAGAATATAAAGAGTGCGGAAGTTCATGATTCGATTGATATGGATTCGAAAAAGGTGGACAAGAATTCACGTGCAAAAGAGCTCAAAGATATATCTGTGAAGAATTTGAGCGAAAGTTCGAAAGAAGCTAAAAAGAAAGCTCCTGTTAAAACGGAGACTAAAGATACAAAGCAAGAATTTGATTCTGTTTCAAATGTTCGAGTTCAAAAGTCAACAGATGAGACGATGAATTTTGAAAAGGTAAGGGAAAGCTCTCAAAAAGAAGTTTCGAAAGAAAAAAGAAAAGAGTCCGAAATAAATCCAAATCATATTATTCGTGAGGTTGAAACTGAGGCACAAAAACAAGCACGTCTTGCTGCTGAAGAATTCGACAGAATGATGGCGGCAAGAAGAAAGAACAGAACTTCGGACAAAAGTATTATAGATATGAAGCTAAACGAAGAAGAAGAAAAATTGCAAAAGTTGGCTGATTTATTTACAGGAGAAAACGATAATCAATAGAGCATTTTTCGAACAGCGGGGGAAATTATGGCGAAGAAAGAAGAAAAAAACTTGATAGTTGACGAGGGAAACTCGAAAAAGAAAAAACGCAAGCGTAATCTCGCTTTGGGCGGTGTCTTTCTTTTGGGATTTTTGATTGCCATATATCCCGTTATTTCGCAGCTCTATTATAGGCAGGTTGCAACCAGGGAAGTCGAGAGTTTCGATACAAAGAGAAATGAACTCGACGAGGCGGAACTGAAAGAAAGGCTCGAGCTTGCACATGCGTACAATCGCACGCTTGATCCGACAAGGTTGGCGGACCCGTTTACAGAAAAGGAAGAAGCGGGACGACGTGAGTATGCGAAGATGCTTGAAATCGGAGAAAAAATAGGGCATATTGAAATACCCCAAATTAACGAAGACTTGCCGGTGTATGCCGGAACGGGTGAAGAAATTTTGCAAAAGGGAGCAGGCCACCTTGAGGGCTCGAGTCTTCCGGTCGGTGGCACGAGCACACATGCGGTTATAACTGCACACAGAGGGCTTCCGACGGCGAAACTTTTCCGCGAACTCGACAAGCTGCAAAAGGGCGACGTATTTTTCTATCACAACATCGAAGGGGTCATTGCATACGAAGTCGACCAAATTTTAACGGTTGTGCCGACGAATTTCGAGCCGGTACTCGTTCAAGAAGGAAAGGATTTGATGACACTTCTCACATGCACGCCTTATATGATTAACAGCCATAGACTTTTGGTGAGGGGACATAGAATTCCGTACAAACCTGACGTGGAAATCACAAGGAGAGCGACGGGAACAAGCGATGCAAGTTATCGTGAGTATTTTATGATTACGCTTTCGATTATATTGTTCCTTGTGCTTGTACTTTTTATCGAGTATTCGAGCTTAAGAAAGTATAAGAAGATTTTCAGAGAACTAAGGAAAAAGAGAGATAAAGATGAATAAAATAAAATTGGAAAAGAAGCATTGGTTTTTAATCGGGCGACTTTTGATGATTGTCGGGATTTTGATTCCGCTTTATGCATTTCTTTCGATTACTATAAATGATTTGAAAAAAGCAAATGAGTATGAGGAGTATATCGAAAAAGAGGCGAAGCTTAGTCGCGAAGAAAAACAAATATTAGAGAAAAAAATTAAAAGATACAACAAGAGCGTGAAAGATCTTGATGCCGGAGCGGTCGACCCATTTACCGGAAACGATTTCAAGGCGAGATACAATATTGAAGGCGAAGATAAAGAGGCATTTTCTTATATAAGAATTCCAAAAATCGATGTAACTCTGCCGGTTTATCTCGGGGCGAGCTATAAACATCTTGCGATGGGGGCAGCACACGTTGACGGCACGAATCTTCCGGTTGGAGGTAAGGGAACTCGTTCTGTTATTGCAGGTCATAGGGGATTTTACAAGGACACGATGTTTTTGAATCTTCACGAACTTGAAAAGGGCGATGAGATTATTATTCGTCGCGGCACGGAAACGCTTATTTACAAGGTAACGGACAGCGAGGTTATAAATCCGTATGATTGGGACAAGCTTGACCCGATTGAGAATGAAGATATATTGACGCTGCTTACTTGTGACCCGATAAGGCCACCGAGCCCGTATCGTCTGATTGTGAATGCGAAGAGATATGAGCCACCGAAAAAAGCGGGAATTGAAAACGAGGTTTTAAAGATTGAATCAACTCCGGTCAAAAGGGAAGTCAAAACCGTGAACACATGGATTTATGTGGGAACAGTACTCTTGTCGATTTTGTTTTTATATGTATTGGTAAGTACAGTTGTGAAATACGGGAAGATTAATAGAAAAGCAGAGGAATAGGGAACGTTTTATTTGCGGTCTATTTTGCAATCTGCTTGCAAACTGCAATTATTTGATTGCTCGGAGTGCAAGTAAGCACACCTGTGCAATCAAAAATTGAGTTTACGGTGCATCTCATCAAAATATCCTCGCAAATTTGGAATATATGTTGCGAGGGGAAATTATATAACGTTAAAAAGGGAAGGATAAACAACGTTAAAAATATATCGTTGTTGGTAATAATATATATTCCATATACACAAAAATGGGCGGCGCAATGTAATGCGCCGTTACGTTTTGGGAGACACACAATGATGGGTGGATTTATATATTGCATAGATTTTATACGACGTAAATACAACAAGGTGAATATGAATATATGTATGGCTTTTTGTATTGTATAAGATGACAGAATTTGTAGCGTCGCGATGCACAGTCGACGTCTTCTACTCATTTCTCCTATTCGTCGAAATTTCGTCGGACGTCTTTGTATAAGACCTACCATCGTGCTTTTGATTATTCAAATCAAAAGGCACGGGTTAGGTCTATAACATTGCGACGCATGAGATAGAAATACGAAAGCGATTTTAAGCTTTTGTGTTATATGGGGTTTTATGGGTTTTATATTCTATGAACACACCGTTGTTGGTTGTGACATATATTACATATACACACAAATGGGCGCGAGGATTCACAGAACCGTCGCGCTACAATGCGTTTGCGAATATATACAATTATAAAATTTATCAGCGCGGAAAATATCTGCACGTTGCATTTTTAGAAAGATATTTTACAGACACACCGATAGTTGTATGTTGTTATAACAACGAAAGTCATATATGGCGGGAGGACATCGTTGTTCCTTACGTCACAACGTATGCCGTCCCGCTACAACGCGTACATGAACGTATACAATTGTAAAAACAAAATAATTATATAAATTTTACATGACTATATGTATTTCCAAAAAACATTCACAACAAACACAAAAAAATAAAGCTCCGGGCGAACCGGAGCCTTTTTTATTAGTCTACTACATATGGCAACAATGCCACTTGTCTTGCTCTCTTGATAGCAAGTGAGATTTTTCTTTGGTGCTTAGCACATGCGCCTGTTACACGGCGTGGAAGAATTTTACCACGTTCTGTGATATATTTCTTGAGCTTTTGCACGTCTTTATAATCGATTGTTTCGTTTTTGTCTGCACATTGTTGGCAAACTTTCTTTCTTGGACGAAATCTCTTTTGCATGTTTTTCTCCTTTCCTTAATTAGAATGGAATATTTTCATCATTTCTAGGTTCGAAACCTTTGAAATCATCATATCCACCATCGAAGCCGTCGTCAGCCGGGGCATTGAAACCT
Source organism: Ezakiella coagulans (assembly GCF_003096635.1). Lineage (GTDB taxonomy): Bacteria > Bacillota > Clostridia > Tissierellales > Peptoniphilaceae > Ezakiella > Ezakiella coagulans. The sequence continues at coordinate 127,568 of NZ_QEKV01000003.1, read as the reverse complement.
GTACTTCCGGAAGAATGATTTTGATCTCTGTCCTTCCATTCGATAAAGTCGACATTCGAAGCTACAACTTCTGTCCACGTTCTCTTGTTGCCTTGTTTGTCTTCATAATTTCTTACAGACAAACGGCCATTGATCGCAATAAGGTTTCCCTTGCCAACAAAATTGTTGACAACTTCAGCCATTTTGCCCCAAACGGCAATATTGATGAAGTCAGCTGTTGCCCAGCCTTTTTGTTCATATTCTTGTTTTTTGTCTTTTGAGAGTCCCTTATCAACTGCAATTGTAAAAGTACAGTTTGCAGTATTTGTGTTAGGTAAATATCTTAACTCAGGATCTCTTGTTAATCTTCCAATCAAAACTACATTATTCATAGCTTACACCTCTAGTTTTCCTTTGCGATTGTCATGTAACGTAATAGAATGTCTGAAATACGGCATACACGTGTTATTTCTTTGATTACATCCGGTTCAGATTTGAATTCAATTAATGAATAGTATCCTTCAGGATAATCATTGATTTCATAAGCGAGCTTTCTTAATCCCCAATTGTCAACTGAGAATTGGCTGCCTTCGCCGATAACACTTTTCAATCTTTCGATGAGTGCTTCACGCTTTTCGTCTTCAATGTCAGGACGAAAAACAAGCATTGTTTCGTAATCGTTCATAATTACACCTCCTTTTGGTCTTACGGCAAGAGTGTTTCACCCTTGCAAGGAACAATTAAGTCCACGAGATATTATAACATAATGAGTTAAGTTTTGTCAACGGTTTTTGTGGGGATTTTTTAGAAAGTCTGCGGGAAAAAGGTAAGAGTAAATATTTTTAAAATGTATTTGACACAATTTATTTATACGTGTATAATATACGTGTAAGGAGGAAATGTTTATGGCCAAAACAAAGCCTTACAGAAAAGTTGTTAAAGTTATGAAAGCAAATGGCTGGAAGCTTGACCATACAGAGGGATCACACGAGATTTACATCAAAGATGGTTACATTTGTCCTGTTAAATGCAACAAGAAGGATATTCCTTCGGGAACTTTAACAAGTATTGAGAGGATTACGGGACTAAAATTTTAGCCCCTCTCTCTTTAAAAAAGGAGGTTTTTATGAAAAAGCTTATATATCCTTGTGTTGTTCGAAAAGAAGATGACATCTATTATGCAAATTTTCCGGATTTTAACGCCTGCTTTACAGACGCAGAAAGCATTGATGAGCTTTTTGCGAATACAAAAGAAGTTTTAAACGGCGTTATTTTTACTATGCTAAAAAATAAAATGGATTTGCCGAATGCTAGCGAAAATATTAAGTTAGAAGAAGGGGAATTTCTCATTTTAGTTGAATCCCCTGTTGGAGCTATTAAAGATAGGATAAACAATATGGCTGTTAAGAAAACATTGACATTGCCCTCTTGGATGAATGAAATGGCGATGGAGCATGATATAAATTTTTCTCAAGTGTTGCAAGAGGGACTCAAGAGAGAGTTGAATATTAAATAAAGTTTTAAGCACACGCAATTGTGTGCTTTTTTATTGGGGTTATGTAAAGTTTTTCTTTTACGGCGGTACCCTTTCCGCGTTCAAATACGAAATCGTAGATTTCTTTTTCACGCGGTTGGGCACAGGCAGTACTATCGTTGTTCCTAACGTCACAACGTATGCCTGCCGTTACGGACGGTGCTGGTAATATCATACATTTTAAAAGATTTATCGCTGAAATCAACGCAAACACCCCCAAATTTGCGAGGAATTTTCGATGAGAAACGCTTAGATGAAATATTTTAGGAGTGCGACGTACTGGCAAGTACGTCGCAGCGACTGAAATATTGAATCAAGTGTTTCTCGCGAAAATATCCGCAAATAAAAAATTATAAAAAAATAGACCCACACAGGGTCTATAAATACTTTGGTGCCGGAGAAGGGACTTGAACCCTTACGATGTTGCCATCGCTGGATTTTGAATCCAGTGCGTCTGCCAATTCCGCCACTTCGGCTCATCAAGTGAACATTCTTATTATAACAGATAAATTTCCCGATTGCAAGGGGTTTTTATATTTTTTTTTAATTATTTTAAATTTGTTTTATAAATTTTGCGTTTCTTGAAAATGAGACGCTTATCATTTATAATAGACAGTAAGGGGGACTTTATGGATAATTTTTTAATAATAGATGGGTCAAGTTTGGTTAATCGTGCTTTTTACGCAATGCCACCGCTTTCCAATAAAAAGGGTATTCAAACAAATGCTATTTTCGGTTTTGTGAGAATGCTCGATAAATTAATAGATACTTATAAACCTGCACGCCTTGCAGTCCTTTTTGATGCTAAAGGACCGAATTTCAGGAAGGAGCTTTATAAGGATTATAAGGGGACGAGGGATAGTTTTCCGACGGAGCTTTCACTTCAAATCACACTTCTTATAAATCTTTTGGAGACTCGAGGCATCAAGACCTACGAGGAGGTTGGACTTGAAGCCGACGATATCGCCGGTTCACTTGCGAATAAGTTCAAGGATAAGTTTAATGTTTTGCTCGTTACCGGCGACAGAGATTATTTGCAACTGGTCGATGACAAGGTGAATGTACTCTATACAAAGAAGGGGATTTCCGACACGGTTACATATGATGTAGCTCAGGTGGAAGAGGAGTATGGATTTGGTCCGGAGAAACTTGTAGATTTGAAGGCACTTATGGGCGATCAGTCGGACAATATTCCGGGGGTTCCGGGCATCGGTATCAAGACGGGTAAGTCTCTCATTGCCGAGTACGGCTCTCTTGACGGTGTTTATGAAAATATTGATAAGATAAGCGGTAAGTCCAGAAAGGAAAAGCTCGAAGAAAATAAGGATTTGGCATATCTTTCTTACAAGCTTGGTAAAATCAAGACGGATGCTGAGATGCCGGACGAAGACGAGTTTAAGATAAAAGAGCCGGATTTGGAAGAATTAAATAAAATTTATCGTTCCCTTGAATTTAATGATTTTATAAAAGAAATTGATATAAAAGATGATTTTAAGCCTATAGAATATTCAATTATGAAAGAAGACGATCTCGATACATTCGAAGGTAAAGCGGTTTCTTTGAAATTGTTTTTTAAGGATACTTATCATCACGATGAGCCGATTGTGTTTGCATTCTATGATGGCGAAAAAGCGTATATTATAAATAAACCGACGGAATATAAAAAGATTTATGACTTTATGATGAAACAGAAAGATCTTGTCGGGTTTGATATAAAAGAAGATCTTTACACTTTATTTGACGATCCGTTAGAGTCGCCGTTTAAGTTCGACGTTTCTTTAGGAATGTATCTTATGGATCCGACCACAGACACGTCGAAGCTTTCGCAATATTTTGCGAGAAAGCATAAGTCTATAGAGACTTTCGACACCTATATGGAAAAGAATAAGAGAATAAAAGATGTGGACAAGCTTTTGACGGACGATTTTTATGCAGCAGTCTCAAACACTTTGTATATTTTAAATGTGCTACACGAAGAACTCGATATGGAGCTCGAAATGCTTGAAATGGAGCATCTTATGTATGACGTTGAGATACCACTTACGGTTGTGCTTGCCGACATGGAAAAAACGGGAGTCTTAATTGACCGTGAAAAACTTGTGAGCCTTGGAGACGAGTTCGAGTCGAATTTAAAGAGTATGGAAGAACAAATTTACGAACTTGCCGGCGAAGAGTTTAACATAAACAGTCCGAAACAGCTCGGTGAAATTTTGTTTGACAAACTTGGATTGCCGCCGGTAAAAAAGACGAAGACCGGTTATTCGACGGACAAGGAAACGCTCGACAAGCTTTCCGAAGACCACGAGCTCCCGAGACTTATCACCGAATATAGAGAGGACACAAAGCTCAAGAGCACTTATGTCGACGGAATTTTGGATTTGATTGACGACGACGGAAGACTCAGATCCACTTTCAATCAAACGATTACAGCAACCGGTAGAATCAGCTCAACTGAGCCGAATCTACAAAATATTCCGACAAGAACCGAGAAGGGAAGAGCACTCAGAAAGGTGTTCGTAGCTAAAGATGGTGCGGAGCTTTATGATTTGGACTATTCACAAATCGAGCTCAGGCTCATGGCTGCGATAAGCGGTGAAACGAAGATGATTGAAGGTTTTGAAGGTGAGATGGACATCCACAGAAGAACCGCTTCAGAAGTTTTCCATGTGCCATACGATGAGGTTACAGCACTTCAAAGGTCGCACGCAAAAGCAACGAACTTCGGAATTATTTATGGCATAAGCGACTATGGTCTCTCAAGGCAACTTGATATTCCAAGAAAGAGTGCGAAGGAATATATCGACAAATATTTTGAAGAATTTCCGCACATAAAGAAATATATGAATGAAATTGTGAAAGATGCGAAAGATAAAGGATATGTTACAACGCTTTTCAACAGGCGAAGAATGGTTCCGGAACTAAGGAGCAACAACTTTAATATCAGAGGTTTCGGCGAAAGAATCGCCCTCAACACTCCGATTCAAGGAAGTGCTGCGGACATTATAAAGATTGCTATGGTTAAGGTTTACAATTATCTTAGAGAAAACGGATATAAGACCAAGCTTATACTCACAATTCACGATGAACTCATTTTTGAGGTGCCGGAAAATGAATTTAATTTGATTAAGGACGACATCAAGGAAATTATGACAGACAGTTTCGACATTGGAGTTAAGCTCAAAGTTGAAGGCAGCAAAGCTAAGAGTTGGTTCGATGCAAAATAGAAAAATCGTCATCACCGGAGAAATCGCATCGGGGAAATCGACAGTTTCGAGGTTTATACGAAAATGTGGTTATCCGGTATTTGATGCGGATTTTTATGCGAAGAAAATTATGGAGTCGCCGGAAATTTCGGGAGAAATTTTCGATAAATTCGGGATTTATTACGGAACAAAAGAGTTCAAAACGGAAATGTTTAAAAATGAAGAACTTCGAGATTTTGTGGACAGAGTTGTTTACAAAGAACTATACACTTTTTTCTCGAATGTGAACTGTGGAACAGTATTTTTTGAAATTCCGCTTTATTTTGAATCAATAGATGCAGCGAGAAAATCGAAATTTATTCCCGATTGTGTTCTATATGTTTCCGCAAATAAAAATATTAGACACCGTCGCATGAGATGTGTGCGAAAGATGACAAATAGAGAAATTTTAGAAAGAGAAAAGTATTTTTTGGATGCAAATTATAAAGAAGATATGTCGGATTATGTTATAAAAAATTGTGGCAGTATGAATTTGCTTATAAAGAATACGAGGAAATTTTTGGATGAAGAAATTAAAAAGGCTTATTAAAACAATAATATTTTTGGGATTTATTTTTCTTGTATTTAATTTGTATTTGATTTATAGAGTTCCTGTAAAATATGAATACTTTGTGGACAGCGTTTCAAAGGAAACGGGTGTTGACAAGGCTATTATTTTGGCACTTATAAAAACTGAAAGCAGATATAATCTTTACAGTCTTTCGCCTAAAGGAGCGTTTGGACTCATGCAAGTTATGCCACGCACGGCGGAGTATGTTAAGACGAAGTATAATATTTCAATTGATGACAAAGAGCAATTTTTTGACCCATATATTAATATAAAAATAGGTACTCTTTATTACTCGGAGCTGTATGAAAAATTCGGAGACGTTGGACTTGCTGTTGCGGCATATAATGCAGGACCGACGATTGCAAAAAAGTGGGTTGATGAAGGAATTGTTTCAAAAGCTGATGAAACTTACAAAAATATTCCGTACACAGAAACGAGAAATTATGTCGACAGAGTTTTAAAAGCACGTGAAGATTATGCGATGCTTATAAAATACAAATATAGAGTTCCGAAGTTTTTGAGCGATTTAGTTTTGAATTTTGCACACAAGAGCACGGACAAGATTAACACACTCAAAAAATTTACCGGATATTTAGATGGAGTAATAAATGCGATATAGAAAAATTTTATTGTTAATATGTTGTGTACTTTTTATTTTAGGTTGTAGGGGAACCGAGGACGTAAAAAAGGTCGACAACGAGTACGGTTTTTTGGTCGCAGAGTCCGGAGAGGTTACAATACCGTTGACGCCGTTTGACTCTTTAGATCCTTTGACAACTTCGAATATGAGTTATTTTTATCTTTGCGGACTTGTTTACGACGGACTTTATAGTTTGGATAAAAATTACAAGCCGGTAAGGGAGCTTGTAGAAAGTGAAGAAATTGAAGGACATTCAGTTATATTGAAGCTTAAAGATGCTGTTACATTTCACGACGGATCCACACTTACCGCAGGAGATGTTATAACTTCACTCGATCATATAAAAAATGCAGGAAAAGGAGCGTATTTTGATTTAATAAGAAATCCGTTTAACGGTGAACTTAGTCTTAAAGCAATGGCACTTGACAACAAGACAATAAAGTTTACGTGGGACGGGCCGGGACCTATGCTTCTCGAATATTTAATATTTCCGATCGTAAAATATAAGGGTAACAAACAATCAATGCCACTTGGAACGGGACCATTTAAATTTGATAGATACGAAACCAAAAAGGCAGTATATCTTTCGAGATATGAATATTATTATGACGAAATGCCGTCAATAACAAAGGTGACGGGTATTGTTCACGAGGACGAGGAGCTCATTTTTACATCGCTTGAAACCGGAAGAATCAACGTTTCAACCGCATGGACAAGCGAGTATGGAAGATTTTACAACAACGACAAGTTTTCTGCGGATGTTTTCCCCGGAAATAAGCTCACATTTATGCTCTTGAATCCGAATGGTTTACTTCAAGATGAAAACTTGAGAAAAGGCATTTGCTATGCGATTGATAAAGATGAACTTATAAAAAACTCGGTCAAAGATAGGGGAGTAAAGACATCGAGCTTTTTGAATCCGAAAAGTTATTACTCGATTTCAATAAACGATGAAACAAATCCGGAAAAAGCTCAGCAGATTTTTTCAAAAAACAAACCGACGTTTAGACTATATTTTTATTGGGGCGACAAGGAACAACTCGAAGTTGCGAATAATATAACGGCGGCTCTAAAAAATGCAGGAGCGGAAGTTCATATAATTGACGGCGAGGGTGAGGATTTTGAAACTTATCTTCAAAAGGTAAAAGATGGGAACTATGATATTTTAATTTCTCAAATGAACACAGACATAGTTCCGACTTATCCGATTTTTTTGAACAGTGGGATTTTCCCAATAGTAGACGAAGAGTTCAATCATATAATATCTAAAATCAAAAATTCTTACAATTCAAGAGATTTGGTTCAAATCAACAAGGAACTGGAAAGATATGTGTTAAATAAAAAGGTTTTCGTGCCGCTTTTCTTCAATCAAAATGCGATGATATATTCAAATCAAATTATTTCTGAATATGAATCGAACAATATTTTTCCGTATAAGTCTTTAAAGCGAGCATATTTCACAGAAAAGCACGATGGAAAAAGGATTGATGAACCGGAAGTTAAAACCGATGAAAAAAATGCGGATAAAACCGAATAAGATTTATAAATTTAGGCTGAAAATTCAGCCTTTTTTTATTTCAATTTTTATGATTTACATTAATTATAAAATATTTTTATGACTATGTTATTTAATTTACATTTTTTGTGTGAGTGTAATCACTATTAACGAAGAAATTTATAAATATGTAAGCAAAATCGTTAAAATCTCGATATTTAGATTGACAACAGGCCCCAAAAGGGTTATACTGTAGATACAAATGTAATTTTACATAGGGGTGATATTATTGAAGTTAGACAATTTAACATTTAAGGGCGGACTGCACATTCCGGAATTTAAAGAATTATCGGAAAAATGTAAAATTACAAGTCCGTCGGAAGTTGAAGAAGTAATCATTCCTCTTAGTCAACATGTAGGTGCTCCGTGTGAGGCACTTGTGAAGGTTGGAGATGAGGTATTGATGGGACAAAAAATCGGTGATAGCAGTGCTAATCTTTACGCTCCGGTTCATTCGAGTGTTTCAGGCACAGTCACAAAGATTGAAGAAAGATTTTTACTTGACGGAAGCAAAGCTACATGTGTTTATATTAAAAACAACCATAAAGACGAACCGGCATACAAGATATTGAATGACAATCTTGATTCTTTAACAAAAGAAGAAATTATTGCAAGAGTTAAAGAAGCGGGAGTTGTCGGTATGGGCGGTGCTGCTTTCCCTGCACATTCAAAGTTAAACGGTGCACTCACAGGTGTTGATTCAATTATTTTAAACGGTGCTGAATGTGAACCTTATTTGACATGTGACCACAGAATGATGCTCGAATGGGGCGAAAAAATCGTCGAAGGTTTGAGAGTCATTATGAAGGTTACAGGTGCAAAGGACGGCTATATTGGAATCGAAGACAATAAGCCTGATGCTATTGAAAATTTGAGAGCTATTGTAAAAAATTATCCAAATTTACATGTTGCGTCAGTCAAGACGAAGTTCCCACAAGGTGACTCATACAGAATGGTTGACTCCATTTTGGGTAGAAAAGTTCCTGAAGGCGGAAGAACAGGTAATGTCAATACGCTCGTAACGAATGTTGGAACTGCTGCAGCTATTGCAGATGCAGCTCTAAGAGGAATTCCTTCATACGAAAGAGTTGTTACAGTTACCGGAGACGGCGTAAAGAAACCTACAAATGTTTTGGCACGTGTTGGAACAAAAATCAGCGATTTGATTAAAATGGCTGACGGATTTAACGGATCCCCGAAAGCTATTGTTTCCGGAGGACCTATGACCGGATATTCACAATTTGACGGAACAACACCGGCTCAAAAGAATACATCGGGATTAATTGTTCTTCATAAGGACACTGCTACAGAATACGAAGTTTCACCTTGCATCAGATGTGCAAAGTGTGTACACGCATGCCCTGTTCATCTTTTACCTTTAAATATTGCAGCATACGCACTTGCAGGCAGATTTGAAGATACTGCGAAGTACCATGCAAACGCATGTATCGCATGCGGATCATGCTCATATATATGTCCTGCTCACAGACCGCTTACAGAGCTTGTGACAGCTTCTAAACGCGAACTTAGAGCGAGCGCAAAGAGGGCTAGATAGGAGGTTATTTATGGCTGAAAATAAAGATATGAAAGAAAATATTAATAAAACGGACGTAAATGCCGAAGTTATCCGTAAGAAAGAGCAAAGCGAAGCAACCGGTATCAATGCTAATGCAGGAAGCTCAAACGGACCGAAAGTTATTACGGCTACTGAAACAGTTGATAACAAAGTTCAAAACAACGATCCGGATAATACAAATCTAAAAGGATTTGACGATATGAATCTTGAGGAACTTGAAGTTGAAGAAGCTTTCAAGGCAAGGGACAACAAGTGGGCTGTAAGTCTTGCACCGCACTTAAGAACAAACAATACTACACAAAAAGTTATGCTGAGCGTAATCATTGCTTTGGCACCACAACTATTTTATTCAATTTATGCATTTGGATTTAATGCAGCACTTTTAATAGCATTATCAATTATAAGTTGTGTATTTTTCGAAGCAGCAACACAAAAAGCATTTAAGAAGCCGATTCTTGTCGGGGACTTATCTGCAGTTGTAACAGGTATGCTCTTGGCATTTAATATACCGGCAACAGCACCATGGTGGCTTCCGATAGTCGGCGGATTTTTCGCAATCGTTATTGCAAAAGAATTCTTCGGCGGAATCGGTCAAAACTTTGTAAACCCTGCACTTGCAGGAAGAGCTGCACTCATGATAAGCTGGCCGACAATCATGACAAATTACTCAAATCCTGACGGAATAACGGGACCTACTCCACTTCAAATAATGAAGGGAAGCGAAGGCGTTCTTCCAAGCATAAAGGATATGCTCATCGGTAATATCGGCGGTGTTCTCGGAGAAACTGCAACAATTTTACTTATCATAGGTTTCTTATATCTTGCAATTAAAAAGATTGCAGATTGGAAAATCACTGTTATCTATATTTTATCCACAATGTGCATGCTCTTTATACAAGGCATCAGAGGAGAAGCTTTACTATATCACCTACTCGGCGGCGGATTGATTTTGGGTGCATGTTTTATGGCAACCGACTTCGCAACTGCACCGATAAGCAATTTGGGCAGAGCTATATTTGCTATTGGATGCGGGGTTCTCACTGCACTAATAAGAGTTAGAGGCGGTATGGCTGAAGGGGTCAGTTATTCAATACTCATTATGAATACATTTGTTCCTTTAATTGACAGACTCACAAGACCAAGAATTTTCGGGGAGGCTAAAAAATAATGAAAGAAACTATTAAATTAGGTATTATCTTACTTTTGTTTTCTGTTTTTGCGGCTGGCATTCTTGGATTTACAAATAAAGTTACAGCCCCAATAATTGAACAAAGAGAAAAAGAACAAACTGAAAGAGCATACAGAGAATTGATTGAAGATGCCGACGAATTTGTATCTATCGAAGCTGACAAATTGGCTGAACTTCAAAAGACAAATAACAAACTTGTGGATGTTGTTAAAGCTGAAAAAGGCGGAGCTACTGTAGGTGTTCTTATCACGACAAACGGCGGCGGATACGGTGGAGATATCACAATCATGACCGGTGTTAAAGAGGGCAAAATCGTTGCTATAAAAGTCTTAAAACACAAAGAAACTCCTGATATCGGTACAAAAATTGAAAATGAAGATTTCCAAGCCGAATTTAATGATTTAAGTGCTACTGAAAATGTTAAGTTGGTTGCAACAAAAAAAGATGCTCAAGATGTTGAAAAAATTACGGGTTCAACCGTCAGCAGCAGAGGTGTAATCGCAGCTGTAAACTTAGCTATTGACACATACAAGGAGATTGAAAATGAATTATAAAAAGATTATAAAAGATGGTATTGTTAATAACAATCCAGTTCTTGTTCAACTTATAGGTTTATGTTCAGTTCTTGCTGTTTCAATAAATATTCAAAACGCAATCGCAATGGGACTTGCAGTTATATTTGTTACAACATTGTCCAACTTGACAATTTCTCTCATCAGAAAAGTTGTTCCAAGCAAGATCAGAATTCCTATTTACATTGTTGTTATCGCAACTTTCGTTACACTCGTAGATATGTTCTTAAACGCATACGTTCCGGCAGTTTACGCATCACTTGGACTGTTTATTCCTTTGATTGTTGTTAACTGTTTGATTTTGGCAAGAGCTGAAAGCTTTGCATCAAAGAATACAATTTTCCCATCAATCGTTGACGGATTCTCAAACGGATTCGGATATTTAGTGGCAATTGTAATTCTAGCATTCTTCAGAGAATTAATCGGCTCGGGAAAACTTTTGGGATATACTGTTCTTCCGGGATTCAATCCGATGAAACTTTTTGCAATGCCACCGGGAGCATTCATCATTTTGGGACTTATGATTTTTGCACTTAATGCATTTAAACAAAGGAAAGAGGCATAAGTATGAACGCATTTCAAATTATTATTTCAACAATTTTTGTAAATAACTATGTATTCAGTCAATTTTTGGGAATATGTCCATTCCTTGGTGTTTCTTCAAAAGTTGAAACTGCAACCGGTATGGCTGCAGCTGTAACATTCGTTGTTACAATTGCTTCTGTCATCACATGGGGCATACAAAAAGCAATACTTGACGTATATAACTTGCAATATTTGCAAACCATTGTATTTATTCTTGTCATTGCAAGTTTGGTACAATTTGTAGAAATGGTTATAAAGAAATTATCACCTGCACTTTATCAAGCAATGGGTGTTTTCTTACCACTTATTACAACGAACTGTGTGGTTCTCGGTGTTGCAATCATAAACATTCAAAATGACTATAGCCTTTTCAAAACCGTTGCAAACGCACTCGGTGCTTCAATCGGTTTCGGACTCGCACTCATTCTTATGAGTTCGCTCAGAGAAAGACTTGAACTTATTGACGTTCCAAAGCCACTAAAGGGATTCCCTCTTGCACTTATTGCTGCAGGTCTTATGAGTATCGCTTTCACAGGCTTTGCAGGATTAGTATAGGAGGTTTATAATGGAAATTTTAAAACCTGTTTTAGTTCTTGGAGTTTTGGGCTTATTGTTCGGTGTTTTATTGTCGATTGCATCAAAGGTTTTTGCAGTTAAGATGAATCCGGTTGTCGGAAACATTCTCGGTGTTTTGCCAGGTGCAAACTGTGGTGCTTGCGGATTTCCGGGATGCGAAGGACTTGCAAACGCTATAGCAGAAGGGAAAGCCCCAACAAATGCTTGTCCAATTGGTGGAAATGCCGTTGCACAAAAAGTTGCTGCAATTTTAGGCTCTGAAGCCGGAGAAGTTGTAAGACAAGTTGCCGTTGTAAGATGTAACGGAACTTGCGATCTTGCAAAAGATAAATATAAATACTACGGTATTAAAGACTGCAGATATATGGCACAAATCGGCGGCGGAAACAAAGCTTGCTCATATGGCTGCTTAGGATGTGGAACATGTAAAGACGTTTGTCCGTTCGATGCAATTGAAATGGTAAACGGAGTTGCTCACATTATTAAAGACAAATGTAAAGCATGTAATAAATGTGTTGTGATTTGTCCGAAGAAAATTATCGAACTTATGCCTTATGACAGACATACCGTTATCAAGTGTGCTTCACAAGACAAGGGTAAAACAGTTAGAGAAAACTGTAAAGTTGGCTGTATCGGATGTCAAATCTGTGTAAAGAAATGTCCGAAACAAACAATCAAGTTCGAAAACAACTTGGCTCACATCGATTACTCCGGATGTATCGACTGTAAGACATGCGTTAAGAATTGTCCGATGAAGACAATTCACGACGATCGTCCGGAAAAACCGAAGAAAGTTTTAACTCCGGAAGAAATCGAAGCATTAAAGGCAAAAAAAGCACAACAAGCTGCTGAAAAAGCTAAAGAAGAAAAAGCGGAAGAAACAACTAACGCTTAAGTAAAAAGGCTCCACAAGACTGTGGGGTCTTTTTTGATGTGTTTATGTAATTCGAAATACAAAAAAAGAAGCCTTTTGGGCTTCTAGAGTATTTGTTTCATCTTTTGATTTTTGATTGCAAGTTTATACTTTCCAGGGGAAATATTGTAGTATTTCTTAAATGTGACGGAGAAATGAGATTGGCTGCTGAAGCCGCACACATCGCTTATATAATCGAGGCTCTTTGAGCCCTCTATAAGCATTTCTTTAGCTTTTTTTACACGTAGCGAGTTTAGATATTCGCAAAATCTGTAGCCAGTTTTTTCACTGAAAAGTCTGCACAAATAGTTTTCTGTGACATTGTGCGTGTCTGATATTTGTTTCAACGTGACCTTGTTAAAGTAATTTTCATTTATTTCATTTATAACTTCTCGAATTAATTTATCATCATTGTTTTGAAGAACTTCGTCTGAAATTTCCTTGTATGAGTCAAGGATTGAATTTGAAATTTCTCGTAGTTCTTCATCTCCTTTTGCATTTAATATTCTTTCTCTATTATTTACAAATGTATGATTATAATTTTTCTGGTATTTAACGACATAAGTTGTATAAAGGAAAGTGTTTAATTCCGTTATATGCAATCTTAGATCTTCTTCGTTGTTTATGTTTGACAACTCTTCATCGAGTTTTTCTTTGCATAGAAAATATGTTTCCGGTCTTAAAAGTTGACTGATTGCCAAATAATTCATAGCATAAAACCCTCCTCTCATAGTCTATACATATATTATATATTAGAATTAAAAATTTTTCAAGGTTAGAGAGGGCTAACTTTTAAAAATATTTATGTTTATTGACTTGAGAAATGGGTATAACTATTGTATAATAAGAATGAACAATTTCATTGATATACAAGGAGGAAGACTATGAAAGTTAGCGTAATTTATTACACAGAAACAGGTAACACCGAAGCAATGGCAAATGCTATTGTTGAAGGTATTGAAAATGCAGGTGCTGAAGCAAATTTGGTAGATGTAAATGATGCAACTGCTGAAGATATCACAAGTGCAGATGCAGTAGCACTCGGATGTCCTGCAAAAGGTGATGAAGAGATAGAAGACACAACATTCAGACCATATCTCGAAGAAAATATGGATGAACTAAAAAATAAAAAAGTTGCAATTTTCGGTTCATATGCATGGAACGAAGGCGAATGGATTGAAACATGGAAAGCTGAAATGGAAGAAAATGGAATCACTCCTATCGAAGCATTGAAAGCTTATGACAATCCGGATGATGATGCACTTGAAGAATGCAGAGCACTCGGAGAAAAATTGGCAAAATAAGATTATAGGCATCCCGAAAGGGGTGCTTTTTTATTGGAAATTTAGTATTTTGTTTTGCGATGTTCTTATGAATGTTATTTTAAATAATTGAGTTATTACACATTTATAATAGAGAAGTTCTTTATATAATAATAAAGAACTTTTAATATTACGCAAGTTAACCGGTGTAGATAAGAATTATAAAAACTTCCATATTAATCATCAATAAATTTATTTTATTATTTCATAAAATTATTTTTTAAACAGTGATAAAATATAAAAAACTAAATTTTTATATGCTATACTTAATACAGTTAGCAATGACTAACCGATGTTTAAGGAGGCAATTATGAGAGTAACAATAATTTATTGGTCGGGAACAGGAAACACCGCTAGAATGGCTGAAGCAATTCAACAAGGAGCCGCTGAAGCCGGTGCAGAGACAAAACTTATAAATCTTTCCGAAGGTGTTGACGAAAAGGATTTGTTGGATGCTGACAGAATTGCACTCGGTTGTCCGGCAATGGGAGCTGAAGAACTCGAAGAAGAAGAGTTCAGACCTTTTTTTGACGATGCAAAACCTGTATTAAAGACAAAACCGGTTGCAATATTCGGTTCCTATGAATGGAATACAGGCGAATGGATGATAGATTGGGCTGAAGAATGTACAAATGACGGAATCAATCTTATCGGTTCGCTCGCAGCATACGACAATCCTGACGCTGAAGCAATTGAAAAATGTATTGCTTTGGGTAAACAGCTTGCGGAGTAATCCACTTTCCGGAGTTTAAATATTGTTGAGATGTTAAATTATTTTCCCTATGTAAT
Organism: Ezakiella coagulans; assembly: GCF_003096635.1. Taxonomy (GTDB): domain Bacteria; phylum Bacillota; class Clostridia; order Tissierellales; family Peptoniphilaceae; genus Ezakiella; species Ezakiella coagulans. The sequence continues at coordinate 112,525 of NZ_QEKV01000003.1, read as the reverse complement.
TTTTAAATTTTGACTTAAACACCTAAACTCCTAGTATATTTTTTATCACGAAAAAAGAACCTGAGAATTATTTCTCAGGTTCTTTTTCTTTTTCTTCTTCTTTTGTCGCAAGAGAGAAGTATTTTCCTTTTTTATCCATCAATTCGTCGTGCGTACCCATTTCTATAATTCTTCCTTTTTCAAGAACAATTATATTGTCGCAGTGTCTTATAGTGGATAAACGGTGAGCGATAATGAATGAGGTTCTTCCTTCCATAAGGTGGTTAAGTCCTTCTTCGATATGCTTTTCAGTTTCGGTGTCGATCGATGCGGTTGCTTCGTCGAGCACCAATATTTTCGGGTCACGAATGATAGTGCGTGCGAACGTGACGATTTGTTTTTCACCGAGCGAGAGTCCGACGCCTTCACCATTAAGGTGTGTGTCGAGACCTTTTCTTAATCGCTTTAGAATCATTTCACCGCCCGCAAGATTCATCGCATTTATTATTTCATCGTCTGTAAATTTTTCTCCGAGTGTTACATTGTTTCTCAAAGTGTCATTGAAGATAAACGGATCTTGAAGGACAAGTGCCATTTTCTTTCTAAACGATTCTTTCGACAGTTTCGATATATCAGTATCGTCTATCGAAATGACACCGCTATCCGGGTTATAAAAGCGGAATATAAGGTTTATAATAGAGCTTTTACCAGAGCCGGTGTCGCCGACGATTGCGGTTTTTGAACCGTGCGGTGCACTAATGTCGATATTGTGTAGGACAGGATTGCCCTTGATATATGAAAATGAAACGTCTTTAAGTTCCACATCGCCCTTTACGTCATCAATTTCAATTTCGCCATCAAATTCATGCTCTTCTTCCATAAATTCAACCAAGTGGTGACTCGATGCGAGTGCCTTTTCAATGACATTTATACGTCTCAAAACTCCTTGAATCATATCGTAAATTTTTCCGTTGTAGTTCAAGAGAACGACCATAAATCCAATTGAAATTGTATTTGTACCGTTTAAAAATGAATATCCGGAAATGATTAAGATTAACAGAGTAGAGATGTTTGAAAGCAGGTTTGAGATGTTGAACGAAAAGAAAGAGTCAAACATTTCCATTCTCGTTCCGATTTTATATTGCTTTTGATTGAGCTTTGAAAACTCTTCGTTCACGCCTTCTGAAACGCCATATGCGCGTATTATGTCTGAGCCGTGAAGATGTTCATTAAGATCAGCAATTAATTTCGATTCGCCTTTTCTATATTCGATATTATATTTTGCGCTAAATTTGTTGTAGACATAGATAAGAAGAATTAAAATCGGAATTGGCAGTGTCAATATGAGTGCCGCTCTATAGTCGATTGTGAGCACATAAATTATCGAGGCGAGAATGAAGGAGATTGCGGAAAACATTCCGTCAAATCCGAGAAAGAACATATTTTTTATTTCTTCGACGTCTCCGACAATACGTCCGCTTATTTTTCCGACGGGTGTTTTGTCGAAGAACGATAGCGGGAGGTTCAGAGCGTGGTCGTACAAATCGCGTCTCAAGAAATGGCTCGCCTTGTTTGAAGTTCTTTTCAGTTGATATTGTTTTAAAAAGCTGATCACATTGCTCAAGAGTATCATCAAAAGATATATTGCTGCAGTTGTGAAAAAGCTTTTCGCATCTTTTATTCCGACTGTCGCGTCGATTTCCTTGTCGATCAATTTTTGCAAAAAGAGCGGAGTGACAAGTGTCAGGGCAGTGGTTCCAATCGAGAGAACAACACCCAACATGAGCGACCACTTGACTGATTTGAAAGTTCTGTAAATCAGTTTCAGTGTGCCTTTTCTAAATGTTTTTTCGTTATAAAGTTTACTCATGGCTGACCTCCTGAATCATGGCTTGTTCATAGAACCAGCCTTTATTTTTGAGGAGCTCGTCATAAGTTCCGATTTCGGAAATTGCTCCGTCGTCAAGCACGATGATTTCGTCGCAGTCTTTTATTGCACTTATTTTGTGGCTCGACATGACGACGATTTTGTCACCCATAAGTTTTTCCAAATTTTCCAAAATGTTTTGCTCGGTCTTGTTGTCAACTGCGGAAAGCACGTCGTCAAGCACGAGCATGTCGACGTCTTTTAAGACGGCACGCGACAGACTGACGCGTTGCTTTTGTCCGCCGGAGAGGGAAACACCCATCTCGCCCGAGAGTGTGTGTACTCCGAGAGGAAGGGAGCCGATGTCCTTTTCAAAGTCGGAAACTTTTATCGCATTTTCCACTTCTGTATCAGTCGCATTTCTGTAGAAAGCAATATTTTCTTTTATAGTTTTCGAGTAGAGAAAATGCTCCTGCGGTACGTATCCGATGTTTTTCTTTAAATCATCGAGTGAAATTTCCTTGATGTCTGAGCCGTTGATCTTAACATGGCCGCTGAAATTCGGATATTCGTTTATAATAACGCGCAACAAACTCGTCTTGCCGCTTCCGGTTTTTCCGACAATTCCATATCTTTTTCCTTTTTGAAATGAAAGATTTATATTTTTCAGCTCAAAGCTGTCATTTCCCGGATATGAGAAATAAACATTATTCATTTCGATTTTATCTATGGATTTAATTTTTTCAGTGCCTTTGTATTCTTTGAAGTCGTCATCATAGTCTATTATTTCTCCGATTCTTCTAAGAGATGTGTTTCCTTCTTTTAATACAACTATCAAATCCGAAAGACCGTAAGCAGGCCATTCGAGAAAATAGAGGTAGAGTGAGAAGGTCACGAGTTGTCCGTAAGAAAGACTTCCGTGCTTTATGAGCGATGCTCCCACAATGAAAGCGATGATTGAGAAAAATCCGATTCCTATTTCCGTGACAGGCATATAGAGCGCTGTGAGCTTTGTGAGTCGAAGGTCTTTTGCCAAATTGTCGTCGACGGATTTGAGATAATTCTCTTTTTTAACTTTGCCGACAACGAATGCTTTGATAACTTTTATTGCACTCATGTCCTCGATTGTCTTTTGGTTCAAAGTGTCCAAACTTCTTTGATATGCTTCGTAAGTCGGGTCATATCTCGTTGAAATCTTTGTAATTATAAAGACCATAACAGGAAGCGCAACCATTGAAATGAGCGCCAAAAGAGTTGAAATCCTTGCCATACAAATAAATATCAAAATAGGCATTATCGCACCGTCTACGATGGTCATAAATCCGTAGCCCACGACATCCGAAACGCGCATTGTGTCCGATGTCGCCTTGTTTATTATTTCGCTTATAGTATTTCTTTTGAAAAAAACCGGACTTTGGAGAAGCGATTTACTCAAAATCATTTTTTTGAGATTTGCGCTTACATAGTAGTAGTTTCTGAAGATTATATAATTCCATATTGCATCCGAAATATAGATAAATATCGACATGAATGAGAGAATGTATATATCTTTTATTAGAATCTCCTTTGTCAAAGTTCCGCTTTTTACGAAGTCCGCCATCTCTCCGATGAGCTTCGGAAGAACAATTGAACCGTAAGCGGACAAAATGTTCAGAATGAGCGCAAAGAAGAGGGCATATCTGTATTTTTTGATTAATTTATAGTATTTTTTTATGTTTTTCATAAAACCTCGCGTAAATTATTCTTCGTGATAGACACAAATCTCGTCAAAGCTGCGACGTTTTTTCGGTCTATCTTTTTCCTCCTTTTGATAACCCAGCGCGATTACAATTGCAACTTTATTTTTGTCGCCGATAATTTACTGAATCTCTTTTTCTTTGTAGAGCCCGAGAATGCAACTCGAAACTCCGAGCTCAAGAGCTCTGTAACAAATCGCGGAAACGGCGATGCCTATATCTATCGGCACCCAATCGTTATATTGGGCGAGATTTATAGCTTTTAATGCAATATTTCTTCTGTCTTCAGTGATAACAATAAAAGCAGGCACATTATCTATGAACCTGTTATACATACCTCTTGCTTTTGAAACACGTCGTGCTGCATTTTTAGTGCAAATATGTATTTTATATTGTTGTGAGTTGACGGCAGAAGGTTGTAGTCGTGCTGCGTCAGCAATTTCGTCTAAAATATTTTTATCAATTTCAGTATCCAAAAAATCTCTGCAAGAGTATCTTTTTTGGACCAAGTCTCTAAATGTCATTTCTTTTATGCACAATTGATGCACCTCCAATTTGAAATAGTGTTTCACACACTTTTTATTCTAACATATTTTAATCATTATTACAATTGCAAAAACGGCGAAATGTTCAAGTTATCGCACTTGAAAATAAGCATGATTTATAATATAATTTAGTAAAGGGTTTACTTTTATTTAAAGGAGTATTTATGGAACTGATTTTTATTGTTTTTTTAATTATGTTCAGCGCATTTTTTTCTTCATCGGAAACGGCTGTAACTTCAACTAAATCATATAAGCTTAGAAAATACATAGATGAAGGGAATAAAAATGCTATAATTTTCAATGATTTGATTGAAAATTCCGCAAAGACGATTTCTGCAATTTTGATTGGAAACAATATAGTAAATATTATTGCACCGAGTATTTCAACACTTTACTTTGTTTCGAAATTCGGCGGAAGAGGTGTGACTTATTCCACTATTGTTATGACGGTGACTCTACTCATTTTTGGAGAAATTCTTCCGAAAACATTAGCTGGAAATAATGCATTGAACTATGGCCTTTTTGTTGCACCTATCATAAAATTTTTCGTTGTGATTTTAACGCCTATAAATATATTTTTTACTGCACTCACAAAGCTTTTCTTGAAAGAAGACGAAGGTGAGAAGATAACAGAAGACGATTTAATCGGAATTTTAAATGAAGGACACGAAGAGGGCATTGTTGAATCTTCGGAAAAAGATATGATTGAAAATGTTTTCGATTTAACCGATTCAAAAGCAAGCGATATTATGACACCGAGAACTTCGATTGTCGCAGTTCCGATTGATATTACTTACGACGACCTATTAAATATGGTTAAGGATACACACTTTTCGAGATTGCCGGTTGTCGGAGAAAATATAGACGACATTGTCGGGCTTTTGTATGTTAAAGATTTGGTTGGACAAAAAAAGGAATCATTTAATTTAAAGAGTATTTTGAGACCGGCATATTTTCAGTTTGAATCAAATTCAAGCTACAAGCTTTTGACAGATTTAAAAAAACACAAAAGTACTATTGCAATTTTGGTTGACGAATACGGTGGAACTTCCGGACTTGTCACTATTGAAGACATCGTTGAAGAAATTGTGGGCGACATCGATGATGAATATGATGAAGTGAGCACACCGGTGCGACGCATTTCAAAGGGACAGTATTCAGTTAAAGGTGATATGGACCTTGAAGATGTGAACGATGCACTCGGAACGAATTTTACAAGTGATGACTATGAATCAATCGGCGGTTTTGTTATAGGTCTTGCCGGGAAATTTCCAAAACGCGGCGAGGTATATTTTGCCGACGGATACGAGTTTGTTATTGAAAGAGCTGAGGGCTGTACAATTTCACGTATAAGAATCAGAAAAGAACAATAGAAAAGGGGCAACTATGGCTTTTACTCACTTGCATCTTCACACCGAGTACTCACTTCTTGACGGCGAGATAAAAATAGAGGATTTGGTTAAAAGGGCGAAAGAACTGAATATGAAATCAGTTGCTATAACCGATCACGGCAACATGTTTGGCGCGGTTAATTTTTACAAAGCACTGAAAAAAGAGGGAATCAAGCCTATAATAGGTTCAGAGATTTATATATCTAAAGGTGATCACAAAAGCAAAACTCCTGAGGACAAGGAGTACTATCACCTTATTTTGTTATGCAAAAATAATGACGGGCTTAAAAATCTTTTTAAAATTTCAACAGAAAGCTGGCAAAACGGTTTTTATTACAAACCGAGAATCAGCCGCGAGTTTTTGAAAGAGCACAACGAAGGGCTTATTGCACTTTCGGCATGTCTTAGCGGTGAGATTCAAAGAAAATATTTGAATCGGGATTTGAAGGGTGCAAGAGAAGCGTTTGAATTTTACAAAGAAACATTTGGAGATGATTTTTATCTTGAAATTCAAAACCACGGTATTCAAGATGAAACACTTGTTAAGAATTTTTTTAAGGAGCTTTCGAAGAACACCGGGACAAAAATTGTCGCAACTAACGACTGTCACTATTTAAACAAAGAAGATGCCATGATTCAGGAAATACTTATGGCGATTGCGACAGGAAAGACTTTACAGGATGAGGACAGGATGAAGTTTGAATCCGACGAGTTTTATTTTAAAAGTGAAGAAGAAATGGCTGAAAGATTTGTGGACATTCCGGAAGCTATTTCAAACACTGAAGAAGTCGCGGAAAAGTGCAATGTCGAATTTGAATTCGGTCACTATCATTTGCCGAATTTCGAAGTGCCGAACGGTGAAGATCACTTTGAATATTTGAAGAGAGTGACGCTTGAAGGTTTGATGGAAAGATACGGAGTTGACGGAAAAATTCCGGAACAGGTTCTTGAGAGAATGGAGCATGAACTGGGGATTATAAAGAGCATGGGATTTGTCGACTATTTCCTTATTGTGCAGGATTTTATTTTGTTTGCACAAAAGAAGGGGATTCCTGTAGGCCCTGGACGTGGTTCGAGCGTCGGCTCAATTGTATGTTATGCACTCGGCATCGTCGACATGGACCCATTAAAATACGATTTATATTTCGAAAGATTTTTAAATCCGGAAAGGGTCACAATGCCGGATATCGACATCGACTTTTGCTACGAAAGGCGGGGCGAGGTCATAGAATATGTCAGGGAAAAATATGGCGAAAACCAAGTCGCTCAAATTGCAACTTTCGGAACTATGCAGGCGAAAGGTGCGATTCGAGATGTAGGTCGTGTACTCGGTCTAAATTATAACTTTGTCGACAGGGTTGCAAAGATGGTGCCGTTTGCTCTAGATATGACAATCGACAAAGCGTTGGAGCAAAATCCGGAGCTTAAAGAATTTTATGAAACAAACGAAGATGTAAAAAAACTTATAAATTTCAGTAAGCGTATTGAAGGACATGTAAGACATATTTCTACTCATGCAGCGGGAGTTGTTATTTCAAAAAATCCGCTCGTTGAATATGCACCGCTTGCAATCGCATCAGATATTTTGGTCACGCAGTTCGACATGACAACTCTTGAAGAACTGGGTCTATTAAAGATGGACTTTTTGGGGCTTAGAACGCTAACTGTTATCGATGATGCAATAAAGATGATTCAAGAAAACTACAACAAAGAAGTCACTTTCAAAGATATGGCATTGACGGATCCTGAAACAATCAAACTTTTCAGAGATGTTGACACAATAGGTGTTTTTCAATTTGAATCGCCGGGAATGCGAAACTTTTTGAAAGAACTTAAAGTCGAGAGATTTGAAGATTTGATTGCGGCAAACTCGCTTTTTAGACCGGGACCGATGAACTCAATTCCGGATTTTTGCAGGAGAAAAAATGGCGAGGAAAAAGTAAACTACGGACATCCGATTTTGGAAGAAATTTTGAAGGACACTTATGGTGTCATCGTTTTCCAAGAACAGGTTATGGCAATTGTTGAAAAAGTTGGAGGCTACACGCTTGGACAGGCTGACAATATAAGACGTGCGATGAGTAAAAAGAAAATGGATGTCATGGAAAGAGAACGTCCTATTTTTGTCGACGGCGCAATTAAAAAAGGTTTCAGTGCCGAACTTGCAAACGGCATATATGACGATATGATAGACTTTGCAAAATATGCGTTTAATAAATCACACTCGGCGGTTTACAGTCTTGACGCATGGAGAACTGCGTGGCTCAAGGTGCACTATCCGAAAGAATTTTTTGCAAGTATTTTAACTTCGATTGCAGGAGATCAATCGAAGATGCAACTTTATGTCGACGAAGCGAGAAAATTCGGAGTGACGATTTTAAAACCGTCTGTGAATGAGTCAAACTGGGCATTTAAAACTGAAGGCGACGGAGTTAGATTTGGACTTAAAGGAGTTAAAGGTCTCGGAGTAAATACGGTGCGTGCGATTATGACAGCGCGCGAAAAAGGCAAATTCGAAAGTATGAAAGAGATGTTTGACAGAGTTTATTCGATTGATAAAACAGCTTTAAACAAGCGTTCAATCGAATCTTTGGTATATTCAGGGGCTTTTGATGCGCTTGGAATAAACAGACGCACAGCACTAAACACATATGAGGGCATTTTATCTTCACTTTCGCTTGAAAGAAAATCGAATATCGAGGGACAGTTTTCAATGTTCGGAGGAGCGGGAAGTGCGAAAGAACAAACCGCACACTACGAGGAATTTGACGACGACGAGCTGCTTGCAAAAGAAAGAGAAGTGCTCGGAGTTTATGTTTCAAGTCATCCGCTCAGACAATATGAAGATGTGATTAAAAAAGTTGCTTCGACGACGAGAAACGATATTTTTGAAAGCTATGAGGATTATCTTTCAAACGGCGTGCCGATGAAGTTTTCAAGGGTAACTCTTGCAGGTTTTATAAAGGAATGTAGATTTACACTAACAAAAAAGAATGAAAAGATGGCGATTATAAGTTTTGAAGATTTAACGGGGCTTATTGAAGCGGTTGTTTTTCCATCACAGTATGCAAAACTTCAAAGATATATAAGAACAGGTGCGAAGATTGTGATTCGCGGAACTATAAATTACAGCGATGTGAGAGAGCCGAATATAATTGTGAACGATATCGAGCCTTTGTCATTGATTGACAAGGTTTATATAAGGGTAATAAAAGGGTGTGGAGACACTATTCTCGACACGGCGAAGGATTTTATAAGAAGGAATCCGGGAACGTCAGAAGCGGTTTTCTATTTTGAAGAAACAGGCGAGAGCGGAGTTTTTCCTGAGGCATCGAATTTAAATGCTACGCAGGAAAATCTCGAAAGTTTAAAGAAAATATTGGGAGAGGCGAATGTAAAGGTCGCAGAATAAATATGAAAAGAATTGCAATTTTAACAAGCGGCGGCGATGCTCCGGGCATGAATGCCGCGATAAGAGCTGTTGTAAGAACGGCTATTTATAACAATATAGAGATATATGGCGTGAAGATGGGCTACAACGGTCTCATAAACGGTGATATTTTTAAGATGGAGCTCTCGAGTGTAGCTGATATAATTCACAGAGGCGGTACAATTTTAGGCACTGCAAGATCGGATGAATTTATGACGGACGAAGGGAAACAAAAAGCACTTGAATCGCTCAGGAAAAACGGTATTGAAGGCGTAGTTGTAATCGGTGGTGACGGTAGTATGAGGGGGGCTTTATCTCTTCATAAACTTGGAGTTAAGACAATTTCGATTCCTGCAACTATCGACAACGATTTGGGCTATACTGATTACACGATTGGATTTATGACGGCACTTGAAACTGTTGCGGACGCGATAAGCAGGTTGAGAGATACTTCATCGGCGCATGGCAGGGCGAATATTGTCGAAGTTATGGGAAGAAACTGTGGAGATATTGCACTTTATTCGGGTCTTGCCGGGGGAGCGGAAACGATTTTCGTTCCGGAAGAACTTGTTAATATCGATGAACTTGTTTCAAAGGCGATAAGCGGAATAAAACGTGGAAAAAGGCACCATATTATTGTTGTTGCTGAAGGTTCGACCGACACTTATAGGCTTAGAGATGTTTTCGAGGAGCGTACGGGAATCGAAACTAGAGTCACCGTTTTGGGTCACGTTCAACGAGGAGGCACTCCGACAGTTTTTGATAGAATTTTGGGAAGCAGAATGGGATATGAGGCTGTTGTGCTTTTAAAAGACGGGGAGTCGGGACTTTCACTTGGGATGAAGGCAAATGAAATATTTAAATCAGATATTGAAGATGCACTTTCAAAGGAGAAGATTTTTAACTCAAAGATGCTTGACATCGCAAGGATATTGTCCATTTAAAACAGGAGGGGTATTTTGAAAAAAACAAAAATTGTTGCAACAATAGGTCCGGCTTCGGATTCGGAGGAAATGCTTGAGAGGCTTATAAATCTTGGTGTGAATGTTATGAGACTTAATTTTTCTCATGGAACACACGAGGAGCATCAACTTAGAATCGATAGGATTAAAAAAGTTCGAGAAAAATTAAATGTTCCCATTGCAATAATGCTTGATACAAAGGGTCCGGAAATAAGAATCGGAACTTTTAAAAACGGCAAGATAAATATTGAACAAGGTCAAAATTTTACACTTACAACGGAAGATATTTATGGAGATGATACTAAAGTTTCGGTTTCATATAAAGACATTTCAAATGATGTAGTTGTCGGCGGTCGAGTTTTGATTGATGACGGGCTTGTCGAATTTAATATTGTAGATAAAGATGAAAAAAATGTGCACATGGTCGCCGTAAACAGCGGGGAACTTTCCGACAGAAAAGGTGTTAATATTCCGGACGCGAAGGTGAAACTTCCGGCACTCACACCTGGCGACATAAGTGACATAATTTTCGGAATAAAGAACGATGTCGACTATATTGCAGCAAGTTTTATTAGGACGAGGGAAGACGTGCTTTCCATAAGGAGGATTCTTGAGGAGAACGACGGCTATAAAATCGGAGTGATTTCTAAAATCGAAAACAGGGAAGGCGTTCACAATATGGATGCGATTCTCGAAGTTTCAGACGGGATAATGATTGCGAGGGGAGACCTTGGAGTCGAGATAAATCCGGAAGAAATCCCGCATGTTCAAAAAGAACTCATAAAAAAGTGTAACGAAGCCGGAAAAATCTCAATCACTGCGACGCAGATGCTCGACTCGATGATAAGGAATCCGAGACCGACGAGAGCGGAAGTGATGGACGTTGCGAATGCGATAATCGACGGAACAAGTGCAGTAATGCTTTCGGGCGAGACGGCTGCGGGAAAATATCCGGATAAATCGGTCGATATGATGGCGAGAATTGCGATTTCGACCGAAGATGGCGAGGAATACAGGAGAGTTTCAGGAATGATTGCTGAGAAACACATGGTCAGTATAACAAACTCGATTGCAAACAGCGCCGTTAACATTGCTAACAATTTGGGAGCGAGTGCGATTATAAGTCTCTCAAAAAGCGGCGGAACCGCAAGAGCGATTTCAAAATTCAGACCTAAGACGGATATTATTGCAATAACGCCAAGTGAGAGAGTTTTGAGAAAACTTTCACTTGAGTGGGGTGTTTATCCAATTTTAGTTAGTGAAGGCAAGGATGCTGACAAAATATTTGAAGAAGGCATAAATAAATGCATGGGAAATATATTAAAGGAAGGAGATCTCGTTGTTTTAACAGCAGGGTTACCGGTTGGTAAAAGCGGTTCAACCAATATGCTTAAAGTCGAGATATTGTCAAAGATGTTAGGAAAAGGAATGGGAATTGGAACCGGAAAGGTTACAGCAAGAGCAGTTATTGCAAATTCTGCTGAAGAATTATTGAGTGATTTTAAAGATGGAGATATTATTGTCACAATCGGTATGGAAAGGGATATGGTTTCGTTTGTTGGAAGAGCGGGTGCAATTGTTACCGAAGAGGGCGGCCTTACAAGCAGTGGTGCTATAATCGGCCTTAATTTAAAAGTGCCGACAATAGTTGGAGTTGCCGATGCGACAAAGAATATAAAGACCGGGGATATTATAACTGTTGACATTAAGACAGGAGAAATTTTTAAGGGAGTGATAGAACATGAGTAAAGTTGTTTATATTGTCGGGTCACTACGAAAAGATTCTTACAACAAAAAATTAGCAGAAAGAATGCAAGAAGTGACAGGCGGAGAAGTAGTTTGCTTAAATGATATGGTTTTTATGAACGAAGACCTTGAAGCAAACCCGCCAAAAGTTGTAAGTGATTTAAGAGAAAAAGTTGTTTCTTCTGACAGAATTGTTTTTGTAAGTCCGGAATATAATTACACAGTTCCGGGAACCCTTAAAAACGCAATCGATTGGCTGAGCCGTCCTTATGGCGACAATAAACCGGCAATCATCGGAAAATCCGCAGCAGTTTGTGGAGCATCGCTTTCATTTATCGGAACTGCAAGAATGCAAAAGGATTTAAAGGGAATTTTGGCAATGCTTGGAGTGAAATTTTATCCGAAGGATTTGTTTGTTTCGATAAATATGGAAACGGGCACTTGGGATGAACAAACAGACGAAAGAATTGTTTCTTTTGCGGAGGGACTTTAGATGAGACAAAGTTGGGATGAATATTTTATGGATATTACAAGAAAAGTTGCTGAAAGGTCAACTTGTGACCGTGCATTTGTCGGGTGTGTTCTTGTAAATTCGGACCATAGAATTGTTTCGACCGGATACAACGGAAGTGTAAGCGGAAATCCTCACTGCATCGATGTCGGTCACACAATGAGAGATGGACACTGCATTGCAACTATTCACGCCGAGATGAATGCACTTTTATATTGTGCAAAGGAAGGAATTTCGGTCAAAGGTTGTACGGCATATGTTACGCATTTTCCGTGTCTAAATTGCACGAAGAGTCTTATTCAAGCGGGTATAACTAGAATTGTTTATGAAAATAGCTACAGAATTGACGATTATGCACTTGAACTTTTAAACAGAAACAATATTGAAGTTATAAAAATTGCGAATTAAAATATTATTATCGGAGCGAATTTTCTGCTCCGATTTTTTATAATGAAAAAAATTTTTTTATTTAAAATTTTTTATATTTTTCTATTGACAAAATTTTTTGGTTCGTGTAAAATATATAGAAAAGTTAAATTGAAAGACAGAATTTTGTTTGTTTTGAGGAGGTATTATGCTTAAAGGAAGAAATTATATCGACCCTACGAATTTCAGTATGGCCGAGCTAGACGAAGTTATGGATTTGGCAAAAAAAATTAAAGAAAACCCTGTTGATTACCTTGACGTTTGTAAAGGCAAATTATTAGCAACTCTATTTTATGAGCCCAGCACGAGAACCAGATTTTCATTTGAAGCAGCCATGTTAAGACTTGGCGGCGAAGTTATTGGTTTTTCGGAGCCGGGCTCATCTTCTGTTGCGAAGGGTGAATCTTTAAGAGACACAATAAGAACAGTCGGCTCTTATTCCGATATCATCACAATGAGACATCCAAAGGAAGGTGCTCCGAATTTTGCTGCGGAATTCACATATGTTCCACTAATCAATGCTGGAGACGGTGGACATCAACACCCGACTCAAACTCTCACAGACTTGTTTACAATAAGAGAAAGCAAAGGTAGACTTGACGATTTGACAATCGGTCTTTGCGGCGACTTAAAATTCGGAAGAACAGTTCACTCGCTAATCAAAGCAATGAGCATTCACAAAAATATTAAATTCATTTTAATCTCGCCTGAAGAACTTCAAGTTCCTGATTATTTCAAAGCGACTGTGCTCGATGCTAACAATTTGGAATATGAAGAACACATTAAACTCGAAGAAGTAATCGATAGACTCGATGTTTTATATATGACTAGAGTTCAAAAGGAAAGATTCTTCAATGAAGCAGACTATGTTCGTTTGAAAGATTCATACGTACTTGATTTAGAAAAACTGAAAAATGCAAAAGCGGATCTTGCAGTTCTCCATCCGCTACCACGTGTAAATGAAATCGCATACGAAGTTGATGATGACCCAAGAGCTTGGTATTTTAGACAAGTTAAGAACGGTATGTTTGTTAGAATGGCACTTATTATGAAATTGTTGGGGGTAGAAAAGAATGCTTAGTATAAATTCAATTAAAAGAGGAATAGTTATCGACCATATTCACGCCGGTCTCGGTCTAAAAATATTTGATTATCTTGGACTAAGAGATGCAGATTTTACTGTTGCGCTCATTATGAATGCACAAAGCGGAAGACTTGGAAGAAAAGACATAATTAAAATCGAAAATGTTTTAGACATTGATTTATCGGCACTCGGTTTTATCGACCCTGAAATTACAATAAACGTGATTGAAGACGAAAAAATTGTAAAGAAGATAAATCTCAAACTCCCTGAACACGTTGAAGGCGTTTTGGAATGCAACAATCCAAGATGCATCACAAGTGTGGAAAGAGGAATGAAACAAAGTTTCACTCTTGTTAACCCGGAAACAGGCACATATCGTTGCGATTACTGCGACCATTTGATGAGTAAAAAAGATGTCTATAAATAGATTATTTAAAAGCGTGGAGGAAAGGGGCCCGATTTGCGTAGGATTGGACCCAAATCCTTTACATATGCCGAAATGTTTGGAAGATAAGCCAATCTACGAAAAAATTTTTAACTACAACAAAATGATAATTGACGCCACAAAGGATTTGGTCGCATGCTATAAACCGCAAGCTGCATATTATGAGGCACTTGGAATTGAAGGTATGAGAGCATTAAAAAGCACTAACGAATATATAAGAAAATGTGGTATAATAATTATAAACGATGTAAAGAGGGGAGATATCTCTTCAACTGCAAAGGGGTATGCGGATGCATATTTCTCAGGAGATTTTGAAGGGGATATTATGACATTGAGTCCATATATGGGACTTGATTCAATTGAGCCGTATTTGGAATATGTCGAAAAGAATGACAAGGGACTTTTTGTTATTATAAAGACCTCGAATCCAGGAAGTCACGACTTTGAAGAAATTGATGTTGACGGCAAACCTTTTTACAGCATCGTCGGCGGTAAAATTCAAAAGATGACGGGAAATACGGTTGGAGAATGCGGATACAGAAAAGTCGGTTTTGTTATAGGTGCGACAAACAAGGCATCAGGCGAAGCCGAATTTATCAGAGAATGTTTCCCAGATACATTCTTTTTGATTCCGGGCTACGGTGCACAAGGCGGTGGAGCCGCAGACGCAATGAGTTTACTTAAGGACGGCAACGGAGGAGTTGTAAATTCTTCAAGAGGAATTATCAGAGCATTTGAAAAATCGGACAAGGATTTTGAAGAAGCAACCCGCGAAGCTGTTTTGAAAATGAGGAGGGATTTTAATGTCGGGTTATAATTCATACAAAATCAGTGAAATCAGACATTTAAACGATGAAATTTTTGTCATGGCAATTGAGGCAGATGTCACAGTCGAACCTGGTCAGTTTTTTATGCTTAGAGAACCGAACACAACAGATCCGATGATGGGTCGTCCAATCTCGGTTTCAGACTATAAAGACGGAAAATTATATTTTTTAATTCAAATTATGGGAAAAGGAACGGAACTTTTTTCTAAAAAAAGACCGGGAGACGAAATTTTAATGATGGGACCTCTCGGAAACGGTTTTAAACCTGTGGAAGGAAAATGTGCTTTGCTTGCAGGGACCGCAGGAATCGCACCGCTTTTATATCTTGCAAAAAAACTTTCTGTAAAACCGGATTTATATGTCGGCTACAGAAGCGGAAGCTATTATACTGAAGAATTTAAAGACTATGTGGACAATATTTATATCGCAACGGAAGACGGAAGTGTTGGACACAAAGGTTATGCACTCGATTTACTGGATGCAGAAAAATATGAAATGACTTATGTCTGTGGGCCGATGCCGATGGTTAAAGCTACAGTTAAAAAATGCCCGGATGCAGATATGCAAGTGAGCCTTGAAGCATATATGGGTTGCGGATTCGGAGCATGCATGAGCTGTCTTTGCGATACGATTGGCGGTCGCAAGGGAATTTGTAAAGCCGGTCCTGTATTTTCAGCTAAGGAGTTGATTTTCAATGAATAAATTAGAGACTATGTTCCTTGGAACAAAATTAAAAAATCCGGTTTTAACGGCAAGCGGAACTTTCGGATTCGGAGATGTTTTCGAGCAGTTTTTTGAAGTAAAAAGGCTTGGCGGAATCATTGGAAAAGGTTTAACTCTAAACCCGAAAAGAGGAAATGAGGGACAAAGAGTTTGGGAAACCGCTTCGGGATTGATGAACTCAATTGGTCTTGAAAATCCAGGAGTTAAGCATTATATCGAAGTCGAACTTCCAAAGATGAAAACTGTAAATGACTATGTTATCGCAAATATGGGTGGTAACTCAATCGAAGATTATGTAGAAGGAGCAAAACTTCTCGATGATTCGATTGCAGATGCGATTGAACTGAATATTTCATGTCCGAATGTAAAAACAGGAGGAATGGCTTTTGGAATCAGATGCGAAGATGCAAGAACGGTCGTTTCAAAAGTTAGAGAAGCTGTTAAGAACAAACCGTTAATCATAAAACTTTCACCGAATGCTGAAAATATTGTCGCATTGGCAAAAACTATGGAAGAAATCGGTGCTGACGGTGTTTCACTTGTAAACACTTTCAATGCACTTGCAATTGATGTAAGAACAAGAAAGCCGCGTTTCAACAATGTTACCGCCGGTCTTTCGGGTCCTGCAATAAAACCTATTGCACTAAGAATGGTTTATGAAGTTTCGAAGAATGTAAATATTCCGGTTATTGGAATCGGCGGAATTGAAAATTACAAGGATGCGCTTGAATTTATTATGGCAGGTGCAACTTTGGTTGAAATAGGGTCTGCAAATTTGTATAATCCTACGACTGCGATAAATGTTGTAGAAGGTTTGGAAAAATATGCGGAAAAAGAAATAGATAAAAACATTGAAGAAATTAGAGGCTGTATTTGGAGGTAAAAATGACTAGAGAATCTGAAATTGTAGAATTATTAAAAAAGAGAGAAGCATTACTTCACGGACATTTTGGGCTTTCAAGCGGCAAGCACTCGAATGTTTATGTTCAATGTGCATTGGCAACTGAGTATACTGAAGATGCTGAAAAAATTGCTCATGCAATAAAAGAAAAGCTTGAACAAAACAATATTCATCCGGATGTTGTTGTAGGTCCTGCAATGGGCGGAATTATTATTGGATACGAACTTGCGAGAGCTCTCGGAGTAAGATCTATTTTTGCTGAAAGAAAAGAAGGCAAGATGTGTCTTAGAAGAGGATTTAAAATTGAAAAAGGCGAAAAAGTTTTGATTTGTGAAGACGTTGTAACAACCGGAAAATCATCACTTGAAACAGCTGAAGTTATCGAAGAACAAGGTGGAGAAGTCCTTGGAATCGGTGCAATTGTCGACAGAACAAAACAAACTCCTCCGCTACCTGTTTTCGCTGCAATAAAACTCGAAGCTGATATTTATGAACCGGAAGACTGCCCACTTTGCAAAGAAAATGTGCCTATGGTACAACCTGGAAGCAGGTTTCTTAAAAAATAATGTCAGGAATTGATATTGTTAGGATAAATAGAATAATTGAATTGATTGAAAGACGAGGTCTTGACTTCGTTCAAAATATGCTGAATACCCGCGAGGAAAGTCCAGAGACTCTTGCGGGCATTTTTGCATCAAAAGAAGCTCTCGGAAAACATTTGGGCAGCGGTATAAATAAAAACATTCTGGAAAATTCAATTATTTTAAAAGATGATAAGGGCAAGCCGTCAATTATTTTTGAAAAGAAGAAATATGAATTGTCAATTTCGCACGACGGAGATTATGCAGTTGCAAGTGTTACGGGAGATAGTAAAATTATGGTTGATAAAGAAATATTAAAATTGCTTCCGGCAAGGCCTTCAAATGCAAACAAGGCGACATTCGGAAGACTTGGAATTGTGGCGGGTCAAAAAGGGATGATCGGATGTGCAAAGCTTTCGTCAAGGGCAGCAATGCGAGCTGGAGCAGGATATGTATATCTTTTTTCGGAGGAAGAGAATAAAACTTCACTTGAGATATGTCTTGATGAAGAAATAATTATGGGTAGAGAAGACCTTTTATTTTTCTGTACAATCGACGCGTTTGCAGTAGGTCCGGGAATTGGATATTCGTCGGAAGAATATATGGAGAAATTATTTTCTTATATTGCCGAAAGAAATATAAGAACAGTTCTCGATGCCGACGGTCTTTATTATTTAAAAAAATTCGGAAATGTCGGAATGAACCAGCTTATAATCACACCGCACCCTATGGAAGCGGCACGACTTCTTTCAAAAGATGTTTCATATATTATGAAAAATAGATTAAAATCTGCAGAAGAGATATCGCAAAAATACTCGTGTGATGTTATAATAAAGGGAGAGGGTTCCTTGGTTTATAATAAAAACGGAGAATATTATATAAATGAATCCGGCAACAACGGGCTTGCAACGGCAGGTACGGGTGATGTTTTGACTGGAATTATCGGTGCTTTTCTTGCGAATGGTTGTGACACATATAGAGCCGGAAAGCTGGGAGTTTATTTTCACGGACTGTCTGCGGACATTATGGCACAAAAAATTTCAAAGCGTGCAATGATTGCAAGCGATATTATCGAGGGACTTAAATATGTTTTTATGGAGGAAGACTATGCTTAATTACAAAAAATATATTTTATATTCGCTGATAACAATTCCGATTTATACTCTTTTCTGTTATTTAACGAAGAGAGCAGTTGATCCTATAATAGGTGGGATGCTGGTTGGAGGAGTTGTTCTTGCAATGTCCTTTATTGATTTAAGAAAAATAAAACGTGATTTCTCATCGATGAAATCTCATGTGAATGAATACAAACTTAGCCAAGATGCAGAAATTTTTATAGGTAAACAAGTAAAACTCTTAAATGAAACGAAAGTACCGTCGATAAAAAATATGATTATGTTAAATATCGCAGGGGCTTATATAACTCAAGGCGATAATGTCGATGGGAAAAAATATTTGGATGCTTTAAATCTTAACGATTTTGATAGAGCAAATTTTAAAAATGCGGTTTTAAACAAATTGCTTCTTCTTTATAAAATAAATGAAGATGAAGAAGCAAATATTTTGTACGATAAGGTTTTTACGGAAGATTATGAAAAAGGCGGACCGCTTTTTAAAACTGTAAAGATTTTGAGGTTCCAAGGAAATGAGCCGGATGGAATTAAAGCACTTTCCAAGCTGAATATGGAAGAAGGCTCGGAAATTTATAGAGAAGTTATTAGAATGGCTAAAGAAATAATTTTAGAAAATGTGAAATAGAGGCTAATATGTGTGGATTTACAGGTATAATCAGTAAAAAAGAATACAATGACGATTCAATCAGATCGATGCTCGACAGCATTCGTCACAGAGGACCCGACAATCTTTCGTTTTATGAAAACGAGAATCTTCATTTGGGTTTTGCTAGACTTCAAATAATTGATTTGGACCCTAGAAGCAACCAACCGATGATTGATGAAGAAACAGGAGCGGTTATTGTTTTTAACGGTGAAGTGTACAACTACAAAGAATTAAGACAGGACCTTCAAGGAAACGGTGTTAAGTTTAAAACGACCTCAGACACTGAAGTCATTTTAAAAGGCTATTTAAAATACGGAAAGAGTATCCTTTCAAAACTCAGAGGGATGTTTGCATTTGCGATTTTCCATAAGAATAAAGTTTTTATGGCACGTGATCATTTTGGAATTAAACCACTGTATTATGGATTTAATGATAAAGGAGAATTTATTTTCGGCTCAGAACTAAAGGCACTAATTTCAAATAAATTTTTCTCACCGAGACTTAATAATAATTCACTTTTTTCATATCTTGAACTGCAACATGTTTGTGGGGAAGATACTATGATAGATGGAGTTAAACGTCTTAAAAACGGATATTATTTGGAAATTTCAAATATTGAGGAGTCGCTCTATCCGATAACAGGGGAATATTTCAAATTTCAAATGTCAAACGACAAGATTACAAATCTTGACGATGCTATTTATATGATCAGAAAAGCGGTTCACAATAGTGTAGAGCTTCATAAAAATGCTGATGTAAAGGTCGGAACATTTTTGTCGGGAGGTATCGACTCGAGCTATATAACGGCATTAACAAAACCTGAGATGAGTTTTAGTGTCGGATTTAGCGAAGAAGAAGGAAAGTTTGATGAAAGTGGACTTGCAAAGAAACTTTGCGAGATCTTGGGAGTTAAACTCAATCGACTTATAATTGATAAAAATGAAGTTTTTGAAAACTTGGACGATATAATTTATCATCTTGATGAACCACAGGCGAATTTATCGAGCATTCCTCTATATTTTCTATCAAAACTTGCACGAGAAAATGCAACTGTTGTTTTGAGCGGGGAGGGGGCTGATGAATTTTTTGGGGGTTATGAGCTTTATCGTGAAGACAGTGCTATTGAGAAATATTTAAAACTCCCGAAAAATTTGAGAAAAGGTTTGAAAGGTGTTTCGAAAATTTTGCCAAGTTCCGGTATAAAAAGACGCATGGAAAAAGGTGCACTCGAGCCAAAGGACTTGTTTGTCGGAGAAGCGAATATAAGTTCGCCATCAGAAATTAGAGACATATTAAGTAATAGATATAAGAACGGAACGGACGCAAGGCAATTTACGTCGAAATTTTTCAAAAATGTTGATGAATTAAGTGGAAAACAACTTGTGGATTTAAACAGTTTCATGCAATATGACATACTTTTAAAGGGCGATAGGATGAGTATGGCTCACAGCCTTGAACTAAGGGTCCCATTTCTAGACCTTGAAGTTTGGAGTGTTGCAAGAAGACTTTCGAGTGATTTGAAAGTTAGAGGAAATATCACGAAATATGCACTGAGAGAAGCTGCAAAAGAAGTGCTTCCTGAAGAATGGTACAAGAGACCTAAGAAGGGATTTCCTGTTCCGTTCAGAGATTTTTTGAGGGAAGACAATTTCTATAATAAATTCTATGAAGTGCTTTCAAGTGAACTATGTGATGACTTTTTCGACAGAAGTGTAGTTCTTGATATGCTCAAGGAGCACAAGGACGGCGTTAAAAGAAACCACAGAAGACTTTATTCATACTATGTATTTTTGGTTTGGTACGATTTATATATTAACAGGAGGGGAATATGTTAAGAAAAGATGTTGATGACAAATTAAAATGGGATCTAACCGATCTCGTAAAAGACGATGAGGATTTTGAAAAGAAACTTGAAGAAAAAGTTTCGCTTTCAAAAAATATTTCTGACTTTAAGGGTAAAATCAAAGATTTAAAATCGCTCGAAGAAGTTTTGAAACTCTATGAAAAATATCTGGAAGTTGATAGACTTGTCGGAGGTTTTGCAAGTCTTTATTTTTCAGAAGATGGTACAAACACAAAGGCTTATGACTATTTGGAAGAATATGATAAAGCAGACACAGTTTCTTCATCAAACATGTCATTTTTGGACGATGAAATAATGGAGCTTCCTGACGATGTTTTGGATGAAGCACTTGAAAAGCTTGATTTTGCACTCGTTTATTTAAGAAGACTTAAAAAAGATAAAGCACACAAGCCTACTTTTGCTGTTGTAGACGCTCTTACAAAGTTAAATCCTGTTTTTAACGCTCCTTATGGAATATGGGAAGGTGCGATTGCAGGAGATGTAAGATTTAACAGCTTGAAACTCGACAAGGAAGTGCCGATGACTTTCGGTCTTTATGAAGATAAGTATGAGGGTTCATCAAACACTGAACTCAGAAGAAAATCTTTTGAAGAATTTGTGAGTGTTATGAGAAAATATCAAACGACTCTCGCTTTAAACTACAACACGCAGCTTAAAGCAGAAAAAGCTCTAAGCGAAATCTATGGGTTTGAAAGTGTCTTTGACTATCTTTTAGATCTTCAAGACATCAGACGTGAAGTTTATGAAGACCATATCGATACACTTAAAAGAGAACTTCCTAAACATATGAGAAAATATGCAAAACTTGTAAAGGAAAAATATGGTCTTGACAAGATGACATATGCGGATCTTAAAGCTCCGTTAATGCCTGAGTTTGAAAAGGATATCTCAATTGAGGATAGCAAGGATTATTTGAGGAAAGGACTTGCAATTTTCGGGAAAGACTATGTGAATGAAACTATAAAACACATTGAAAACAAGTGGATTGACTTTGCACAAAATGAAGGAAAATCTACAGGTGCTTTCTGTGACTCATATTATAAACTCCATTCATATGTTTTGATTAGTTGGATGGGTAAGATGGAAGACGTGTTTGTGCTTGCTCACGAACTTGGTCACGCGGGACACGGACGCTATTCGTCTATGGACAATTCAATTATTAACATGGAAAGTTCAATGTATATAAGCGAAATGCCATCCACATGCAATGAGATGCTTCTTGCAAATTATTTGATCAACAGTACGGATGATGAAGAGTTTAAGAAGTGGGTAAGAGTTCAAATGATTGAAAGAACATATTACCACAACTTTGTAACGCATGGAATTGAAGCGATTTATCAAAGGGAAGTCTACAGAAGAATCGACAAGGGTGAAAATATAAACGCTGACAAGCTCAATGAAATCTTTAGAAATACTCTCGAAGAATTTTGGGGCGACGATGTTGAAATTCTCCCGGGAAGTGAACTAACTTGGATGCGTCAACCGCATTACTTTATGGGACTTTATCCGTTCACATATCAAGCTGGACTTTCAATTGGAACTGAACTTTTCAGAAAACTTCAAACGAGTACTGAAAGTGAAAAAGAAGCAATTATTGAAAATTACAAAGAAACAATGAAGACGGGCGGTAAGCTTTCACCTGAAGATTGGGCGAAAAAACTTGGAGTACAAATTGAAGGCGGTAAAGCACTTAAAGATACAATACAATATATTGGCGAAATTATTGATGAAATTTCAAAATAATGTTTTAAACCTATTAAATGGGGTATCCATTTAGTAGGTTTTATTTTTATAATTCAATTTAACTTTAAATAGTTATAGAATAAAACCAACTTTTACAAATTAAAGTGTTGACTATCACGACTTAATGTGATACAATAAAGCAAAGAATATTGGTTAATAAGGAGGAATGTAATATGAAAACAGACGTACAGATTGCACAAGAAGCAAAAATGCTTTATATTGACAAGATAGCTGAACAATTAGGTATTGAAAAGGAAGATTTATTCCAATATGGCCACTACATGGCAAAGATTGAACCGGTTGTCTATGAAAGACTTAAGGACAAAAAGGATGGCAAGCTCGTTCTTGTAACGGCTATATCACCTACACCGGCAGGGGAAGGAAAGACAACAGTTAATATCGGTCTTTCAATGGGACTCAACAAAATTGGAAAGAAAGCAATTTCAGCATTAAGAGAACCATCACTCGGACCATCTTTCGGAGTTAAAGGTGGTGCAGCAGGTGGAGGATATGCACAAGTTGTTCCAATGACAAATATCAATCTTCACTTCACAGGTGACTTCCACGCAATTACAGCTGCAAACAACCTTATTGCTGCAATGCTCGACAATCACATTCACCAAGGTAATGAACAACAAATCGATGTAAGAAGAGTTGTTTGGAAGAGAGTTCTCGATATGAACGACAGAGCTTTAAGACAAATTGTTGTGGGTCTTGGTGGAGTTTCAAACGGATATCCACGTGAAGATGGATTCGACATTACAGTTGCTTCTGAAATTATGGCAATTTTATGTTTGTCAAACAGCCTTGAAGAATTTAAAGAAAAAGTTTCGAATATCGTTATTGCATATAGAAGAGATAAATCACCTGTCTTTGTTAAAGATATCAATGCACAAGGTGCTGTAACAGTTCTTATGAAAGACGCAATTTTACCTAACTTGGTACAAACACTTGAAAACACACCTGCAATTTTACACGGTGGACCTTTCGCAAATATTGCTCACGGTTGTAACTCAATTCTTGCAACCAAATATGCTCTAAAACTTGCTGATTACACAGTAACAGAAGCAGGTTTCGGTGCTGACCTTGGAGCTGAAAAGTTCTTTGATATCAAGTGCAGGATGGGTAATTTACATCCAAATGCAGTTGTTATTGTTGCAACAATAAGAGCTTTAAAACATCACGGAGGAGTTACAAAAGAAGACTACGACAAGGAAAATCTTGATGCACTTAGAAAAGGTTTTGAAAACTTGAAGAAGCACATGGAAAATGTTGCTAAATTTGGAGTTCCATCAGTTGTAGCAATAAATCAATTCCCAACTGATACTGAAGGTGAAATTAAGCTTTTGAAAGAACTTGTGGAAAAAGAAGGAAGAAAATGTATCCTTTCTCAAGTATTTGCAAAAGGTGGCGAAGGAGCTGTTGATTTGGCAAAAGAAGTAGTCAGAGTTTGCGAAGAAGAAGAGTCAAATTTCAAACCGCTATATGATGTAAATGACACAATTGAAAATAAAATCACAACAATTGCAAAAGAAATTTACGGAGCAAAGGATGTTATCTTTACAAAAGAAGCAAAGAACTCGATAAAGAGAATTGTTGAAAATGGAATGGACAAAGTTCCTGTATGTATGGCAAAAACGCAATATTCACTTTCAGACGATCCGAAACTTCTCGGAGCACCGAAAGATTTTGAACTTACAGTAAGAAATGTTAGAATTTCAAATGGTGCAGGATTTGTTGTTGCTCTTACAGGTGACATCATGACAATGCCGGGACTTCCAAAGGTTCCTGCCGCTAACAATATTGATATAAAAGAGGACGGCGAAATAGTCGGACTATTTTAGAATAAATTTTAAGGAGGATTAGAAATGGCTTATAATTCCAGACTTAAGAGTGAACAAACGGATGCTTTATTTGAAGCTATTCTAACGTTGGACACTATGGATGATTGCTACAGATTCTTTGAGGATATTTGCACAATTAAAGAAATTCAAGCAATTGCACAAAGATTAGAAGTAGCAAAACAATTGAGAGAAAACAAGACTTACAATGAAATCGAGGCTGAAACAGGAGCATCTACTGCAACAATTTCAAGAATTAATCGTTCTTTGAATTACGGTGCAGATGGATACAACTTGATTTTCAGAAAATTGGGTTTAACAAAGGAATAGATTATGGCAGGAAGCGAATCACAGGAGATGTATCTCAAGACGATTTTGCTTTTACGCCTTGGAAATCAAACCTCAAGAAGCGTTGATGTTGCAAATGAATTGGGATATTCTAAAGCCAGCGTTTCGCGTGCGGTTTCACTTCTAAAAAGCGAAAAACTAGTCGAGGTTATTGAAGGCGGAGAAATTGTTTTTACAAAAAAAGGTAAGGAAAAAGCACTTTCAGTCCTTGAAAGATACAAAGTATTGGTGAAAATCTTAAAAAAATTGGGACTCGATGAGGTTGAAGCTGATGATGAAGCGTGTAAGCTTGAGCATGTAATCGGTGACGAATTATATGTAAAACTTAAAGAATTTTCAGAGAGAGAAGATGGCTAATGTCATCTTCTTTTTTTGGAATTGATAGCATAAGCTTGAATATAAAGCACATTAAATGTATAATAGAAGGAGCAGATTTAAAGAGAGGAATATTATGGATATTAAGAATTTACTTAACGAAAGTCAATATGAAGCTGTTGTCAATACTGAGGGACCGGTGCTTGTTCTTGCAGGGGCAGGCTCAGGAAAGACGAGAGTTGTTACATATAAAATAGCTTATCTTGTAAAAGAAATTGGGATTAATCCATTTAATATTTTGGCAATTACTTTTACAAACAAGGCCGCAAATGAGATGAAGGAAAGAGCCGAGGAACTTCTTGAAAGATCTATAAACGGAATGTGGATCGGAACTTTTCACAGCATTTGTGTACGTATTTTAAGAAAACATTATTCCTCTAATTTTACTATATATGACACTCAGGACAGTGTTAATCTAATAAAAAGAATTATTAAGGACAGAAATCTAGACAGTGACCAATTTAAGCCGAAGTCCATTAAAAACAGAATTTCCGATTTTAAAAACAAGGGAATGGGCGTTAAAGAATTTCAGGAATTTGCCGGAAGCGATTTTTATTTAAAAATTGTCGGAGAAATATTTTTCGATTATGAAGCAGCGATGAAAGAAGCGAATGCACTTGACTTTGATGATCTTCTTTTAAAAACTGTAAAAATTTTTGAAGCAAACCCAAGTGTTTGTGAAGAATATTCAAGTAAGTTTGACTATATATTTGTCGATGAGTATCAAGACGTAAACGACATACAGTATAAATTCATAAAGGCAATTTCTCATGTTCACAACAATCTTACAGTCGTTGGTGATGAGAATCAAAGTATTTACGCTTTTAGAGGAGCAAATCTTGAAAATATTTTGAATTTTGAGAGGGATTTCAAAGGTGCAAAAGTTATTTATTTGAATCAAAATTACCGCTCGACTAAGAGTATTTTGGATGCAGCGAATCATTTGATTTTAAATAATCCGCAAAAATATAAAAGGGAACTTCTTGCGACAAAGGCAGACGACGAAAAAGTTAAATGCTACAATCTCATGACCGGAGACGACGAAGCTTATAAGGTTTTAGAAATCATTGAAAATTTGAAAGACTCCGGAGAAAAATATAGCGACATAGCGATTTTGTACAGAACAAACAATCAGTCGAGAGCATTTGAAGATGTGTTTGTAAGAAATTCCATTCCGTATGAGATTATCGGAGGTATAAGGTTCTACGACAGAAAAGAAGTCAAGGATGTACTTGCCTATTTGAAACTTTTAAACAATCCTTTCGATTCTGTAAGTTTTGAAAGAATTGTGAATACTCCAAGGCGCGGGGTCGGACCGAAGACACTCGGCGATTTGAATGAATACAGACTCGTAACGGGCAAGGATTATTTTGAAACGCTTTCCGATATCGGAACAAAATCCGCAAAACAATTCGGAGAAGATTTTATAAAAATCAGAGAAGTAATGAACGATGTTTCTCTAAGCGAACTTGTGGACATCGTACTTGAAAAATCGGAATATTTAAAAGAACTTAAAGTTTCAAAGAATCCGGAAGATGAGTCGAGAGTTCAAAATGTTTATGAATTTGTGAGCTATGTAAAGGAATACGAAAATAAGAATCCTGAGTCGGAACTTTCTGAAATGTTAAACGAAATTTCGCTTCTTTCGGACATTGACCAGTCCAAAGAAGAGGACAAAGTTGTGCTTATGACGGTGCACTCTTCAAAGGGGTTGGAGTTTAGAAATGTCTTCGTTGTCGGACTTGAAGAGGGACTCTTCCCGTCCAGAATGAGTATGGAAGATGAAAAGGATGTCGAGGAGGAAAGGCGACTATTTTACGTCGCACTTACAAGAGCACGAGATAGGCTGTTCCTCACTTCCGCAGATTCAAGAATGATTTACGGACAGACGATTTACTCTAAAAACAGCAGATTTCTTGAAGAGATAAAGGACTTTGTGGAAATTGAGGATGAAACTGTAAAATCGAAAGTTAAAACAGAAGGCAAGCCAATTCCTAGACCGACAAACTTTACAGGGAAAATCGGTTTGGGAGCAAAGAAAGAAAAGGCAGGAAGTTTTAATATCGGAGATAAGGTTATTCATAAAATGTGGGGCGAAGGAACGGTTGTGACATTGGTCGGAGACGACATTACAATAGCATTCCCGTCTAAGGGCTTGAAGAAATTGAAAGCTTCAATCGCACCGCTCACAAAAAAGTAGGTGAAAAATGCTTGAAAAGATGAGGGAGCTTGTCGATAAGCTAAACTTGTACAACTATCATTACTATACTCTGGACGACCCAATTGTTGTAGACGCTGTATATGATAAGTTGTATCAGGAACTTGTCGACATGGAGAATAAATACAAATTTAACTTTTTAGATTCGCCGACAACGAGAGTCGGAGGGGAACTTTTAAAAGGTTTTGAAAAATATACACACGAAAGACCGCTTTGGAGTCTTCAAAAGTCACAGTCGACGAATGAGTTGATTGAATGGGCAAACAGAGCGGAGAAGCTGAGAGTGGAGTACAACAATTCGCATGAGGATAAATTGCCGCCCATTCAATATGTTACGGAATTCAAATTTGACGGACTTACATGTAATCTAACATACGAGTCGGGATATCTTAAAGTTGCGGCAACGAGAGGAAACGGTGTTGTGGGAGAAAATATTACAGCACAGGCAAGAACCATAAAAAACATTCCGACTATGATTGATTACACCGGTCATATAGAGATTCAGTGCGAGGCATATATGCCACTATCGGAGCTTGAAAGATACAATAAAACTGCGGAAATACCTTTGAAAAATGCCAGAAATGCTGCGGCGGGAGCTCTAAGAAATCTAGACACAAGGGAAACCGAAAAAAGAAATCTGAGAGTGTTTGCATATAATATCGGCTATATGGACGATTTTAATTTTAAGAATCACATGGAAACGCTCGAATTTTTGAAAAAAGAGGGCTTTCCGGTCAATGAATTCCATCCACTTGTTGACAGCATAGAAGATGTTATAAAAAATATTGAATATGTAAAAGAAAAAAGACATGAACTAAATTACCTGACAGACGGTGCGGTAATAAAGATAAACGATATAAGGACAAGAACAGTCTTGGGATATACAAATAAATTCCCAAGATGGGCAATTGCATTCAAATTCGAAGCGGAAGAAGTTGAAACAAAAGTACTGGATGTAGTTTGGCAAGTCGGAAGGACGGGAAAAGTCACACCTGTTGCAAAGCTTGAACCGGTTGAAATTGCGGGAGCAATGGTAAGTTCTGCAACGCTCAACAATATCGACGATATAAAAAGGAAAGAGGTTCGAATTGGAGCCCAGGTAATTGTAAGACGCTCGAACGAAGTTATACCGGAGATAATGGGAACTATTGGCGATTTATCTGACACAAAAGAAGTGGAAATTCCTAAAATTTGTCCATCGTGTGGCACAGAACTTGTTATGGATGGAGCTTATCTCGTTTGCCCAAACAAGACATACTGCAATCCACAAATAGTTTCAAGGATAACTCATTTTGCATCGAGAAATGCCATGGATATAGAAGGGCTTAATGAAAAAACGGTCGACTCGATGGTGCAAAACTTAGGCATTAACGATGTGAGTGATTTATATACACTTACAAAAGAAGATTTACTGAAACTGCCGCTGTTTGGAGACAAGAAGGCTGACAATCTTATGAATGCACTTGACAAGTCTAAACTTAGAGAACTTCATCGATTTATTTTCGGACTCGGAATAAATGAAGTTGGAGTAAGAACGGCTACAGATTTGGCAAAAAGGTTTAAGACTTTTGAAAATTTCAGAAATGCGACATTTGAAGAACTTACATCTGTAGATGGAGTTGGAGATGTTATTGCAAATAATATTATAAGTTATTTCAATCACGAGGGGGAAAAGGAACTCATAAAGAGGCTTTTGGAATTCGGAGTGAACACCATAGAACACGACGAAGAAGTGAAAGAAGGATTTTTTACCGGCAAGACAGTGGTTATAACGGGGACTTTTTCCTCAATGAAGCGTGATGAAATCAAGGCATATATTGAAAAAGAAGGCGGGAAAGCAACGTCTTCCGTTTCAAAAAATACAGATTTGGTTTTAGTTGGAGAAAATCCGGGCTCGAAACTGGATAAGGCAAACGAACTCGAAATCGAAATTATGAATGAAAATGAGCTAATGGAGGTTATTAATGGATAAAGAAACTTATTATAATTTGCTCGACCTTGCAAAATTTAAAGATCAGGGCGACGAATTTTATGAAAAACTCGTGGATTGTATGGATGTTTTAAAATCTATAGAAGATTTTGATGAAACGGGAGAAAAAATGTACAATGTCAACCCGGCTGAAAAACATCCGTCAAAAGACGAGCCGAAGCCGTCACTCACAAATGAAGAAGCGACAAGAAATGCAGTTTCGGAAAAATATGGATTTATCGAAACTATAAAATATGTGGGGGAAGACTAATGAGATATTTACATGAAACTTTAAAATTAATAAAATCCGGTGAGCTCTCACCTGAGGAACATCTCGAAGATATCATTTCAGGTCTTGACAAAGACAAGGAAATAAACAGTTTTATCACGCTCGATTTGGATGGCGCAAGGGAAAGAGTTAAAAACATTAATCCGAGCGGCGAGCTTTACGGGGCAGTTGTCGGACTAAAGGACAATATAAACTATAAAGGTCTTAAAACCACGTGCGCATCGAAAATGCTTGAAAATTTTGAGAGTGTATATAACGCAGACTGTGCAGAAAACATTGAATCTGAAGGCGGAGTTGTAATTGGTAAGCTCAATATGGACGAGTTTGCAATGGGAAGCTCCAACGAAACTTCATATTTCGGTCCTGTAAAAAATCCGATTGACCACACACTTGTACCGGGCGGCTCAAGTGGCGGATCCGCAGCTGCAACAAAGATGGGTTTTGTTGACGTGGCAGTCGGTACAGATACGGGCGGTTCGATAAGACAACCGGGCTCATTCTGTAGCGTCGTAGGATTTAAACCGACATATGGTCTCGTCTCGAGATACGGAGTTACATCTCTTGCAAATACATTTGACAGCGTCGGAAGTTTCGGAAGATGTGTGGAAGATGCGTATATTCTTTTGAGAGCAATGGCAAAAGACACGCCGAACGATATGACGAAAATAAGTGCGGACATGCCGGAAATGAAGACTTCAATTGAAGAGGATATAAATGATTTGAAGGGCAAGAAAATTGCGATCTTAAGTCACCTCAAAGATTTCGATTTGGCACCGGAAGTCAAAGAAAGCTATGACAAGTCGTTGAAAATTCTTGAAAAAGCAGGAGTGGAAATTGTGGAAGCCGAATTTGAGCATTTGGATTATGCGGTTGCAACATATTATGCAATCATCGACAGCGAAGCAAGTTCGAATCTTTCTAGATTTGACGGCATAAGATATGCGGGAATAAAGAGTGACGTTAAAAACTTTAGTGACTATATGAAAGAAGTTCGCACAGCCGGTTTTAGCGATGAAGTTAAGAGGAGAATTCTTTTGGGAATGTATATTATGAGCAGCGATCTTCGTGAAACATATTACGACAAGGCACTCATAATAAGAGAAAAGATTGCAGAAGATTATGATAGAATCTTTAAAAATGCAGATGCAATTTTAACTCCGACTGCAACAACTCTTCCATTTAAACTTGAATCGCAAGTTAAGAATCCGAGACAAATGATGGAAGGGGACCTTCTTACTGTTGCAATAAATCTTGCCGGAATTCCGGGAATAAATGTTCCGTCAACAAGCGAGAATGTTATAAATGCAGGAATGCAATTTTTAGGAAAGAAAAAAAGCGATTACAATTTGGCAAGAATCGCTCGAGCTTATGAAGGATTGGTGAAATAATGAAAACATTAATTGGACTTGAAATCCACGTTGAATTAAAGACGGACAGAAAAATGTTTTGCGATTGTAAAAATACTTTCGGGGATGACCCGAATGTAAACACCTGTCCTGCATGTCTTGGAATGCCGGGTGCGCTTCCTAGAATAAACAATCGTGCTATTGAATTTGCAGTTATGGCGGGTCTTGCTTTCAATTGCGATATAGATAGAACTATAAAGATGGATAGGAAGAATTACTTTTATCCGGACCTCGTAAAAGGATATCAAATTTCACAAGATGACAGACCGATTTGTCAGAACGGATATGTTGAAATTGATGTTGACGGCAAGAAGAAAAAGATTGGACTTATAAGGATTCACATGGAAGAAGATACCGGGAAGGCTCTTCACATGCAAGACAATACAACTCTTATGGACTACAATCGTGCCGGAGTTCCGCTCATTGAAATTGTAACGAAGCCGGACATTGAAAGTGGAAAAGAAGCAAGAGCATTTATTGAAAAGCTTCGCGAAACTTTGACCGAGCTTGGAGTTTCCGACTGTAAGATGGCAGAAGGAAGTTTAAGATGTGACTGCAACATCAATATTGTCGATGGTGATTTTAAAACGGAAATTACTGAAGTCAAAAATATAGGTTCTACAAGAAGTGTTGAAGCCGCTCTTAATTTCGAAGAAGAAAGACACAAAAAAATGGTTGAAAATCGCGAAAGAGGGCAAAAGGATACAAGACGTTTCGATGAATCAAAAGGTGAAACAGTTCTTATGCGTGTTAAAACGACAAAGGATGACTATAGATTTGCATACGAAGGCGACATTCCGATTTTTGAACTCGAAGAAGAATTTATTGATAACATCAAAAAGAGTTTACCGGAACTTCCGGATGAGAGAAGAGAACGTATAAAAAAGAATTATAATCTTTCTGATTACGACACAAATGTTATCGGTTCAAATAAAAATCTTTCGGACTATTTTGAAAAAGTTCAAAAAGCTACGGGTGACGTATCTCTCACATCAAATTGGATTATAAATGAACTTTTAAGAAGACTGAACGAAGATGAAACCCTAATTGAAGATTTGAAATTCGGCGTGGAAGATTTTTCATATTTGTTAGGTCTTATTAAAGAAGAAAAGATAAATAACAATACAGCAAAAAAAGTTTTCAAGGAAATGTTTGACGAAGGAACGAGTCCAAAGGAAATTATAAAGCGTGACGGATTGATTCAAATAAGTGACGAAGGTGCAATTTTGGACATTGTGCTTGAAGTTATAAAGGAAAATCCTCAATCGATTGAAGACATCAAACAAGGAAAAGACAGAGCACTTGGATTCCTTGTCGGACAAGTTATGAAAAAGTCTAAAGGAAAGGCAAATCCAGGTGTTGTAAATAAACTCTTAATAGAACAAATTAAAAATAATTAGTATTTTACCCCGGCATATTAGCCGGGGATTTTTTATAGTTTTAAAAATTATTTGTCCATTATATTTCTGCATAATTACTTTTACATTACATATTTACGTTGAACTAATTTTTCCTTGATTTAGAAGTATTCATATGTTACAATTAAAAAGTGGAGGATAGTATGAAAAGGTTAATTCTATTTGTTTTATTTTTAATAACTTTATTTAATATAAATACAGAGGCAAGAAGTCTTAATATTAACGGTAAGGTAAAAGAAGCTGTTGATGTTAATTTAAACATAAATGGAGTGGATAAAAAAAGTCCGACTCCAAGTTTTGTTGTTGACGGGGTTACATATGTGCCTGTGAGATTTGTATCGGAGACTTTAGGATATAAGGTGGAATGGATTCATAAAACTTCCACAGTAGGTATTCATGGAGGAAAGACGATTTGGTTTCCTGTTGGAAAAAACTTTGTAAATATGGGGAGTGGCAGAGTTGAAACTCCGAAAGGAGTTATGGCTCTTTTGATAAATGTAGATGGTGGAGCAAATGCAACAACTTATGTTCCGGTCAGATATTTGAGTGAATATATGGGCAAAAAAGTTGGTTGGATTCAAAAGACAAGAACTGTTACCATTGCTAATGGTGAAGAAAAAGCAGAAGCCACAGCTACAGATTTGATAGACGGACCTCAAATTTCAAATCCACCACCGACAGAAGAAATTGTTAAGCCAAAGGAAGAAACTATTGGAAAAGTTACACTTCAAGATAAAAATGTGGACTATGATACAAGTACAGTAAAGTTAATATTTACATTTACTGCAAAACCAAATTATGAAGTAAAGGTCGGCACAACTTCCACTACTATAATTGTAAAAAATGCAGATGTAAACAAAGGTCTTGTCGGTCAAGATAAGAGTATGATTGAAAACTCGGATAAATATATTATTCAAAAGCAAGGAGAGGACCTTGTAATATCTTTCAATAAGACAAAGGGTGAGATTACGGTTTATGACAGTGACGATGGTAAGAGTATCATTGTCACTGATACTTTTTTATTTTCGGACATTCGCATAGAAAATGTGAATGGAAAAGAAAGTATTGTTATAAAAAACATGGGGAAACAAAATTATAACAAGATGATTCTTGAAAATCCAAAGAGGATTATTCTTGATTTTCTAGATTCAAATATGGCGTCGGGGCACTATAAAGAATTCCCTTTACAACTTGGTTTTGTAAAATATATAAGAAGCAGTCAATTTATTCCGGATAAAAACTATAAAAAAACTGATAGAATTGTCAGGGTTGTTTTTGATATAGACAAAGATGTTGAACACCCAAATCTAGTAATAAAAACAGTAGGTAACGATCTTGTTGTGACTCCGGAAAGAACGCTTTATGATAATTTTAAATTTAGAACTTCCGGAACCGCTAGAAGTTTAACAATTAAAGGTATAGCCAAAGATTTACCGTTTAATTATGATCAGTCACAAAACAAAATAACAATAAGTGTTGGCGATAGAATTCCGAATGGCTCTATAAAATATAATGACAGTCTTGTAAAAGATTTGGATGTAACTAATGGAGTTCTCACAATAAGTCTATTGAGAGCGGTTTCTGTTAATGTTGATCCGGAGTCGCCTGATATGACATTAAACATATCCAAAGTTAGAACAGGAAGAAACGCTGACTATTTTATTTTGCTTGATCCGGGACATGGTGGAACAGATCCGGGAGCTATTCACATTCCGTCAGGTGTAAAAGAAGTCGATGTAATAAAACCTATTCAAAGACTTTTGGAAAGCAGGCTGATAGCGATGGGATATCGAGTTCAGAAGACAAACGATACGGAGGATTCTTATAAAACATTGTCAGAAAGAGCTGCAATATCAAATAGTTTGAAACCGGATGTATTTATATCAATTCACGCAAATATCGCTGATAGTAGTGCAGCTAAAGGACTTGAAGTTTATTATTGTACTTCTCCTTCAATGGAACCTAACCAAAAAGAATTCGGTCAAATGGTAATAAATGCTATTGAAAGATCAATTGGCGAAAAAACACGTGGGTTAAAGATGGAAAAATATTATGTTTTAAAGAATACAACGGCACCGGCAATTTTAATTGAAACAGGATTTTTGAGTAATGCTGCTGAAAGAGCAAAGCTTTTGACACCGGAATATCAATCAAAGATTGTTGACGGCATTATAAACGGTATAGAGGATTTCTTGGAGGAATATAGATAATGAGGATAGTCGTTGCAAGTGGCAACAACCATAAAATTACAGAAATTAAACACATGCTCTCGGAACTTGATTTCGATGTTAAAAGTGTATATGAGATTGAAAAAAATTATGATGAGCCGGATGAAAACGGTCAAACATTTGAAGACAATGCATTCATTAAAGCAAATGCTATAAGAAAAATTTTCAATGATTCATATATTTTGTCGGACGACTCAGGGCTTATGGTTGATGTGTTAAATGGTGAACCGGGTGTTCATAGTGCAAGGTATGCAGGTGATGAACACGATGATGCAAAAAACAATGCACTCCTTCTAAAAAAACTTGAAAATGTTAAAAAAGAAGATCGAACAGCTCATTTTGTTTCGGTTTTGTGTCTTATAACTCCTGAAGGAGAAAAGCATTTCTTCAGAGGAGAATGTGAAGGCGAGATAATTTTTGAGAGAAGAGGGGAAAACGGATTTGGATATGATCCGTACTTTCTTCCACATGGCAAACAGAAGACATTTGCTGAAATGAGCGAGAGCGAAAAGAATGAAATAAGTCATAGAAGACGTGCACTCGATAAGCTGAAGAATTATTTTAGCGAAAATTATAAAAAATAAATATAAAATTTAGTCTCAATGATAATATCGAACAAGATATTATTATTGAGATTTTTTTTATTTTTTTTAAAAAACATATTGACATAGATAGAAAAATGGTGTACTATATAACTAGTACAACGATATGGATTATGAAAGGAGAGAAATATGAATGGTACATCAAAAGGCCTAGTTATTTTGTTTTTAATAATTGCAGGCAATTATATTTATAATTCCATTAAAATATCAAAGATAAATAAGATGGAAACACTTGAGGAAAACAAAGTCGTTGAACTTAACTTCTCAAAATCAATTCAAATAATTTCGATGCTTGTCATGACTATATTGGTCATTATGTTTACATGGAGTATGGGATGGTAGAAAGGAAGGATAAAATGAAAGTACTGGAAACTACTGATTTAAGTATGAATTACGGCACAAAAAAAGCTTTGAGCGATGTTAATGTGTCGGTAGAAGCCGGAGAAATTTACGGTTTGGTTGGAAAAAACGGAGCGGGGAAGACAACATTAATGAAAATTATTTTGGGTCTTCTTCCGGGACACAAAGGTGGGCTAAAACTTTTCGAATCAGAAAGTTTAAGCGATGGAAGAAAAAATATAGGTGCACTCATTGAAACACCGGCATTTTTTGAAAATATGACGGGCTATCAAAATCTTAAATACTATAGAACGGCATACGGTCTTGACAGGTCAATAGATTTGGAAGAGTTGTTGAGCGATGTAAAACTTGCCGATGCTCGTGATAAAAAATTCAAGGCATATTCACTTGGCATGAAACAAAGACTTGGAATTGCATTTTCACTTTTGGGGAATCCGGATTTTCTCGTGCTTGACGAACCTATAAACGGAATTGACCCTGAAGGGATTGTTGAAATAAGAAATCTTTTGAAGGAGCTTGCCAATAAAGGTAAGACAATTTTAATCAGCTCGCACATTTTGAGCGAACTCGAGCATCTATGCGACAGAATTTGCATTATTGAAAATGGAGAAGTCGTCGATATTATAGAGTCAAAGAAAGATAAAAAGCTAAGATATCACACTGTTATAAAGACAAGTGACGACAATAATTTTAAGAAAATTTTAGAAGAATTAAAAATTGAAATTTCAAAAGATGGTGTTATTGTCGGTGATTTTGACATAGACAAGTTGCTCAAAAAAGTTTATGAAAATGGACTCAGCATTGTCGAACTTGAAAGAAGAAAAGATAATCTCGAAGAATATTATCTCGGACGTATGGAAGGGAGGAACAAATAATGTTTTCATATTTAAAAGCTGAATTATATAGAACAAGAAAGAGAATGCCAAATATACTCCTTTTAATTTTCGGATTGATTGGGATAGGACTTTCGTATTATGTAACTGCAAAATATTCAACGACCAAGTCGTCGTCAAGCTTTCTCTCAAATGTGTACGACATTGTGAAACAAGTCGTTCCATTTATGGCAATCATGATTGCAACGGCCTCATTTAAGAGAAGAGAGGAAATGAGAAACTATTTCCAAAGGGGAATGAGCCGTTTGAATCCGGTTGTCGGAGATTACTTGGTATCAGTTTTAACAACAGTTGTCTTTGCACTTGTATTTACAACAATTACAGTTGCTCTCTCATATACATTTAAAGATTTGCCGGCACAAGGATACGATGCATATGTGTCACCGAAAATGTTTATATACAGCATTCTTACAATAGTCTCAATTATAACGTGTATGCTCGGCGGAATTCATTTATTCTATGAACTCACAAATTTGCAAGGTGCAACCGTTGCAATAAGCTTTTTATACTACTTCTTTGCGCCGATTATTTTTAAAGTTACAGGTCTTGTAAGCCTCGACTCATGGCTTGGAACAATTGCCGATTGGTTCACAAGGCTCTCGCCGCTTGAATACGCACCAGTGTTTGACAACTTGTTCCAATTAGGAATAAATCCATTTGAAGAAAAATGGTTTACAATTATGTTATTTGTAAATATTTTCTTGGCAACAGGAATAAGATATCTGGTTATTAAAAGAAAGAGATATTAGGGGAGATTATGGATTTCAATGAAGATAGACCTATTTTTCTTCAGCTGGCTGAAATATTTATCCATGAACTTGTATCAGGACAAATAAAAAAATCTGAAAAGCTTCCTTCGGTTCGTGAAATAGCTAAGACATATAAAGTAAACCCCAACACAGTTGCAAGATCGATAGATGAACTTGTCGGAACCGGTCTTTTCGAAGTAAAAAGAGGAATGGGGACTTACGTTATAGATGATGAAGCAATAATTAAAGAAAAAAGGCGTTCATATATAAAAAAGAGAATTAAAACTACTTTAGAAGAATTCGAAAATTTGGGAATTGACAAAAGTGAATTTATAAATTTGATAATGGAGAATAACAATGGCGACAATAGTGACAGTAGATAATCTGACAAAAAAATACGGAAGGAAAACTGCATTGGAGAACATTAGTTTCAAACTTGAAGAAGGTAAAGTATTGGGGCTTTTGGGACCAAACGGGAGTGGAAAAACTACACTTATAAAAATACTTTCCGCATTTCATCAAAAAACATCGGGAAGAGTTGAAATTTGCGGTAAAGAACCGGGAATAGCTACAAAAAGATTAGTATCTTATCTTCCGGACAGAAACTTTTTACCGAAATGGATGAAAATAAAAGACGCAAAGGAATATTATAATGATTTTTTCGACGACTTCAATACAGAAACATTTAGAGAAATGCTCGAGGTAATGAAGCTTAGTGAAG
This sequence comes from Ezakiella coagulans, assembly GCF_003096635.1. GTDB lineage: Bacteria > Bacillota > Clostridia > Tissierellales > Peptoniphilaceae > Ezakiella > Ezakiella coagulans. The sequence continues at coordinate 74,568 of NZ_QEKV01000003.1, read as the reverse complement.
ACATGAAAGTTAAGGAACTTTCAAAAGGAATGCAAGAGAAACTGAATCTTTCATTGACACTCTCAAGGGATGCAAGTCTATATCTGCTCGATGAACCGATAGGTGGAGTAGATCCGGTAGCAAGAGATATGATATTAAACTCGATTATAGACAAGGCATTTCAAAATAAAACACTCATCGTTTCAACGCAACTTGTAAGGGATATAGAGTCGATATTCGATGAGGTTATGATTATTAACGACGGCAAGATTCTTGCTCATGAAACAGTTGACAATTTAAGAGTGGAAAAATCGATGAGCGTTGAAGAATTTTTTAAGGATTGCTTCGGAGGTGTGACATGCTAAAATTTATTAAATACGACATCAAGGGAAGCCTTAAAACTCTTTTGGGATTTCTTTTCGGAGGAATAATTGCTTCAATATTTGTTCAAATAAATGTAAATTCGAAACACTTAAGGGCAGAAAATTTTAATTATATTAAAGATGTAATAGCTGCCGTTGGAGTTTTAGTTGCAGCTATAACAGTAATATCGTTTATAGTGTATGCTATAAATTCGTTCAACAGGGAAATAAATTCAGACACGGGATATCTTACATTTCAAACGCCTCAAAAAATGTGGAAAATGGTAGCTTCTAAATTGATAGTTATGGGGGCATGGTCGCTAATATACCTTCTTGTCGGTTTTTATATTAACGTAATTCTTACAAATCTTATTCAAATTGGAAGCTTTAAAGGTGTTTTAGGATATTCTGAAATAATAAATAATGATATGTTCTACATCTTTACATCAGATATTGTAATGACACTTTCATTAATATATCTTTCTCTTTCAATCTCAAAAACAACTATAAAATACAAAAAATTAAGCTGGATGTGGATTATAATACTTGTAGCACTTATAGCTGCAACAGCATATTTGAAGTCATATATATTTACTTTAAGACCAAATGAACTTTTACCTGGACAGGCGCTAGTTATGTATCCGTTTTACGGACTAGACCTAAAAGACGGAGATCAAATATATTATATTTTGACTAATATGATATTTACAGTTATCAGCGTTTTTTCAACAGGATTGATTTTGGACAAAAAAATAAATTTATAGAAATTAAAGCTCCGATTTTTCAAATCGGAGCTTTTTAAACAATGTAAAACTTTGAATAAAACTAATTAAATTAATGCGCAAAACAGCACATGGATATATAATATAAGAAATATAAGCGCACTTATTTTCAAAAATTTACAAAAAAAATAAAAAATTTAGTAATACTATTGTAATAAATTCAAAATTATGTTATAATTTTTAGTAGGTGGAGAAGATGAGATTAAACATAAAATGAGAAACACTATCAAAACCATTCTATTGAATTTGCTTTAATACACTAATATTGAGCACGAAAATCGCAAATGAATTATGGTGTAACTCTTTTGTATGAAATTTCATTTTATAAAAACCGCTAAATTACATAGTTATAACCGCTATACTTCAACGGGTAATGAGATTTAAATTTTATCTAACATAAACTCTTTACAAAAAAGTAACGATGTGGTATAATGTATGTAGTGGTAAATATCCACAGAATAAAGGGCTTAGCCCGAAGAAACAAGGAGGATATATGTCAAAAAGACTAATCGCAATCTTAGTAGCAGTATTCATGGCTCTAACATTCTTTGCTGGATGTAAAAAAGATGACTCAGCAGACGAAAAAAAGCCGACTGACACTACTACAACTGATGAAACAAAAGACACAGAAGACAACAAAGATACAACTGACGCAACAGATGATAAAGCTGATGCAAACAAAGGTGAAGTTGTATTCAGAATGACAGGTGGTAAGATCAAAACTTTGAACCCACACCTTTCAGAAACATCTGCAGAAAATGATGTTCTTGCTTTGGTTCTCGGAAATATGCTTGAATTAACATATAACAAAGAAAAAGACACATTTGATTTTACTCCAAACTTAGCTGCTGCTCTTCCTGAAAAGAACGAAGACGGAACTGTTTGGACATGGAAACTCCGTGAAGACCTTCAATGGCCAGACGGAACACCTATCACTGCAGAAGATTTCATCTACTCATGGAAGATGCTTCTTGATCCTAAGCTCAAGAACTTCCGTGGACCTGAAGCTTTCTTCACAGGTGACCTAAGTGTTGTAAACGCAAAGAAATACTGGACAGGTTATGCTGAAGATAATATCAAACTTAAAGCTCAACAAGAAGAAGAAAAAGCTCTTGAAGAACTTAAAAAAGAAATCGAAGGCATGGCTGACGGCGAAGAAAAGACAAAGAAACAAGAAGAATATGACAAACGTTCAGAAGAACTAAATGCTCACAGAATTTCTGTTGACGAACAAGACTTGGCAGAAGGCGGAGCAAAATGGGAAGACGTTGGTCTTAAAGCTATTGATGATCACACACTCGAAATTACTCTTGAATATGCTATCCCTGAAGTAAACTTCTGGTTAGCATTTGTTGGCGGTTCATCAAACTCTCCAGTAAGAAAAGACTTATATGAAGGCGGAATGAACGCTGACAAGACTGAAACAGATTATGGTACAGACATTTCTAAGATCGACTTTACAGGACCTTATCTCTTAAAAGAATGGGTAAGAGACCAATACAGATCATATGAAAGAAACGAAAAATCTCCATTGAGAGACATTTACACACCGGAAAAAATCACTGAAAGAGTTGTTGAAGACGACAACACTGCACTTCAATTGTTCGAAAACAATGAAACAGATACAGTTGGTTTAAGAGGTGCTAACTACGATAAGTATGAAGAAGACCCACGTTTGGTATTCTCAAAATCAGACTCAGTATGGCAAATGTTCATCAACATGACAGCTACAGCTCCTGATAAAGCATTCTTAACAGATGTTAACTTCAGAAAAGCTATGTACTGGGGTATGGACAGAAAAGCTCTTGCTAAAGACATTTACAAGACAGCTATTCCACAACCATGTATCATCGCTGATACAAGAACAGTTGACCCACTAAAAGGTATCACATTCCGTGAAACTGAAGTAGGTAAGGCAAACTATCCTGAAAATGATGGTTATGATCCAGAAAAAGCTAAAGAATTCTTCGACAAAGCATATGAAAAATTCGGCAAACAAATGGTTGTTGAAATCATGTACTTTGATAACTCTGACCAAATGAAGGGTATGGCAGAATTCCTTGAACAAGAATATGAAAACATGTTCGGAGCAGACAGAATCGATGTTAAGTTGAGAGCAGTTCCTTGGAACAACGCTTATGACAACATGCAAAACGGCGACTACGACATGGGATTCGGAGCTTGGACAGGTGGAATCTTCAACCCATGGGGTGGTATGGAAGTTTATACACAAACATTCGGTATCAAATGTGACCAATTTAGATCAGATGAATTCGACGAATTATACAGAAGAACAAACAAGGGCGACTTGATCTTCAAGCCACAAGAAAGACTTGAAGCACTTGGAGAAATGGAAAAAATGTTGTTAGACAACGTTCCAATGGTTCCAATGTATCAAACAGAAAACGCACGTCTATATCAAGACAGAATTCACCTTCTAACACATGAATGGGTAATTGGTGTCGGTTTTGCTCCAATGCAAGCAGAAATCGATCCGCTTCAATAATAAAATATAATTCGACAAAGAGGGGTATGGCCCCTCTTTGTCCAAATTATGCTCAGAAAGGAGAAAGACAATGGCAAGATATATCGCTAAAAGAGTTGTCTTGATGGCTATAACATTATTTTTAATTATAACTATAAGCTTTTTTGTTATGCACAGTATGCCTGGTAACTTTATTCAAAATAACAAATTACCGGCGGACGTTAAAAAAGCCATGCTTGACAAGTATCACTTAAATGACCCGTTAACAACACAATATGGATATTTTATTAGAGACTTCGCAAGGGGAGACTTCGGTATTTCCTTGGTTATCCAACCAAAAGTTCCGGTAAATGAAGTACTAGCTACAAAAATTCCGGTATCAATGCAATTAAATATTTTCTCTCTTATTTTTACAATGCCTATAGCTATGATACTTGGTATCTGGGCAGCTATTAGAAAAAATAAGATTGATGACCAAATTATTTCTATTTTAATTATTTTATTTATTTCAGTTCCAAGTTTCGTTTATGCATCATTAATGCAATATTACTTAGCATTTAAGCTTGGTTGGTTCCCGATTATTACAGAGGTTGGTACAAAATTAACGTGGTCAAAATTCTATTCTATGATTTTGCCTATTTTAGCACTTTCCTTCGGTTCAATTGCGGGTGTTGCTAGATATACAAGAGCTGAACTTACAGAAGCACTTAACTCAGAATACATGCTACTTGCTAAGTCAAAAGGTTTGAGTCAAGTTCAATCAACAGTTCGCCACGCTCTAAGAAACTCATTTATTCCACTTGCAAATATCATAATTCCGATGTTCTTACAAATTATGGGCGGTTCTTTAGTTATTGAAAGAATTTTCTCAATTCCGGGCATGGGTAATATTATGGTCGATGCTATAAACGCTTATGACTTTCCATTAGCAATCGGAGTATTGTTCTGGTTCTCATTATTATCACTTGTTACAATTCTTATTGTTGACTTAAGTTATGGTATTATTGACCCTAGAATCAGATTAGGAGGTAGAGATTAATGTCAGAAAAAAACACAACTCCAAATCTTAATAATATTCCAAAAGAAAAGTTCGAATTTGTTCAAATCGATACAAAACTTCATGACGAAGTAATTCAAGGTGAAGCAATCGGTTTCTTCAAAGACGCAATGATCAGATTTAGGAAGAATAAAGCAGCACTTGCAAGCTTTATTATCATAGCAATCCTTGCATTTATGGCTGTTTTTGGGCCGTCAATGAGCAAATATGGATTTGCTGAACAAAATGTTCAATTACAAAATATGCCTCCGAGAGTTTCGTGGCTAAGCGGCCTTTCACTCTTCTCAGGGACAACTACAAAAGAAGTTAGAACAGATAACATTGAGAAAAAGTATAAAGATGCTTATATCGGAACTGTTTCAACACGTGTTGTTAAAGGGACAGAAATGTCCAAAATTAAATTGGACCCATATAAACAAAACGGCGGAGATGACGTTTACTATTGGTTCGGTTCCGACAACCTCGGTCGTGACCTATGGACAAGACTTTGGAGAGGTCTTAGAGTTTCATTCTTGATTTCTCTTATTGCTATGGCTGTTAATATCTTGATTGGTATCATATATGGTGCTATTTCTGGATATTACGGTGGATGGATTGACCTCTTGATGCAACGTTTCATCGAAGTTATCGGTGGTGTTCCATACTTGGTTATCGTTATTTTGTTCGTATTCTACTACGGTCCTGGTATCATTCCTATAGCTCTTGCTATGTGTATGACAGGTTGGATCGGAATGAGCCGTATGATTCGTGCTCAATTCTTGAAATATAAAGAAATGGAATATGTTCTTGCATCAAGAACACTTGGTGCATCAGATAGAACTCTTATTTTCAGACACATTTTACCTAATGCCGCAGGCATTATCATTACAATGTCTGCTCTTGAAATTCCGGGTGCTATTTTCGGGGAATCTTTCCTTGCTTATATCGGACTCGGTATCCAAGCTCCGGAACCATCAATCGGTGTTCTTTTAGCAGATGGACAAAAAGTATTGCTTCAATATCCGCACTTAACCATATTCCCGGCATTTGTTATCTCAATCATGATGATTGCGTTCAACTTGATGGGTAATGGATTAAGAGACGCATTTGACCCAACATTACGTGGTATAGAATAGGAGGTAAAAAATGGCTGATAATAAATTACTTGAAGTAAAAGATTTATATGTAACATTCAACACCTATTCAGGAAAAGTTCACGCAGTTCGTGGAGTTAATTTCGAACTTAATAGGGGAGAAACACTTGCTATAGTTGGAGAATCCGGTTCCGGTAAATCCGTAACAGCACGTGCTATTATGGGTATTCTTGCAAAGAATGCTAATATCGAACATGGAGAAATTTTATACAAAGGTGTTGATTTATTAAAACTACCTGAAAACGAAATGGCTAAATATCGTGGTGATGAACTCGCTATGATTTTCCAAGACCCACTATCATCTCTTGACCCTGTTATGAGAATAGGTAAACAAATCACTGAAGCTGCTGTTTTGAAGAAAAATACAACAAAACATGAAGCAAAAGATAAAGCATTAAAGCTTATGGAGGCTGTAGGAATTCCGCAACCGGAAGTAAGATATACACAATATCCTTTCCAATTCTCAGGCGGTATGAGACAAAGAATTGTTATCGCAACAGCTCTTGCTTGTGACCCTGAACTTCTAATTTGTGACGAACCTACAACGGCTCTTGACGTTACAGTTCAAGCTAAGATTCTTGAGCTCATTCAAGAAATTCAACAAGAAAGAAATATCGGTGTTGTTTTCATTACACACGACCTTGGGGTTGTTGCACACTTAGCTGACAAGGTTGCAGTTATGTATGCAGGAAAAGTTGTTGAATATGGTACTGTTTATGAAATTTATGAAAAACCTAGACACCCATATACAATGGCACTTCTTGCAGCTATGCCTGACCTTGAAACTGACTCTAATTATGAATTGTATACAATTCCTGGAGCACCGCCAAACATGCTTTACCCACCTGTAGGTGATGCATTTGCACCTAGAAACCAATTTGCTATGAAAATAGACCTTGAACAACAACCACCGTTCTTTGATATTTCTGAAACTCACAGAGCTGCAACGTGGTTATTGCACCCGGATGCTCCGGATGTTGAACTTGATGCTTTCAAGAATAAAGTTAAGAGTTATTCAAATCAAGCGGTTTCAAAATATCACCATACAGAAAAAGAAGAACCTATATTAAGTGTTAGAAATCTTAAACAACACTTCACAAGTGGACGTGGCAAGAATAAGATTGTAGTTAAAGCTGTTGATAATATTTCATTCGATATTTATAAGGGCGAAAGTTTCGGTCTTGTAGGAGAATCAGGATGTGGTAAAACAACAACCGGACGTACAATTATCAGACTTTACAAACCTACAGATGGAGAAATCATTTATAAGGGTAAAGATATTGCCGGTAAACTCTCAAAGGCTGAAGCAAGAGAAGTTCACCAATCAATTTCCATGATTTTCCAAGACCCTATTGCTTCTATTAACCCTAGAATGACAGTTAAGGAAATTATAGGCGAAGGTCTTAGAATTAATAATTTGGTTAAGAGTGAAGAAGAACTTGAAAATCTTGTTTATCAAATGCTTGAAACTGTAGGACTTACAAAAGAACACGCTAACAGATATCCGCATGAATTCTCAGGCGGTCAAAGACAAAGAATCGGTGTAGCTAGAGCACTTATCACAAATCCTGACTTTGTTATTGCTGACGAACCGGTTTCTGCACTTGACGTTTCTATTCAAGCTCAAGTTTTGAATCTTTTGAACTCAATAAAGAGAAAACTTGGACTAACAGTTATGTTTATTGCACATGACTTGTCAGTTGTTAAGTATTTCTCAGATAGAATTGGGGTTATGTACTATGGTAAGTTGGTTGAATTAGCTGATGCTGAAGAGTTATACAGAAATCCAATCCACCCATATACAAAGGCGTTGTTATCTGCAATTCCTATTCCTGATCCAAGAATTGAAAAAGGACGTAAGCATTTAGTATACGACCCATCAATTCATGATTATTCACAAGATAAGCCTTCAATGGTTGAAATTAAACCTGGTCACTTCATCTTCTGCAACAATAAAGAACTTGAAGAATACAAGAAGAGCTTAAAATAAATATAATTTAAAATAAGGGGGCATCTCGCGAACTTCTACAAAATTCATTTACTATCGGTTATGATATTTGTGGCTTGCGAATGCCCTTTTAATATATAGAGGTTTATATGAAGATAAATAAAATTTTTAAATATCTAATGATTGCGTTTATAATTCTTTTTATTGTATCTATATGTTGTATTGAATTGTTTTACGAAGGAGGAGATGTAAATAGACTTTCTAACAAGGATCTCACTCCAGAGATGGTTTCAAAGATTGCACGATACTCAACAATTTATGAATATCTAATTGTATTTTTACTTTCACTTTTGGGATATGCTTTTGTAAGTACGTTTTTATTTTTAACAAGTCCCCTTGTTGCAGGAAAATTATATAAAGTAGTCCTTGTTGTAATTTCATATATTTCGTGTATTGTTATTTCTATTAGAGGATATTCAGTTATTATAAACTCAGACTTTCTTTTGAATTTTTGCGGAAAGATTACAGAGCATGCTTATAAAACAGTTTGGCCGCACCTAATTATTTTGAGTATTATATTATTTGCAAAATTTATTGAGAGGTCAATAAAAAAAGATCTCAGAATGCTGTATGATAATGTAAAAAATACAAAAAATAGATATAATAATTATGATGTACTAAGAGATATTTTAGGTGACCATTCGAAAAAGTTTTAGATTTATTTTAATTATTTTAAATTTCACTTTTAAAATTGTACCAACTTTATTATTAGTTTTTATATCATGCTAAATTAGTTCTTAGAAATAGGATTATGTGAAGGAGAAAGTTTTTGATTTAAGTTTTATATTTTAAATTAAATTACTAAAGAATTATATAAATTTATTTTGGGGAGCGATATAAAATTATAGATGAGTTTTAAGTGTATTATTATAGTTAAGATATTTTTAGTTTAAACATTTATGTAGTTAAGGAGATTTGTTATGAAATTTTTATTAAAATATGTGGTGGAAAATGTTTAATTATAATACTTCAAAACCGGCTGAGCCGGCAAAGAAATTTTTTTCATACCAAGCGTTGTATTTTATTTTTTCTTTATTGGCAATTTTATACATGGTGAATGAAATTGTTGTTTTTGATTTAGTTGTTTCAGGATATATAAGAGCTGGAGCATCTAATTTCGGAGCAGATAACAATACTATTTATTTGGTATTAAGTTTGATTTCACGTGTTTCAATTCCTATAGGAGTGTTCTTAGTATTTTTAAGTACTCTAAAGAGAGGGAAAAAATTTGTTTTAAACTTGACGATAGTGACTTTTATATTTGAAATAATTTATGATTTATACTCTTTTGACAAATTAATAGATATTAAATTTCAAAGTCCTGTTTTTTCACTTCTTCTTGGAGCATTTTTTACTCTTGCTTGGAAATATTTTGATTTCAAAAAGATAATTAGACTTCCACTTGTTATATTATATATTTTTGTATCTATATATAGTAGAGTTGATTATGGAATAATAATAGGGATTTTATTTGTTGTGCTTAATTTTCTTGAGCCTAATAGAAAGGGACAATCACTTTTTAGTTTTGCTGTTCTTATTCCAGGCGCAAGTATGATCTTTGCACCGTTATTTTATTATTTTTATGATGAAAACAACAATAGGAAGAGCTATAATAGTTCTTTAAATTTTATTTTTCCAATAATCGCTTTGTTGTTGTGGCGATTAAGAATATTAATTTTGAGATAGGAGATTATTTATGGAGATTCAAAATTATGTTGATAAGACACTTTTAGGTTGGATTTATTACAATGAAAATTATACTCATGGAGAAAATACTAATGCTATTAATAGAGTGTGCTATGTTTATCCACGATATATTTTAGTTGATGACGAGACTGTTGTTCCAATTGATCCGGCAGATTTTCCAATGCTCGGAAGTTTTGAAGTTAGAATTCAGGGTGGATTTTCGGCAGAGGATGTAGTTGATAAGCTTTCTCACTTGGTAAAAGCTAAACTTAATATTATGCCTGAAGAGGATAAGGATCAACAAAATAACCATTATAGATTAAAATTTAACCCGACATATAGTGAAGAAATTAGTGAGGTTTGGCTTGAGGGTTTTAAGGACAGTAATTTTTATCAAGTAGTAAAAACGGATCTTTCAATTGAAGATATTTTAAAGAGAAAATCTATAGATTATTTTTTAGATAATATTTATACAAAACATATTGTTGTTAAGAACAAAGAGGGATATTTTGGCCCTTTTGATTATTATGTTGAAAACAATCAAATTAAATTATTTGCAACTGATAAATTTGACTATCATATTTTAAAACCGAATCCTGCAATCATTTCAAAAGAAGTCTTAAGAATAGGCGACAGAGCAGACAATGGTGTAGATTTGGTTATGGCTAAGTCAATGTCTGAATCGGCAGATTTAAAAGACTCATATGATTTTATAAATGACACAACTCTGCTCGATAAAATCCTTTCGATTTTTGAAGAGAGAAAGATGACCGACAGAAATCAAATTAAAGAGCTTAAAAAACTTTTACTAACGCAAATTGATCCGGAAAAATATCCGGATATAACGGAAAATCGTTTGATAAAACTTAAAGAACTAATAAGAAGTTCGGAATATCAAGATGATTTTCTCTCTAAGATTTCATATTATCTTATGGAAGATGAAGAAAATAGAGATTATGTTTTACGCAAGATATTGGATACAAGGTTTGAGGAACTTGAGGAACGCTCTACGAGATTTATAGAGGTAAGAGAGAGACTTGATGAATTAAATAGAGAAAAAGCAAATCTTGAATCAACATTGGATACAATCAGAAGTGAAGTTTCTGACGCTAAGAGTTTTATATTAAAAGAAAATGAAGAACTTTCAAATAAGCTTAATATGGAAATCGATGCACTTAAGAAAAAGCGTGATGAACTTGACTCGGAAATAAATTCTCTCGTCGGTATCTATGATTTGGCGACTGCCGACTCAGTTCTAAAGCAAAATATATCGGCAAGAGAAGCTCAAATAAATGAATTATCTCAAACTCGCGACAGCATTTTAAAAGAACTAAAAGACGGCATAGAAGAGTTTAATAATACTGGACGAGTGATTGGACGCGCTTTGAAGGAAAAAGGCTTTAATGATATTCTTATGACCGTTAGAGGTACAAAGAATTTCGAATATATACCATATCAAAATATGTCATACGCTAATTTCGATTCGAAGGATGAAATTATAGACTATATTTTATACAAGATGAACAAAGTATATAATCATAGAATTTCAAGGAATGGCGTTATTAATTTACTTGCTCTATTTGCACAAAACTTCATTGTAAATTTTGATGGTAAAACCGGCAGTGGAAAGACTTCACGAGCAACAGCATTTTTAAATGCATTGGGATTAAATTCGCAAAATAATAGATTTGTACGTATAAATGTTGACCCGGATGTTAGATCGGTTCGAGATTTGGTTGGTTTCTATAATCCAAATACCGGCGAAATTGTAAAGAACAACAGACGTTTATATGATTTGCTTGAAATGATGGAAAAAGATACGGAAGATGTTTTGTCATGTGTTCTTTTTGACAATGTTAACTCTTCGATTCCGGAGCACTATTTGTCAGGTTTTATAGATAAAAAAATCAACGAAACTATGAATATAAGTCTAGGTGGAGGAAGAGAGTTTGAAATAAAGCCTAGCCTTAGAATTTTGACAACAATTACAGATGATCACACTGGATTTATATTATCTGATAGATTTTATGACAATTCTGCAACTTCAACTCAAAATTACGATGGACGCAGCGTTTATAAATTAAATAATTTGGAATTTGAAGACAGAGGAGCGGTTTCGTATAGTGATATAATGACATTTAATGAAAAGAAATCTTTTTCAAATGACTTTGAAATCAAATTCAACTCATTGATGTCAATTTTCAGGAAAAACGGAGCATATATTTCATCGAGATCAGAAGAAAAGGCAAGAGATTATATTGAGTCGGTTCAAGATATGATGGATCTTACATCTCCTATGCAAAAGTTCCTTCCTATTGAACTTGCAATAAGCCAATTTATTTTACCAAATTTGAATTTGGACAAAATGAACGATAGGTTTTTCTCAGGAATTTTAAATGAGTTAAAGAATATGCAGCTGTTGGAAAGCAGATTCAAAGATATAAAGGCTACGAAAGATAGAATAGATATTGAAAGTCGTCTTGATTTTTAGGGGGTGTTACTATTAAAAGTTACCTCGTATTACACTGTATTTATCCAAAAAATGACTTAGTTATAGATATGGATGAAGAAAAGAAGTCGTCTTTTTTGAAAGGGTGTGTATTTGAGAATGGCCTTTACAGTATTGAGTACATCACATATACTGATAAGGAAATTGCTGAAGGAATACTTTTTGTTGATTCGGAGCCGATTGCAGAAATAGAATTTGTAAAAAAACAAGATAATAGATATGAATACAGATTTCTATTTCAAACACCGGCAGGTGGAAGAGTTCGTTCGTATCCGTTTTTAATGCTTATTGACTCAATTAGAATGAATCTTTTTATAAGATTTGAGGACGATGAGGAAATGAATCTTCAGTCTGAAAGGATTCTTGTAACTACAAAAAATGACACAGACAGAGAAAATCTAAAAGATATGATTTATTATATCGCTTCGGACAAGGGGCTTTATAGAGAAATAAACTCGGAATCATCTGAATCAGCACTCATTGTGAGCAGTATAAATAATTATTTTGATAGAGTATTTATGGCGGTTCAAAAATATAAACCATATTTTTTTCCACAAAACAGTTCTGCAGGTTTTAGTGCATCAAAAACTACAAGGCAAGGTCGTGTCAGTTTTCTTACTAAGAGAGAAAACATGGAACCGGGTTCTGATGAAGAACGAGTTCAACTCATAAAATTCTTGAATATGCTACATGACGATGCTTTAAGTATTTTAAAAGAGTTCGAAGACATTCTTTTTAAGAACACTAAAAGATTTAGAGATTTAAAGAAAAATATTCCACCAGGGTTTTCTGCACCGGTTATAACGACGCAAGAGCTTAGAATAAAGAAAGGGTTTAAAGAGTTTAACAGATTAAGACGAAGCATCTCAAAACTTAGAAGACTATTGGAAGTGATGGGTTCATTCAATCGACGCGTTAAAAAAGATTCTTTCCGACCTAAGAAGAATTTTAAGATTAAAGAAGTAAATAACTTGATTTTTATGTGGCAAAAGAGTAGAAATATGAGTCTATCTTATCAAAAATTTTTCTACAATATAGAATCTCTTGATAAGCTTTATGAATATTATTGTCTTGCAAGACTGCTGAATTTTATAGATGTGAACGAATATTTGCCGGATAGAGAAAAGGATATAAATTACAACTATAAAACAGAAAATGAGCTTTTTGAAAATGAAGAGTTCTTGTATAATACATTTTATAGAAAAAAGAATGACTTAAAATTAACGCTTTATTTTCAACCGGTTATATACGGCAATCATTATGAAAATGAGATTGGACTTTTAAGAACAAGCGGTTATGACGGAATGTATACACCATTTAATAAGACGGGAAACTACTACAGTCCGGACTTTGTTTTAAAAATCAGCGGCGTTAAAGATGCATATTTAATTTTGGACTCCAAATTCCAAACCAGAAATACGATTTTAAAAGGTCATATGGAAGAGGTTATCAGTAAGTATTTCATTCAAATAAGAGATGAAAAATTTGAAAGAAGCCAATATGTTTATATTTTGCAGGGGAGAACGGATGACACATTAAATATGCTTTGGAACTATGAAAATAAAGAAGCAATTAAAGAAAAAGATATTTCTACATTTGGAATTATTCAGTTTTCACCGGATGTTAAAATGAATATATATTTTGATGATATACTTGCAAAGCTTGAAAGCATTGCAAGGGGAGAATAAAAAAAGCAGCACTTTTATCGTGCTGCTTTTTTTATATGAAAACGACTTTTTCAGTTCTTTCTTTCACTGTTGGAATTTCGTCGCTGTAACCAAGTGCACACATTCCGAATGAGATGTGGTCATCAGGAATTGAAAATTCTCTAAGAACGTCTCTAACTTTTTCGCTGTTGTTTTCGCGAAGTTGATTTATCCAAACGGCTCCAATACCAAGGGCATGACTTGCAAGATACATATTTTCCATTGCAGTTGAAGTGTCAGCATCGCCAAGTCTCAAATCTTTTGGAACTGTTACAATTATGAGAGCTTTCGCATCATAAATTCTGTAATTTTCAAGATTGAGTGATTCTCCGATTGCCTTTGCTAATTTTTGGATATCTTTTTCTTTTGTAAGGACTGTGAAGAGCCTTTGTTGTTTATTCATTCCGGTTGGAGAAGCCTTTGCGCATTCAATAATCTTTTCAAGAGCTTCTCTAGGTATTTCTTTGTCTTTAAATTTTCTTGTGCTTCTTCTGGTTAAAATATTTTCAATTGCATCCATAATGATTGTCCTCCTTTAAGTAGAAATCCGCTCTCAATCAAAGAGAGCGGACTATATGATTTATAACTATGCCATAAAAGCTTTATAAGCTTTGTAGCACATATATGTGTCTGCTTTACTTGTAACTTCCATAGGTGCGTGCATACATAAAACAGCAGGTCCGCAGTCTACAACTTCAGCGCCATATTTTGCAAGTAGAAGTGCGATTGTTCCTCCGCCTCCCTTGTCAACAGCTCCAAGTTCTCCTGTTTGCCAAGTGACATCCTTGTCGTCAAAGCATTTTCTTACTTCTTGAAGGAATTCGGCATTTGCGTCTGATGAACCACCTTTTCCGCCTGAACCTGAATATTTTGAAACTACGATTCCGCATCCAAGATATGCAGTATTTTGTGCTTCAACAGCATCTGCAAAGTCCGGATCATATCCAACTGTTACGTCAGCTGAAAGAACTTTTGAATTTTTTAGAGTTCTATTAACGTCAAGAGCGGAATAATTTCCTTCCAAGTTCACAAGTTCGTGAACAAGATTTTCCCAGAAATATGAAGCCATTCCTGTATTTCCCATTGAACCGATTTCTTCTTTGTCCATGAATAGACCGAGAGCGGTCTTTTCAGGATTTTCAACATCGAATATTGCACGCATTGTTGCGTATGCACAAACTCTGTCGTCTTGTCCGTATGCAATTACCATGCTTCTGTCGAGACCTAAATCTCTTGACTTACAAGCAGGAACAACTTCGAGTTCAGCGATTTGGAAATCTTCTTCTTCGAAATTATATTTTTCTTTAATAAGCTTTAAAATATTTTCTTTTACAGCATCTTTTTCCTTGTCTTTTAATGGAATAGAACCGAATAATACGTTAAGTTGTTCACCTGTAATTGCTTCACGCATCGGTTTTGATTGTTGATCGCGTGAAAGGTGAATTAATAGGTCGGTAACTGTGAAAACAGGATCGTTTATATCGTCGCCGATTGCAATTTCAATTTTTTTGCC
This sequence comes from Ezakiella coagulans, assembly GCF_003096635.1. GTDB lineage: Bacteria > Bacillota > Clostridia > Tissierellales > Peptoniphilaceae > Ezakiella > Ezakiella coagulans. The sequence goes on along the minus strand of NZ_QEKV01000003.1, from coordinate 59,348 downwards.
GTCTTTATTGTAAACAACTCCATGAATAGCGAGAGGAATTGTTGTGTATTGATATTTTTTCACCCCGCCGTAATAGTGAGTTTTAAGTTTTACAAGACCACTGTTTTCATATAGTGGATTCGGTTTTAGGTCGAGTCTTGGAGAGTCAATGTGAGCTCCAACAATTTGAAGACCTTCGCTCAAAGGTTTTGAACCATAAACAATTAGAGCAACTGATTTATTCTTGTGGTTTACGAAATATTTTCCACCCTTTTCAAGTTTTCCTTCGGATTTTATAACTTCTTCGAGATCCTTGAAACCGTTTTCTTTGGCTCTTTTAATAATTTCTTGATTTGCGAGTCTTTCTGTTCTTGCGATGTCTAAAAACTTTTTATAGTCATCGTTGTAGTCAAAAACATTTTTTGTTTCAGCTTCATCGAGCTTTAACCATGCATTTTTTCTAACCATAAAAATCTCCCTTCTTTTTTATACTAATATTATAACAGATTTTGAAAATTATGTCATCTTTATGGGTATAATTTAAAAGAGGTGTTTATATTGCTATTAAAAAATGTTAATATTATTGATCCGCTTTCGGGAGTTGATTTCGAGGGGGATATAAGAATAAAAAATGGAAAAATTGAAGACGTTGTTGAAGGCTCTCTCGTTTGTGAACCGAATGAAGAGGTGTTCGATTTAGAAGGAAAAATTGTGGCACCTTCATTTTTTGATACACATGTTCACTTTAGAGATTTTGGTGAATCGGACAAGGAAACCTATGAGACCGGTGCTCGTGCTGCAATAAGAGGCGGCTATACTCATGTTTGTGCAATGGCAAACTCTAAACCGCCAATTGATTCAATTTCAAAATACGAAGAAGTACAGGAAAAAATAAAGAATATACCTTTGACCATATTTCAATCGGTCAATATGACTATTGGAATGAAAGGTGAGCATTTGACCGACTTTGAAGGTTTGAAAAAAATTGGAGTTAAGTGTATTACGGATGACGGATTTCCAATTGTTCACGAAGATGTGATGATCGAAGCTCTTAAACTTTCAGAGAAGTATGGATTTATTTTGAGCCTTCATGAAGAGGACCCTAGTTTTATAGAGCATCCGGGATATGACGATACCGCAAATAGGAAAGCAGAGATTTCGATTATTGAAAGAGATTTGAAACTTCTAGAAAAATACGGCGGACATATAAATATTCAACATCTTTCGAGCAAAGAAAGCGTTGAACTTATAAGGGATGCAAAGAAAAGCGGTTTAAAATTTACTTGCGAGGTAACGCCTACACATCTATTTTTCACAAAGGATATGGTCGAAAAATACGGCACGCTTTTAAAGGTAAATCCACCTGTGAGAACTGAAATGGATAGAGTTGCTTTAGTAGAAGGGTTAAAGGATGGCACAATCGATATGATTGCAACGGATCATGCCCCGCACACTGAGGCCGATAAACAACTTGGTGAGTTCAAATCGAAAAGCGGACTAATATCTATTGAAACCGCATTTTCAGTTGCAATGGAAAAAATTTATCGTGAAAATATTATGCCGATGAAAGATATTATAAGATGTTTATCAACAAATCCTAGAGCTCTTTTTGGAATAAAGTCTCCGATTGCACCGGGTGAAAGAGCAGATTTGGTAGTTCTTGACAAAGATGCGGAATATATTTATGACCACTCATACAGCAAGTCTAAAAACACACCGCTATTCGGTAGAAAAATGATTGGAAAGGTTTTGATGACAATAAAGGATGGAAAGGTTCTTTATAACGATATGAAGGAGGATAAACGTGAAGATAGGTTTAATTGTTAATCCGATGGCTGGAATCGGTGGCTCTGCAGCACTTAAGGGAAGTGACGGTAAGGAAATTCAAAAACTTGCAATAGAGCGTGGGGCTAAACCGAAGGCAAATGAACGTGCAAAAGAAGTATTTGAAATTTTAAAATCTGAAAATAGTATTCCTGAAATTGTTGCGGCTCCGGGCGTCATGGGATCTGCCATGCTCAATAGTTTGGGGATTAAGCATAAAGTTGTGGGCAATATAAAAGATGAAACATCAGGGGAAGACACAACTGATATCGCAAGGGAAATTTTAAAAGAAAATGTGGACCTAATAGTTTTTGCAGGGGGGGACGGAACAGCAAGAAATATTTATGACGCTGTAAAAGACAGTCTTCCTGTTGTGGGAATTCCTGCAGGAACAAAAATGCACTCTGCAGTTTTTGCAAATACTCCAAAATCCGCGGCTTTTCTTATAAATCGAATGATGAACGGGGAAAAAGTAGATAAAATTTTAGAAGAGGTAATGGATATAGATGAAGAAGCATTCAGAAATGAAATCTTAAATGTTAAACTTTATGGTTATATGTATGTTCCGTTTGTTGCAAAATTGATGCAGGCATTAAAGAGTCCATCAACTGCTGGAGGCCAGGCCGATATTGATACAATATGTCATTGTACGGTTGATAATATGGAAGAGAACGTGCTCTATTTTATTGGAACGGGTTCAACTTTAAAACCGATTGCAAACATTTGTGGATATGAAGGTTCCCTTTTGGGAGTCGATGCTGTTTTAAATAAAAAACTTGTGGGAAAAGATCTATCGGAAAAGGAAATATTGGGACTTATTGATAAATATGGAAAGAGTAAAATTATTGTTACAGTAATTGGAGGACAAGGATATATATTTGGTCGTGGAAATCAACAATTTTCACCGGAGGTAATAAAAAAAGTAAGAAAAGAGAATATCATTGTTCTTGCAACAAGAAAAAAATTAAATTCCATACAAGGACCTTTGAGGGTTGATACGGGAGATGAAGACGTAAATAATATGCTAAGAGGATATGTAAAAGTTTTGGTGGATTATGATTTCTATTCCATGAAAAAAGTTGAATAATAAAAAATAACTCTCAATCATATCGATTGGGAGTTATTTTATGTCAAGATTCAAAACGTCCTTTAATTTTATAGTTGAACCTTTTCTTTCTATATTCAGTGCATTTATAATCATCTTTGAAAGTTCGCCACGTTTTATACTGTCGCTGTTTCTTGAATTAATGCCTTCGTTCAGTCCAAGCGAATCTGAAAGAGTAACAATCAAATCTGAATTTTTAGCTTCTTCTTCGTATCCCAGTATCCTGAGTAAGATTGTTTCGAGTTGAAGAACTGTGACGTCATCGCCAACACCAAATATTTTATCAGATTTACCTTCCATAATGCCTTTTTCAGCAGCCCAGATAATAAACGGTCTGTAATAGGCCTTGTTGTCAACATCTTTGAATTCAAGTTTTCCAGTCATAGATTGAGCTCTTTTTTCTTCAGAGTAAAGTCTTGCAATGATTATTACAAGGTCTTGCCTTTGAAGAGTTTCCTCGAGCATCAAATCTCCTTTAGTATCCCCCTTAATGATGTCTGACTTTTCAAGAAGTTTCGCCTCACTATAATATTTAGTTGTATAAGCTTTTACATTTGAATTAAGACAAAACAAAATGACAAAAAACAAAGTGAAAAGCGAATTAACTATTCTTCTCAAGTTCGTGGCCCCTTTCAAGTTTATACAAAAACAACAGTGCACTCGCACCTATACTTATATGATACTTTATACAGGTGTTTTTTTCAATAGAATCAAGATAAACGTCACAAAAATGTAATATAACAAATTATTATTTCAAGTATGAAACATAAATGTAACACTCATGAGATTGACATTAGTGTATTTAAAGTGTACAATTAAAAGTAGATTCTAATGGATTGATATAAGGAGGATGGAAATGAACAAAAAGATTACTAAATTTGTGGCAATTGCAGCAGCTGTTCTAATGCTGCCTGTTACAACATTTGCCGCTAATTTCAAAGATATCAAAGACACTTACTGGGCAAAAAGTTATATTGAACAATGTGCAGACTTGGGATTTATAAACGGATTTCCTGATGGAAAATTCAAACCGAATGAACCGGTAAGATTTACAGAACTTATAAAAATGCTATCGAACTTTTTAAATGTGTCTGAAGCTGATATGCAAAGTGCAGAAAGCACATATGGACCGACGCTGAATAGCGTGAAACCGACACCATGGGTAAGACCATATCTTTTAAAATGCCTTCAAAAAAAAGTTGTTAGTTTGGAACTTTTAAATTCTGCTGCAAAAAAAGGAACACCATCAATGATAAAAGATAATGCACAATATCAAATGTCAAGGATAAGTGCAGTAGATTTATTTTTCAATGCCATGGGTCTTGATAAAGTTCCTACAGCATTACAATATAAGGATTCAAATGTTTTGATTAAAAATTATGCTGATCAAATACCTAAGATAGGTGCACTTCAAAAAGCTGGAGTATTAAGCACACAAGGAGATGAAAGCGGAAACTTTAGACCTAAGTCTACAATTACAAGAGCTGAAGTTTCAAAAATGTTGTATGTTGCATACGCATACATTGAACAAAACGGAAATAAATTAAATGATACTACTGTAACACCTGTGCCATCAACACCGTCAGTACCATCAAATCTTGAAAATGTAATGGGTGTTGTTAAATCAATTTTCGGCATGGGCAATGGACAAAATTTTATTTCAATCAATACTCCAAACAATGAGTTAAAAGTATACAATTTCCCGGCAAATGCAAACGTTACGGTTAACGGTCAAACAAGCAACGCCTCAAATGTTAAAGAAGGCATGGAAGCTGTTCTTACAATTTCAGGGGAAACAGTATATAACGGAGAGTTTAAAGATGCTATAAAAGAAATCAATGGAACGATCAAAGAAATTAGAAGCAACAATTATGATACAAAGATTGAGTATAAGGAAAATAACAGTACAAAAACTATAACACTCGACTTTAGAAACGCCGACATAAAACTCGACGGTAAGACTGCAAGATTTGATCAATTGAGAGAAGGATATGAAGTAAAAGTAACTTATAGCCAAGACAAAGCAACAAAAGTTGAAGCTAAGAAAAATATAAACTTCGCCGGATTCTTTGAAAAATTTGAATATGACTCAAGAAGCAGAAAATATAGAGTATATTACAGACCTGACTATAACTCAAGCAGAACAGACTATTATGAACTCGACAATTATGTTTATATAAATAAATCAAATAGAAGTGTAGATGCAAGAGAATTAACGAGAAATAACAGCAATAAATACTTTGTAAAAGGGCAACCTGTAAGTTTCGAATTCTATAGAGGAAGTAATGATATTGTTACAGGAATCTATTATGATTTTGACGGAAATGTAAGAGACGGAAATATTTACGGATATATTTATAACGATGTAAGAAGAAATTACTCAACTATGGATGTATCTCCAAAACTATACAAAGACACTCGTAGAAATGAATATGTTTCAATAAACGTTGACAGCTACACAGATGTCTATGCATACAATAGCAATAGAAGATTGGATTTAACATATCTAAGAAGAGATATGCTTGTTAATATCAAAATGAAGAATGGTGTAGCAACATCAATTGAAATTCTAAATAACGCATATGACGGAATTCCGGCAGGAACATATGTGGGAGAATTATATCAAATTTATTCTCGTGATGGATACATTGATTTGGATACATCTAGAAACAGTAGCTATTATTCTTATGATAATGCAAAGATTCAAAATGGCTCAAACCAAATCCCAATTGACGATTATAAAACAAAATTCTATTTGGACGGCAAAGCTATGACTATTACACAAATGATGCAAGCAATAGAAAATCGTTCATACAATGTTTACTTTGAAGCAGTTGTTAAGGTTGAATTAAAAGACGGAAAATATATTGCAACGGAAGTAAATGCTAAAACAACACCTTTTAACTATTAAACCAAAAGCCCTTCGGGGCTTTTTTATTACATAAAATTCGGGTATAAATAAGATATGAACAAGAAATTTGAAATCAAATATTTAGAAAGAGCGATATATATTTTAAATAAAATATATGAGTTATTGGGATATGAGGCATATTTGGTAGGAGGTGCAGTTCGAGATTTTCTTCTAAATCGGAGCACCTCTGATTTTGATGTTGCTATAAATGTTAAATCGCTTATTGTTTTTAAAGCTAGATTTTTTCAAGAAGAATTTAAATTTTTGCGATATGAGAAGTATTATAAATCAATAAAGTTTATAGATAAGAAGACAGGATTAAAGTTTGAGTTTACACCTATGAGAAAAGAATTTTATGGTAAAACTTGTGAACCGAGAATAATTTTTACTAATAAGCCCGAGGTCGATTCAAGACGAAGAGATTTTAAAATTAATGCAATATATATGGACAGAAATGAGAAAATTTTAGATTTTACAAACGGTATCTCAGATTTAAAGAATAGTAGAATAAGTTTTATCGGAAGTCCTAGAAAAAGAATTTTAGAAGACACAAAAAGAATTATAAGAGCTCTAAAATTTAGAGAACTACTAAGTTTTAAATTTCAAAAAGAAACTTATTCTGAGATTTTTAAAAATTTTTATTTAATTAAAAATATTAGTAATGACTATAAATATGATGAGTTAAAAACAATTATTTTAAAACAAGATGATTTAGTATTTAATTTACTTTGTGAAATAGGATTTATTAATAAAAGAACTTATGATCGAGAATATAAACAGAAATATAATTTATTTAAAAATTGTTTAGAAAAATATAGAATAAAATATGATATATTTATATCTATATTAATTATTAAATTTGAAATTAAAGACATTGAATCATTTCTGAATTTTCTTGGCTTTAGAAATAAACAGATTATAAAAATAAAAGAACTTATTAAGTTTTACAATTCTTCAGAAGATTATTTGGAAGTTTGCGCTTATATTTTGAATAAATATGGAGCAGATTTACTTTCTGATTTTTATGATGTTTATAATTTCATCAGAATTGTGTGGGGCGTTTCGTCTGCAGAGAGTGAAAAAATTGACAAAATAGCAAAAATCATTCATAATATAGAGAGGGGTTTGATTCCAAGTTCTATTAGAGAGGTTGATATAAACGGCGATGACCTGATGAAAATTGGAATTAAAGGTGCCCTTATTGGAAAAACTTTAAATGAGATTTTTAAGTTAACTTTGGTTGAAGAGAATAACCAAAAAGAAAATCTCTTGAAATTTGCCGATATAATTCATAATAGAATCCGGAGGTAATATGAAAAAGTATTTTGGTACGGACGGAGCTCGAGGAATAGCAAATAAAGAGCTAACAAACGAGTTCCTATATAAAACGGGAAGAGCAATTGTAAAATATATAAAAAAAGAAAGACCTACTGTTGTTGTCGGGATGGATACAAGAATTTCAAGCAAGATGCTTCAAATGAGTTTAATGTCTGGGGTAATTGCTGAGGGTGGCATAGTTTATGATTTGGGTATTGTACCGACACCGGCGGTTGCATATATTGCTAGAAAAAATAATGCAGACATTGCTGTCATGATCAGTGCAAGTCATAACCCGTACGAATATAACGGTGTTAAGCTTATTGGCGGTGATGGTTATAAGCTTTCGGACGAAATCGAAGAGGAAATAGAATCCATTATCGATACAATCGAAAATGATGAAAAAAGTTATGATGAGATTGGCGAATATCGTGATGGAACAGATTTCAAGGAAGATTATGTAAATCATATTTTGGAAATTCCAAAGCATAGTTTAAAGGGTCTTAAAGTCGGCATCGACTCAGGAGATGGCGTTATGAGCTATTTTGCTGAAAGAATTTTTAAAGAACTTGGATGTGAAGTCAAGAAAATTTTCTCGAATGGAGACGGAAGGCATATTAATGAAAATAGCGGTTCAACTTGTCCGAAAAAAGTTGCAGAACTTGTGTTAAAAGAAAAGCTTGACTTTGGAGTCAGCTTTGACGGGGACGCAGACAGAGTTATATTCTCCGATGAAAAGGGAAATGTGCTGGACGGAGATCATATTATTGCATATTCTGCTAGGAATTATCTTGAACACGGTATTCTTACAAATGACGGCGTAGTTACGACAACTATGAGCAATATGGCATTTGAAGAATATTTGAATAAAAATAATATTAAACTTGAAAGAGCGGATGTAGGCGACAGATATGTTATGGAAGGCATGAGAAAGCATGGATATGTTATTGGTGGAGAAAAATCCGGACACATAATTTTCCTTGACCACAACACTATGGGTGACGGTGTACAAACGGCTGTTATTGTTGCAGATATGCTTGCATCCAAGAATGAAAAGGCATCAGTAATAGGTGAAGCCTATACGGATTATCCGCAAGTTCTTGTAAATGCGAATGCGGACGATCATCTGAAGAAAACGTTTAGAGAAAACAAAAATATATCTATTGCAATTGAAAAGATGCATGAAAGACATCCTAATTATAGAGTATTAATTAGACCTTCGGGAACTGAAAAATATGTTAGAATTATGCTCGAAGGAACAGACTTAGAAGAGCTAAAAATTGAGGCAAACACACTGAAAGATGTAATAGAAAAGGAGGCATAACGTGGTTAAGATTGTTGTGGATTCTTGTTGTGAACTCAATCCCGATATGACAGATGGGTTAAATGTTTCATTTGTACCTTTCAAGCTCGGAATCGGCAATGATGAGATACTTGATGATGAAAATTTAAATATTGAAGAATTTAGATTTAACATGTCGGAATCCAAAGAAGCAGTTAGAACGGCATGTCCGTCTCCGCAGGATTTTTTAGAAAAATTTGAAGGTGATACTGTCTATATTATTACAATAACAGGTGAGCTTTCGGGGACTTATCAATCAGCAATGATTGCAAAAGAAATGTATATGAAAGAAAATCCTGAATCACAAGTCCATGTTTTTGACTCAAGAAGTGCAGTTGCAGGAGAAACGGCGGTTTTTCTAAATCTTGCAGATTGTATAAAGGCAGGCAAGTCTTTTGAGGAAACTGTGTCTTTGACAGAGGAGTTAATCCAAAGATCTGTTACGATTATAAATCTTGCAAGTCTTTCAAACCTGGCGAAGAATGGAAGAATTCCAAAGATTGCAGGTAAGCTTTCAAAAGTTTTAAATATTAGAATGATTGCAAAAGCGAAAGATGGGAAAATTGTTCCTGTTTCAATTGAAAGAGGCTTGAAACGCTCAATAAAATCTTTAGTAAATAAAGCTATGGATTTGTGTGACAAGAGTTTAAAGACGGCGATTGTGATAAGTCAAGCGGGTGCACTTGATGCTGCAAAAGAAGTAAAGGAAATGCTTCTTAAAAGTTTCCCTGATAGAATTATAGAAATTACCGGCATGAAGGGTTTAAGTTCTACGTATGCCGAAGAAGGCGGATTGGTGTTACATTTATAATGAAAGTATTATTAGCTATGAGCGGCGGAGTTGATTCGTCGCTATGTGGTTATCTCTTACAGGAAATGGGTTATGAAGTCCATGGCGTTACATTTGATACGGGGATGACCGAGAGAGAAAAATTTAAAAAAGATGTAGAGGATGCAAAAGCTGTGGCGGAATCTTTGGGATTTGGCCACAGTGTTGTGGAATATAAAGATTATTTCAGAAAAAATGTTGTCGCTCCATTTATTGACGCATATATTGCAGGAAAGACTCCAAATCCTTGTATAATTTGCAATCGCGTGCTAAAATTCGGGACTCTTATGGATTATGCACTTTCGCATGGATATGATATGCTTGCAACAGGTCATTATGCGAATATTGGGAAAATTGGAGAAAAATATCTACTAAAGAAAGCGAAAGATGAAAGAAAAGATCAGACCTATTTTATGTATGGTGCGTCAAATTTGGATCGCGTGATTTTTCCATTGGGCAATTTTACAAAAGTTGAAACTAGAGAACTTGCTCATAAGCTAGGAATCAAAACGATGGACAAAAAGGACTCTCAAGAAGTTTGCTTTATTAGCAGCAATTATAGAGATTTTTTAAATTCTGAAAAGGTGGAACTTCCGAAAGAAGGGAACTTTATTGATATAAATGGGAATATTCTTGGAAGACATGAGGGAACTTTTAATTATACCGTTGGTCAAAGAAAAGGACTAAATATTGCACTTGGCGCGAGGGCATATGTTATAGATATTGATAAAAATAATAACACAGTGACGTTGGGAGACGAGTCTTATCTTTTTAAAAAGACCGTTGTTGCAGAAATGCCGGAAACGGTGGATGCAAACCTACTTGAAGATAAGATTTATGAGGTTAAGACACGATATAAATTACATGGCGATCCTGCACGAGTAAAGTTTGATGGAAAATATTTAATCGGTGAGTTTGAGGAAGGGGTGAGAGCTCCTGCTGTCGGACAATCTATGGTTGTTTATGACGGTGATTATGTTATTACAGGTGGTGAGATAATTGATGCCTACTAAAATTAATTTGGATTTGGATTTTGAAAAAGAAGAATTTATTAATTTCTTAGAAAAAGAAAATCTAAGTTTTGACGGTTGTGATGAGGCTTATGCGATAAGGGAAGATGGGAAAATTGTTGCAACCGGAGCCTATAAAGGAAATATTTTAAAACTTTTTGCGGTGCTTGAAGAAAAGAGAGAAGAGGGATATATTCCAAAAATAGTCACTTTTTTAAAGGATTTACTTTTTAAGAAAGGCATTCATGAAACTTTTATATTCACAAAGCCTGAATATAAAAATGTATTTACTTCACTTTTTTATACAGAACTTGCGTCTACAGATAAGATGCTTCTTCTGACTGATAATATAAAAGCCTATGAGGATTGGATTCAAAGCATTAGGGAGCTTGGGGATTTCAACGGCTGTATTGTTATGAATGCAAATCCTTTTACGAAGGGGCATAGATATCTCGCTCAAACTGCAGCTAATGAGATTACAAATATTATAGTTTTTGTGGTTGAAGAAGAAAAGAGTTTGTTTGATTTTAAAACTAGATATAAGATGGTTGAGAAGGGGCTTGAAGATATTTGGCTACAAGTAGCTCCGGGAGGTAAATTTATAATATCGGAAACTACTTTTCCAAGCTATTTTTTGAAGAAAAGTGACGATCACTCAAAGGAGTTTGCAAAGCTTGATGCGGACCTTTTTGTTGGCAGAATTGCAAAAGATTTAGGGTTAAAGGTTAGATATGTTGGCGAAGAACCCTCGGATGAACTAACAAGTTCATACAATGAAGCACTGATTGAAAGAGCGAAAAATACAAATTTAAAAATTAGAGTTGTTCCAAGAAAAGAAATAGATGGGGTCCCGATTTCTGCATCTTTCGTGAGGGAACATTTAAGTAATATTGAAGAGGTAGAAAAATATTTACCTAGGACTACAATTGAAATTTTACAGAAGGGGGTGAAGTAGATGATAGAAATTAGAGAGGTTGTTACAGACAAAGATATAGATTTGTTTATTGACATTACGGATAAGATATATGACGATAAGGATTATTATATAAAGCCTTTAAGGGGAGATTATAAAAAATATATAACCGGAAAGACAACCGCTGTCAATAAAGTAGGGGATAGCAAGATGTTTATTGCATTAAAAGATGGCGAAGCGGTAGGCAGAATTTTAGTTGGTATAAATGAAGAATTAAATGAATATCACAATCTAAAGGATGCGTATTTCTCACAATTCGAGTCGATCGATGACAAGGAAGTTTCAAAAGCACTTTACGATACAGCTGCTGCCTGGGCAAAGAATCATGGAGCAAATAAACTTAAAGGACCGATGAGTCTTCCCGGCGGTGATGACAACAGAGGATTTTTGTTGGATAATTTTGATGATTATCCATATATTCAAAATGTCTATAACAAATCATATTACAATGATCATATAGTTTATTACGGATTTAAAAAATATCACGACTGTTTTGCATTTTCAGCAAAGCCTACTGATAGTATGATTGAAAGATATGAACGCGTTATTCCGTATGCGATGAAAAAATATAAGTTTAGGCTTGACAAAATAAATCTTGATAAAGAGGGAATAAAAAAAGACGCTCGTGACATTAGTAATGTTATGAAAATCGGAATGCCTAAAAATGAAGATTGGCAAGATTTGATGCCACCATCTGACGAAGAAATAGACGATATTGTATCGGCACTAAGACCTTATGCGGATTCGGATCTCATTTATATCGCAAGAAATGAAAATGATGAGCCAATAGCTTTTAATATAACGATGCCGGATTACAACCAAATTATTAAACATATGAACGGTAAGATGAATTTACCAGGTATTATTAAGTATTTATATTATAAAAATAAAATCAACCGTTTAAGAGTGTTTGTTTTGTTTGTTATTCCGGAATATAGAAATAAGGGTGTAACACAAGCTATGTATTTGAAGACACTTAGAACAGCAATTGAAAAGGGTTACACAGAAGTCGAAGGAAGCACAATATGGGATTACAATGTACCGATGATTAACGACATACTTAAAGTGGGTGGAGAACTTTCAAAGACATATAGAGTCTATGAAATTGATTTATAGAATATAGATTTGTAAAAAATGAACCGCGATTGAAATATATCGTGGTTTTTTATGAGTTTATTTAATTTTATTTTAACAGTTATTTTAAATATAATAATAGAACGTTAAAAAATAGAGCTCTATAAGATAACAAAAAATAATAAAAAAATTTTTAAATCTTAACACTATCTTTATATCCCATCTGCTATGATAGGCCTATAAGATAAAGGAGGATTTCTTATGAAAACAAGTTTTAAAAAAGATTTATTAACATTTTTAATTTTGGCAATGACATTATTTATGTTCGCTTGCACAAAAGGTAATGACCAAAAAGGTCAAGAGGGCACTGCAACGGAAGGGAATGTAGAAGATTCAAAGGCTGTTGTAGCAGACGAAAATGGAACTTCTATGGAAGTTTCAAAAGACGCTATGAATCAAAAAATAAAGGCAAGTGATTCATCATATCCGGTTATGGATGAATATATTATGGAAACAATGGGTCTTAAATTCAAACTTTCAGAAAGAATCAAGAAGGCTCTTAACAACAAAGAAATGGTTATGCTTTGCAATGAAATGCTTAAAGACGGTTACACAGATATTTCTTATGCGCAATTTGATTTTTACAAATTGACTGACGAGCAAAGAGAAACAGAAGTCGGCAAGATGGGCGACGAATACATGAATTGGGTGAATAGTCTCGAAAAGATTGGCTCAATCGGTGTTTATGAAAAGGCTTTGGAAGATAAAATTGGAGAAACAACTAAGTGTGACAACAACAGAAAGTTCGGCGAATCAAAAGATGGGGAATATCTTTATTATCAAGGTATAAACACTTCATCCGATAAGGAACTTCAAGATGCACTTTTGGACAGCGAATTTGAAGTGATTGAAAAAGGCAAATTTAACGGTATGTCAGCATTTGATCCACCAAAGAAAGATATGAACGGCAGCTCAATTTTACCGCTTGATACAGAAAATCTTGATGGTGAAAAATTTGGAGATGAAAATATTAAAAAAGCTGATTTGACTTTAGTTAATGTATTTGCAACATGGTGCACTGCATGTATTCAAGAAATTCCTGATTTGGAAAAGATTTATGAAGAATACAAAGACAAGGGATTAAATATTGCTGGCGTTATCATGGATACAGTCGATGCATCGGGTGAAAATAAAGAAGCAATGGAAAAATCTCATGCGTTAAAAAATAAACTCGGTATCACATACGATTTGATTAAACCTGACAAGACAATGATGAACGGTAGACTTGAAGGCATTTACGCACTTCCTGAAACATTCTTTGTCGATAAAGAAGGAAAAATTGTGGGCGATGCTATAAGTGGAAGCCACGATTACGAAGGCTGGAAGAAAATCGTTGAAGAAAAATTGGCGCAAGTAAACGGAGGCAAATAGTGAAGACTATTACTCGAAAAAAGAGCTTTTCAATTGCCGTTTCAATTATCGGAATAATATTTATGATAATTGGTGTGTATCGTGGAGAAGCTCTAACTGTTTTACAAAAAGCAGTAAAGATTTGTATGGAGTGTATTGGAATTGGATAAGTTAAAGAAAAAAAGTAAAGAATACAAAAGACATTTGTTTCAAAGTGCGTGGGCGCTTGCAACAAACAGCAATTTCAAGGGCTTTTTTAAAGGAAACATATATACGGGCGATATGAAAAAACTTTGCGTTCCGGGCATGAACTGCTATTCTTGTCCGGGCGCAAAGGGCGCTTGTCCTATTGGTGCACTTCAAGCGGTCATTGGAAGTTATAAGTATAAGTTTTCGTTTTATGTTGTCGGATTTTTAATTTTTATAGGTGCAATGCTTGGTAGATTTGTCTGTGGATATCTCTGTCCGTTCGGACTTGTTCAGGATTTGCTTTATAAAATTCCATTCTTTAAAAAAATCGGAACATTTAAATACGATAAGAAACTAAGAAAACTTAAATACATCATACTTGGACTTTTTGTAATCATACTTCCGATGTTTGTGGTTGACGTGTTGGGACAAGGTTCGCCGTTTTTCTGCAAACTTATTTGTCCTGTTGGAACACTTGAGGGAGGATTGCCACTAGTTCTTTTAAATAAGTCGATGCGCGGGGCAATCGGATTTTTATACTTATGGAAAAACACAATTTTAATAGTGCTTTTAATTTTGTCGGTCATAATTTATAGACCGTTTTGCAAGTACATTTGTCCGCTTGGAGCTATATATTCATTTTTCAATCCTATTTCCGTTTTTAAATACAGAGTTGATTCACACAAGTGTATAAAGTGTGGTCTTTGTAGAAAATGTTGCAACATGCAGGTTGACCCGGTTCAAAATGCAAATTCGCTTGAGTGTATAAGGTGCGGAAAGTGCAAAAACATTTGTCCGACAGGAGCAATCTCTTGCGGATTTAGAACAAAAGAAGAATGTCTAGAAGCAAATAAACAAATGACTGCACAAGTGGAAAAATAATTTTTTTATTGGTATAATGAATAGAGGTGAGATATGCGAATTCTAGTGATTGAAGACGAAAAAGAACTATGTGATTCAATAAAAGAAGGACTTATTCTTGACGGATATGAAGTTGATGCTTGCTACAACGGCTTAGATGGTGAAGAAATGGCTACTATTGAGACTTATGATTTGATACTTCTCGATTTGACGCTGCCCGATATGGACGGAATGGATATTTTAAAATCTGTTCGTAGTCAAAATGCACTGGTTCCGATTTTAATTTTATCTGCAAGAGTTCAAACAGAGGATAAAGTTGAAGGTCTTGACAGAGGAGCAAATGACTATCTAACAAAGCCATTTGATTTTAGCGAGCTTGAGGCAAGAATTAGAAGTCTTACAAGAAGAAAATTTGAGCAAAAGAGCATTTATCTTTCATTTGATGGACTTGAAATGGATACGAAAACAAGAAGGCTTCATTACAACAATGAAGAAATATTTTTGACAAAGAAAGAAATGGGAATTTTGGAATATTTGCTTTTAAATCAAGAGCGAGTCGTGAGCCAAGAAGAGATTATCGAGCATGTTTGGAATAATGAAGTAAATGAATTTTCAAATTCAATAAGAGTGCATATTTCCGCTCTTAGAAAAAAATTACGTGAAAAGATGGGACATGATCCAATAGTGAACAAAGTAGGGCAAGGTTATATTTTAAAATAGTGATATGAAAAAATTAAGTTTAAAATGGAAACTTACAATTTTATCCTCGAGTATAGTTGCGGTAACTTCATTTGTTATTTATATTCTGCTCGGCATTACAACTGTGAGCGAGATGAATAAAATACAAAAAGCAGTAATGGATAATATGGACAATATAGAGCCCAAGGAACTTAAAGGGGCGATCATGATTGTTCCGGATCTTTCTTCTATATTTTACAACGGAAAGAGTCTATTTTGGCTGAAAAGCTTTGGAATAACAGTGTTAGTTGTAGTTATTGCAGGTTTTGTAACATATAAACTCGTTGAAAGATTTTTGGAACCGATAACTGATTTAAAAAACAGAATGAAAGAGGTAAATGTTCAAAATCTTTCTAATCAAATCGAGGTAAAGGAAACTGGCGACGAGATTGAAGAAATCACGATTTCTTTTAATGATATGATAATAAGGCTTTCGCGTCTTTTCGGTGAGGAGAAGAGTTTTTTGCAAAATGCGGCACATGAGCTCAGAACACCTCTTGCTGTTTTAAAGACCAAAATAGATGTTTTTAAGAAAAATGAAAACAACAGCATAGAGGACTACAAAAAAATGTTGGCATCGGTCACTGAATACAACGACCGGATGTCGCACATGGTTCAAATGTTGCTTCAAATCCAAGAAAGTCAAACCATTGAGAGAAAAGATGAGATAAATATTTATGATTTGATTGATGAAGTTATAATGGATCTTTCGATTTATATAGACGAGAAGCATCTAAGCGTTAGTGAGGAAGGGGACAATCCACAAATAATTGGCTCGGATTTACTTATGTATAGGGTGTTTTATAATCTACTTGAAAACGCTATAAAGTATAATGTTGACGGTGGTTATATTAATATTTTGATAAAAGAAAATATGGATGATGTTATTATAAAGATTGAAGATTCGGGATGTGGAATAGAGTCTGAGAAGAAAAAGATTTTCGAAGCTTTTTATCGTGAGAGAAGAGCGGGGAATGAATCAAATGGCGTTGGACTTGGACTGCATCTTGTAAAGAAAATACTTGAACTTCATTCCGGAAGGATTGAAGTAAAAGACGGAGAAAAAGTTGGAACACAGTTTATTGTGACCATTCCTAAAAATAATAAATAAAAAAGAGAATCATTTGATATGTACGAATTTTGAACATATCAAATGATTCTCTTTTATTTTAGTCCGACTATAAAAATTTTATAATAAAGTATCGCCGAGAGGAGCATCAAAACTCCTCCAACTGCGAGTGCTCTTAAAAGCATTGTATCAATCGGTCTTTTATTACGCATTCTTAAGTGCCTCAACTTTGTCCAGCTTTTCCCAAGGTAGATC
Organism: Ezakiella coagulans; assembly: GCF_003096635.1. Taxonomy (GTDB): domain Bacteria; phylum Bacillota; class Clostridia; order Tissierellales; family Peptoniphilaceae; genus Ezakiella; species Ezakiella coagulans. The sequence goes on along the minus strand of NZ_QEKV01000003.1, from coordinate 42,462 downwards.
TAAATCGTCTCTACCGAAATGTCCATAGTTTGTGCATTGCGAATAAATCGGTCTCTTCAAATCGAAGTTCTTTATGATTGCTGCAGGACGTAAGTCAAAAATGCCAGAAACTTTTCTTCTGATTTCTTCTAAGTCGATTTTTTCAGTTCCTCTGCAATCAATATCAATTGAAGTAGGAGCAGCAACGCCTATTGCATAGGATAGAGCAACCTCACATTCTTTTGCAAATCCTGCGGCAACTACATTTTTTGCAACATATCTTGCAGCATAAGCAGCCGAACGGTCAACTTTTGTAGGGTCTTTTCCTGAGAAAGCACCGCCGCCGTGTCTTGCATATCCACCGTAGGTATCGACAATAATTTTTCTTCCGGTTAGTCCGACATCTCCTTTAGGTCCGCCTACAACGAATCGACCGGTTGGGTTTATATATATTTTTGTATCGTCTGAAAGAAGCTCAGCCGGAATTACAGCATCAATAACTTCTTTTTTCACATCTCTTCTCAATGTTTCGATATCGACCGAAGGAAGGTGTTGAGTTGATAAAACTAGAGAAGTTATTTTCTTTGGCTTGTCATCTTCATACATAACCGTAACTTGAGCTTTTCCGTCCGGTAAAATGTAATCGAGAATTCTCTCTTTTCTAACTTCAGCGAGCCTTCTTGTGAGCTTATGAGCTAGAAATATTGCAAGCGGCATATAAACCGGAGTTTCGTCGGAAGCATAGCCGAACATCATGCCTTGGTCTCCGGCACCGATTGCATCAAACTCGTCCTTTGCACCTTCTTTTGATTCAAGAGACTCTTTTACTCCCATCCAAATGTCAGGGCTTTGTTCTTCGAGAGATGTCAAAACGCCGCATGTTTCAGCATCAAAACCGAATTTTGCACGAGTGTATCCTATGTCTGCTAAAACTTGTCTTACAATTGACGGAATATCAACATAACATTTTGTTGAAATTTGTCCGCCTACTACAATGTAACCTGTTGCTGCAAATGTTTCGCATGCAACTCTTGCTTCACTATCCTTAGATAAAATTGCGTCTAAAATACTGTCTGAAATTTTGTCACAAACTTTGTCAGGGTGACCTTCTGTGACACTTTCCGATGTGTGAAATCTGATCATATTTCTCCTTCTTTACATAAAAATTATTAAAATAAAAACAGTAGGTTAAATCCAAAACCTACTGCAAAATAGTCCTTTAAAAACTCATCTTTCAGTCGAACTGTAGGATTTGGCACCGTCTGGGTTGCCGGGTTTCAAAGGGCCTATTCCCTCCACCACTCTTAATGAGTAATTTAATTATAACATTATTTTTTTTACTTGTCAAATATTAAGCGTTTTCTTCTATACAACCTGAACGTTTAAGTGCAAATTTTGCAAGAAGCGGTCCTACAAGTTCATACACAATTGTTGCACCCAATATAATTGTTCTGATATATTGTCCGTGATCACCGTGAATAATGTTTGCGGCAATAAGACTCAAACCGAGAGCAACCCCTGCTTGAGGAACAAGAGTAAGACCGAGATTTCTTTGAACGCTTTGGTCAAAGCCACTGATTTTAGTAGAAACCATTGAACCGAGATATTTACCAATTACTCTTGAAACAACATAACCGATTCCGACGATACCGACGGACTTAAGGTTTGAAAGATTTAAATCTGCACCGGATAAAACAAAGAAACATATAAATATAGGTGGGGTAATAGCGTTTACAAGGTCAAGATAACGCTTATTTACGTGTCCGACATTTGTAATTACAACACCCATAACCATTAGGGTTAAAAGTCCTGATAAATTTAATTTCAATGCTGCTGCCGTTACGAGGAAAATCATTGCCAATGTAAAGGAAAGATTTTCTCCGTCGTTTCTAACTTTTTTTGCAATTAACGAATAAATAAAACCTGCAACTGCACCGAGACCTATTGACATTAAAATTTCCAAAAGCGGCTTTCCGACCATCGTTGCAATATTTAAACTTTCACCGTTTATTAAAGCGTTTGCCATAAAGGAAGCTATACCGAAAGCTATGATACAAACTGCGTCGTCCAAAGCTACAACTGGAATTAAAACATCTACAAGCGGTCCTTTGGCTTTGTATTGTCTTATGACCATAAGAGTTGCTGCCGGAGCTGTTGCACATGAAATTGAGCCGATTGCAAGTGAGAAAGCCCAATCTTGTTTGAATATTAAAAGCATTGACGCTGTTACAAATAAGAATGCTCCCAATGCTTCGAAAATTGTAACAATAATAATTTTTGAGCCCATCTTTTTGATTGCTCTTAAATCCATTTCAGAGCCTATTGAAAAAGCTATAAAACTAAGAGCGATAGTACTCAAAACTTCCATACCTTTTACTTGATCTTGTGAAAGCAGTCCCAAAACAGAAGGGCCTATTAAAATTCCACCGATAAGATATCCTGTAACATCCGGAAATTTAAATTTTCCTAATAGGCGCGAAAAAATAAGGCCACTTGCAATAAGAACTGCTAAAGCATAAATTGATTCCATATAAAATTATCCTTCCTTATTTTGTTAAGCCTTCAAATGACTTAACATCGATTGAAAACATTATTCCAACATTTTCCTTTTCGAGATTTCCTACGACTTTTCTTACACATTCTTTTGCCTTTTTGACTTCTTCTTCACTTAAAATTAGAAATATTGTTTTGTTGTATGGTCTTCCACCGTTTAAAAGATTTCTGAAAAAATCATAACCGACTTCTGAATGTTCTGCAAGAGTAGCAGCGAGACCTTGACTCTCCAAAATTGTTCCGCCGTGAATACCTTCTGCAGAAAAAGCTCTGAGCACTTCATCGAAGTGTTGTTCATGATTTAAAACTATAAATAAGACTTCCATATTATCCTCCTTGTATACAGTGTCGATTGTGGCACCTTTAAGTCTAAACTTATTATACTACAAATAAAAAAATATTGCACATTTTTACAAATAGTGATTTAATTGCTTGATTTTATAAGTCTTTATGTTATATAATAAAGTAAAGAAAAAAGCTACTCATTACGGTAGCTTTATTATATCTAAAAATAGATAGTATCTATTTAACTATTAATACACATGGAGGGGTTTATGGAATTTTACAAAGAAGCACTGACTTTCGACGACATTTTACTTGTTCCGGCAGAAAGTCACGTTTTACCGAGAGAAGTCGAAACAAAAACAAAACTAACAAACAAGATTACACTTAATATTCCAATTATGTCCGCAGGAATGGACACTGTCACCGAATCAAAAATGGCAATTGCAATCGCAAGAGAAGGTGGCATCGGAATCATTCACAAAAACATGAGCATTGAAGAACAAGCTCATGAAGTTGACAAGGTCAAAAGAAGTGAACATGGAGTTATAACAGACCCGTTCTACCTTTCAAAAGATCATACGTTAAAAGATGCTGACGATTTAATGAGAACATATAAAATTAGCGGAGTTCCAATAGTTGAAAAAGATGGAAAGCTTATCGGCATTATCACAAACCGCGACATCAGATTCGAGAATGATTTAACAAAAAAAATCGACGAAGTCATGACTAAAGAACGTCTTATTACAGCTAAAGAAGGCGTTACAATGGACGAAGCAAAAGAAATTTTGATGAAACACAAAATTGAAAAATTGCCAATTGTTGATGATGACTATAAATTAAAAGGTTTAATTACAATAAAAGATATTGAAAAATCCATAGAATATCCAAATAGCGCAAAAGACGAACAAGGCAGGCTCTTAGTAGGTGCTGCAATCGGCGTTACAGCTGATATGCTTGATCGTGCAAAAGCACTTGTCGAAGCAAAAGTTGACTGCGTTGTTTTGGATACAGCACATGGACACAGTGCCGGAGTTATTGAATCGGTCAAAAAAGTTAAAAAAGCATATCCGGATCTTCAAGTTATCGCAGGAAATGTTGCGACATATGAAGCAGCATGTGCACTTTTTGAAGCAGGAGCAGACTGTGTTAAAGTAGGTATCGGACCTGGATCTATCTGTACAACTCGTGTTGTTGCAGGAATCGGTGTTCCACAAATAACAGCAATTATGGATGCAAGCAAAGCTTCCAAAGAATACGGCAGACCTATCATTGCAGACGGCGGAATCAAATACTCTGGAGATATCACAAAAGCAATTGCAGCCGGCGGTTCGGTTGTAATGCTTGGAAGTCTTCTTGCAGGAACTGAAGAATCTCCGGGAGAAGAAGTTATCTACGAAGGAAGAAGATACAAAGAATACAGAGGAATGGGAAGCTTGGGAGCAATGAGCGCCGGCTCAAAGGACAGATATTTCCAAGAAGGCGTAAAGAAATACGTTCCTGAAGGAGTTGAAGGAAGAGTTCACTTCAAAGGAAAAGTATCCGAAGTTATTTACCAACTCATGGGCGGTCTAAAATCCGGAATGGGATATTTGGGATGCAAAGACATCGATGAACTCAAAGTAAAACCACGCTATGTAAAAATTACAAGCGCATCTCTCATCGAAAGCCATCCGCACGACATCACAATCACAAAAGAATCACCGAACTATTCACCGTCTTCAAAATAAGACAGAGTAAGTTTCATATTATATTTTTGGAAAGAATCAATCGGTTCTTTCCATTTTTTTGTTTTGCAAAGCATATAAGATAGATGACAAAATATTTTTATATTTTTTTAAAATTTTATATATTTTCTGTTGACTTTTAATTCGGTTATGGGTATAATGATATTAAATTGAAAAAGAATTGAAAAACTTTTCAATAACTTATCATTTTGAAAATGATTATCTTTATTGGATTAAGGAGGTCAATATGACAGAGTATATTTTAAAAGGCGAGTTGTGTCCGAATTGTGCAAGGAAGATTGAGGACAAACTAAATAAGCACGAATCGGTAAAAAGTGCAACTCTAAATTATATCGACAGAAGTTTGGCAGTCGACGGAGACTTAAAGAAAAATGAAGTTTTAGAGATTGTTCAGTCAATCGAGCCGGATGTGATTTTGGTGGATGTAAAATCTTCAGAAGATTTGGGCGAAGTGGAAGAGTTTATGGAAGAAGAGGAAGAAATTGATTTTAAAAGTTTTGAATTTTTAAGTATTTTATTTGGTGGCGCTCTTCTTATTTTATCGTTTGTCTTTAAAAATAATTATATCGCGATAGCATCTCTAATAATTTCCGGATTTGTTGTTTATAAAAACGCAATAAAGGTTCTTATGAAAGGAAATGGACTCGATGAACAAGTTCTTATGATGGTTTCTTCAATCGGCGCCGTTTTAATCGGTGAAGCGAGAGAAGGGGCTGCGGTTATTGTTCTATATAGAGTAGGTGAATTTTTGACCGATTTAGCTGTAGACCGTGCAACAAAGGATTTGAGAAACACTGTAACTAAGAAGGAAAGACGAGCAAGGGTTGTTTTTGAAGACGGAACGACAGTTGAAAAATCTGCAAGCGATGTCAAGGTCGGTTCAAAAATTGAGGTTGAACCGTTCGAAATGGTAACGCTTGATTCCATATTACTTGACGAGTATGCATCAATTGACACATCTTCATTTACAGGAGAATCGGAACCTAGAATATTTAATAAAGGCGAAATTATTTCGGCGGGTTCGATCGTTGTTGGTAAAAAAGCGACGCTTGAAGTTTATAAAGATTCAGACAACTCACTCCTTAAACAAATGGACGATTTGGTAAGAGAAGCTGCGAAAAAGAAGAGTAAACAGGAAAAATTCTTGACGGTTTTTGCAAGAATTTACACTCCGATTGTTGTCGGCCTTGCAGTTTTAATTGCAGTTGTACCGCTTATAACAAAGGGCGATTTCAATGATGCGATAAGAAAAAGTCTTGCATTTTTGGTAACCTCATGTCCATGTTCGGTCGTGCTTGGTGTTCCACTTAGCTATGCCGTTGGCCTTGGGTCTCTTTCAAGACAAGGTATTCTTGTCAAAGGCTCTGAATTTATTGATGCTACGAGCCATATAAAGACAATCGGATTTGATAAAACCGGAACGGTTACTGAAAATAAATTGTCGCTTGTAAAGGTTGTAAAAAAGGCTGATGTGAGCGAAGAAGATTTGAAACTTTTAATGGCGATTGGAGAAAAGAGGTCAACTCATCCGATTGCAACCGCTTTTAAAATGGAAAATGCACCGGAACCTGAAGAACTTTCAGAAATTCCGGGAGCAGGAATCGATTTTAAATACCAAAACAAACACTACGAAATCAGAGGCGGCGGGGAAAGTCTTGTAATTCATCTTTTAGAAGAAAACAATTTGATTGGTGAATTCTATCTTGAAGAAAAGCTTAAAGACTCTGCAATGGATGTTGTTAGAGAGATTAAAGATTTAAACATTGAACCGGTGCTTGTATCTGGGGACAATGAATCAAAGGTAAAAGCTCTTTCAGATATTTTGGGATTTGGCACCTACAAATCGGAAATGAGTCCGTCGGATAAGCTTGAGTTTATGCTCGAAAAAAGAGATAGCGGCCACATGAGCTTCGTCGGCGACGGAATAAACGACAGCGCAGTGCTTGAAGCAGCGAATGTCGGAATCTCGATGGGAAAGATGGGCTCAGATGCTGCAATTACCTCGAGTGATGTTGTTATTATGGATGATGACATTAGAAAAATTCCAATGGCAATAAGAGCGTCGAGAAGAATTTTGAAAAATGTAAAATTCATCGTTGCATTGTCACTTTTAACAAAGATTTGTGTTTTGACGGCGATTTATCTTGGTGTAAAGAACGGAATGTATCTTGCGGTTCTTGCTGACGTTGGACTAAGTTTAGTATGTGTAATGATTGCACTTCTCAACAATAAATGTGTAAAATAGAGTTTTAGAGGTTGAATTTTCAACCTCTTTTTATTTGATTTTTTTATATCAATATGCTAAAATCAGGCTATAGAATAAAATTATTAGAGGTATTATGAAAGATTATAGAGAAGCGGTCGTAAGAGACGTAAAAGCAAAAAAGGATACTGTAATAAAATTTTTGGGATTTAAAGATAGGGAGCCGAGACCTGTTATGATGAAAAAAATTGATAAAGGTCTTGAAGATTTTGAACAATATATAAATCTAAGTTATGGATATTGTTTAAATGAAGATGAAATGTATGCGGACATAGTCTATACAATCGGAGAAAATTTTGAAAAAGAAATTGAAAAGTTGATTGAAAGCGGGATGGCTTTTCCGGCGATGGTTTTGGACAAAGTTGGGATTGTAACTCTCGATATGTACAGAAAACATATTATGAAAGAAATTTATGAGGCATCAGGACTTTCTGTAAAAAAATATGTATATCCGGGAACAAAGACGCATCCTGTTAGTTTTCAAAAAGAAATTTACAAAAATGTCGGGCTTGATACGGTTAAGATTAACGAATACAACCAACTTTATCCAGTGAAATCTGTGGCAATAAGAGCACTGCTCCAAAAAAGTGAGAGCTTAAAGGAATTTTCTCCGTGTGAGGGGTGCGAAGCGAAATGCGAAATGAAAGGGAGTTTTTAATATGAATGAATATATTGAAAAGATTGCAAATGCGATTGTTGAGATGGATGAAGACAATATTTTAAGTTATATAGATGAAGCACTCGATGCCGGGGTTTCAGAAGACGATATATATAATGTTGCACTGAGTCAAGGAATGCTCCGAGTGACGCATCTTTTTGAAGAGGAAGAATATTATGTTTCCGAAGTAATTGTTTGTGCAGACACTTTAAATATGGCTATTAATTATCTCCAAGAGAAAAGTAGTCACAAGATGGAGTCTGACGGACCGACGATTGTTATCGGTGTTGTTGAAGGGGATTTGCACGAAATAGGAAAAAATATTGTCAAGATAATGTTTGGGGCTGCGGGTTTTAAAGTCATCGACCTTGGACAAAATGTTAAAGCTGATGAATTTATAAAAAAAGCGGAAGAGGTAAATGCGGACTTTATTGGTCTTAGCACAATGATGACGACAACAATGCCTAATATGGAGGAGGTTGTAAAGCTAAACAACAATAAAAACAAGCCGCTTATTATCATCGGCGGCGGACCGGTTTCCGAAGAATTCAGACAAGAAATTAAAGCTGACGGCTTTTCAAAGAATGCAGTTGAAGCTGTAGAACTTGTAAAGGAGTTGATGAAACGTGAATTGGCATAATATGACTCTAATGGAATATATCAAAAGCGAAAATAGAAGATTTTTCCTGACAGATTTGGGCACAAACGGTTTAAAATTTGTCGATAAAAAAGTTTATGAGGTATATAATTCACCGGAAACGCAACTTAAGATGGCGGAAAGGCTAGACGAGGAATTTCCGGGCGATTTTATCTATCCTTTGAGCGACGGAAATATTATAAGTGAATCGCTTGGGGTTAAACTTTTAAAGCCGGATTACGATTTTCCGAGTCCACTCGAACATAAATTCACAACTACTGAAAGCATCAGAAATCTTGAAATCCCTGACCCATATAGTTTGAAAAGAATGCCTACAAATTTGAAGAGCCAAAACTTAATCAGCTCAAATATAGACAAGCCTTTATATGTTTCAATATTCGGACCGTTCACACTTGCAGTTCAACTTGCTGGTGCGACGCATCTCTTACGCGAAATTATAAAAAATAAAGATTTTGTAATCGAAATTTTGGAATACACAAAAAATGCTGTTCGGGAATATGCAAAGGCGGTTGTCAAGGCGGGAGTAAAATATATGTCTATTGCAGAACCTGCAAGCGTAACGCTTAGCCCTGAAAATTTCAGAGAGCTTGTGCTTCCGAGATTAAATTATGTATATGATTCGGTTGACTGTTGGAAACAACTTCATATTTGCGGCGACACGTGGAAGTTTTTGGATATGATGATTGAAACAAACTCCGATGCAATAAGCCTTGACCAAATAATGAATATGGAAGAGGTTATAAAACATTTTCCGAGCGACAAAATTTTAGTTGGAAATCTCGACCCGATAAGACTTATTGGAAAGGGAACGCCTGAAGAAGTAAACAAAAAGACGACTGAACTTTTAGATAAGATGGAGCCGTATGACAACTTTATGATGGCTTTCGGATGCAATGCACCGAATGATGCTCCGGATGAAAATATAAAAGAAGCTATAAGAGTAACAAAAAACAGATTTAGAGCCTATGGAAATTAAAAAATTCCCTCCGTAATTGATGCGGAGGGTTTTATTTTACTCTATGTCTATAATTTGTGCTCTGTTGTTAAAAAATGCCATGTGTGCAATCTCAGAAATCAAAATTACGCTGATTGCATTACTCGAAAACGAGGCGAGCATAATTACAATTTGGTATATTATTGCTGTGTTAGGACTTATTCCGGAAAGAATTTGACCGGTCATCATGCCCGGCAAAAATACTATTCCCATGCCGAACATTTTGTTTAGTGACGGGAGAAGGGCATTGTCAATTGCTTCTTTTGCAATAAATTGTGTCGCTGCTTTTGGGGAAGCGCCAATCATAAGACTGCCGTTTACAAGTTCTTTGTTATCTTTAAATCCGGTCATATATGTCTTTATAGCAAGTGTAACACCTGTCATTGTATTTCCAATGACCATTCCGGCAATAGGAATGAAAAATTGCGGATTGTACCAAGGAGTTATTTTTATAACTGCTAACAAAAAGTAAAAAATAACAACGACAGAACCTGAAATGATGGAAATAGCTGTAATTTTTTTCATCATTTTGTTTTTTATTTTCAAACGCTTTATAGCATTTAAAATCGCAAAAGTTTCGGTTATACCGAGAATTAAAAGAGTTATATATGGACTTGGTTTATCGAAAATATAACTCAAAATATATCCGACGAGTATAAGTTGCAAGGTCATTCTGAAAGTAGAATATGCGAGAATTTTACTGAGTCGGATTTTTTTTACATTAAAAATTACAATCATTAATGCAATGAATATAAATGCATAAATAAGATTGTATAAACTTATATCGCTAACATTCATGACTAAGCACCTTTCCATTCTTCATCGTTATGATTTCGTCGGCAATCATTTCCGGATTGTCTGAGTGAGAAATAAAAATCAAAGTTTTGTTTCGTTTTTTTATTTCGGAAATAACATTATTCATCAATATTTCTTCAGTCTTTGAATCTAGAGATGCACCCGGCTCGTCAAGTAGAAAAACTTCAGGCTCAACTAAAAAAAGCCTTGCAATTGAGAGTCTTGTCTTTTCTCCACCGCTTAGATTTTGTGCGTCATCAGTTAAATCCTTTTTAAGATTTACAATTTCCAAAGCTTTTAAAAGTTTTTCGTCGTCAAGTCCTTCTTCTCCGCGTAAAGTAAAAATGATATTTAAATTTTCTCTCACATTTCCGGGAAAAATATTTGGAAATTGCGATTGCATTATGACATCTCTTCGAAGAGTTATAGGATTTATATCGTTCACGTCGACTCCATTGTACATAACGACGCCGCTGTCCGGAGAGATTATATTATTTAAAAGTTTAAGCATTGTGGATTTTCCCGAACCACTTTCGCCCTTAACAATGGTCACGACATTTTCGTGTATTTCAAGATTTTCTATATCGAGAATATTTTTAAATTTTATATCCTTTAATTTAAACAAATTATCACCTCATATTATAATTTTAAAATATTGAATGTATCATTTCAAGTTTTATATAAAAATATTTATGCGAATATAAAATATTTCGAATTAAATAGAATTTGTAATAAATAAAAGTTGAAAAATCCAAAATATTATCTTATAATATTAGCTATAAGGAATAGGTGATAAAATGATATCAATAAAGACGCCTAGAATGATAGAAGGAATGAAAGAGTCAGGCAGACTTCTTCGTTCAGTGCATGAAAATTTGAGCAAGATTATCGTTCCTGGCATAACTACTCTTGAAATAGACTCATTTGTAGAAAAATATTTGAAAGAACATGGAGCAACACCTGAGCAAAAGGGCTATATGGGATTTCCATTTGCAACTTGCGCAAGTGTTAATGATGAGATTTGCCACGGCTTCCCATCGAACAGAGAACTTAAAGACGGTGATATTGTTACAATTGACATGGTTGTAAATAAAGACGGATATCTTTCCGATTCCGCCTGGAGCTATGCCGTTGGAAATATCAGTGACGAAGCTAAACTTTTGATGGATGTAACAAAAGAAGCAATGTATAAAGGCATTGAAATTGTAAAACCGGGAGCTCATTTTGGTGACATCGGAGTTGTTATAGAAGAATATGTTTCACAGTTTGGATTTTCGGTTGTAAAAGACTTTATAGGTCACGGAATTGGAAGAAAAATGCACGAAGATCCGCAAGTGTTCCATTATAACACGGGCATACGTGGAGCAAGAATGAGAGAAGGCATGGTATTTACCATTGAGCCGATGATAAATGTCGGAACATGGCAAATGAAGATGGATAAAAATGGCTGGACGGCAAGGACAAAGGATGGCAAGCTTTCCTGTCAATATGAGCATACAATGGCTGTAACAAGCGATGGCGTGCGAATTTTGACCGATGAGGGCTTAGATGGCTAGGGTTGTAGATCTAACCGAAGGAAATATTTCCAAAAAAATGTTAAAGCTGGCGATACCTTTAATGGGAACCAGCTTTTTAACAATGGCATACAATTTAACTGACCTCTACTGGGTTGGCACAATCGACACTTCCGCTGTTGCAGCGGTTGGAATATGTGGACTTTTTTGGTGGTTAGTGCAAAGTTTTACGATGATAGCACAAGTTGGACTTGCGGTTACTGTCAGTCAAAACTTTGGTAAAAAAGACTTTGAAGCAGTTCACGGTTATATAAATTCCGGAGTTAAATTAAATGCGATAATAGCTTTGACTTTTTCCTCTATTGTATTTTTCTTTTATAAGGAACTTTTATCATTTTTTAATATTATAGATGCGAGCACTTTACAAAATGCATACACATATCTTAGAACTGTCAGTGTCGGATTTCTATTTTTGTTTATGAATCCGATAATGTCTGTCATTTTAAACTCGACAGGTAATTCGAGAGCTACTTTTGTTGTGAATGGAATCGGAGTTTTTGTAAATATGATTCTTGATCCGCTTTTCATCCATTTCTTTAATTGGGGAGTGTTTGGCGCGGCTCTTGCAACAACAATTTCGCAACTTTTCGTATTTATGATGTTTATATATTTTGGCAAGAAACACGAATTCCTGTACGCTCAAGTTGACTATTTAAAAAAATGGGAACCGAAGAAAGTAAGGAGAATTCTTAGTCTTGGTATTCCACCGGCTCTTCAATCGGGTATGCACTGTTTTATTTCGATGTATCTTAACAAAATGGTGAATGCTTTTGGTGCAGCACCTGTTGCAGGTCAGTCAATCGGAACGGAAATTGAAAGTATTTCGTGGATGACAGCTGGAGGTTTTAGTACGGCAAACGCGACTTTTGTTGGACAAAATTACGGTGCCGGAAAGCATGAAAGGGCGAACAAGGCTTATTTTACAAGTTTAAGAATAATGATTTGTGTCGGGATTTTCTCAAGTGCGCTTTTATATTTTGCAAGATACCCGATAATAAAGTTATTTTTACACGAAGCAGAAGCAATAAAATATGGAGCGATGTATTTGATGGTTCTTTCGTTCAGTCAGTTATTCATGTGTATTGAAATTGTAACAGAGGGAGCTTTTAACGGTATATCGATGACAAAACCGCCTTCTTTTATAGGAATTGCAGGAAATCTGCTCAGAATACCACTCAGCTATTTGTTGATTCCGTATTTCGGTATCGAAGGCATTTGGATTGCTGTGAGTGCGTCAAGCGTGTTAAAGGGAACTATTTCATTCACGTGGTTTAATATATTTAAGCACAGGAGGTTGCATCTTGGAAGTGGTTTGTAAAAACTGTCCGGTCGGCTGCCATCTTGTTGTAAAGGATGGGGAAGTTTACGGAAACAAGTGTGCGAGAGGGCTGTCGTATAAAAACTATGAAGAAAAATCTGTTTTTTATACACAGGTAAATTTAGTAAATTCATCAAAAGGACACTTGAGTGTGAAGTCGGACAGAGAACTTACGGAAGCGGAAAAAGAAGAGTGCAAGGAACTTTTGAAAAGTATAACGCTTGAGCCGCCGATAGTGGCAAACAAAGTTGTTATAGAAAACTTGGGAAATACAGGGATAAATTTTATATCCCAAAGAAAAATATCAAATTAAACGGAGGAAAATATGAAACATTTGTTAAGATTAATGATAGTATTGGCTTTCTTTTCATTAGGATGCCAAAATCAAAACACAGATAAAGGAAATGTAGAAAAAGACGATAAAAATGGAATTACGGAGGATGAATATATGAGTGAAGAATCAATTAAGAAAAATTTTACAGAAGAAGAAATAAAGAATATGCCACAACTTCAACCACTAAAGAAGGGGGACGAAATTGCAATTTTCCATACAAATATGGGAGATATCAAAATTAAATTATTCAGGGATTTAACACCTAAAACAGTGGAAAATCTCACAAAGCATATCGAAGACAAATATTATGACGGTGTTACATTCCACAGAGTTATTAAAGATTTTATGATTCAAGGGGGAGACCCTGATGGAACAGGAATGGGCGGAGAAAGTATTTACGGCGAAGGTTTTGAAGATGAATTTGTTCCGAATTTAATTAATATAAGAGGTGCACTTTCAATGGCAAATACCGGACAACCTATGTCCAACGGAAGTCAATTTTTTATCGTTCAAAACAGCAGCATTCCGGCAGAAGCAATGCCTCAATATGAATCATACGTCGATCCGTCATACGTAAATGATACATGGAAGAAGATGTATTCAGTATTCGGTGGAACACCGCATCTCGACGGACACCACACGGTCTTCGGTCAAGTTGTTGAAGGTATCGACGTTGTTGATAAAATTGCAAATACAAAGACCGGCGAAATGGATAAACCGGTTGAACCTGTAATTATTAAAACAGCAGAGGTAATAACATATAAGTAAAATAAAAGGTCGATTTTTAATCGACCTTTACTTGTCAAGTTCGCTAAAATGCTGTATAATGTAGTGGGTGAAGATGCTTGGATTTTAAAGATAAAAAAGCAGTTATAATAGCAAATGATATTTCAGAAGATTCTCCACGTCAAAAAGAGAATATTGAACTTGTAAAAAGTCTAGGTGCAGAAGTCATTTCGGTTTTAATTCAAAATATTCAAAGAATAAATCCGAAATATTATTTTGGCAGCGGTAAAATCGAGTACTTTTCAAATATATCTAAAGAACTTAAAGCAGACTTTATCGTTGTATGCGAAGATTTGAGTCCAAGGCAACTTCAAAATGTGAAAGACGAGTTTGATATGCTTGTAATTGACGGAAATCAACTTATATTGGAACTTTTTAATCAGCGTGCGACGACAGCGTTTGGAAAATTGCAAGTCGAACTTGCAACACTTTCGTATATGTATCCGAGACTTCGTGGCATGCGAAAAGATATGGATAGACAATTTGGAGTCATGGGTATGAGAGGCGCCGGCGAACAAAAGCTCGAACTCGATAGACGTGTTCTAAGAAAGCGAATTGACAAGTTAAAAGAAGATGTTAAGGCAGCGCAGGTAGTTCTTGATACGAAATCGAAGATGAGGTCTGATAGTAGTATTCCGATTGTTTCGTTAATTGGGTATTCAAATACGGGAAAGTCAACTCTTTTAAATAGAATCATCGAACTTTCAGGAGCAGATGAAGATAAAAGAGTTTATGCAGATGATAGACTTTTCGCAACACTTGATACTCATGCAAGAAGAATTGAACTTCCACATGGAGGAGATATAATTTTAACGGATACTGTTGGACTGATAAGTAATCTTCCGCATCAACTCATAGACGCATTTCGTTCAACTTTATTGGAAATAAAGAAGGCGGATCTTCTTGTTCAAGTTTTAGATATATCAAATAAGCATCTTGATGTTGAAATTGAAACAACAGAAAATCTTATAAAAGATTTGGGACTTGGTGACAAAAAAATAATAAAGGTTTATAATAAAGCTGATAAAGTAGTTGATAAACATATTTATGCGGATGCCGACATGGTGATAAGTGCATATAACGACGGCGATGTTAGGAGTCTCTTGAAAGCAATTGAACTTGAATTGTATGGAGAAACGGTGGAGGACACAAAGTTTTTTCCGTATAGTGAAGCGAAAGAGCTAAGTTTGTTTATGGAAAACAATCAAATAATTTCCAAGAAATATTCAGATGAAGGCACTGTCGTAACATATACAAAATATTTGAAGAGGGGTTTATGATATGGATATAAAACCTTTTAAGTCGGTTCAATCGACCGAAGAATTCAGATATGAGATAAAGAAGTCGGTATTTTTGTCGGAAGCGAGAATGATTCAGTCCGAAGAAGATGCCGAAAAGTTTATAAACTATGTTAAGGAAAAACATCCAAAGGCGACGCATCACTGTTATGCATACACATTTGATGTAGGGGGTCTGCGTGAAAAGGCAGAAGATGACGGCGAACCTTCAGGAACAGCAGGGCTTCCGATTTTAAAAGCTTTAAAAATGAATGAACTCCAAAATTGCATGATTGTCGTTACGAGATATTATGGAGGAATTAAACTTGGAGCCGGCGGTCTTACAAGAGCTTATATGTCTTCAGCGACAGGCGTAATTGAAGATGCGGGAATTAGGAGTTTTAAGACTTTTTATGATATAATGATTAATGTAGGTTATGATTTATATGATATTCTTTTGAATTATATAAATAATGCTGCAATTCAGATTTTAAATACGGAATTTTATGAAGATATAAAGGTCGTTGTAACTGTTCCGGAAAAAACGAAAGATAAATTTATTTCCGATATAGCAGATTTAACTTCGGGAACTGCGAAGACGGAAATTATAAAAGAGGTTTTAAGATAGTGATTGATTTTAATGTTGAAATAAATAAAATACGAGAATTTCTTTTGAACTATTCCAAACAAACCCACACGGATGGATATGTTCTTGGAATCTCAGGCGGTCTTGATTCGTCTGTAATGTTTAAAATTTTAGAACCTTTACCGATTAAATTCATTGCGATAAAGATGCCAATTCATTCACTACAAAGTGATGAGTTTGATGCAGATTTGCTCACAAAAAATTCCAATCGAGAAATTTTAAGAATTGATTTAAGCGATATTTATGACGAGTTTATAAAAGTGCTTCCAGATACAAGTAACACACTTGCAAACACAAATCTGAAACCACGACTTAGAATGGCGACACTATATCAAGTTGCACAAACGAATAATTTGTTGGTTTGCGGAGCGACAAATAAGAGTGAATATTTGACCGGATATTTTACAAAACATGGTGACAGCGGAGTTGACGTTATGCCACTCAGGGAATATATAAAGAGCGAGATTTATAAAATGGGAGAACTTCTTGAAGTCCCCGATGCGATTTTAAAAAAGCCGCCGTCGGCAGGACTTTTTGAGGGACAGACGGATGAAGATGAAATGGGAATTTCATATGATGAGCTCGATAGCTATTTGTCGGGCAAAAAGATAGATGAAAAACAAAGACAAAAAATAGAATTAATGATTGAAAAAACAAAACACAAAAGATGTGTACCTATATTTTATAAAAGAGAGGAAGAATAATATGTCAGGACATTCAAAATGGAACAATATTAAAAACAAAAAAGGTAAAGAAGACGCAAAAAGAGCACAAGCTTTTACAAAAATTGCAAAGTATATAATGGTTGCTGTTAAAGAAGGGGGGTCAAATCCTGATTTTAACCCATCTTTAAAGGCTGCAATAGATAAAGCTAAAGCTGTAAATATGCCTGCAGATAATATCGATAGAGCTGTTAAAAAAGGTGCGGGTGAACTAGACGGCGTAAGTTACGAAGAAATAACATATGAAGGATATGGTGGAGAAGGCGTTGCAATTATGGCACACTGTTTGACCGACAATAGAAATAGAACTGCAGCAGATGTACGTCACGTCTTTGATAAATGCGGCGGAAACCTTGGAACAACAGGTTCTGTTTCATATATGTTCAATATGAAAGGCTATATTGCAATCGAACAAGATGAAGATAAGCCAATAGACGTTGACGAACTTATGTTGGATGCTATTGACGCAGGTGCAGAAGATGTTCAAGCGGAAGATGATGTTATTGAAATATATACAGATCCAAAAGACTATGACGCTGTAAAGACTGCCCTTGAAAACAAAGGATATACAATCGCGGCATCTGAAGTTACATTCATCCCGGATACTGAAATTGAAGTTGAAGAAGAAAAGAGAGCAAAGATTGAAAGACTCATAGATTCTCTTGAAGAACTTGATGACGTTCAAGAAGTTTATCACAATTTGGCTGATTAATTAATATGAAAATTAAACTAAAGCCCGTTACGTACGGGCTTATATTTTTAATATTTGTATTTGTACTAAGTTTTTCTGTGCTCGTGTCTTCATTTAATACGAGAATTTATAAATCGGTTTATAGAAGTGACGAAAATATAAAGGAATTCAGTGGATTTAGTGAAGAGGAGTATCTTGGAGAAATAGACAGACTTAAGGCATATCTTTTTAACACGAGAGAAGACTCGAACTTGATTGATTCGGTCTATAGCGAAGACGAGGTCAGCCACATGAAAGATGTCTATAAGCTTTTTCGAATGGTAAGGATTATTTGCGTCTTAAGTTTTTTTGCAGCGTGGTTTATTATAATCAAGAATAAAAATCATATTTCTTACATCGATATTTCTAGAAGATGGTATTTGTTTATCGTATATCCGGTTTTGATTTTTGCACCGGCAATTATAAACTTTGAAAAGTTTTGGACAACATTTCATAAAGTTTTGTTTTCTAATGACCTTTGGCTAATGGACCCGAGATATTCTCTGATGATTAATTTATTGCCGGAGAAAATATTTTATTCGATATCGATGATGACTATAATTGTTTATTTTATTATAGTTTTGGTTGCAGTTCTATGTTTTAGATTTTTTTCGAAAAGAGAGGAGAAGGCTTCTTATGGAACTAAGTAAATATTTTGACCACACGAATTTGAATCCGAATGCTGTTGAAAGTGATATAATAAAACTTGCGGATGAAGCGAAAAAACTGAATGTTAAAAGCGTTTGCGTAAATCCATCGTTTGTAAAATTGGCTCACGAACTCTTAAAAGACGGCGATGTTGAGGTTTGTACGGTCGTCGGTTTCCCGCTCGGACAAAACACAACTGCCACAAAAGTTTTTGAAACAAAAGATGCGATCGAAAATGGGGCGGACGAAATCGATATGGTCATCAATATAGGCAAACTTATTGGTGGAGATACTGAATATGTTTTGAACGAAATAAGAAATATAAAAAAAGTTTGTGGCGAAAGAATTTTGAAATGCATAATCGAAACTGCACTTTTAACAGATGAAGAAATTCTTTCGGCATCGAAGCTTGTTATGGAATCGGGGGCGGATTTTGTTAAAACTTCAACAGGTTTTTCAACAAGAGGTGCATCGGTTCATGACATATTACTTATAAAAAGTGTTGTAAGTGGGGAATGTGGGATAAAAGCTGCTGGCGGAATAAAGGATAAAAAATTTGCTTTGGAGCTTATAGAAGCTGGAGCGACGAGAATCGGAGCAAGCAAATCAAGTTCAATACTTATGCAAAATTAGGAAGTAATAGGATTAAAACGGGGTTAACATGCCCGTTTTTTTTATTACTTTTTTTTATTGTCATAAAACGGTAATAATTAGTGGTAAATCACCAATCTTTACGGTAAAATATAAGTAAGTGGAGGGAAGTGGTGCTAAGTGGCACTAAGTGGTGATATGACTGATTTAGATTTTGCTTCAATTGAAAACAGCATGTTGGGCTCATATGAACACACAGTTGACGGAAAAGGCAGACTTATAATTCCGTCAAAACTCAGAAGCTCATTAGGTGACAGGTTCTTTGTAACAATAGGACTCGATCACTGCTTGTTTGCGTACAATGAAGAAAATTGGTTGAAGTTCCAAAATCATATTTCATCGCTTCCACTCTCGAAAAAGGATGCAAGAAGATTGCAAAGAAGCTTCTTTGCAATGGCTGCAGATGTCACAACAGATAAACAAGGAAGAATACTTATACCTGCAAAACTCCGAGAATATGCCGGACTCGACAAAGATGTAGTGCTACTTGGACTAGCAAATAGAGTTGAAATATGGTCCAAGGAAAGATACGAAGATTACAACGATTTTGAAGACAGCGAAGACGCACTTGAAGAAGTTATGGAAAAGTTTAATTTCGGAGGTGGTCTTGATGGAGACATTTAGCCACAAAAGTGTACTCTTAAATGAGACGATTGACGGTTTAAACATAAAGCCTGACGGATTATATTTGGACGGAACTGTCGGCGGTGGCGGACATAGTTATGAAATTGCAAAAAGACTTACAACGGGTCGTCTTGTCTGCATCGACCAAGATGAGGATGCTCTAAAGGCGGCAAAGAAGAAACTTAAAGAGTATGAAGATAAGACAACTTTTATAAGAGGCAATTTCAAAAACATGAAAGAACTTTTGATGCCATATGGATTATTCGGATTTGACGGAATAATGCTTGATATCGGAGTAAGTTCATATCAAATTGACGAAAAATCAAGAGGGTTCACAATTAGGGATGACGCTCCACTCGATATGAGAATGGACAGAAGACAGTCTCTCACAGCTGAAGAAATCGTAAACGAGTACAGTCTTGAAGATCTTACAAAAATTTTCTTTGAATACGGCGAAGAAAGATTTTCAAAAAAGATTGCTCAAAATATTGTCAACGAAAGGTTAAACAGAAGAATCACAAGCACAAGTCAATTAAATGACATAATAAAAAAGTCGGTTTTCGGAGTACCGGACAAAAAGACAAAGTCACTTTTAAGAATTTATCAAGCTCTTAGAATAGAAGTCAATGATGAATTAAATGCACTCAAATCTGCAATAGAGGATGCGTTTTTTCTCTTAAAAAAAGGTGGACGACTTGCAATTATATCGTTCCATTCACTCGAAGACAGAATTGTAAAAAATGCTTTTAGATACTATGAACTCGATTGTATCTGTGATCCGAAGCAACCTGTTTGCACATGTGACAAAGAAAAGACAGGGAACGTTATAACGAAAAAACCTATAACAGCTTCGAAAGATGAACTTAAAGAAAATACCAGAGCTCACAGTGCAAAGCTCAGAATAATAGAAAAAATATAAGGAGGAAATATGACGAATTTAGCATATGAAATTAAAAATGACGAGTTGGATTCAAAGCGTAAAAAGGCTCTTGCAGTAAAAAAGAAGAACGAAAAAGCGCTTAAAAGAAAGCTTATGAGAGACGCCTCACTTGCATTATTTGTGATTATTTCCTTTGCATTTTCTTATATAAACGGGAGAGCCGGGGTTTCAAAACTGCAATCTGAAGTAAATCACATAAAAACAGATATTATTACAGTTCAAAAAGAAATCGATTTGAAAGAAGCAAAACTTGAAAAGATTCGCTCATCAAAACTTGTTGAAGAACAAGCTCAAACTCTTCTAGGCATGATTTATCCGGGGGAAAATGATAAGATTTATATAAATTCACAAGAAACTGAGGAAAAAGTTATAGTTAAGAAAAAGACGTTTGAAACAATTTTGGGAGCATTATTCAGATAATGAAAAAGAATAAGAGGATTAGAAAAACAAATAGACTAAAAAACGCTAGAGTTTTGTTTGTACTCTTTGGAATTTCTGTATTCACTTTATATGTTTTATTTAAACTTTTTGACGTTGCAATAATAAAAGGAGCGAGTTTAAAGAAAGATGCACTTTCACAATGGACAAAAAGCTACAGTATTAACAATACTCGTGGTGAAATTTTGGACTCTGAAGGGGCTAGACTCGCTTTTAATATTCCGGCATATACTATTTGGTTAAACCCAAAGACATATAAGGGTACGGCAACTGATGGTTCTGATGGAAACAGCAACAAGGAAAAGTTTGTTCAGGAAATCGCGAAGGTTTTTGATTTAGAAACCGATGACATTTTAAAAATTCTCGAAGGGGAAACAAGGAAGAAAATTGTTCAATGGGCACCTGAAACAGCTATAGAAGAAATAAGAAACATGGAAGATTTTGATGTAAGAGGTCTCGAAATCGAAGAAAGAGAAAGACGTTTTTATCCGGATGGTTTTTTGTATGATCATATTTTAGGTTTTACAGACATAGACCAAAAAGGATTATCCGGAGTAGAGCTCACAATGAATGATAACCTCTTTGGAGAGCCTCAAAGGGTTATCAAGATGACGGATATGTATAACAAAATCTTGCCGTTTTCGGAGGTAAAAACATTCGGAGGCGATGGAAGAGGAGATGTTATTTTAACTGTCTCAGATAAAATTCAGCGTATTGCAGACAAGGAAGCACTCAGAGCAAAGGAAGAAAATAATGCAAAGAGTGTTTCAGTAATTGTTATGGATCCGACAAACGGTGACATTCTAGCAATGACCGACACAAATAAATATGATAATAACAATCCGCGTGCTCCAAGAGATGAAGAGCAGGCTGAGGAGTGGAAAGACAAGACTAATGATGAAATGATTGGGGAGTGGCAAAAGAATTGGAACAATTTAAATGTAAATGTTCTTTATGAGCCGGGCTCCACTTTTAAGACTGTTACATTATCTGCGGCAATTGAAGAAGGACTGGCTGATGATTCGACGGAACTTTATTGTAATGGGGCCGTTACAGATATTCCTGGGATTGTGTTAAGATGTGTAAGGTGGCAACATCCACACGGAAGACTTGACATCACACATGCATATGCTGAAAGTTGTAACGTAGCGTTTATTCAAATTGCAAGAAAACTTGGACGCGAAAAGTTTCTTAAATATATTAAAGCATATGGATTTGGAGAAAAAAGTGGTGTAGATTTAAACGGTGAACAAAGTGGAATTATACCGCAAACCGTTGCTGATATGACGCCTGCAACTCTTGCAACAGCAAGTTATGGTCAAGGTGTTGCAACTACAAATCTTCAAACATGTATGGCGACAGCTGCGGCAGTTAACGGCGGTTACTTATTGAAGCCGAGAATTGTAAAAGAGATTCGCTCTAACGGTGAAGCTATAAAAAGATTTCCTGTAGAAATAAGAAGAAAAGTTATTTCTAAGAGAACCTCGGATAAAATGAGGGAAATTATGGAAGTTACTGTAAACGAAAACAATAAACTTGGCCGTGTTGAAGGTTTTAGAGTCGGAGGAAAATCCGGAACAGCTATGGTCCCGGATAAAGGAAAGTATTTAAAGGATAAATATATTGCCTCATTTGTTGGGGTTGCACCGATTGATGACCCGAAAGTTTTGGTATTTGTATCTGTTGAGGAACCGGGAAATGGAATTCCTTATGGTGGGACTATTGCAGGCCCTGTAAGTTCAAGAATTATGTCAGATATTTTCCCGATTTTAGGTATTAAGCCTACAACTGAAGCACATGAAAACAAAGATGAAGTTCTTTCGGTTCCGAATATTATGGGAATGAGTTTAAAAGATGCTGCAAAACTTCTCAATCAAAGTAAGGTTAAATTCAGACTTGATCAAGATGATATAAAGGAAAATTCAATCGTAGAAGAAGTAAATCCTGCAGTCGGATCTTATATAGGAAAAGATGCTATTGTTCTTATTGAGGTAAAAAATTTAAAGCCTGAGGAAGAGGTGCCTGATTTTAAGGGTCTTACAATTGACGAAGCGAAAGATTTGGCAAAGAGTCGTGGAGTAAAAATTAACACTTCAGGCAAGGGCAAATGTGTAAAACAAACAGTTCCGCCTGGAAGCGAAATTAAAGACGACATGAGAATTGATTTAGTATTTGAAGAGGAATAAAATGGATTATTTTTATCTTATAGCTGCATTTGTAGTATCTGTGTTTTTGGGTAACTGGACTGTAGCATATTTGAGAAAACTCAAGATGGGACAAGAAATAAGAGAAGAGGGTCCAAAGAGTCACTATGTTAAGGCGGGGACTCCAACGATGGGCGGAATATTTTTTATTGCAACCTATGTAATTTTCTCAATTGTATTTATGATATTTAAAAAATGCGATTATAAAGTTGCCTTATTTCTTTTGGTTGCACCGCTATTGTTTGCAGGCATTGGCTTTTTAGATGATTATGAAAAGATTGCAAAGAAAAACAATTTGGGTTTAACTGCAAAACAAAAACTAGTTCTTCAAATATTGTTTTCGCTTGCAATGACACTTTATGTTCGATTTGTATTGAAATACACAACTGAAATAAATATTCCTTTTATTAAAAAGACGATTGATATAGGAGTTCTTTATTTTCCGTTTATGGTTTTAGTAATAACAGGTTCAACAAACGCTGTCAATCTGACAGACGGACTCGACGGACTGTGCGGAGGAGTGAGCGCGGTTGTGCTTGTGGCTCTTGGGATTGTTGCACGCCATATTCCACAATTCGAAGTGGAATTTATGTCACACATTCTTTCGGGGGCACTGCTTGGATTTCTGGTTTATAATATCTATCCTGCAAAGGTTTTTATGGGAGACACAGGTTCTCTCTTTCTTGGAGGATATTTGGCAACGGCATTTATGCTAATGAAGCAACCGATTCATCTAGTAATACTTGGATTGGTTTATGTAATTGAAACACTTTCTGTAATAATACAAGTTTTATATTTCAAAAAGACCGGCAAAAGATTTTTCAAGATGGCACCGATTCACCATCACTTTGAGATGAAGGGCCATCATGAAAAAGATATTGTTATGGCATTTGTAGTGGTAACTTTTGTTATTGCAGTCATTTATATTATATTTACAAGGAATGGTATATTATGATTCTGGTTATGGGTTTAAAAAAGACGGGACAAAGTATTACTGATTATCTTTCAAAAAAAGATAGGCCTTACTGTGTCTATGATAAAAAAGAAGAAGTTCTTTTAAGATACAAAGTTTTAGGAATTAAGACTTATAAAGATGATGAGCCGATTACAGATCGTTCAATTGACCTTGTTATAAAAAGTCCTGGAATACCTCCTTATGAGCCGCATATAAAATATTTTAGGGAAAAGGGTATTCGAGTGATTTCTGATGTTGAATTCTTTTATATGGAATTCAAGCCGAAAAATGTTATTGCAATAACGGGTACAAACGGAAAAACGACTACTACTGAAATGGTTTATGAGTTATTGAAAAGCAAGGAACCAGTACTCGCTGGAAATATCGGAATGACGATTTTTAATGACGACAGGAATAGAGACGATATTTACGTGCTTGAACTGTCAAGTTTTCAACTTGACAACACAGATACATTTAGACCTAAGGTTGCTATTCTTTTAAACATTGAAGAGGATCATCTCGATTGGCACGGAAGTTTTGAAAATTATAAAAAGGCTAAGTATAAGATTTTTAAAAATGAACGGCCGGGTGATGCACTCATAATAAGTGCGGACCATATAAATGAATCGGAGATTCACACAGACGCCGATATTTACAGACTTTCATTAGATAAAAAAGAAGGCATGAATGCATACTTAGATGGAGATGATGTTGTTTTTGACATAAATGATTTCCGAAAAAGGGTGCCGGTTTCAAAACTCAGATATAAAGAAAAACATAATATAATAAATTTTATGGCGGCTGTTTTAGCAGCAAGCTTTTTCGACCTGACGGATGAAATGCTTGATGATTTTTTGGGCAAATTCAGGCTTGATTATCACCGTGTTGAATTTGTTGATGAAGTCAAAGGAATCACATTTATTGATGACTCAAAAGCAACAAATCCATCTGCAACAGCTTCGGCTCTTATGAGCACGCCTCAAAATACAACACTTCTTCTTGGAGGATTTGATAAAAAAACAGATTTTACTGACTTAATCAATCTTGGTGGCAAGAAAGTTAAGAGTATGATTTTCTTTGGAGATATCAAGGATAAACTAAAAGATACTGCTGATAGGCTTGGAGTAACAAATTATTTTATGGCTGATAGGCTGATTGATGCATTTAAAAAGTCTATTGATATTGCAGAAACGGGTGACACTGTTCTTCTTAGTCCGGGTGCATCCAGCTTTGATGAGTTTAAAGGCTATGAAGAAAGAGGAGACTATTTTAAAGAACTTGTAAGGGAATTAAAAGATGGAACAATCAAACGTATATAGAATAAGACCAAAATTTGATTATGTTTTGTTTTTTTCTATATGGGCACTTGTTCTTATCGGAATTTTGATGGTTTATTCGTCGAGCTATCCAATTGGGATAAAAGAAAAAAATAATGGAACATATTTTTTTATGAGACATTTGGTCTTTATTCTTATTGGAACAATAGCAATGTTTATTGCAATGGTTTTTCCGTTGAAGATACTCAGAAAATATAGTGGTTTTATTTGGCTTATGACTGTTGGACTATGCGTTATACCTTTTTTATCCTCACCGATTGAAAACACATATAGATGGATAAATGTTTTTAATAAATTCACATTGCAACCGTCAGATTTGTTAAAAGTTTCGGCGGCATTACACTTTCCAACAATTCTATCGAAAAAGAGAAGGTCAGATGTTGAAAGACTTGTTTTTTCGTTAGGATTTATAGGCTTTAATGTAGGACTTGTATATCTTCAAAGAGACCTTTCGACAGCACTCGTAATTGCAGCGGCTCTCTTTGTAATGTATTTTGTTACGACAATGAAACTTGGAGAAGCATTTGTATATGCTATGGCAGTTCCTGTTGGTGTATTTTATATAGCAAATAGGGGATTTAGATCGAACAGAATTAAAGCGTTTTTGGACCCGTTTTCAGATAGTTTGAATGTAGGGTGGCATACTATTCAAGGTATGTACGCCGTTGCGAACGGGGGGCTTTGGGGTGTAGGTATTGGAAATTCAATTCAGAAGTACTTTTATGTTTACGCAGCTTACTCCGATTATGCTTTTGCAATTGTTGTTGAGGAACTTGGATTTGTTAGAGCGGCGCTTATACTTTTGTGCTATATTTTCATATCTTTTAAATTTATAACATCCGGATTTAAAATGATGGATACATTCACATCTACATTTTTGGTTGCGGTTGGAACATATATCGGATTTCAAAGTTTAGTTCATATGGGGGTTGTTGTAAATGCAATTCCTTCTACAGGTATAACACTTCCATTTATTAGTTATGGCGGAACATCAATTTTGGCCTATTTCACTATGGTTGGAATCTCTTTTAATATTTTGAACCATTGTCCAAGAAGGGAGCTTAAATGATATATTTTATAAGCGGTGGAGGAACAGCGGGACATATTTATCCTGCAATTTCAATTGCCGATTCAATTCGAAAAATAGATGAAAATGCAAAGTTTTATTATGTAGGCATTAAGGGCAAACTTGAAGAAGAAATCGCAAAAAAAGAAGGATATGAGTTTTTGCCGGTAACTTCTATGCCGCTTATTTTAAAACCGTCTATAAAAGCTATAAAAAGTTTGAACTCATTTATTAAGGGCGTAAAAACTTCAAAACAATATATTGATAAATATCATCCTGATGCAATAATTTGTACTGGAGGATATGTTTCAGGACCTATAGGTTATGCTGCAAAACTTAAAAAAATTCCACTCTATATTCACGAATCAAATGCATATCCTGGAATTACTACGAATTTTTTGGACAGATTTTCAAAAATCACATTCCTACCATATGAAAGCGTGAAAGAAAATTTTAAAAACAAAAAAAATAAAGTCGTTGCGGGTACTCCTATAAGAAGTCAATTTAATATGGAAATAAAAGATGAAAATCATAAACTTACAGTTTTATCTTTTGGAGGAAGTGGAGGACAAAAGTCTTTAAATGAAGCTGTTGGCGGAATATTTAACGAGTATAAAGATTTTAAATACGATTGGATTCATATTTGCGGAAGAAATTGGGAGAAAGAATTTCATGAATTGGTTCCTGAATTACCTAAATACGCTACTGTTTATACTTATTATTACGAGTTTTATGAACTTATGAAAAAAGCAGACTTGGTGATTTGCGGATGTGGTGCTCAAACTTTAAACGAAGTAAGTGCTATGAAAAAGCCGTCGGTATTGATTCCGAAAATGAATGTTGTTAAAAATCATCAATATTTCAACGCAAAGAAATATGAAGATGAAAATGCCGGGGTACTCATCAAGGAAACGGACTTAAACAAGGACATTTTACTCGAAGTTGTCGACAAGCTTATGAATGATAGAGAAAAACTTAAAACTATGGGTGAAAATGCTGGGCACCTCTTTGTTAAGGATTCGGCAGATATTATTGCAAAAAATATTTATGAGGATTTAAAGAAATAAATGAAAAGAGTTTCCGGAAAAGAAAGAAGAAGAATTAGACAAGCTAGAAATTTGGGCATAACAATAAGTATGTTTATGTCCATTATTTTGCTTGCATTCATGTATATTGGAAATGTTTTCAATATAAAAAACATAGAAACTTCCGGAAATAACAAGACCTCATCTAGTGAACTCATTAATGGTAGCGGTATACATTTCGGTGAAAATATTTTTAAAGTAAGCACAAAAAACGCTGAAAAAAATTTACTTAAACTTCCTTATGTAAAGACGGCAAGTGTTACTAGGGAAAAAAAGAACACATTGAGAATAACGGTGGTTGAAAGGGAAGAAGTATTCAGTATCCTTTCAAACGGTGTTATTTTTACTTGTGATAAGGATGGAAGAATACTTTCGAAAAGCAAAACAACAAGTGTTTATCCTATTGTAAAAGGAATTGATGTAAATGATTCTGACTTGGGTCTTAATATTTTTGAAGAAAATGAGGATATAGAACCATTAAGGGATATAATCACAACCGCTATAGACATGGGTATAATTGATAAATATCTTGAGATTCGTTTACAGAAAAATAAGGAATTCGGACTTACAAGAGTTGGAAATATAAAGATTGATTTTGGTAAAAGCGAAAGAATTAAAAACAAATTCAATTTCATTGAAAAAACTTTAGAGTCTTTGGATGCTAAGGGTAAAACAACCACCCTTATAAAACTCAATATGGATCCGCCTGTTACATTTTTGAAGGACGGTGAAAAAGTTGAAGAATAAAATTGAACTTGCAGTTATAGCAATAATTCTAGGTTTATTGATAGGCCTTCAGATAAGAACGATAAATTTAAATACTTCCCAGAAAAAAGATGGTGGCACTCTTCGAGCAAAAGAACTTGCGGAGCTTTTAAAAAAGTCTAGGGAAGAACGGGACAGACAAAAGGAAGAAATACAAGAACTTAATAAAAAATTATATGATTATGAAACTAGATTGAAATCAAAAGATAATCCCAACAATAAACTTTATGACGAGATTGAGAAGCTTAAAATTATTTCGGGGCTTTCAGACGTTAAAGGCCGAGGAATAGAACTCAGAATTTCCGTTCCGTCGAATGTCTCGAGTGTAACGGAGGATATAATTGCTGATAATCCGGAGACGCTTTTGAAACTTATAAGTTCATTAAATGCTGCTGATGCAGAAGCAATTTCGATAAATGGGCAAAGGATTACTTCGACAACGGAGATTGAACGAGCAGGTAATTTTCTACAAATTAATGGTGTAGCAGTAGCCTCGCCGTATATAGTTAAAGCTATCGGCGATTCGGATACATTGAAGTCAGCATTAAAAATCAAGTCCGGAATTATTGACACTTTAAACTCTTTGGGGCTTGTTGTAGATTTAACGGCAAAGGAGGATGTGGAAGTAGAGAAGCTTCAAAAAATGCCGGATATACATTTTACAACAGAAGTGAAAAAGCGTGATGAATAACGTTATGAAGAAAATTATGTTCGGGCTTATTTCAACGCTTCTAGGTATTTTGATTTCAATGAGTATTAGAGAAAAAGCGGAAATAATGAGTCCAATGTCTATTGAAAAAATAGAAAATTATAACAGAGAACTTAATGTTGTTGAGAATCAGATAAATGTTGACAAAGAAATTATATCCCATATAAAGTCTTCAATTGAAGAAAAAAGCAGTCCTGCTTATCAAGATGAGTTGAAACGGAGTCTTCAAAATGAACTTAAAGAACTAAAAATTTTATCCGGTGAATACGATATTAAGGGTGAAGGAATTGTTATTATGATTGATGACTCAAAAGATGAGGATTATAAAAATACCAATCTTGGTATAATTCACGACATTGATATAATGATTATTCTAAATGAGCTCAAAGCTGCGGGAGTTGATGCAATAAGTATCAATGATGTAAGAGTTATGGGAGATAGTGAAATAAAATGTATGGGACCTACAGTTAAAGTTGATGGGCACTCAAAGGCTACACCGTTTATTATAAAAGCAGTGGGAGATATGGAGATGATTTATAATATTATGAACGATAAAAACTCCTATATAAATCTTTTGGAAACGACTTATTATATGGATGTTAAAGTGGAGAAAAATAAAAATATAATAATTCCTAAACGAGATGGGAGGATGTAGTTGTGTCAATTGTTTTAATTGGAATTTTAATCGGAATTTTGATTGGATTATTTTTACCGTACACATATAACACCGTATATAGCCTTTATGTATCGGTTATAATATTAGCGTCGCTAGACTCGATTCTTGGTGGCTTAAATGCGGATCTTCAAAAAAAGTTCAATACAAAAATATTTATGTCCGGTTTAATCGGCAATACGTTGATTGCAGTTTTTTTGACATATTTCGGAGATAGAGTCGGTGTTCCGATATATTATGCCACAATAGTTGTTTTTGGTACACGTATTTTTAACAACTTTGCAGAAATAAGAAGAATTTTAATAGAAAAGTTAGAAAAAAACGAAAAAGTATGATATAATATAAATAAATATATGGAGGATTAATATGATTGATTTTGATATGGACGTTGATAAGTTTGCCAAGATTAAAGTAATTGGTGTTGGCGGAGGCGGAAACAACGCCGTGAATAGAATGATTGAATGCGGAGTAAAGGGTGTAGAGTTTATTGCACTTAATACCGACAGACAAGCATTACAAACAAGTAAAGCAGAATCAAGAGTTCAACTCGGCGAAAAGATTACTAAAGGACTTGGTGCAGGTGCAAACCCAAGTATTGGAGCTCAAGCTGCACTTGAAAACAAAGATGAAATAATTGAACATTTGCAAGGAGCCGATATGGTTTTCATTGCAAGTGGCATGGGTGGAGGCACAGGAACAGGAGCTGCTCCTGTTGTTGCTGAACTTGCAAAAGATATGGGTATTCTTACTGTCGGGGTTGTTACTAAACCATTTACATTTGAAGGCAGACAAAGAATGAAAAATGCAGAGACCGGAATTAACGAGCTCAAAATGAAGGTTGATACATTGGTTACAATTCCAAATGACAAGCTTTTACAAATTGCTGAAAAGAAAACAACAATGAAAGAAGCTTTCATGATGGCAGACGATGTTTTAAAACAAGGTATTCAAGGTATTTCCGATTTGATTTCGGTTCCAAACCTCATCAACCTTGACTTTGCTGACGTCAAGACAATCATGGCAGATCAAGGTATTGCTCACATGGGTATTGGTTATGCTCAAGGCGACAACAGAGCTAGTGAAGCCGCTAAAGAAGCAATAGAAAGTCCGCTTCTCGAAACTTCAATTGAAGGTGCAAGAAGTGTTCTTATTAATATAACAGGTGGAGATGACCTGGGAATGCTCGAACTTAATGAAGCTGCTGATTTCATAAGACAAGCGGTTGATCCGGATGCAAACATCATTCTTGGTGCAGGTATCGATGAATCTCTTGGAGATTCTATTAAGATTACCGTTATTGCTACAGAATTTGGCGAAAAAAAGGAAAAGAACGGAGATGAAAAAACTTCTGAAAAAGAAGAAAAGGAAGATGATAAAAAAGCTTCCACATCATCAAAGGGTTTACCTTGGGATTTAGACATTCCGCCGTTTCTTAAGAATTAATTTCGATTAGAAGACAATAACAATAGGTCCGTACAAATTAAATTAATTTAGTTTGGCGGACCTTTTTTATAGTGCATAAGGAGGTTTTATATGTATTGTCCTAAATGTGGTTATATAGACTCTAAAGTTGTAGACTCAAGGCAAAGCGAAGATAGAAAGACTATCAGAAGAAGACGTGAATGCCTCAAGTGCAAGCATAGATTTACGACATATGAAAGATATGAAGAAACACCTTTGGTTGTACAAAAGAAGGATGGCACAACTGAAGAATTTGATAGAGAAAAAATACTTAAAGGATTGATAAGGGCAGCTGAGAAACGTCCTGTTTCAATTGAATCGATGAATGAAATTGTAGATTCAATCGAAAAGGAACTTTCAAATTCAATGGCAAAGCAGGTTAAGAGTAAAAAAATAGGCGAAATGGTAATGGATAGATTAAAAGATGTTGATGAAATCAGCTATGTCAGATTTGCAAGTGTTTATAGAAGTTTTAAGGATACAAAGAGTTTCTATGAAGAACTCAAAAAGATGATAGAGGACAGAGGTAATAATGACGACAAATAAGAAAAGACTGGCAGCTTTTGATATGGACGGAACACTTTTGAATGATAAGAAGGAAATTACACCGAAAACGGAGAAGGTTTTAAAGGAACTACAAAAACAAGGTGTAGAGCTTGCTTTTATCACAGGGAGAGTTTATGTGAGTCCGTATTATTATGCAAAAGTTCATGGCCTTAATCTGATGATTGCAGCGACAAATGGTTCACATGTTGCCGATGAGAATGGTAATATGATCTATGAAGCAAAGCTTGACAAAGAAACTGTGAATAAAGTTCTTGACTTACTTAAAAACACAGGATTTTATTTTCATTTGTATCCAATTGATGGTCTTATTACAAGTGAAGAAAATCAAACAAATCCTCTCTCAGAAATAAAGGGCAGGATGCCGGAAGGATATGAAGATAAAATGCGACGAGTGATTCTTCCGTATGAAGAACTTTATAATATCGATGACGATATTTATAAGATAATAATCATAACGGATGACAACGAAGCGAGACTTAAGTTTAGAGAGCTTCTTGATAGAGAAGGAATATTTAACTCATCTTCGTGGCATAATAATATTGAGATTACATCGTCTAAAGGAACTAAGAAGTATGGCATTGAATCAATGATTGAAAAGCTTGGGATAACTTGGGACGATGTATGGGCTTTCGGTGACAATGAAAATGATCTTCCTATGCTTCAACTCGCAGGTCATCCGTTTATTATGGGAAATGCGACGGATGAAATAAAGAAGGCAAGCAAAGCAACTGTTGTTGGAGACAACGATGATGAGGGAGTTGCAAATGCACTTATTAAGGAGTTTAATTTAAATTGTTAAATATTGTATTTTTTGAGCCGGAAATCCCGTATAATACGGGTGCAATTGCAAGAACATGTGCTCTTACAGAGACAAGATTGCACCTTATAAAACCTTTAAGCTTTTCGATTGACGAAAAAGCGGTTAGACGTGCCGGACTTGACTATTGGCCACTTGTAGATTTACATGTATATGAAAACTACGAGGATTTTAAATCTAAAAATCCTGGAATAACTCTATATTGCGCGACAACAAAGGGGCAAAGAAGATATTCCGATGTCAAATTCAGAGATGAAGATTTTATAATGTTCGGACGTGAAACATCAGGCCTTCCGGCTGAAATAATGAAAGAAAATCATGACAATCTAATAACTATACCTATGATACCGGAATTAAAAAGAAGCTTAAATCTTGCAAATTCTGCTAATATAATTTTATACGAAGCACTTAGACAGCTTGATTTTCCGTTTTCTCACTAGTTTAATGGAGAATTAAAAGTGCTTTAAATTACTTTTAATAATATTTTGTTTGTGATATTATTTAGGTGTAGTTTATTTTTAAGGAGATAATATGGAAATTGCTATGAAAGTTATCTGCGGCTTGGGCCTTTTCATGTACGGAATGGCTCTAATGGGAGAAGGTCTTCAAAAAGCTGCAGGAAGTAAACTGAAAGCTATAGTGGGTGCTCTTACACAATCCACGTTCAGGGGGATACTTGTCGGGGCGTTGGTTACTTGCCTTATTCAATCCAGCAGTGCAACAACGGTTATGGTCGTTGGTTTTGTAAACGCAAAAATTATGACTCTAAATCAGGCGGTTGGAGTTATAATGGGTGCAAATATCGGGACAACTATGACTTCATTTATCATTGCACTTAACTTGGGTCAGTATTCGCCGATTTTGGTAGGTGTTGGTACAGTTTTTTATTTGATTGGTAAAACTAAATCGACAAAATCCCTTGGGGAATCATTTTTAGGATTCGGTTTGCTGTTTCTTGGAATCATGATGCTTGAACAAGGCTTGAAACCTTTAAGTGATAATCAAATGTTTTCAAATTTCATGAAACAACTAAATTCACCATTCTTGGGCTTGATAATTGGGGTAATTGCGACAACAATCCTTCAAAGCTCATCAGCTACTGTAGGTATTATGCAAGCTCTTGGAATGCAGGGACTTATGCATATTGGGGCAGCATTTCCTATGTTACTTGGAACGAATATTGGAAGTACTACAACCGCAATACTGAGCTCCCTTGGAGCACATAAAACGGCAAAAAGAGCTGCATTAATTCACTTTTTATTCAATTTGGTTGGCTCTATTTTATTCATGATAGTTTTTCTAATAATAAAACCTTGGTACGTTGCTTTTATGGAAAATAACATTCCAAGCCTTCCTACTCAAATAGCAATTTCACACCTTGCTTTCAATCTTTTAAATACAATTATTTTCTATCCATTTACAAATGCGCTTGTAAAAGTTACTGAAAAAATCATACCGGGTATAGACAAAGACGAGGAACAAGTTTCGATTTATCTTGATAATCGTATTTTACAGACGCCGGCAATCGCTCTTGGCCAAGCAATTAAAGAAATGGAAAGAATGAGCGATATGGTAAAAACATCTCTTAAAGAAGCAGAAAACTTAATTGTGTATGGCGATAGGGCAAAATTTGACACTATAATGCAAAGAGAAGCTCTAATTAACAAAATGCAAAGTGAAATTACGTCATATCTTATAGAACTCAGTCATTCTCCGCTTTCGGATGAGCAGCATAAGGATGTTGACGATTTATTTTATATGATAAGTGACATTGAAAGGTGTGGAGATCATATAAAAAACATTGCTGAGTTATTAGAGGATATAGATAAGGATTCAATAAAATTTGATGATGTTTTAAGAGAACAAATGAAAAACATGTTTGAGGAATGTTCACTTTCATTTGAAACATCGATAAGAGCGTTTGTCGGAAGAGATAGCGACCTTGCAAGAGAAGTATTTAAAATAGAAGACCATGTCGATGAAATGGAAGCAGAGTACAGAGAAACACATATCAGGAGACTTTCAAATAAATATACTGATGCACCGCCGGGAATTATTTTTCTCGACTGCATATCGAATCTTGAAAGAGTCAGTGACCACAGTAACAATATCGCAACATACGTTGTTAATAGAGAAAACGTATAGGATTTATTTATAAAAAAAATTAAAAATATTTGAAAAAGCTATTGCATTATTCGCAAGTAAATGATACAATGTAATTACAAGCTAATAACGACTGGTTGATTTTAAACGGGAGAGACCGCTACATGTAGTGGCGCCGAAGGTATAATAAGTAAAACTTAGAAGGACTCAGGCAAAAGGACCGTTTGAGGGACAGACCTCTGGAAAGAAATTTATTCGCCGTAGGAGCAATCAATTAAAAAAATTGAGAATCTCTCAGGTAAAAGATACAGAGCCAAAATAGGTTCTGTATTTTATTGTTTAAAAAAGCTTGTGAAATTTCGTAGTTGTTACAGTGTCGTAACAATGTTGAGTAAATTGTTTATTATATGCCACAAAGGGTATATGTATAATAGATAATCGTATAAGGAGGAATATTATGTACGACGTGATCGTTATTGGTGCAGGCCCTGCAGGACTTGCAGCAGGACTTTATGCTTCAAGAGCTAGACTTAAGACACTTATTCTTGAAAAAGAAAAAGCTGGTGGACAAATTGTTATTACGGATGATGTTGAAAACTATCCGGGTTCAGTTGAAAATGCTTCAGGTCCAAGCTTAATTAAAAGAATGAAAGATCAAGTTGACAATTTCGGTGCTGAATTTGTTCTTGATACAGTACAAAAAGTTGAACTTGAAGGAAAAGTTAAAAAAGTAATTTGTAAAGATAACACATACGAAGGAAAGACAGTTATCGTTGCAACAGGTGCAACACCTAGAAAAATTGGTTGCCCTGGAGAAGCTGAATTCACAGGAAGAGGCGTAAGCTACTGTGCAACATGTGACGCAAACTTCTTTGAAGATATGGAAGTGTATGTTGTTGGTGGTGGAGATTCAGCTTTTGAAGAAGCAATGTATCTTTCAAAATTTGCTAGAAAAGTTACTATTGTTTATAGAAAAGGAAAAGATGAAGCTCGTGCAGCTGAAAGTATTAAAGAAAAAGCTTTCAAAAATCCAAAACTCGATTATATTTGGAACGCAACTGTTACTGAAGTAAAAGGTGATGGAATTTTAACAAGCATTGTTCTTGAAGATACAAACACACACGAAAAGCGTGAAATCTTTGCTGATGAAAATGACGGAACATTCGGTTTATTCGTATTCGTCGGATATATTCCTAAGAACGAATTGGTTGAAGGAATTCTCGATATGGAAAAAGGGTATATTGTAACAGATGAAAACATGCACACAAATATTCCGGGAGTATTCGCAGCAGGAGACAACCGTAAGAAAGAATTAAGACAGGTAGTTACAGCTACTGCAGACGGCGCAATTGCCGCAACACAAGCTGAAAAATATATAAACGAACACTTTGAATAATAAGGAGGGTTAATATGTTAGAATTAACAAAAGACAATTTCGAACAAGAAGTAAAAAATGGTGAAGGTTACATTTTAGTAGACTTCTGGTCACAAGCATGTGAACCATGTAAAGCACTTATGCCACATGTTCACGCAATGGAAGAAGATTTTCCTAATGTAAAATTCTGCTCATTTGACATTGCAACAGGAAGAAGAGTTGCAATCGGAGAAAAAGTTTTAGGACTCCCTGTAATTGCTATCTACAAAGATGGTGAACAAGTTTACAGATTAGACAAAGAAGAAGCTACAAAAGAATCTGTACGCGAAATGCTAGAAAAGACAAAATAGTCTTTTAAATAAACTCATAACCCCGGAGAAAAGGGGGAGACCAAAAGTCGAAATTACCCTTGACAGGAACTTGAACTATTCCTTAAGGGTTACCCTATCACTAAAGTGATATAATCTATAGAAATGATGCGGCATTAACCGCATAAAATTGACGTATTTAACTGCCTGTTTCGTGAGATACGTTCAGGCGGTTCAAATATAAATTAAGTTTTTTAAGGAGGTGAGTTTATGCGTCTCGAAATTGGTAATATCATTATTAAAGATATTCAATTCGGTGATAAAACCGAGATCAAAGATGGTACACTTTTTGTTAACAAACAAGAAATCATCGACTTGGTTTTAGAGGATGAACACATCAAATGTGCTGATGTATTTTTAGCACGTCCGGGTGAAAGTGTAAGAATTACACCTGTTAAGGATGTTGTTGAACCACGCGTAAAAGTAGAAGGTCCAGGCGGAGTTTTCCCGGGCGTCTTGTCAAAAGTTGACATCGTCGGAAGTGGTAAGACTCACGTACTGAAAGGTTGTGCAGTTATGACAACCGGTAAGATCGTCGGATTCCAAGAAGGAATCGTTGACATGACAGGTCCGGGTGCACAATACACACCGTTCTCAAAAACTCTAAATATTGTTCTAAAAGCAGATCCAATCGATGGACTAAAACAACACGAACATGAAAAAGCTCTCAGATATGCAGGTTTTAAAACAGCTGCTTATCTTGCAGAAGCAGGAAGAAATTTAGAGCCGGATGAGACAGAAGTGTATGAAACACTCCCATTCATGGAAGGAGCAGAAAAGTTCAAAGGACTACCGAGAGTAGCTTATGTTCAAATGCTTCAATCACAAGGATTGCTCCACGACACATATGTATACGGAGTAGATGCTAAGCAAATTGTTCCTACGATTTTGTACCCAACAGAATTATTTGACGGTGCAATCATCAGTGGTAACTGCGTATCAAGCTGTGATAAGAACCCAACATATGTCCACATGAACAATGAAGTAGTAAAAAATCTATACAAAGTTCACGGAAAAGACATCAACTTTGTTGGTATGATTATTACAAATGAAAACGTATATTTAGCTGACAAGGAAAGATCATCTAACTGGACAGCTAAGTTATGCAGAATGCTTGACTTGGATGGTGTAATTGTATCTCAAGAAGGTTTCGGTAACCCTGATACTGACTTGATTATGAATTGCAAGAAGATAGAAAAGCAAGGCGTAAAGACAGTTATTATTACTGACGAATATGCAGGAAGAGATGGCGCCAGCCAATCACTTGCAGACGCTGATCCTTTAGCAGATGCTGTTGTTACAGGTGGAAACGCAAACCAAGTAATTGATTTGCCACCAATGGATACAGTTATCGGAGACACTCAATATGTAGACATTATTGCAGGTGGATTTGATGGATCACTCAGAGAAGATGGTTCAATCGAAGTAGAAATCCAAGCAATAACCGGCGCTACAAATGAAACCGGATTTAACTATTTAACCGCAAGAGGAAAATAGTATAATTCAAAATATAAAATAGAGGGAAACCTCTAACCATTTCATTCATTAAATTGAAAGGAAAAACACTATAAATATTTTAAGGAGGAAACCATATGTTATTTACAGATAGCACAAAGGTCATCATTATTGGTGACAGAGATGGTATCCCAGGTCCAGCTATGGAAGAATGCATCAAGACGACTCCAGCTGAAGTAGTATTTAGTGCTACAGAATGCTTCGTCTGAACCGCCGCAGGAGCTATGGACTTGGAAAACCAAAACAGAGTTAAAGAAGCCGCAGAAAAATACGGCGCAGAAAACGTTTTAGTTTTACTAGGTGGGGCAGAAGCTGAAACAGCAGGATTAGCTGCTGAAACAGTTACAGCTGGTGACCCTACATGGGCAGGTCCGCTCGCTGGAGTCTCGTTGGGACTCAAGGTGTACCACGTATTAGAAGAAGAAGTAAAAGCTGAAATCGATCCTGAAGTTTACGATGAACAAATCGGAATGATGGAAATGGTTCTCGATGGGGATGCTATCAACGCTGAAATTAAAGCGATGAGAGACGAACATTGTCAATATCTATAGATTATAAATAACCTTAAAGAAAGGGGGTAAGAATATGGGAGATGTAATTAGAGTAGTTCACTATATCAACCAATTCTTTGCAGGTATCGGCGGCGAAGAAAAAGCTGACATTAAACCTGAAGTAAGAGATGGAGCAGTTGGTCCTGGTAATGCACTTAAAGGCGCATTTAAAGGCCAAGCAGACGTTGTTAAAACAATTATCTGCGGAGACTCATATTTTGGTGAAAATATAGAAGAAGCTAAAAAAGAAATTCTCTCTATTGTAGAAGAAATAAAACCTGATTTATTTGTTGCAGGTCCGGCATTTAACGCTGGTCGTTACGGTGTAGCTTGTGCTACTATCGCAGATGCAGTTCAAAATGAATTAGGAATCCCATCAGTTACAGGAATGTATGTTGAAAACCCTGGTGCAGATATGTTTAAAAAATCTGTATACATCATTGCTACAGGTAACTCTGCAGCAGCTATGGGTAAAGCAGTTCCTTTGATGGCTGCACTTGGACTTAAGCTTGCCAAGGGCGAAGAAATTGGTGATCCTGAAGCAGAAGGATATATGGCAAGAGGTATCAGATACAACATGTTCAGCGACAAGAGAGGTGCTGAAAGAGCTGTTGATATGCTCTTAAAGAAATTAAGAGGCGAAGAATTCGTAACAGAATATCCAATGCCTAATTTCGACAGAGTTGATCCAAATCCTGCTGTTAAAGATCTTGCACATGCAAAAATTGCACTTTGCACATCAGGAGGAATCGTACCTAAGGGAAATCCTGATCATATTGAATCTTCATCAGCAAGTAAATACGGTGAATATGATATCACAGGTGTTAATGACTTGACAGAAGAAACATATGAAACAGCACACGGTGGTTATGACCCTGTATATGCAAACGAAGACCCTGACAGAGTATTGCCGGTTGACGTTATGAGAGAATTTGAAAAAGAAGGAATCATTGGTTCACTTCACAACAAGTTCTACACTACAGTTGGTAATGGTACAGCTGTTGCTAGTGCAAAGAAGTTTGCTGCTGAATATGCTAAGAAATTAAAAGCTGATGGCGTAGATGCAGTTATAATGACCTCTACCTGAGGCACCTGTACACGTTGCGGTGCAACGATGGTAAAGGAAATTGAACGTGCTGGTCTTCCAGTTGTTCACATGTGTACTGTTGTTCCTATTTCTCTAACAGTTGGTGCAAATAGAATTGTTCCTACAATTGCTATTCCTCACCCACTAGGAGATCCAAAATTGGATAAAGCGGAAGAATATGCACTAAGAAAGAAACTTGTTAGCAAAGCACTAAAAGCCCTAACAACAGAAGTTGACGGACAAAAAGTATTTGACTAATTATTTTAGACCGGGGCATTAGTCCCCGGTCATATTTTTATGGAGGTGTAATTTGAGTTACTCAGTAAACAAAGGTAGTGGTTATGTTCTTATTCAAGCACCGGATATGGTTCTTCATAACGGTACAACACAAACCACAGAGATGATAGTTAATCCAGAAAGCGAATATTTAAAGAAATTACCGGAACATTTGAGATCATTTGAAGATTGCGTTTCATATCTTCCAAACCAAGTATATATTGGAAACAAAAGACCGGAAGATTTAGATGAAATCCCAGAGCCATGGACAAATTATAAGGTGGAAAATGCCGACAGACATGGTAAATTCGGTGAAATCATGCCACAACATGAATTTATCGGACTTATCAAGATGGTCGACGTATTTGATCTTGTAAGACTTGAACATGAATTCTCAAATCATTGCAAACAAGAAATTCTTGACCATCCATTAATCGACAACAAACATGCAGAAAGATTAAAGGATGGAGCAGACATTGAAGAAATAGAAGATCTTGTTAAGAATCACGGTGCAGAACCTTTGATGGACAACAACAAGCTCGTTGGTTGTGTTAAACGTGCTCATGACGTTGACGTTAACTTGACGGCTCATATCATTTTCGAAAACCTTGTAGCAAAAGCTTCAGGCGTTATTGCAGCTTTAAACTGCATTGCTAAGAGTGGATTCGATCCTAAGGAAATCGATTATGTTATCGAATGTTCTGAAGAAGCTTGCGGAGATATGAACCAAAGAGGTGGAGGAAACTTCGCTAAATCTATTGCTGAATTCGCAGGACTTGAAAATGCAACAGGTTCCGATATAAGAGGATTCTGTGCTGCACCTTCACACTCATTACTTGCAGCAAGTTCACTTGTAGCAGCAGGAACATTTAAGAATATTCTTGTTGTAGCAGGCGGATGTACAGCTAAGCTTGGTATGAATGGTAAGGACCACGTTAATAAAGGTCTTCCGATTATCGAAGACTGTATCGGTGGTTTTGCAACAATTATCGGTGAAAATGACGGAAAGAACCCTATTATGAGAAATGACATTGTTGGTCGTCACACAGTAGGAACAGGTTCTGCACCACAAGCAGTTATTCAATCTCTTGTAACAAATCCTTTAGATGCAGCAGGACTTAAAGTTACAGATATCGATAAATTTGCTCCGGAAATGCAAAATCCGGATATCACAAAACCTGCTGGAGCAGGAGACGTTCCTGAAGCTAACTACAAGATGATTGCAGCACTTGCTGTAAGAAAAGGTGACATGGAAAAATCAGAATTAAAAACTTTCTCTAAAGATCACGGCTGGAGAGGTTGGGCTCCTACACAAGGACATATTCCTTCAGGTGTTCCGGCACTAGGTTATATGAGAGAAGATATGCTTTCAGGAAAGATTAAGAGCGGTATGATTATTGGTAAAGGAAGCTTGTTCCTAGGAAGAATGACAAACCTATTCGACGGTGTTTCAATCGTTATTGAAGCAAACGACGGCAAGAAGGGAGAAGAGTCACAAGGAGTTTCTGAAGATACTATCAAGAAGTATGTAGCAGAAGCTATGAGAGATTTTGCGGCTTCTTTTAAAGCTGAATAGGAGGGGAATTCATGTCTGAACAAAATATCAAAAAGATGATAGCTGATGTTTTTGAAGATATTGCAACAGGTATTGAAACAGGTGGATTCGCAAAAAAAGTTAGAGTTGGTGTAACAACTATAGGTTCTGAACATGGTGAAGAAAATGTCATCAAAGGTGCAGAAATTGCACAAGCAAAAGATCCTTCAATAGAAGTTGTACTGATTGGACACAAATGCGATTCTAAATTAAAACAATACAATGTTGAATCTGATGAAGAAGGCTACAAAGTAATGGAAGAACTTCTCGACAACGGGGAAATTGATGCATGTGTTACAATGCACTACAGTTTCCCAATTGGAGTAAGTACAGTTGGTCGTGTTGTCACACCTGCAATGGGTGCTGAAATGACACTTGCAACAACTACAGGTACATCTTCTCCACACAGAGTTGAAGCTATGGTTTTAAACGCTATTGCAGGTATTATTACTGCAAAAGCTATGGGTAATCCTGAACCAACACTTGGAATTCTTAATGTCGATGGAGCAAGACAAGTTGAAAGAGCACTTAAAGAAATTGATAAAGGCGGATACAAAATCCATTTCGCTGAATCTGCAAGAGCAGATGGCGGTTGCGTTATGAGAGGAAACGATTTATTGATGGGAACTCCTGATATCATGGTTACTGATACATTGACAGGAAATCTATTGATGAAAATTTTCTCCAGTTATGTAACAGGCGGTAGTTTCGAAGCTCACGGATACGGTTACGGTCCTGGAATCGGTAGTGGATATGAAAGACTTATCTACATCATTTCACGTGCAAGCGGTTATCCTGTAATTGCAAATGCTATTAAGTATGCAGCAGAATGCGTACGTGGCGATATTAAAAAGCTTATAAAAGATGAATATAAAAAAGCAAACAAGGCAGGACTTGAAAAAGTTATAAACGAATTGGAAGAAGCTTCTAAGAAGACTTCCGGTCCTAAGGAAGAAGTCAAGGCTCCGGCTGAAGAAGTAACAGATGGTTCTATCGGTGGAATCGACATTCTTGAAATGGAAGATGCTGTCCAAGCTCTTTGGAAAGAAGGCATCTTTGCATCAAGCGGAATGGGATGCACCGGACCTGTTGTTATGGTTAACAGCTCAAAACTTGATGCAGCTAAAAAAGTTCTTGCTAAAGCAGGATTTATGGCTGAAGAAACACCTTGTTAGTATGAAAAGATCGACTTATGTCGGTCTTTTTTATTATAAATTGGCTCTATAATATCTATGGGGGAGTAAAACCCTCCATAGATATTTTTATGTAAAAAAATTGCACTTATACGCAAAACATCCTATACTAAAAATAGAAACCACAAGTAAGGAGGTGCATA
>NZ_QEKV01000002.1:33387-289175 GCF_003096635.1 Ezakiella coagulans | reverse complement strand
TTCAAAAGAGCATCTTCCCTTGATACAAGGACTCTAATTGTATATTTAGGATATCTCCTAGCTATCGCTCCTTTTTCTACTAATCTTCCAAAAAAAGTGTAGCAAGAGGTTTTGCTTATATCATATTTTTCCATCAATATTTTTGATAAGGCAAGAGCTTGGATTTCACCATTTTCGTCTAAGACATCGCCCTTCCACAACTCTTCCATTACTAGTAGTTCACCATCTGAAAATTCCAACTATATCACCTCCTATATAAATTACATTTTCATTTTCTTTTGTATTTTTATTTATTTAACTATTTTCACTTTGAGTATATCATAGATTAAAAAAATAGTCAAGTGTTTTGACCATTTAAAATAATATTTTTTTTAATATATCTCTGTTGATTTTAAATTTCATTTTCAAATGTATTTTCAAAACTAATAATATCATTA
Organism: Ezakiella coagulans; assembly: GCF_003096635.1. Lineage (GTDB taxonomy): Bacteria > Bacillota > Clostridia > Tissierellales > Peptoniphilaceae > Ezakiella > Ezakiella coagulans. The sequence continues at coordinate 288,738 of NZ_QEKV01000002.1, read as the reverse complement.
GGAGTACAAGATAGAGCCTTACATATTTTTTTTAAATTCTTAAATGTAATTGGTTTGTCCTTGCCCATTTGCGCCATAACATTTGTTGTAAGTCCTATTACATCTGTTTTTTTAGTCCTTTTTGCTAACTGTATCTATAATGGTTTATAGTTAAGTGCCATAATATCCCTCTTTTTTTCTATCCATTAATTTCTTCTCCTTAATCTATAAATTACAATTAAAAAAGCGACTGAACTTATATTTCAATCGCTAAATGTCTTATATATTAAATTGTTTTAAGTCGGACTTCTTATCCTTACCATTTTTACCTCCTAATTTTGAGTATAAAAAAAGACGATAGAGTTTTTAATTTCTATCGCCATATTTTAAATCTTATATTACAAATATATCTATGCTTTTCGACTCTTATTAATTTTTATTTTTATCAGTTCCATCAAGTTATCTGGTTTATCATCAATAACATTACACCATTCATTTTTTTGAAGTTCTTCATAAAAACTTGTCTTTAAAGTGCTTTCAGAAAATATACTTATATTTTTATTTTTTCTATTAAATATTCTATTTATTTTTATCATATTCTTCACCAATATATAGTAAGACTTCTTTTATATCATCAATGCTTATTAAATCTAATGTATTATTACGTTTTAAATTTTCAACTAATTGTTCATATTTATTTCTGATATTATCATCTAAAATATCTTCATAAAAACTTCTGACTTTTGAAAGTTCAATAACTTGGTTTTGAGTAATAACTTTCTCAAAATTTTGAATCCTTCTGAGTTGCAAAATTGAAGTTATATAGTAATATCCCGCTCTTATAACGTAATATTCATCATGCCCAAATTCTTCACATTCTTTCAAACATTTATGAAACTCTTGTTTTTCTGTTATTATCTTCTCTTTAAACCTCCTAATTAAAAAATCTTTATCAAACAAAATGTTTTTCGTTATATTTTTTAGCCATTGAAAATACCCTTGATGTCCTTTTATTAACTTACCATTATATATCACACTGTTTTCATATGGCATACCAGCTGAAGCCGCAAATAAAAAGGATAGATAATCCCTGAAAACAATATCAACTTGATTCTTATTTGTTTCATTCGATTCATCGCTTATAGTTCCTTTATTATGAATATATCTATTTCCTTCAATTGGGTATCCTAATAACAAAACTATAAAATCATAATCACTTGGAAGTTTATTGTCAGGAATAACTGATGAACCATATTGTATCAAAAGATAATCCTTATATTCTGGAAAATGTCTCTCAACAGTAGTTTTGATTTCTAATACTTTATCTATTTCTTCTCCCCAATTTTTGCTATTGTAATCAATATTATTAAGTAATTCATTAACGCTTGGCTTAACAATCTCTTTCGACTTTTTTAAAATCCTAACAATAAATGTTATTATTAACTCGTCCCAAATTTTCATAAAAAAAACTTTTATTTGCTCAAACATATTTATTTCTCCACATAAAATATCTTACTAAACTTGTCTATTCAAATAATTTACAATTATTATGTTCATTGCCCCAACACTTACTTATCAAAAGTTTTTTACTTATAATTCTAAATAAATTTTATTTAAATAACTAACTTCTTCCATTTTCTAATTTTAGTCCTAAACGTTCCAAATGGTGCTACTGTGTTTACATGGATAAATTTATAAACTTCCCAAGTTGCGGTTTTTGTTGCTTCATCTGCCCATTTTCTCATATGTGGTTTAAATAATTCTTCATCTGTTAATTCATCTATCAAAAGATATATATCTTCTATATTTTTTGTGAGTTGTTCTTTTAGTTCATATAGCGATTTATGGGCATAGGTATCTGTGAACCACTTATATAATTCTCCAAGTTGATTCCATTTGAAATTATCTGATGGGGTTTTAACATCTATACCTTTTTTCTCATCTTCTTCCCATTTTAAAAGTAAAGTTGTCCAACCTACTTGATAGGCAATATTTTCTGCTGGTGTCCTATCAACTTCATCTAGTCTTTTATCTTTTAGTTCTTCTGGTATATTGTCAAACTCTGAAATATATTTTTCAAAAGTTTTCTTTATCTCATCCTTTAATTCTTCCTTACTTTCATAAGACCTCATATGCCTACCTCCATGGTTTATATATAGATATTATACCAAAAATATTTTTATCTTAGGCTTAATTCATAATCTTGTAATCAAACTGTTTCTGTTTATTTTTATTTTATCTCTATTTGTTAAATACTCTTCCACATCAAACAAGTTTTTCTTATCATAATCTTCCAACAACTTGTAATTCTTATGCTTCGTAATATCAAACTTATCTGATAAGAAAGGTCTTACTCCTCTTAGCTGGTATATACACTTACCGCCATCCATTACAGTTATTTCATCTTGGCTCATTAGTTCCTTGTCAGTTTTTTGATAATTTAGACCAAAAGATTTTTGATTTGATCTTGTTTCTGATGTGTTATATAGATCTAGAGCAGAAACTACGTTTAATAACGTAGTTTCAAACTTAATATAAAAATTAAACTGGGATTCATAACAAACCCCAGTTTCATAATTAGCGTGTTCTTTAATATAATTTTGATCCTGCTGGAATATTATCATCCAACATTATTAAGTTAAGTTTTTCTTCTCCGTCGTACTCACAAATTGCAGATATAATCATACCTTCTGAGTCGATTCCCATCATCTTACGAGGAGGAAGATTACAAATTGCAAGTAGTGTCTTTCCAATTAAGCTCTCTGCGCTGTAATATTCCTTAATACCAGATAAAATAACTCTTTCTTTTTCAGAACCATCATCTAATGTAAATTTCAAAAGTTTTTTTGACTTAGGAACTTCTTCGCAGTTTTTAACCTTTACAACTCTAAAATCAGATTTTGAGAAAGTTTCAAAGTCTACCATATCTTCAAATAATGGTTCAACTTTCACTTTTGAAAGGTCAATTTCTTCTGTCGTAAGTTTGTCGTAAGTTTCGTAAGTTTCTTTTGACGAATCCTTATTTTCTGCCTTTTCTAAGCCTAATGGCTTCATCGTTGGGAACAAGATTACGTCTCTTATGGATGTTTCACCTGTAAGGAACATAATGAGTCTATCGATACCGATTCCAAGTCCGCCTGTAGGTGGAAGTCCAACTTCGATTGCATTTAAGAAATCTTCATCCATAGGATGAGCTTCATCGTCGCCAAGGCGTTTTGCTTCGATTTGTGCAGTAAATCTTTCCCTTTGATCAATCGGATCGTTAAGTTCTGAGAATGCGTTCGCAATTTCCTTTGTATTGATAAATGCTTCAAATCTATTTGTGTATCTCGGATCTTCCGGATTTCTCTTTGCAAGAGGAGAAATATCCACAGGGTGTCCGGTGACAAATGTCGGTTGAATCATGTGTTCTTCACAAAATTCTTCGAAGAATTCGTTAATAATATTGCCTCTTGTCTTCTTTGAAGGCTCGAGCTTCAATCCCTTTTCTTCAGCAACTTTTATAGCCTCTTCATCAGTTTCGATGTTTGCAAAATCAACACCTGCATATTCTTTTACAGCTTCAACCATGCTGATTCTTCTCCACGGTGGGGTTAGATCCAATTCAACACCGTCATACTCAATGACAGTTTTTCCCAAAACTTTTTCAGCAACAGTTGCAACGAGATTTTCAGTAAGTTCCATCATATCATTGTAATCTTCATAAGCTGCATAAACTTCCATTGCGGTATATTCAGGATTATGGGTTGTGTCCATTCCTTCATTTCTGAACATCTTGCCCATTTCATAAACCTTGTCGAAACCACCTACAACCAATCTCTTTAGATAAAGTTCATTAGCGATTCTAAGGTACATATCAATGTCAAGTGTGTTGTGATGTGTAATGAAAGGTCTTGCATTTGCACCACCGGCAATAGTGTTTAGTGTCGGTGTTTCAACTTCCAAGAATCCTCTGTCGTCAAGATAATTTCTGATTTCCTTTATAATTCTGTTTCTCTTTAAGAATGTATCCTTAATGCTTGGGTTCATTATAAGATCTACGTATCTTTGTCTGTATTTTAAATCTTGGTCTTGAAGTCCATGCCATTTTTCAGGGAGAATTTGAAGAGATTTTGTAAGAATCTTAAATTTCTCTGCACGAACACTCACTTCGCCCATGTGCGTTTTAAAAACTTCACCTGTGATTCCAACTATATCCCCGATATCTAAAAGTTTAACATCGTTGTACTCGTCTCCCAAGTTATCAATCTTTAAAAATGCTTGTACTCTACCTGTCGAATCTTGAATATCCAAAAAAGTAACTTTCCCGTGGCCTCTTTTTGCCATAACTCTTCCGGCAATTGTTACGGATTTATCTTCAAAGTTCTCAAAATTTTCAACAATTTCTTTTGTCGTGTTAGATCTTTCAAACTTTTCAACTAAATATGGATTTCTTCCTTCTTCTTTTAATTGCTTTAATTTGTCCCTCCTGATTTGGAGCATTTCATTCAAATCTTGTTCCATATTAACCCTCTCTATTTCTTTTCTTCTTTAGGTGTTTTCTTAATACTTATAATTTTATATCTTATAACTCCGTCAGGTGCTTCAACTTCTACAACATCTTTTCTTCTTCTGCCCAAAAGTGCAGCTCCTAGCGGACTTTCATTTGAAATCTTATTGTTGATTGGGTCCGATTCAGCACTACCTACAATCGAAAATACTTCCGGCTCATCTTCGCCTTCTTCAAGAACTGTAACGTCAGTTGAAATGTTTACCTTGTCGGTTGTTACTTCATGTTCTTCAACAATTTTCGCCATTCTTAAAATATTTTCTATTTGTAAAATTCTATCCTCAACAAGTGCTTGTTCATTTTTTGCTTGGTCATACTCTGCATTTTCACTCAAGTCGCCGTAACCCAAAGCAACTTTTATTCTTTCTGATACCTCTTTTCTGGTAACAGTTTTCAATTCTTCTAATTCATTTTTTAAATTATCATAACCTTCACGGGTTAGAAATACTTCCTTTTCAGCCATTTAAATTCCCCTTCTAAAATATATTACTATATTATACATTACTTATCAGATTTTGTCAAAATAAAACAAACTCTTTATCCACTCATGCATAATTTCAATATTAGTTATATTTTGTAATTCTTGTCTTATTTTTTTTGCTTCCGGTCGATTGTTGAGATACTTGATTAAATGTTTCTTAAAATCGTTCACCGCAACTCTTTCGTTCTTTATTTCACACATATACTCAAAATGTCTTTTTATAACATCGTATTTGCTCGAATACTCCGTTCCCGAAAGTTCCGCAAATAAAAAAGGATTTCCAATTGCCGCTCTTCCGATTGCAATGCCGTCAATGTCGCCGGACTCTAAAAGCCATCTTGCCATATCGGCATTTTTTATGTCACCGTTTCCAATGACGGGAATCGAAACCGTATTTCTTATTTCATAAATCGCGTCCCAATCAGCTTCGCCTGTATAAAACATATCCCTTGTTCTTCCATGCACAGTTAAAAAATCCGCTCCGGAGTCTTCGATCGTCTTTGCAATTTCAAGATAATCGTCGCCGTCTTTAAACCCTAATCTCATCTTTGCAGAAACCGGTTTATTCGAATATTTTTTTACGCATTCTATCACTTGTCTAAGCATAGGCAAATCATTTAAAAGCGAACTTCCATCATGATTTTTTACAATTTTCGGTGCCGGACAACCAAAATTTAAATCATACCACAAGAAATCGTTTCGCTCATTTAATTTTTCAACAGCAATTTGAAGTGCTGAAATATCGTGCCCGAAAAGCTGTATACCGGTTCTGGATTCACTTTTTGATATGCTTTCTGTTTTTTCATCTCCATAACTTAAGGCTTTCGCGCTGACCATTTCAGTCACAGCAAACGAAAGCCCTAGTTCGAAGCATATTTTTCGATATGCAAAATCGGTATAACCTGCCATAGGAGCTAAAAATATCGGTGGAACATCACTTCCTATTTTTAGTGTTCTTCTCATAAATATCCCTTAAACCAAATAATGTCAAATTGTTGTCGTATATGTCGATTGCCTTAGTGAGTCCATTTATAGTCGGAGCAATTCCTCCTGTTGAAATAACTTTCGCATTCGTCACCCCAACTTCTTCTTTTAAATGTTTCACAATATATTCGACCTCACCGACTCTTCCAAATATTATTCCGGCTTTTATTGCATCGACAGTATTTTTGTTTAGATAGTTTTCGGGCGGCACCAAGTCGACTCTTGGCAGTTTCGCAGCTTTCAAAAATAAAGCTTCTGCAGAAATCCCAATTCCCGGTGCGATTATTCCGCCCAAATAATTCTTATCTTTATCTATGACGCAATATGTCGTCGCTGTCCCGAAGTCGATAATTATTAACGGAGCTCCATATTTTTTTAGTGCACCTACCGCATTCACAATTCTGTCCGCGCCCACTTCTTTAGGGTCATCGTACATAATATTTAGTCCCGTCTTTGTTCCCGGTCCCACAACAATTGGCTCTCTTCCAATGATTTTTGAAACCGCTTTTTCCATCGTTCCGGTTAAAGTAGGCACAACTGAAGATATAATTCCACCTTCAAAACTTTCGATATCTATAGCTTTTAAATCGAGTAAATCTGTCAATAGAAGATGATATTCATCAACTGTCTTGCTTCTGTTTGACTCAAGTCGCACAGATTCAATAAGCTCTTCTCCTTTGAAGATTCCGACAACAGTATTTGTATTTCCAATATCAACGGTTAAAATCATAACTTTCCTTTCTCTTTAAAAGAGCTGCCACAACAAGTCCTCCAATGACAGCTTCAGGAACTCCGTTTACAACAACCGTGGTCATTATTGCGTTTGTCGCCAAAGTTCTTGACATGTTCATCGTCTCCATGTATTTCGGCAGATAAATTATATAAATCAGTCCCATAACCATAATTGTGTGGCAAATTGTAGCAATTGATGCCGCCATAAATCCCGGAGCCATAATAGTTTTATTTCTTAAGCTGTAAATCCATACAGCAATTACAAATACAATCAAAATAGCCCCAACAATAAATCCTGTCTTATTTTCTGAAATATACGCTTTATATAGTGAATAAACAAGTTCTGCAGATAGTGCCGTAAAAAGTACACTTCCAAAGATTTGAATTTGTCTATGCGTTTTCTTTTTCAGAAATTGATACAAGTAATAAGCTATTATAGGAAATATAATTCTTGGAAGAACACTCACAACCGGGTTTTGAAATACAAAACTCAAAATCGTAGGTGCCCTGAAGTTTTGGTACCATGAATAAAGTCCAAATGAAAGTCCCAAAAACATTCCCATATACTTATCAAATAAAATTGCTGCAATAAGTGCCGGTATGTGAAGAGTCGTTGCTCTTACAGGACCGACAGGTATAAGCCCCAACTGTGTCATTCCTAAAACTAAAATCCATGCTAGTAAAATTGCGGATACAACCAGTTTTTTTGTCTTACCCATTTTAATTCTCCTTTAAAATATATTAATTTTTTCATCTTCGAAACTATTCGGATCGTAATCTCCATTATAAATAGCTTCGAATTCTTTTTTGTAAACCGTTTCTTTTTCAATCAAACAGTTTGCGAGTCTTGTCAATTTATCATCATTTTCTCTAAGAATTTGCTTTGCTTTTTCATAACACCCATCAACAATTCTCTTCATTTCTGAGTCAATAAGCTTTAGAGTTTCCTCTGAAACATTTTTGCTGTGTGTTATTGCATTTCCGATGAAAATATTTTCATTGTCTTCCGTAAAATCGAGTGTTCCGATTGCAGAAGTCATTCCATATTTTGAAACCATTGCGTGTGCAATCTTTGTCGCTCTTTCAATATCATTTGACGCACCCGTTGAAATATCTTCAAGTTTCAGTTCTTCTGCCGCCCTTCCTGCAAGGAGTATAATTATTTCATTAATCATCTTAGATTTCGTGTAATAATATTTTTCTTCCTCCGGAACTGTATATGTGAACCCACCTGCAGAACCTCTCGGCACTATTGTGACCATTTGAACCGGATCTGTGTCCGGAAGAGATTTTGTAACAATAGCATGTCCCGCTTCGTGGAAGCTGACAAGTTTCTTTTCGTCAGGCGTGATAACAGTTGAAGTTTTTTCAGGTCCCGCTAAAACTTTTATGCTGGCCTCTTCAAGAATGCTCTTTGTTATAGAGCTTTGTCCGTGTCTTGCCGACAAAATTGCCGCTTCATTTACAAGGTTCTCAAGATCCGCCGGAGTGAAACCCGGTGTCCTCTTTGCAATATTTTTTATATCAACATCGGCTGCCATAGGCTTATCCTTTGTGTGAATGTTTAAAATTTCTTCTCTTCCCTTCACATCCGGAAGTCCAATAGTGACACGTCTGTCAAACCTGCCAGGTCTTAAAAGAGCATCGTCCAATATGTCAGGTCTATTCGTAGCAGCCATCATTATGATGCCTTCATTCTTTTCAAAACCGTCCATCTCAACCAAAAGTTGATTGAGTGTCTGTTCTCTTTCGTCGTGGCCACCACCGAGACCTGAACCTCTTTTTCTTCCGACTGCGTCAATTTCGTCTATGAAAACTATGCACGGTGCATTTTTCTTAGCAACATCAAAAAGATCTCTAACTCTTGAAGCACCGACACCGACAAACATCTCCAAAAATTCCGATCCAGAAATCGAGAAAAACGGAACTCCCGCTTCCCCTGCGACTGCTCTTGAGATATATGTCTTTCCTGTTCCCGGAGGTCCAACTAAAAGCACCCCTCTCGGAATTCTCGCACCCATTCTTGCGTATTTCGCAGGATTTTTAAGAAAGTCTACAATTTCATAAAGCTCAACTTTTTCTTCTTCAAGGCCTGCAACATCCTTAAATGTTACCTTTTCCTTGTCATTTTTATTAAACAGTTTCGCCTTTGATTTCGCAAAATTATTCATTTCTTTGTTTTGTGAACCGGTTTGCCTAAATATCATGTTCATCATAAAAAAGAACAATATCCCCATAAAAGCATACGGAAGGATTGTTTTTAAAAGTCCTTCCTCCTCACCGCCGATTGCAGTGAATTTAATTTTTCCCGACTCAACTTTATCTTTCAGATAATCCTTATAAAAACTGTCTTGAAGTTGCTTAGGTATACCCGTCTTGTACGTGACATTTCCGCTATTTGTGACATCATTTATAAAAAGTGTATCTCCATTTATCGATGCCTCGTCTACCCTGTCATTTTGAATCAAAGTTATTGCCTTTGAAATGTCAATGCTTTTTGTAAATATACCGCCAAAAATCGGTCTTAAAATAAGAATGACAATAAGAGCAACCCAAACAAGCGTAAATGGAGAAATTCTAAATCTTCGCATTATTTATAGACCTCTTCTTTTAACGTCGCAATATATGGAAGATTTCTGTATTCTTCGCTGTAATCAAGTCCATATCCAACTATAAAGTCGTTCGGAACTTCATATCCCTTGTAGTGAACTTCCATTTCGACCTTTCTGGATTCTTTTTTGTCCAAAAATGCAGCAAATTTTACTGAGTTAGCCCCTCTAGTTTTAAACATTTGTTCGATATATTTTAAAGTATAACCGGAGTCTATTATATCCTCAACAATAAGCACATCTCTTCCTTCAACAGAGAAATCCAAATCCTTCAAAATTTTAACTTCCCCATTTGATTTCGCATTTCTGCCGTAGCTTGAAACGCTCATAAAATCAACAAGTAACGGCAGGCTTATCTCTCTTACCAAATCCGCCATGAAAATAAAAGAGCCCTTTAAAATCCCGACCACATACAAATCCTTATCCATATAATCGTGCGTGATTTCTTTGCCAAGTTCTTTAACTTTTGCTCTTATTTCTTCTTCTGAAAATAATATTTCCTTTAAAGCCTTATTCATCTTTCTTCCTTTCATTGATATATATTTTATTTTTCCCTTCAATCCCGTTTATAGTCGGTCCGAAACCTTCTACATACAGAATGTTTTCATCATCAGTAACTATAATCAAATCGTCCCTCTTGTATGCCGGAACTTTTTCCTCAATCAAGAACTTTTTTAAAAGTTTTGTGGGCCTGTTTTTAAATTTGACCTCGTCGCCCACTTCTCTATTTCTTATTTTTAAATCATCGATATTTAAATCGGTTGTTATAAATCCAATTGTATATTCCGTCGCTTCAAGTGAGAGATATATTTTTCGTGCATCATTTTCAATATCACGCCTAAAAATCAAATTTTCATAGCTTTTAATTGCAACGATTCCGCCGACAGAAGTTCTTTTTTCCTCTTCCCCGTCGATAATATTCAAAATTGAGTCAAGTGCTTTTTTGTAGATGTCAACTGTATTTCCTCGAAGAATTTTTATAGCTTCCATATATAGAGCCGAGAAATCATCTCCGAAATATCTCTTGATATCCTCGATTTTAAAACAGAGTTCCTCCGAATTTTTTGAAAGATTGTGCTCAAACACAAATCCTGAAATGAGTGAATTTTTCAAACTCATCTCCGCTTTCATTGAATTTAAATACCGTCCAAAATCATCATAAAGTTTTTCGTCCAGTTTTTCAAGCTCGGGCATCACATTTAAACGGATTTTATTTCGGTTGGTATCGTCAATGAAATTTGTCCTGTCGATACAAAATTCAATTTTTCTATCGTTTAAATAATCCAAAATCTCTCTTTTTGTCACGCCCAAAAGCGGTCTTAAAAACTTGCCGTCACGTTTTTTAATCGAGGAGTAACCGTTAAGTCCACTTCCTCTTTTGAAATTTAAAATGAATGTTTCGATGTCATCATTCAAATGGTGACCCGTTACAATCGTGTTTACTTTCGTGTTTTTCGAAAGCTCTTCCAAATCTTTATAGCGAACGATGCGCCCGGCTTCCTCCAATCCGATCGAATGCTCTTTTGAAAACTTTGGAATATCACATCTATTCAAAACAAGTTCCATTCCACTTTCTTCAGCATATTTTTTTACAAAATTCTCATCGTGAATTGCATCATATCTTATCATATGATTTAAATGATAAAGATAAATTTTATAATCTTTAAAAAAATTTCTAAAGATTTCCACTATGAAAACTGAATCCGGTCCACCCGAAAACGCTATTATAGCCGACCTCTCTTTTGCAAGTGTTTTGTCGGCATTTAACTCATTTATAATATCTTTAATAAGCATATAATTAGTATATAATAATCAATCTTTTATGTCAATTAATCTATTTTAAATCTCTATCGTTTTCATCGTAAAACTTTTCGCCGATAAATTCTTCCGGCATATAGTTTTGCTCAACAACTCCACCCTCATAATTGTGTGGATAAAGATACCCTCCTACACCAAGCTTTTCACTCCCACTATAATGAGCATCCCTAATATTGTTCGGAACTTTTCCGGCACCGTTCTTTCTTATAAAACCCATTGCCCTGTCAATTGCAACATAGGAGGAGTTGCTTTTCTTCGCACGCGAAAGATAGATGCATGCGTGTGAAAGATTTATCCTCACCTCCGGCATGCCTATTACAGTTGTCGCATAAAAAGCAGAAGTCGCAATCTCGAGTGCATGTTTATCGGCAAGTCCGATGTCTTCCGATGCAAAAATAACCATTCGTCTCGCAATAAACCTCGGATCTTCTCCCGACAAAAGCATCTTTGCAAGATAAAAAACCGCGGCATCAGGGTCGCTTCCTCTCATAGATTTTATGAATGCGGAAATCGTATCATAGTGTTCATCGGCATTGTCATATTTTAAGACTTGATTAAGAAAATTATCTCGAACATCGTCAGAGGTGACGTGAGACTTTTCACCATCATAGGCCTGCATTACAGAAACTTCAAAACTATTTATGAGCCTTCTTGCGTCTCCGCCAGACCGTTTTGCCAAAAACTCTTTAGCATCATCGTCGATTGTTACTTCTATATTGTGAATCTCCTCATATCTTTTTTCACAGCGATTTATAAGTTCAATCAAATCTTGTTTTTCAAGTGACTTTATCTCAACTAAAATCAGCCTTGAAACAAGTGCTTTATTAACAGCAAAAAATGGATTTTCAGTCGTTGCGCCAATCAAAATCAAATCTCCGCTTTCAACATAAGGAAGCAAAAAATCCTGTTGACTTGTCGAGAATCTATGGATCTCGTCTATAAAAAGAATAGTTCCGCCAATGCCCATTCGGATATTATTTTGTGCATCGTTTACAACTTCTCGAAGCTCTTTTATCCCGGCCGAAACTGCCGAAACTTTTCTAAAGCTCATTTTAAAACTTTTGCTTAAAAGTTCCGCAATAGTTGTTTTACCGGTTCCCGGAGGCCCGTACAAAATCATTGACGGGAGACTGTTAGTTTCAAGAGCTTTTTTTATAATTCCGTTCTTTCCCAAAATATGGTCTTGTCCCAAAACATCCGAAAAAGTTTTCGGTCTCATCCTTTCCGCAAAAGGAGCGTTCTTCTCTCTTTTATTTTCGAGTTCCATACTAAAAAAATCCATATTCTCACCTCTTTTATATATTATAACATATTTAAAAAATGAGAACAGCACAAAGTTTAATTATTATAAAATTCATTTTTCACTATTTTTAATAAAAAGCGATTTATTTTTTCTATTTTCGAAATATTTTTATAAAGTATGTTTCATTTTTATAAATATGTGGTATAATGTAATTAATGAAAGGAGAATATTATGATTGATTCGTTTAAATGTCCGTACTGTGGGGAAGATATGAAAATCACCCAAGCAAAATGTGGAAAATGCAAAATCACTATAGAAGGAGAATTTGAGCTCAACAAAATAAATCGGTTAACTCCTGAGCAACTTGATTTTGCTATTACATTTCTTATAAATAGAGGCAACTTAAAAGAACTCGAAAAAATATATGATCTTTCTTATCCAACTTTGAGAAACAGACTGAATGCGATAGCTTCTATTCTCTCAGGCTCGAATATACAAGATGAGGAAGATGTCAAAGATACTCTCGACAAGTTAAACAGCGGCGAGATTACTTTTGACGATGCACTTAAAACGATTAAATCGAAAAATAAGGAGTAGACAAATGAAGGAAAAAGAGATAATTCTAAAAATGATCAGCGATGGAAAGATAAGTGCTGAAGAAGGTGCTGAACTTCTTGAGGAAATTGAAAAATCGAGAAAGAATTATGGTAGCTCGCAAGAAAAGCAAAATAATTTATCTTTTACTGAAAATTTAAAAAGGGAACTCAACTCATATTCGAAAAACATCAGCGATAGAGAAATTCCCGAACAAATTATTGGAGTCATTTCTCCTAAAAGAGCTGTGAATGTAAACTCAACTTTTGAAAGAGAGTTTGATGATATCGACAAGATAATCATTGAAGTAACCGAATCAAAAATTTTAATAACAGGCACAGATTCTGAAAAAGTCAAATTAAAAATTCGCTCCGACAAATTCTTTGAAGAAGATGAACTCGACAAGTACTTTACTCTCAACGAAGAAGATGGCTTACTTAAACTCTCGCAAAAGAAAAATAAAAACACCAGAGAATTTTTCGGAATAAAAGTTCAAGGTTTAACACTTGGCAAATCAATTTGTGAAGTTTCAATTCCGAGAGATAAATATTTTGAATTTATCTCAGCGCGTTCCGCCGTCGGTGACATTGAAATTTACAATGCACAGTCTAATAAAATCAGTGTTATCGCAAGTGCGGGCAGGGTTAAAATTAAAGACATCGATTGTTCGATTGCTGACCTCAGCTCGAATGCAAGCTCTGTCACAATTGAAAACTCTTCTGTGAACGATTACGCTTCATTAAGCACAATGGCAGGTTCGGTTTTTATTGAAAATACAATTTCTCCGACTGTAAAAGCAGACACAAAAGCAGGTTCAATTTCAGTTTCAAATTCTGATATCTCGGAACTTGTTGCAAGAACTTTTGCCGGAAGTATTGATGTTTCAAGGATTATTGGGGAGCCAATTTCATACACTCTTACAACAACAACCGGCAGTGTAAATTTGGATACAGCAAACGTTCAAAACGTAAAAGCTTTTTGCGCTTCAAACAAATTTTTCTCTTCGATTAAATGCTCGAAAAATTATAGAAGCGGTTCGGGTGACGAAAACGAAGCAGTTTATGTAAAAGGTGACGAAATTGGACTGAACGTCCACCTTGCAACACAAATGGGAAAGATTAATATTATGTAGGAGGAAAAAATGAACGAAGAAAAAAAGATGATTTTAAAAATGCTTGAGCAAGGAAAGATTACAGTTGAACAAGCTGAGAAGCTCCTTGATGCAGTGAACGAAAACTCGAGCGAAAATTCAGAGGAGCCGAAGAAAAATACAGAATATAAAATACCGGAAGACGATTCCAAAATGAACGGATTCTTCTCCGGCATAGGTGACTTTGTAAAAAAGACCGTGCAAACTGCAATTGAAACTGCAAGTGGAAGCACAAGTTTTTTAGGCGATTTTAAAGCAAAAGAAAGAAACAAAGCCGATATGGTTAAATCATTTCGAAAAGATTTGGATGAAGATATAGAAGAAATAAAGTTTGACCTCGGAGAATCTCAAATAATAGTCAGAGAAACTGATGAAGATGCACCATTTATAAAAGTTTGGGTAGATAAAGATTTTACGGAAGAAGAATTTAATTCCGAATTTGAAGTTGTTCATAAGAGCGACGATAAAGTCTGTATATCTCAGGTAAAAAGAAATAAAAATGCAATAACCATTAATATAATGGGTAGTAAAACTAATAAAAACTACAATTACTCTTCCATAACCGAGCTTTTTATTCCTCATTCAAACCGCATATCACTTCTTGATTTGAGTTCTGAAATGGGTGGCATAAGCATTTCCGACATAGATATCGGGGATTTGAAAGCTGTGACCGACTTCGGCGGAGTAAGACTGAATTCAGTTGATGTCGACGATTTATCTGTTACAACTGACGCGGGCAGCATCGAAGCTTCTGATATAGACTGCTGTGATTTAACTTTCACCGCAGATTTCGGATCTATTAAACTGGACAATATCGATGCCAAAATGGTAAGGCTCACATCGGATGCCGGAAGCATAATAGTAAGCGATATGGACTGTAACGACATATATCTTATGACTGATGCAGGCAATTTAAAACTCTTAGATTCAGACGTTGTAAATTGCAATATGAAATCAAGTGCAGGCTCTCTTAGTGCTAGAAACTTAGATGCAAGCGGTCTTGAAATGCAAACCTCAGCCGGTTCAATTTTAATTGAAGACCTTGAGGATTCAATTAAATCTATCGATGCAAGAACTGATGCCGGTTCTATAAAAGCAGGATTATCAAATATTGACTGTGAAATGAATGTTAAAATGCGTTCATCTGCCGGCTCTCTTAGCTACTCTGAAGATTTTAAATTAATAAATTCTTCAAGCGGCAGTAAAGAAATTTATAAAGACGGAAGCGGCTCACTTGACGTTTTGCTTTCCACAAACTTTGGAAGCGTGAAAGTTTATTAATAACAAAAAAGACTATGTGTGTTTGAAAATAATTTCAAATCTGCACATAGTCTTTTATTTTATAAATCATCAGGATTTATTTCGTTCATCAATTCTTTCAATGCTTTGAACTCTTCAACTGTAAGGCTTATTCCCTTACCCATTCTTGAGTGGTCCGGACTCCATGACCTTATGTCGACCTTTCCTTCAGCACCGTTCCAGCTTATAATATTGATTTCCTTTGTCCATCCGTTTTTTGAATTGAAAAAAACGCCGACATTATCTAAAATTTCGTATTTAAAATCTGCCATAATAAACTCCTTATTTTAAAATTTCCAATGCTTTTTTAAGTTGAGTATCCTCACTTAAATGATCAGGACCAATGCCCTTCACATTTTCAGGAAGCTCTACCACTTCATCCGGCTTAATGCCGACTTTGTGAATGTTGTTGCCGTTTGGTGTGAAATACTCACTTATTGTAAGTTTTACAGCCGTTTCGAACGGAAGGTTGAATAGGCGTTGAACAATACCCTTGCCGAATGTTTGAGTTCCAACAAGCTTTGCTCTCTTTCTATCCTTCAAAGCACCGCTTACAATTTCACTTGCACTTGCGGAACCGCCATTTACAAGAACTACGAGCGGTAAATCTTCCTTCTTTTCATCACTGTAATAATATTCTTTTTTCCCGTCTTTATACTTGGTATAAACAATTGTGCCTTTGTCCAAAAATACATCTGCAATTTTTGTACATACATCTAGAAGTCCACCCGGATTTCCACGAAGATCTAAAATGAGTTTTTGGATTCCTTTTTTCTTTAGGGCTTCGAATTCCTTCATAAAATCCTCGTATGTCGGCTTGTCAAATTCGGAAATTGCAATGTAGCCGATATTTTTTTCTAGAATTCTTCCATCAACTGTTTGAAGTTTTATAGTTTCTCTTTTAATTTTAAATTCATGAACCTTCTTTTGTTTTTGTTCATCTCTTAAAATTGTAATACTTACCGTTTTCCCTTCTTCCCCACGCATTTTGTTCACAGCGTCTTGCATGGTTTCTGCTGAATATTCGACATCTTCAACTTTTATAATTCTGTCCCCTGATTTTATTCCAGCTTTGTATGCCGGGCTGCCTTTAATCGGAGAAACGACAGTAATGTATCCGTCTTTTCCCGGACTTACAACAAGTCCTACACCAACATATTTTCCATTCGTCGACTCCATAAACTTCTTCAATTCTTCCTTGGTCATAAATTCTGAATACGGATCGTCGAGGCTGTTTACAACACCTTTGATAAGTCCCACATTAAGCGTTTCATTGTCGACATTTTTATAGTAGTTCTTTTTTATATGCCCAACTACTGCACCCAATGTATCAGCTGTTTGTTTGTCAAAAAAATCAGGTCCATCTGTTTTGACATCTTTTTTCTCAGTTGTCGTTTCATTTTTCGAAAAATCAAGTTCGAATCCTTTTGCCGAATTCTTTCCCAGTAAATATGCTGAAATATTTGTTATTACAAGTGCAAATACTATTAATATTATAAACTTACTTTTTTTCATTAACTACTCCTCCCTACATATCCGAGCGGATTTACAGCTCTTCCATTAATTCTTACCTCATAGTGACAGTGTGGTCCGGTCGAACGTCCGGTCGAGCCGATTTTCGCAACAACTTGTCCCTTTTGAACAATTTGTCCTACTCTTACAACAATTGCACTGTTGTGACCGTATGCAGTTGAAAGTGCCCCCGAGTGTTGTATGACAACAAGGTTTCCATAGCTTCCCATCCAACCGGCATAGATAACAACTCCGGATTCCCCGGCAAGCACACTTGTGCCCATCGGCGCCGGTATGTCTATTCCCGAGTGAAATGCGACACGTCCTCCCAGAGGATCTCCTCTATATCCATAACCGGAACTGATTCTACTATATGCTGCTAGAGGCCATCCTACTTTACCACCGGTATACTTAACAGACTTCATTTGAGCGCTGTACTTTCTTCTTGCGGCTTGAATTTCTGACTCGAGTTTCTTTTGGTCCCTTTCAAACTCCTCATTTTCCTTTTCACGCTGTTTTACAGACTGTCTCAAGCTTATGATATAGTTGCTCTTTTCATTTAGAATCTTTTGTTGTTCCTGTTTTGCAACTTCAATCGCACCTTTTTTTTGATTTAGGCCTTCTACTTCCTTTTCAATCTCCGCTTTTTTTGCTTCAACTTCTTCCTTACCGACGGAAATGTATTTAATCAAATCTTGGTCCTGCTTTAAAAGAAGTTGAACAAGACTTTGGTTCGAAAGATAATCGTGAATATTTTTCGAGTTCAAAAGTACGCTCAAATATCCGACATTGCCTCTCATATACATAGCTCTTACTCTCTTTGTAAAAAGCTTTTCCTTTTCTGCAAGTCTTTGATTCATCGCATCGATTTCTTCTTTTGCCGCATTGATATTACCTTCGGATACGGAAATATCATTTGAAAGACTATCTATTTCAGATTGTTTATTTCTAATTTCAGCGTCCAAACTTTTTATATTCTTCTCTTCAACACCGATAATACTTTCGGCCTCTTTATTTTTATCATTATTTTGCTTTATTTTGTTTTTTAGTCGTTCTCTTTTTTCCCTGTATTCTTTTTCAGTTATTGCGGAAGTTGTAACAGTCCCGAAAACCAAAAATATTGCGAGTAAAAAAGCAGTTATTCTTTTCATAAAATCACTACACTTTCAAAAACTTTTTGAGAGAAATCAAACTTCCAAGTGCGCCAATACCGACACCAAGAGTTATAAATATAATAAACAAATCTTGATAAATAAGTTCCGGCTTTACTAGTGCACTCAAAAGCATTGGACTTATATCGACCGTGCCCGTAGTGTAAAAATATTTATACATAAGACACATGATTGCCGCCGCTATAACGGATGCGATAAGTCCCAAAAAAACACCTTCTATAAAGAAAGGTCCCTTGATATAACCGTTCGTTGCTCCGACCCATTTCATAATACTTATTTCTTCCTGTCTTGAATTAACCGCAAGTTTGATTGTGTTGGAAATAAGGAAAATGGAAATTATAGTTAAAAATACAACTACTGCAAGTCCACCAATTTTTATATATTTCGAAATTTTAAGCATTTGATCAATTTCGTCAGCAAAAAAGTTTACCAAAATAACTCCATCGATCTCACCTATTCGCTTAGTGATAGTTTTTGCATCGTTTATATCATTTATTCTAACAACAAAGCTGTTTGGAAGTGGATTCTTTTCATCGTATCCATCCAATAACCATGCGTTATCTTCCCACGAAGCTTTAAGTTCCTTAAGCCCTTCGTCTCTGCTCTTAAACTTTATACTCTTTATGCCACCAATCGAAACAATTTTGTCTGAAAGTGCTTTTATCTCTTCAACGTCTAAATCATCAGAAATAAAAACGTCAATTTGGTCAATCATTTTATTTGTATCCGTAGCAAGCTTATTTACAGATAGAGCCAAAATAAGTACAAGCCCCAAAATCATAAGTACAATTCCAATTGAAAGGACGCTCACACCGCTCATGCCTCGATTTCGCCAAACTCCTTGAAATCCTTGCTTTATAATATTTTTGAGAACCCTAAGCTTCATATTCGTCCTCCAAATCATCGTTTGTCACAAGATGACCATGATCGAGTTTAATAATTCTTCGTGGAATTGCTTTTACAATATCCATTGCGTGTGTCGCCATAAGAATAGTTGTGCCTCGATTATTTATGTCTTCCAAAACCTGCATTATACCAAAGCTTGTTTCGAGGTCGAGATTTCCGGTAGGCTCATCTGCTATAAGGACAGGCGGTTCGTTTATAATCGCCCTTGCAATCGCAACCCTTTGCTTTTCTCCACCTGAAAGTTCGTGTGGAAAACTCTTCGCTTTTTCGGTGAGCCCAACAAGTGAAAGAATGATTGGAACTCTTCTTCTGATTTCTTTTCCTCTTACACCCAAAATTTCGAGTGCAAATGAAACATTCTCATAAACAGTCTTCTTTTCAAGAATTCTAAAATCTTGAAAGACCGTTCCTATATATCTTCTAATGTATGGAACTTTTCTTTCTGAAACATGTGTAATATCCTTCCCATTTAGGAAAATTTTTCCCGACTTAGGCTCAATCTCCTTTAAAAGGAGGCGAGTCAAAGTTGATTTACCTGCTCCAGAATGTCCCATCAAATAAACAAACTCTCCTTTATCAATTTTAACACTAACATCATCGAGAGCTTTTTTAGGTGGATCATATTCCATTGTAACATTTCTTAATTCTATCATTACATAAACCTTTCCAGTTGAAACTAAATCAACATATCTTTTATATCATATAAAATAACAATTAGTACAAATCTAAAATTCATTATACTATAAAAAATTTTTTAATTCAACTAATGAATATTTTTCTATACTTTTATATTCAATAATAAAAATGACTCTATTAACATTATACATATAAAAACTTAACTGAAGTTAAAATACATTTACTTGAATTAAGCACTTAAATTTGTTATAATGTATATATAACAGAGTAGGTGGTCTTGCGTTAAGTGTTTGAGAATGGGACGTCGTCTCAAAACGAAGGGATACCGCGGTAGATCATTCGCGTCCGCTATTTTTTAATAGCTCCTTCTTACTGTTATGCATTAAAAGGAGGTATTTATATGAATAACAAAAAGTTTTACTATGAGCTTGGATTGACTAACGTCATCACAGCTGTTGTACTTGGAATATTTTCGTTCTATAGTATTTCAAATCTAAAAGATTCATTTTGGATTGGAATAGTTTCCGCACTTGTTCTCACTGCTCTTTCCGGAGCTTTGAACGGTGCAGCGTTCGGTGGTATTTCATCTGCACTCGCCCTTTTGGGAGCAATTATTTACAAAGTGAGCTACAAAGCTGCACCTGTTTTTAAAGCTTCTAAAAAGGCAATCGAATCTATGGGAAAAGCTGCTGCCGAAGAACAAGCAACACTCAAATTGGAAGCCTTTAATAACTCATTGGCAACTCTAGACAAGTACAAGTTTATACTTTTTATATCTGCGATTTTACTCGCTTTTGCCGGCAGATACATCTATTTAAAAATGAAAAGCGAAACTGTGAATGAAGTAAATACGGAAAAGAGCTACTTTTCTGCAAGGACTCTTTCATACTTGGCAATGTTTATTGCACTCTCGGTTGTTTTAAACACACTCAGAGTCGGTCCTATATCCTTTGGAGGTTTCCCTATAATTTATGGTGGCCTCGCTCTTGGTCCTGTTTTTGGATTTATAATCGGTATGGTAAGTGACCTCTTAGGATTTTTTGTAAGACCTTCCGGCAACGGATTTAACCTAGCATTCACATTAACATCATCACTAACAGGTGCAATTCCTGTTTTAGTTCTTAGATTATTTGGAAATGACCCTAAAAACAAACAAAACTTCATAAAAGTTCTAATAGGAATCTTTGTTGGACAAACTATTACAAGTGTTATAATGGTTCCATATTTTATGAAATTGTTTTATGGATTTAACTTTTGGGAAAGACTTATAAAAGCATTCTCAAAACAAGTTTGGTCGATTCCTTTATATGCTTTCATCTTTGTTTCAACATGGAAAGTTGTTAGCAAGCAAGTTGATTTTAAATCAATAGAAAAAACTGATTTTGCCATCCCTCAAAATAAGTAACTTTTACGGTGTGGCAAATGTCACACCGTATTTTTAATTTAAAGGAGATCACTATGAATATTACTTGGGAAAATAGGAGAAATTTAAACTTACCGGATCTATCTAATGAAGACAAAGCAAAGATATTAGAAGAAAGATTGTACATGTTTCCTCATATAACTTTTGATGTTATTAAAAAAACTTTGAACGAAACTCTTGAAGATTTAAAAAAAGAAAATGCAAATCCTGAATTCTTGGAAGGGTTTTTAGACGTTATGAATGTTGTCGACAAATTTTCCGGTCAATACGTTGGAGATGAAGAAGCCTACAATGACTACATTCACTCAACGAATTCACTAAATATTTATTACGACACTGACCCTATTGAAAAAACCATTACAAGACTAATCAAAAAGATTGACCTCGAACCGATAAGCACATATTATGAACTAGACAGACTTTTGAACTCGCATCTTAAAAAAGTTACGTTTAAAGTTAGCAACGGTTTTAGGGAAGGATATTGCAGAGCGTGCGGTACAATTGCGTCAAGTTGGATTGATGCAAAAGAAGAACAAAACTACAACAACGAATTTATTTTTAAGATAAACGCTAAAGAGCCTGTAAGAATTTATGACATTATTAAGAGAGAACAAGATCTTCGTGTCGCAACAATGTATTGTTTCGCCGACTTTGGTGGTCTTGGAGATAGTTTAAACGGTTATTTTAAGTAAAAAACTAAGGAATGGAGCAGCTGCTTCATTCCTTTTTAATTTACAAAAAATCAGTCGTGTGATATAATTTAAATAATTCACGAAAAGGAGAATTATATGAAAAATAGAATTTTATTAATATTAATTACATTTATGCTTGCAGTCAGTATCGTTGGTTGCAAGAAGAAAAAAACGACAATCGACTCAAAAAAAGAGCAAGATGCAGCTTCGCAAAAGAAAAATGAAGAAGAATTCAAAAACAATGCTCTAGAAATTATAAAAAAATACAAAGTTATTCAAAAAGAAAATGAAGAAAATCCTGACAAAAAAGTTATACTTGCAAAAGTTGGAAACGAAGAAGTCCTAAAATCCGACATCGACTTTGTTATGGAGTCCAGATATATTGGAAAAGATAACCTTCCTGACGAGGAAACACAAAAAAAAGAAAGAGATGTTATACTAGAAAATATGATTCAAAAAGCCGGAGCAATTTCATACGCAAAGAAGAACGGTCTTTACCCAAGCGACGAGGATATAAATAAAGCTCTAGCAAAACTCAAGGAAACAATAAATTCCGATGAATACGAGACAAAAAAAGCTGAAGAGGTTATGAAAAAAACCGGTTGGAATATGGACCAGTATGTTGAAAGCTATCGAAAAGATATTGCTGAGACTTTTGCAGTCGACAGTATCTTTAAGGATTATAAGAAAAAATATCCTACAAAAGAAGACCAAAAATATACTTTCCAAAACTTCCTTGACGAAATTATGTCGGGAGAACAAGTTGAAAGATTTGACAAATAAATATAAAACAAAAAATCCCTCAATTGAGGGATTTTACATAAATTCTGATTTTGTTTTTTGAAGTTCACTGACAAGCTTTTCAAGATTTTTTGCAAGGCTCTCGTGTTCTTCTCTTGTTAAGGCGCCAAGTACTTCCTGGAGGTATTCGCGCCTTATTTGTATTACACTATTTATTATGTCGTGTCCTTTTGGAAGTGCACTTATTTTAATGAATCTTGCGTCCTTCTCATCTTTTTCGCGTTTGACAAGTTCCAACTTTTCCATCCGCTTGAGAGTTTCAGTTACAGTTGAACATGCCATGTCCATTTTCTCAGATAGCTCGCTTAAGTTCATCTCGTCATTGTGATTTATTATAACCTGTAATGTTCGAAACTGTGCCGGCGATATATCATAATCTTTTAATATCGTACGACCTTTTTTTCTTATAATAAAGTCTGACATTCTCAGGTCTCTTTCAATTATTTCAATCAGTTTATCCATGACTATACCAACAGATTAATCGCTTTGTGAACAACTTCAAAAGTTGCAGGTAGTGTTCCGAAAAACTCTCCGTCAACATCCAGTTCCACTTCTTCCTCAAGAGATGAAAAACTGATTTTCTTTGTTTTAAAATACATAACATTCGGATGCTTAACATGTTCTCCCGCTCTTATTTTCATAAAGACAGTGACCAAATCTGAAATTGGCATTTCACGAACTACTAAAACATCTAATAACCCATCATGCACGCTTGCAAGAGGTGCCATTTTTTGAAAACCGCCAACCGACTTTGAGTTTGCGACAAGAGCCATATAAGAAACATATTCCCCAGACACTTCTTCGGACTCAATTTTCATCTTTATCGGCTTTAAATTTTCAGGTGTGAGCTCCGTCAGAGCTTTCATTACATAAGCAGCCCTTCCAAATGCGGTCTTTAATCCAACCGGAGTATTGTGTGCTACATCTGTTAAAATACCGCATGCTCCAACATTCATAAAATATCTTCCGGCAACTTTTCCGCAATCAACACTTTCAATCTTTCCGCTAACTATGGTTTTATATGTATCCCAATCATCTTTTTGTAGACCCATATAAATAGCAAAATCATTGGTTGTGCCACCCGGCATAATCATCACAGGTATCTTTGAGTTGCTTTCCTGAATTCCGCAAACAACTTCATTAACAGTTCCGTCTCCTCCGACAACTACAAGTCTGTCAACTTTATCATGCTCAGCTTCAATTGCAAACTCAGTTGCATCGTGTGCTTTTTTTGTAAAACGCATGCTTACTTCGTGTCCGTCTTCAAAAAGATACTTTATTACATTTGAAACTTTTTCCTGCGATCTCTCTCTGCCGCTTTTTGGATTATAAATAAATCTTATATGCAAAAAAATTCACCTCTAACTTTAATTATATCAAAACATTATTAACGTTTCAATAGCAAAAGCCGCTCTTAAAAGAACGGCTTAGTTGTTGTGTTCATCATTTTATTGTTTTGCCAGAGTATTTGAAACAATATTTTCAAAAACAACTCCGGAGAAATTCTCAATACTGTCCATTACAAAGTAATCTTCAATCATGACACGTGTCGCTCCCGGAGCATACAAATCTTCATAATAGTAAATTACAAGAGTCTTTTTCTTTCCGTCCTCAATATAAGTTTTTATAAGAGGATTCGGAAGTTTTCTCATATCCGATAAAAACTTCGCTCTAACCTCGTCAGGTCTTTGAAATAAATCTTTCATTGTCGGGTTCGGATCAAAGTCCCAATCCTTATTTACCTTTGCTTCTCTTAGCAAATCGTATGTTTTTATATATTCGGACTTTGAAAGCGGTTCTAATATTGCTTTCGTAACCGCATCCGGTTCCGCAGATTTTAAAAATCCGTTTTTCACCAAATCAAGCGGCGTTTTTGTAGATTCGTTCACATCGCTAAAAATTCCGAAATAATCTAAAAACTTGTCGCCCATGATAAGAGGTTTTCCCTCATAATAACAATAATCAAGTGCGTCAACTTCCACATTTTTTGCCGGATAAAATTCTACAAAACGGTCTAAATAATCACTGAATTCATTAATATCGGTGAATGGTTCTTCATTTTTTGCCTTCAAAACATTTATAAAATTTGTATAACATGGCCCACTGAGCGTTATGCCTGTGCCCATCTCGTTTTTAAAGCAGTTTCCGTCTTTATCAATTTCCGCCTTCAAAAACACTGCATCAGGAATCCCGTCCGAGGAAAAGTCTACTGAATTTGCAACTTTTGAAACAATTTTTTTCCCTTCATCGGTCGAAAGAAGATTTCTCAGTCCTTCTTTTTTCGCATCATCAAGATACAAACAATCGAGCATTTTCGGATCTCCAACAGAAAACCAAGTGAAGAAATCAATAGTCATATTTCTAAGCTCATCGCTTCTTATTACAATATTTCCATCTTCATACTCTCTTCCGTATTTGTCCTTTGAAGTGTCCTCTACTTCTTCGCTCTCAGACTTTGAAGACTCGGTTTCATCATTTATTTTTTCATTTGTCGTTTTATTGCACCCTTGAAGGATGAAGATAAAAGCAAATAACAAAACCATTACTTTTTTCATAATTCACCTCATGATAATTCTGATGACTCTAATTTTAAACTTATCATTAAATCATTGTATTGTGTCGGTTCCAATAAATCGACTGTCTCATACTCTTCTTTTGTATAATTTTCAAGTTTTTTCATAAAACCTGAGAACTTAACAAAAACCAAATCTCTCCACTTTGCATCGTGTAAAGGACAATATGATTTTGAAAAAGCCATGAATTGCTTATCAATAAACGTCGAATTATTCATCAGCTCTCCAAATGCCATAATATTGTCAGCTATATTTTTATAAAATATTTTTCCTCCTCGAAACATCAGTCCGAAATAATTGTTTTTATTATCAACTCTCCCAGATTCAATCCCGCCTTCAATCGATGCAATTGAAATAGCAAACACAGCGTTTGCATTATACTTATCTTCCATCTCTCTAAATATCTTACCATAACCTTTTAAACTTGTTTCAGAAAGGATATGATCGATTTCCTCTGAAGTCAAGCCGCTAGGTCTGTGTATATTTGTCTTGTATATATTTGTGTTGTGAAAAACTTTTGGCTTTACTTCTGTTTTTAGCTCTCCCTCCGCTAAGGCAGTTGAAATCAACATTCCTACGCAAGCGAGAACAGTTAAAAATTTTCGCATATTACCTCCGTTCTTGTGAACATAAAATATTATATAATATTTTTCTAAATAATGCAAATTTTAAGAAAACACCCCCACTTTTATGAGCTATAATGCGGTTTATAAGATTTAAGTTCTCCACTTCCGGGTATATATCCATTGAAAAGGGGGTTTTGATTTTTATGGGAATAATTATAATATTCTTGCTCCTGGTTCTTGTCGTTGCAACGATGACAAACTCCGATTCAAACGGAGACCAAGATGGTGACGCAAAAGATTTCATGGGATATATGGATGAAATAAATAGAAAAAAATAACTTGTAATCAATTTCACAAGTTAGATATTGAGTCGTCAATATATAACTGACACGACTGTTTTATGTATTTTAAAAGGACATGCCATTTGAGCATGTCCTTTTTTTAAAACATATTTTTTATTGAGTCAACAGTTGAAATAATTCTGCTTAATACATCTTTTTTTGTTTCAAAAAACCCGTATTTAACTCCGTTTACTCCCCTTTGAAATAGATTAGAAACGCTTTCTGCTGTTTCTTTTGTCTTATTCCCCACTTCTTCAAGTCCGGTTGCAACTTTTCTTATCCCGTATGCAATATTATCAGTCGCATCTTTTGCTGTCCCTGTTACATGTGATACATCGTTTGAAACACTTGTCACATTGGATAGTATTGCTGCAATTTCGGGTTTGCTCTTTTCAGCAATTTCTCCGACACTAAAAGTTATATCTGAAACGTTTTCCATTACTTCAGGTAATACACTCATCGAGTGGTCTATTGCAGGTTTGTTGTCATCCAAAATAGTCTTTGCACTTTTCACAGCCTTTGCAAGATTGACCATAAATATTCCAAGTCCAACGAGAGCAAAAACTCCCGCACCCATAACGATATATAACAGGATATATTTAATTATTTCCCAAGTTGTCATAAATCGTCACCTATTTCTTTGCTTTTTCTACTTTTTCTTCTGCTTTATCTGCTGCTTTTTCAGCTTCTTTTTTTGCTTTTTCAAGGCCTTCTCTTGTGTTATCGATAGCATCTTCAGCTTTATCAAGAGCTTTCAACTTCAAATCATCTGCCTTATCCTTTGCATTGTCTAAGGCCTTCTTGCCCTTGTCATAAATTCCTTGAGCTTTATCTTGAACTTTTTCTCTAGCATTTCTTGCTATTTCTTCAGCTTGATCTTTCTTTTCATTATAGAAATTCTTAATGTCTTCTCTCGTTTCATCTCCACTCTTAGGTGCAAATAACACACCTGCTGCTCCGCCGATTGCTAAACCTGTTGCAAGACCAGCAAAACATTTCAACCCGTCTTCAATTAATTTCTTTCTTCTTTCTTCTCTTCTTTTAGCTTCAATCATATCAAAAATTTTCATATCTAAAACCTCCAAATATATTTGTATCAATAAATTCAAATTCTATTGAGTTTATTAAATCCAACTATATATTTGATACCCGTTATATATCATTTTAAACATAGTATAAAACATCATATAATATTTTTTTGACAGTGTTTATCTATTTTCAATTTAAGTTTTTCATAAATATGTGTTTATATTTTTTAACTTTGTGGTATAATAACTATTAGATGAATTATTTTTTTATTATTATATTTCGGTAACCGAAATGATAAGGAGGTACTATGAAATTTTTAAAGTCTATCTCAAGATATATGAAACCATATAAGACACAATATATAATGGGTGTTTTATGGCTCATTGTCATTGATACTCTCGTGATTTATGTGCCGCAAATCTTAAGAAATTTTGCAAACGACTACCAAAACGGTACGATTACAAAAGACAAGCTTGTTACTTACGCTCTTTTGACTATCGGCACAGGGCTTATTATGAGTATAGGAAGGTATTTTTGGCGAGTGTACCTCTTCGGAAGTGCAAGAAGAATTGAATATGATATAAGAAGTCAACTCTTTAACCACTGGCTTAGCATGGACAATGAATTTTACAATTACCATAAAATCGGGGATCTCATGGCGTATGCCACAAACGATATAAACTCAGTCAGAATGTTTACCGGTGAAGGTATTATGATGAGTGTCGACTCTTCTTTTATGCTTATTTTTACAATTATTATGATGATTCGAACAGTCGGAGTAAGAATAACAGCAATAACTCTTTTCCCGATTCCTATAACCGCCGTAATAATTATTGCTTCCGGAAAGGTTTTCTATAAAATATTTAGAAAAAGACAAGAGGCATATGCAAAATTAAGTGACGTTACTACCGAAAGTTTTTCAGGCATTTCCGTTATAAAAGCTTTCGTTGAAGAAGATGAAGCAAAAAAACGTTTCGACGAAGCAAACAGAAACTATTACAACAAAGATTTGAACGTTGTAAAAACGCAAACATTCTTTTTTCCGTTTATGGTTCTGCTTGCAGGAATAAGCTATATGCTTGTTATATTCTTCGGTGCAAAATACGTTATTGACGGCACTTTAAGCCTTGGTGACTTTGTCGCATTATATACTTATGTAGGAATTATTATGTGGCCGGCAAGAAGTCTCGGCATTATTATCGGACAAATACAACAAGGAAGTGCCGGTCTTTTTAGAATCGAAGAAATGCTCAAAAATAAACCTACAATCAAGGATGTTGAAAATCCAATTCGTCTTCCTGAAGACAAGACATCCATAGAATTTAAAAATGTTTCTTTTAAATATCCGGGTGAAGAAGATTATGCATTAAAAAATATCAGTTTTAAACTTGAAAATGGAAAGAGTCTAGCTCTTGTAGGTAAAACCGGAAGTTCTAAATCCACAATCTTAAAACTTATTTTTAGAGAATATCTACCGAACGAAGGAGAAGTTTTAATAGACAATCACCCGATTGAAAACATAAGAATAAATGACTTGTCTGAAAAAACCGGCTATGTACCACAAGACAATTTCCTTTTTTCTGAAAGTTTGAGAGAAAACATTGCTTTTTCATATGAGAAGGACTATGATGTCGACGAAGTATATGAAGCCGCAAAAAAATCCGGAGTTTATAACGATATCATGGACTTTAAAAACGATTTTGACACAGTCATAGGCGAAAGAGGTGTCACATTGTCAGGTGGTCAAAAGCAACGTGTTTCAATTGCCCGTGCACTTATAAAAAAACCGAGCCTGCTCGTGCTTGACGATTCGCTCTCGGCTGTTGATACAAATACTGAAAAGAGCATTTTGGATGCACTAGATAAAATTCATGCAACAGAAGTTATTATCGCACACAGAATCTCAACAATTAAAAGTTGCGATGAAATTATATTCCTCGAAGCCGGACATATAAAAGAAAGAGGAACGCACGACGAACTTGTAAAACTTGATGGCGAATACAACAAGATGTATCAAAATCAATTGCTTGAAGATGAACTGAAAGGAGAGTTTTAGATGCAAAAAGTAGTTAATGTAAAAGAAGATAAATCAAAGCTCTTCAAATATCTTTTAAAGTTTGCAAAGCCGTACACAAAGCAGCTTTTGATGGCATTATTTTTCGTCATCATTTCTACCCTGCTTTCGCTATTAAATCCGTATTTAGTAAAAATCGCAATCGATGATTATATTTCCGGCGATGTTATTCCAATGGTCGAAGTAAAAACGAGTGAAGATGCACTTAATGTTGGAGGAAGATATTTTAAACGTACAACCGAACTTAAAGAAGTGCCTGAAAATGCAAAGAATTTTACAATCGAAACTCATGAAAACGAAAGATATTTGGTTGAAGACGGAAAAAGAATTGAAGTTATCGATAAAGATGTCTATAAAGATTACCGTCAAAAGGATATTTCTGCTGTAACAAAAATCGGTTTATATTATTTAATCGCAGTATTTTCGAACTTCCTTGCAACGTGGATTTTTAACTTTACACTTGGAAAGAGTGGAGCAAGCATAATCTACGATATAAGAAAGCTCACATTCAACCACGTACTCGAGCAAAACCATACATTCTTCAACAATATGCCGGTCGGTCGACTTATGACAAGAGTTACAAGTGACACGCAAACGCTATCGCAATTCTACTCCAACGTTTTGATAAGTTTTATTGCTGACTTTGGAGTTATTGTAGGTATCATGGTTCTCATGCTTAAACTCAACTACAAACTTGCACTCATGTGTTTTACAATGATTCCTGTAATCGTTGCAATAAGTGTTGTCTTTAGAAACATTCAATTTAGAATTTTCAGAGCCGCAAGAACAAAACTTTCAATAATAAACACAGTTCTTAACGAATATTTAAGTGGTATGAGTATAATAAGAATATTCGGAAAAGAAAGAAAAATGGAGCAAAAGTTTGACGACAGAAACAAGGACTATCTCGACACGATTTTGAAGCAAGTTAAAAACCACGCATTTTTTAGACCTACAATCGAAATTATAAGATCGCTCGGAGAAGCATTTTTAATTTACTACGGCGGAGGTCAAGTTATAAAATCAAAGATTGAGTTCGGTACCCTCTTTCTCTTCATAACATATCTAAAACAATTTTTCAGACCTATTATGGAAATCACAGAAAGATACAATATCATGCAACTTGCATTTGCAAGCGTTGAAAAGATTATAAAGCTTTTGGAAACAGACACAAAAATAAGACCGCTTCCTGAATACGCAAAAGAAAATATAGAAGCGGAAGAAGGTTCGATTGAATTTCGTGATGTAAGATTTTCTTATATCCCGGGAGAAGAGGTTTTAAAGGGTATAAACTTCAAAGTTAAGAAAGGTGAATCGGTTGCATTTGTCGGTGCAACCGGAGCCGGAAAAAGTTCAATTATGTCACTTCTTGCAAGATTTTACGACATCGACTCCGGCAACATCTTTGTCGATGGCATAGATATAAGAACTATGGACACCGATGAGCTTAGACGTAGACTCGGATTTGTGCTTCAAGACGTATTTCTTTTCTCTGGCGATATAAAATACAATATCACGCTCGGAGAAAAATTTAATGACGAAGCCATCGAAGCCGCATCAAAACGTGTGCGTGCAGATGATTTTGTAAAACATCTAAGTGAAGGCTACAACACTCCGGTACAAGAACGTGGAAGCACGCTTTCAACCGGTCAAAGACAGCTTCTTTCATTTGCAAGAACTATTCTTAGAGACCCTGAAATTTTGATACTGGACGAAGCGACCGCTTCAATCGATACAGAAACAGAAATTCTGATTCAAGAAGGACTAAAGGAACTTATGAAAAACAGAACCACTATCGCAATTGCACATAGACTCTCGACAATAAGCGATATGGATAGAATTTATGTAATGAATAAAGGCGAGATTGTTGAAGTCGGAAACCACGAAGAACTTATGGAAAAACGCGGTTACTACTACAGACTCTATCAACTTCAACTCGACAAGAAAAACTAAAATTGCCCCGGCATGTCCGGGGTGTTTTTTTTGAATCTTTAATTTAGATTAGTTTTGATATTTTTATACGACTAAAATTGTTAAAAACAAATTTTTATTTCGTTGATATATATATGGTAGAATATATTTGTAAATATGTTATAATAATATTATAACGATTTATACAATTAAATTCATATTAAGGAGGAGAACATGATAAACAAAACACTTAAATCGTACTTAAAAAAGTATCCCGGAAAGAATTTTACATTTCTCGCACTCGTAATTGTTGAAAACCTTATTTGGCTGGTAAACACTTTTTTCAACATCAATCTTACAAACGAAGCCATTGCACAGGACAAACATGCGTTTCTCACAACGCTTGTCTACTCGCTTGTTTCTATGCTTGCACTTGTCGTTGTAAAGAGGCTCACTTCACTTTCGGGCTACAAGCTTTCTCAATATATCATTAATGACATTCGAAACGACTCGGCATTTGCAATAATAAATGCAACCGGTGTCTCTGATTTCAGCTCAAGCGGCTCGTATGTGAGTCAGCTTTCGACCGACACAAGCTACATAAGAAACAACGGAGTCGGCGCATATATTCAAATCGTTCGTGCAGCCGTTTCAATTATTTTCTCGCTTGTCGGAGCTGCGCTTGTCCATTGGAGCTATATCCTTATTTTCCCGCTCACAATGGTGCTCTCGATGATAACACCAAAACTTCTTTCCCCGAAAATCGAGAAAACAAGTGCATTTTACAGTAACTCACGCGAAACTTTTCTCTCCTTTTTGACGGATATCCTAAATGGATTCAGTATATTTAAAAGAAACAATCTCGAAAATAATTTTAAAGAAAAGATTGGAAACATATCCGAAAAATTTGAGAAAGACATCTATGAATATTATGTGAACATGTCTTTATATGAAAGTTTCATCTCATTCGCAAGCATTTTCAGTCAATTTATTTATGTTTTGGCAAGTCTTGTGCTTGTATATCTCGGGTACATTTCAGTCGGTGCAATTGTCGGGCTCTTCAATTTCTCTCAAACAATTTACGGCGGAGTGTCTTCTCTATTGAATGGATACGGCACAATTAATTCGATAAACCCTATTATTGATAAGCTGTTCCCAAAAAGATACGACACTGACGTAAAAGAGCTCGCCGACATCAAGAATATAGACTTTGAAAATGTTTCGATTTCCTATGGAGACCACGACGTTATAAAGGACCTCTCATTCTCGATCGGAAAGGGTGAAAAAGTTGCAATCACCGGAAAGTCCGGTTCCGGAAAAACTACGATAATAAAAAGTATACTAAAGGAACTCGAGCCGAAATCCGGAGCGATTCTTTTAAACGGTGACAACATCGAAAACATAAACTACAGAAGTATCTACGACAACATCGGAGTTATTAGTCAAGACCCATATCTTTTTAACACATCTATAATAGAAAATATAACTCTCGGTTTAAAAAATCCGCCGATGGATAAAATGGAAAAATTAATCGACAAACTTGACCTTCGAGCATTTATAAATTCTCAAAAAAATGGAATTGAAACTGTGCTTTCAAACAACGGACAAAATATTTCGGGTGGACAAAGGCAGCGCCTTGTTATTCTAAGAGAAATTCTTAGAAATAAAAACGTACTTGTACTCGATGAGGGAACGTCGAGTCTCGACAAGGAGACAAAGGACACAATAGATGATTTCCTTTTAAAAACTGATTTAACTATCATATACATCACTCACCCTCGCTCTGACGATGAGCTGAAGGATTTCGACAAAATTATAAATCTGGCATAATAAAAAAGAACGAATGTTTAAATGCATTTCGTTCTTTTTATTTGTCATTCATCTTCTATTTCTTCGCCGCAAAACGGGCAGTAAAAATGTTCCCTATAAAACGGAACGCGGTTCCCTAAATATCTATTGCAATTCGGACATCTCCAGAAAATCAAATCCGGTATAAGAAACAACAGCCCGAGTAAAATGAGTAAAAGTGTCAACGTCGTTGAATTTTTCACTTGATCTGCAACAACTGCCGCTCCAATTACATAACCGAAAAATAAAAATATTCGAAGTCTTCCCCAAAATTTTGCTTTCATATTAAATCCTCCTAGTTTTACTTTTGAGCACTTTTTATCTCTTCATTAAGCTTGCCGTTCACGTCAGCTTTTAAAATCTTATACAACGTTGCAGTAATCGGCACTGCTATAAGCATTCCAAGAATACCCATAATTCCACCACCTACCGTTACTGCGGCAAGCACCCAAATGCCCGGAAGTCCGATTGATGAACCTACAATTTTCGGATATACCAAATTTCCATCAGTTTGTTGTAGCACAATTATAAAAATAAGAAATATCAGTGCTTTTATCGGCGATACTGTTAAAATCATAAATGCTCCAAGTCCCGCACCGATATACGAGCCTGCAACCGGTATGAGTGCTGTGAATGCAACTATCGCACCGATCATTGTCGCATAAGGAAGTCTCAAAATAAACATACCTATTGTGCACAAAATTCCAACTATCATTGCATCCAAACATTGCCCTGAAATGAAACTTGAGAAAGAATCATTGAGAACAGAAAGAACATATTTCGTCCTTTCAAAAAATTTATCGTTCATATATCTTCTCATAACTTTATCGAATTGTCTTCCAATTTTTTCCTTGTCAACCAAAAGATACACAGCAAATATAATTGAAAGAACAGTAGTAACAATACTTGAGAAAACTGTTCCTACTACATTTACAGCCATACCCATAGCATTGCCGACTCCTGATGTTATGGTCGAAGTGAAATTCGAAAGTTTAGATTTCCAATCTATATTCTTTATCGGCTCCAGCCATTCAGATTTTATCCACTTTGAATCTTCTATTTTGTTTACTATTGTCTTTATTGTGTTCGGTGCACCGTTTACAAGTACCGTTATACTTGCAATAAGTTGTGGCACAACAAGCCAAACTAGTATGATTACTATTAGAACGAGTGTAAGAAAAGATAGGAGCAAACAAACCCCGCGTCTACTTTTTTCCACAGCTTTTTTATTCGACTTTGGAAAATAATGAGATTCATAAAAACGCATGAGTATATTTAAAATATAAGCAATTGCACTGCCGATTATAATAGGTGACGCCGCAACAAACGCCGTCTTTACAAATTTTGCAAAACTGCCCCAATAGCTAATACATAAATACACTAAAACTGTGCTTATACCTACTCTAATACATGTTTTCCAATCCAATCTCATAATCTAGCCTCCTCTTGTAACTATATTAAAATTATATCACAACAGCCTACTATTTTCTATATTAAAAAACTGCGACAAGTGTCGCAGTTTAAATTAAAGTTTTTTATAAAATGCAATTCTCGGTTTTATTCCATCTATAAAAACATCTCCAAGGTTCGTAAAGTCGTGACGTTTAATGAAAGCTAGCATCGCCTTATTGTCACGATGCGTGTCAACTCCGAAAATTTCATATTTCTTTTCAATTGCAATTTTTAAAATCTCATCAAAAAATTCGTCCGAAACGCCTTTACCCCGAAGACTTTGGTCCACCACGAATGTATGAAGCACTACATAGTTTCCGCTCAAGTATTCCTTATAGTCCGGATCTTTTTCGACAAGCGCACCGAACGCAGTTAAATCTTCGTTTATAAACCCATTTTCATGTTTCACATATTTTTCCAATGTTTCAGTTGATGGGCTGCCGTCTTGCCATTGGTCAATTCCCATATTTTTCATATTGACCTTTGCTTCGTTTATCATTTTCATGGCTGCGGGAATGTCCTCGCGTGTAATTGTTCTTATTTTCATTAAAGTCTCTTCAGTGCTCTCAAGTTTGCTTCGATTGTAGCATCGATAATTTCGTCAGTGTGTGCAGCTTGGAAGAAGATAGCTTCAAACTGTGCCGGAGCAAACATATAGCCTTCTTTAATCATTTCTCTGAAATATTTTGCAAACATTTTTGTGTCCGCTTTTTTTACATCGTTATACGATTTTATTTGATCGAATTCTCCAAAGAAAAGACTCATCATTGATTTATATCTCGTGACTTTTCCCGGAATGCCAGTTTCTTTTAAGTTTTTATTGAAACCGGCCTCGAGTCTTGTTGCCATTTCTTCGAGTCTGTCGTAAATGTCCTTGTGTGCTTCAAGAGTCTTTAATGTATCTCTTCCCATTTTCATTGCGAGCGGATTACCGGAAAGTGTTCCCGCTTGATAAACTCCGCCGACCGGTGATAGTTTTTCCATAATCTTTCTCGGTCCTGCAAATGCTCCAACCGGAAGACCGCCTCCGATAATTTTTCCGAAACAGAAGAGGTCCGGTTTAACGCCAAATTCCTTTGAAATCGAGCCAAATTGTGTTCTAAAGCCGGTTATAACTTCGTCAAAAATTAAAAGTATGCCATTTTCCTCAGTGATTTTTCTGAGTTCTTTTATAAATTCCATATCAGGCACAACAACGCCCATATTTCCTGCAATAGGTTCTATGATAACGCATGCGATGTCGTCGCCGTATTTTGCGATTTTGTCCTTTACGTCGTCAATGTTGTTGTACTCACACACAATTGTATAGTCCGTAATTCCCTTCGGCACACCGAGTGAAGACGGTGCGTTGTATGTTAGCGTACCTGAGCCCGATTTTACAAGTAGTCCGTCGCTGTGTCCGTGGTAGCAACCTTCAAATTTTATAAATTTATCGCGTCCGGTGTAACCCCTTGCGAGTCTGATTGCGCTCATTGTCGCTTCGGTTCCGGAGTTTACCATTCGAACCATTTCGGTTCCGGTGTATTTTGTGAAAAGTTCCGCCATCTCAACTTCAACTTCCGTCGGCAAACCGAATGTGATTGCTTCGTCGAGATAGTGCTTTGCGTTTTCCACAATTTCTTTCGGGCGATGTCCCAAAATCATCGGTCCCCACGAATCGATGAAGTCTACATATTTGTTGCCGTCGACGTCATAAATATATGCCCCGTCAGCTTTTTCAAAAAATATCGGGTCCATATCGACCGAGCCGAATGCTCTGACCGGCGAATTTACTCCACCCGGAATAACTTTTAAAGCTCTTTCATATAAATTCATTATGCTCTCTCCTTCAATAGTCTTGCCATTTCCTTCGCATGATATGTGATTATGAGCTTTGCTCCGGCTCTCTTCATCGCAATCATATTTTCATAAATAATGCTTTCGTTTAAAAGCCCCTTCTTTACCGCTTCTTTAATCATCGCATATTCACCGCTCACGTTGTAGACAACAAGATTTGTGTTGAATGTTTCCTTAACGCGACGAATTATGTCGAGATATGCAAGTGCCGGTTTTACAATTATAAAATCTGCATCTTCTTCGAGATCGAGTTCCACTTCCTTCATCGCCTCGTCGGAGTTGTGGAAATCCATTTGATAGCTCTTTCTGTCGCCGAAGCTCGGTGCGGAGCCTGCAGCATCTCTAAATGGTCCGTAATATGCAGATGCATATTTTGCGGCATAACTCATAATCGGCACATTTTTAAATCCGTTTTCATCAAGTGCTTCTCTTATTGCCCTCACTCTGAAGTCCATCATATCTGATGGTGCAACAATGTCTGCACCCGCCTTTGCATGAGAAAGAGCTGTGCTTGCAATATATTTTATAGTTTCATCGTTTATAACACATCCGCAGTCGTCAAGAATGCCGCAGTGTCCGTGGTCGGTATATTCGCACATGCAGACGTCAGTGATAACGATAAAGTCCGGATGGTTCTTTTTTATTTCTCTTACAGCACGTTGAACGATACCGTTTTCATCATATGCACCGCTTCCGACGCTGTCTTTTTTATCAGGTATTCCAAAAAGTATGACCGCTTTTATGCCGAGTCTCTCAAGCTCTTTGATTTCATCGTCAAGCATGTCCACAGAATAGTGGTATTGATCAACCAAAGAAGGAATTTCTCTTTTTATCTTTTCACCTTCAACAACAAACAGCGGATAAATAAAATCTTTTACATCTAAACTTGTCTCTTCCGTCATTTCCCTTAAAATCTTATTATTTCTTATTCTTCTCATTCTCATTTTTTAAGTCCTCCTCTACACAATCAATTATAGAATCTATAGTCGAATATTCCGACTCCTTATAAACATTAAGACCACACTCGCGAATCGAGTCCGTTGTTATAGGTCCTATTGAAAATATCTTTTTTCCACTCAAACTTTCTTTGCCGTACATTTTTATAAAATTCTTAAATGTTGAAGTTGCGGTAAAAATTATGTCTGTAAAATCCTCCGGCAATTCTTCAATTTCTTTTGGAATAACGCTGTCGTAAATCGGAATGTTATGAAATTCCCCAAGCGTGTTATACTCTTTCAAAAGTTCTTTTCGGGTGAGCCTTGAGTGCGGCAAAAAGATTTTTCGCTCTTTAAAACCGTCCTCTTTTATTATTTTTACAAGCTCATCGCCGGTGAACTTCTCCTTCGGTGCGACACAGCCTAAGCCGTATTTTTCAATCGCCTCTTTTGTCGCCTTTCCGACCACATATATTTTCACATTTTTTAATTCAGACAAATCTTGCTTTTTTAAAAATTCATCCATAAAAATCTTTATTGCATTTTGTGAGTGAAAAACCAAATGCGTGAATGAAAAATCTTCCACACATTTTTTTAACTCAGCCTCATTTATCGGAACAATTTCAATTGTCGGGATTTCAAAAACTTCCACCCCAAGTTTTCTTAAACCCGATGCAAGTCTTGAAGATTTTTCGCGATTTCTCGTGACCACAAATTTTCTTTTCGAGCTATTTTCCAATTGCATCTTTAAACTCCCGTGCAATATTTTTTGCTGCTTCTTCCGCTTCTGAAATTTTCACACATACACTCTTTTTTAAAAGAATATTTTTCGATTCATCTCCGAAACACGCTCTTAAAATTGCCTCACCTGTTTTTAAATCGACCTCGGCGTTGAACCCCATCGGACTGTGGCAGCCCGCATTCAGTTCACGTTGAAACGCCCTTTCAATATTCATCCGAACAGTCGTTTCCTCGTCTCTTATTTTCGAAATTATCTCAAGAATTTTTTCATCATTTTTTCTGCCTTGAATTGCCAAAATCCCCTGACAAGGTGACGGTACAATCTCTGATTTATCGAACACATAAGAAACTTTGTCGCCGTAGCCCCCTCTTAAAATTCCGGCATATGCAAGCACAACTCCGATAATTCCCTCTTCACCGACTTTGGACATTCTCGTTTCAATATTTCCCCTGATCGAAGTTGTGGAAATATTTGGACAAATTGTTTCAATTTGCAGTTTTCTTCGAAGCGATCCGGTTCCAACAATGCCTGAGCAAAGCTCCGACAACTTTTCTATTTTTCTTGAAGAAATAAGCACATCTCTTGCGTCCTCAGCTTTAGGCGGGTCAAAAAACATAAGTCCTTCAGTTTCGTCGCTCGGCATATCCTTCATAGAATGCACCGCCAAATCAATGTCCCCTCTAAGAAGCGAGTCTTCAATCTCTTTTACAAAAACTCCCTTTCCCACTTTGTGAATAGGATTTTTTAAGTCAACATCGCCCTTTGTTTTTATAACAACAATTTCGCATGAAACATTCGGATTCGCTTCTTCAATCATATTTTTAACCATATTTGTCTGAGTCAGAGCGAGCTTGCTTCCTCTCGTGCCTATTTTAATCTTCATTGTATATCTCCTCAAAAAACTTTATAACATCGTCCTTCATCTTTGACGGCTCCATCTCTTTTGCGTAAATAAGTGGCTCCCTCGATGCCTTATTTATTGAATATCTCACAATTTTTTCGACTTTTCTAAGCTCATGGCTCGAAAGATTGGTCTTTGCCTTTATATATGAAACAGTGTCGTTTGCAAGCCTTTCGATATAATTTTGTGCACTGTTGAAAACCGGGTCCATTCTCGTATTTTCTTCCCAAGTTAAAATCTCTTCAATTTTGTCTTCAATCTCAGGAGCATACGCCTTCAGAATCTTCTCTTTCTCTTTCAAATTTTCCTTCGCAACCATATTTATTGAGTCGATGTCATAGAGTTCTATATTTGGCAGATCGCCTGCATTTTTGTCTACTCCTCTCGGCACTGATAAATCAAGTACATAAGTCTTCTTAGATGAATGAATAAAATCCCCTTCGTCTAAAATTGTATGCGGTGATGCCGTTGCAACTACAACCACTTCGCACTCTCTAATGTATTTATTCACATCACTGTATAAAATTATATTTATATCTTCATTTTCACCTTTAAATTTCAACGAGTTCTCATATGTTCGGTTTGCAATCGAGATATCAGCACCTCTTTCCGCTAAGTACTTGTATGCAAGCATACCCATTTGACCGATGCCGATTATTAAAGCCTTTTTATTTAAAAGCTGAATCTTATCTTCAATCATTCTTATTCCCAAATACGCTGTTGAAGACGGCATGTCCGAAGCACGCGAAGTGGTTTTTACATATTTTGAGAACGAAATAACTTCACGCATAACTTTATTTAAAAATTTTTTCGCTCCACCAAGTTGTTTTGCAGTTTCATAGGCATTTATAACTTGCCCTTGAATTTGATCTTCGCCCACTACCATCGAGTCAAGACCAATCGCAACATAAAATAGATGGCGAAGTGCTTCCGTTCCCATTTTGTAGAATCTGTACTCCTCATCAATTTTTGTCTTGAAATATTTTTCGATATAGTTCCAAAGCTCATCCTTTGTAATGTTGTCCGAATAAATATAAATCTCGGACCTGTTGCAAGTTGACAAAATTACAATTTCACTGTTCTTTGTAAAAGCAAACTTTTCGGTAAATTCAATTATATCCGTATCTCTGAAAGAAAGACGCTCTCTTATTTCAATAGGCGTCTTGTGATGATTTATTCCAATAACAAAAAATTCCATATATTTCTCCAAACTATTTTAGATTGAGTGTAAAAGGAAATGATGCGATTATTGTAAAGTAATAAGAAATAAGTCTCCAAAGTAAAATCGCCATCAATATCGGTGCCCCTTCAGGCACAATTTGACTGTATATAAGATAAAATATTCCCTCTGCCCCGACGCTTCCACCCGGCATCGGAATGTATGCACTAACAAGTGCAATCGTTGTTTGAGCCGCGACACAAAGAAGGAATGAATCAATTTTCACATCAAACGAAAGAAAAACAAAATAACTGACTCCATAATAAAACACAAACGAAATTATGTTTTGCAAAATTAAAATAATATAAACTTTGAACTCCTGTCCACGGAAATCTTTGATCGAGTTGTAAAACATGCTCACTTCTTCTTGTAGTCGCCTGATCATCTTATCTTTATTCTTTACAAGTTTAATCCTTGACAAAAAATTTACTATAGCTGTTGAGAATTTTAATAATTTCTCAGGTTTATATGCTGCGATGAGCATGAAAATCGCAAGTCCCATATTTATCAAAATTCCAACCACAATAAATACAGTAAACGGATGACCGCCGGTATAAAAAAATGAAGTGAAGCAAAAAGTAAGTAGCAAAGTCATAATCATTCTTCCTATATGATAGAAAAAAAGTTGAATTCCCAAAATCGAGGTTGCTCTTCCACTAGTGATGCCCTTTTTATTTAAGTAAATAACTTGCATAGGTTGACCACCCGTTGCGAGCGGTGTGATTGCACTAAAAAATTCTCCAATCATAAAGGTTTTCAAAGCCTGTCTAAAAGACAAATTCTGTCCGACATTGTTTGCGATTTCCTTTGTGATAAGAGTTTGCATTAACCAGTATATAATCATCATAACTATTACAGTCCTAATTGTTATGATATTTACATTTGAAATTACGTTTTTTATAGCATCCGGTCCATCGAGAAAATATATCCCGACAACCAACATTAAAAATGTCAGTGCGACTATGAATCCGGTATATTTTTTTGACATTTCACACCTCTATTCTATATTATCATTTATTATAATTTTCTTCAACCTAAAAATGTTACAGCTTTTTAATAACTTACTTTATTTTTTATCCAATATTTAAAGAATTATTTCCATGAATATGTTATAATATTTTTATGGAGGTATGTAGAATGGATTTAAAACATTTTATGAATTTTCTTGATTCGTCAAGATTAAATATGAGTGCAGTTGAGAACTTAAAAAAGGAACTCGAATCAGCTGG
The DNA here is from genome assembly GCF_003096635.1 of Ezakiella coagulans. GTDB lineage: Bacteria > Bacillota > Clostridia > Tissierellales > Peptoniphilaceae > Ezakiella > Ezakiella coagulans. Next base: position 247,502 of record NZ_QEKV01000002.1, on the reverse strand, counting down.
GTTCAAAGCAATTAAGGAAAATGAAAAATGGAATCTCGAAGGTGGTGGAAAGTATTTTATTACGAAAAACGAATCTTCAATCATGGCATTTAGACTCGGACATGACATCAAAAAAGGTTTCTCGCTTGTTGGAAGCCACAGTGATTCCCCATGCTTTAGAATTAAGCAAAATCCGACAATGAAACGTGCGTCCGCAGTTTGTTTAAACACGGAAGTTTATGGCGGTGCACTGCTCGGAACTTGGTTTGACAGGCCTCTTACAGTAGAAGGAAAAGTAACTGTTAAAGGAGAGTCGGCTCTTAAACCAAAAACTATTCACTATAAAGGCAAAGACGGCATGATTTTTATTCCGTCAGTTGCAATTCACATGAACAGAGAAGCAAACAAAGGTGTTGAGATAAATCCTCAAGAAAACACCCTTCCGGTTTGCACAATGGATGGAGATTTTGATCTTATAAAATCAATTGAAAAAGAAATCGGTGCAGAAATTCTTTCACACGAACTTTATGTAGTATCGTGTGAAAAAGCACATGTTGTCGGAGTTAACGACGAATTTTTGATGAGTGGAAGACTCGACAACCTCGCAATGGCTTATGCAAATATAATGTCTCTTATAAATGCAAAAGCAGGCGAAATGACAGCTGTCGCTTATGTCGGTGACAACGAAGAAATCGGTTCAATGACAAAACAAGGTGCTTTCTCACCGTTCCTTCGCGACACACTTTTAAGAATTGTTGTTTCAATGGGTGGAACATACGAAGACTATCGCATCGCTCTTTCAAATTCATTTATGATCAGCAGCGATGAAGCTCACGCTTTCCATCCTAATTATCAAAACTATGCAGATCCGACAAACAGACCTCTCATTGGAAAAGGTCCTGTTATAAAAATTGCTGCAAACGGTGCATATACATCCGATGCAGTTTCAATCGCAGTATTTAAAGAACTTGCAAACGAAGCAGGAGTTGAAACACAAACATTCCACAACAGAAGCGACAAACGCGGCGGTTCAACAATTGCATCAATCACAACTTCAAAAATCGATATTCCTATCGTCGATGTCGGAAATCCGCTTTGGGGCATGCACAGTGCTGTTGAAACAGGTGGCATTAAAGATCAGGAAGACATGATGAAAATAATGGAAGTTTTACTTTCAAAATAATTTAAAGACTGATAAAGCTCACTTATGTGGGCTTTTTCTTTGAAACTTTTGTGGAGGTTTTATGAAAAAATTCGTTTTATTAATTATTCTTTTAATTTTTACAGGGTGTGCAAATTCAATAATTTCAAAGCCTGATATTGATTCCAATTATACAAAATTCTTAAATGATAACAACTTCGACTCGGACTACACTATTACAGTTAATATTTCAAAAAACGACGGCGAACCAAATAAGTTTATTTTTTCAAAGAAAGGCTCGCATTTTGCAAGAGCCGCATATAAAAGCGACGGAACAATCGGACTTAGAAGCTTCGACGACGAACGCACTCTCTACTCCATCGACGAATCTGGAGCGGTAAAAAAAGACTATATAAAAAAAGGTTCCGATCAAGGTGATGATCTTCGAAGAATTTTTACAGGTATACTTCTCTTTAGAAAAACCAATCCGGAAATTTCAACGGATGGTGACATAACAGTTGAAAAATTTGAAAAAGATGACGACATTTATGAGTATAAGTTTAAAAACGACAAACTCGTTGAGGTCAAATTGCAAACAAAAAATGAAACTCTAACAATGGAACTCATTTCGATTGAAAAGAGCGCCGACGAGTCGTTGTTTGTTGTTTAAACTCTTGAAAAACACGCTTTTTATGATATAATATAAAATAGATATAGAAGCATCTCGGTCTCGATATCGAGATGTAATTTTTTATTGGAGGTATGGTATGGATAGAGACATCAGTGTTGATAAAATCAAACACAAAACCACTTTTACGGAAGTATTACTAATTGGACTTGGAGTTTTAATGGTTGCAAGTGGTATACACTTTTTCTTGGTTCCATCAAATCTTTCAACCGGTGGAGCCAGCGGACTTGCAGTTGTTCTCAGTCACTATATTCCACTTGATTACGGACCTATTTTTGCACTATTAAATATTATACTTTTTGCTGTAGGTTTCATGATTATCGGAAAAGAATTCGGCATAAAAACGGTTTTAGTAACCGCTGCCCTCTCCGGTGCAGTTTGGCTTATGGAATATTTTTTACCCGTCACAAATCCACTAACAGATGATTTACTTTTAAATACAATTATGGGAACAATGCTTCAAGGAGTAGGCGTTGGAATAGTTTTAAACCAATACACCTCAACCGGAGGCACGGACATCATTGCAAAGATTTTACAGAAGTTTTTCGGTCTCGACCTTGGTGCCGGTTGTCTCATCACGGATGCTTTAATCGTTCTTGCAGCTGCAAATGCATTCGGAATTGAAATCTTTTTATATAGTGTAATAGGCATCATAGTAAACAGCGTTATGGTCAGTGTCACGATAAGCGGTATGAACACAAGCAGATTTGTTTTCATAAACTCGCTCAAACACAAAGAAATCTCAGATTATATTGTAAATGAGCTCGACAGAACAGCAAACCTTATTCCTTACGTTGGTGCTTATTCGAAAAAGGAAAATACACTCATCGTTACATGTATAAGCAACCGTGAATATATGAAACTAAAAGAATATGTCTATAGAATCGACAGTCGTGCATTTGTAATCGTTTCAAGTGCAAGCGAGATTTTAGGAGAAAAATGGAGAAGATTCCTCGATTAATATGAATAACGAAATTTTAAACTCAATCGACATAAAAAATGCCGATGAAATTATAGAAAAACTCGAGAGCAGAGCCGGAAACATTCCGGACAGAACATTGACGAGAATGAAAACTGCAATCGAATTTTTTGATTTAAAACCACAAAAAATTGTGAACATTGTCGGCACAAACGGCAAAGGCACAGTTTCGAATGCGATTTTTCAAACTCTTAAATCGTTCGGTTTAAAAGTGGGAATGTACACTTCGCCGCATCTTGTAAATTACACCGAAAGAATTGTGGACAACGACGGCGAAATTGACTATTCAGTCTTTTTAAAACTTGTGAAATATGTATCGGACCACGAAGACGAGATTGATTGTGGCGATTTCACATATTTTGAAGTGATTACACTTGCCGCTATGATTTATTTCGAGATGAAGAACGAAGACATACTCGTTGTTGAAGCGGGTGTCGGCGGTAGAACCGATGCCACAAAGGCTCTCGAATCATCAATCCTTCAAGTTATAACTTCGATTTCAATCGACCACAGCGACTATCTCGGCGACACTATTTATAAAATTGCGCAAAACAAATCCGGCATAATGAACGGTACAAAAACCATCACATTAAACACCGGAGATGCATTAAAAGCACTGTCTGAAGAAAAAGAAAAAACAAACACAACTCTTTACACTTCGAGCAATTTTGAGTTCACCGTCGGCGGAAAAATTGTGGAAAAAGAAATGATTCCGGTGTCGGGAGAATTTGGCGTAAAATTTTTGGCCCGCGAGATAAAAATAAATCCGAAACAATTCGGCGTTTTTCGCGGCGAAAACTATGCGCTTGCATTTGCCGCAATAGTGACTATTTTAAAAGAACTTAAAATAGAATATGACAACGACAGAATTGTAGAAGCTTTAAACACCGCATCGTGGATTGGAAGGACCGAAGTCATCGGACGTGAACCACTGACGATTTTGGACGGTGCACACAACATCGACGCTATTGAAAAACTTTTCAAATCTGTTTCCAAGATAAATCACAAAAAACTAATCACAGTTTTTGCGATAATGTCGAGAAAAGATCACGAGCATATTGCACCGATAGTTCGAAAAAATTCGGACATCTTAATCGTCACAACAAACAACGACAGCAAAGCTTTGGACCCTGAAACACTGAAAAAAGAAACGAGTGCCGACTACTCTTTTTATAACCTAAAAGACGCTTTAGAAAAATCCAAAGAACTCGCCGACAAAGATGACACGATTCTCATCTTCGGCTCGCTCTATCTCGTTGGAGAAATTTTAAAATTAATAAAGTAATAAAAACCCATTCGGAATTTGTAAACGGATGGGTTTGTTTTGTGAAAAAGAATTTATTCAATTAAACAGAAAATACCCTAAATAATACTGTTGTTTTTTCTGGGGGGGTGTTATAATATATATAGTAGATTGACGCATTGTATTACATAATGGTTTTTTAAATTAAAAATTACGGAGGTCCCTATGTTTAAAAAGATATCATCCGAGCTCGGAGTTTTGGACAAAATTCTCATACCAATCGGATTTCTCGCAGATTCTTTACTCAAAGTTTTTAATATCTTTATCATCGTTTTTGTACTGATGAAAAATGAAGAGATTAAAAACTTCGGTTTCGTTAAATTTTTTGCTCTTTTCACTCTCGCATTTCTATTCATATTTGCGATTGATTTTTTCATAAAAAAGCGAAATATTTTGCGATTTGCGGATTTAAAAGATAAATATTTTAAAATGTTTTTGGACCGATCAATGAGTATGCCGTATGATATGTTTGAAAATTCGGAAATTATGTCAAAGGGCAAAGAGAGCAACAGTTTTCTCGCAAGCTATGAGTCCGGGTTTCAAAACGCATACAATCAGCTCCTTACAATCGGCTCAAATCTAACATTTTTATTAATCATTTTTGCAGTCGCGATATATGTTGACTTTAAAATATTTCTTGCTCTACTATTTATCGTCGTTTGTGAATTTATTTTTGTGGATTTGATTTCGAAATACAAAGAGAAATATAAAAAAGACGGCTCAAAAATTGAATTTAAAATTACAAATTATTCCAATTTTGCAACCGACATAAAAAATGCAAAAGACATACGACTTTTTTCAGCGGACAAGATGTATGAGCTTTACCAAAACGAAACTTTAGAAACTTATATAAAATTTATGAACAAATATTATAAGGCGGAAAATGTTTACAATCTTATGCTAAGCATATTTACCGGAATTTCCATTTTTACTATTATTTTTATTTTAAAGGATGCATCCGTGGAAAGTATAATTTTAATCTCCGGAATTTTAAGCATTTTCAGTGCATCTGTTTCGATAACTTTAAAGAGTTTTATTCAGTACAATGAAGAAAAGCTGAGATACAATGTTTTTAACGAATTTATGACCACGACCGACAAACGCTATACGATAGATAAAACCCCAATCTTTAAAAATTCTATCGAATTTAAAAATGTAACTTTTTCATATCCGGGTTCGAGCGAAGTCATTCTTAGAGATTTATCTTTTAAAATTTCAAAAGGCGAACACATTGCCCTTTTGGGTTTAAACGGTGCAGGAAAATCGACGGTTATAAAACTTTTGATGGGCTACTACAAGCCTGACAAGGGACATATTTTAATTGACGGAAACGATTTGAGCGATTATTCCTACAAATCGCTATCCACGCTTTTCGCTCCTATGTTTCAAAATGTTGAACCGCTTGCTCTCACAATTGCGGAAATTGTTTCTTCGAGCGAGAGAGAAAATCAGGATGAAGAAAAAATTATTTCATCTCTAAAAACCGTCGGTCTTTATGAACTCGTTGAAACTCTTCCCGAAGGAATCCACACTCCGCTTACAAAAATATTAAATCCGACCGGCTATGTATTTTCGGGCGGCGGCAACCAAAAACTTGCCATGGCAAGAGTCATTTATAACAGCGAAAGACCAATTGTAATTTTGGATGAGCCGACCGCTGCCTTGGACTCCATCGCAGAGGAGCGTGTATACAGAGATCTCGATTCGGTCCTGAAAGACAGAAGCGCCATTTTTATAACGCACCGACTTGCTAGTGTCAAGTTTTTGGACAAGATTATGCTTTTAAACGATGGGAAAATCGTTGAAGAAGGAAGCCACGACGAGCTTATGATGAAGGATGGAGTTTATAAAAGTATGTACGAGAAACAAGCATATTATTACAAATTCGAGGGCGAGCTATGAAGAACATATTTAAAATTTTAAAAGACATTCATAAAATTGACGGAAAATACCTTTTCACCTCGGCTCTGTTAAGTATAAGCAAGACATTGGAATCTTTGTTTCTCGCAATTTTGCCGGTCGTTTTGATTTCTATTTTAAAAAACGACAGCGACTCACTAAAAATCGCAATTCTTTTTGCGGCCGTATGGACACTCCTTCATTTTATTTCGCAATATTTGGAAACATACAATAACAAAATCGGGCGAAAAATAAATACCGTATACAAAAATAAGTTTGCATTAAAAACAATAAGACTTCCATATCACATGGTCGAAGATGTTAATACAAATGTTTTAAAACGCGAGGCGGAACAAGCGCTTTTCAATATGAACATTCTCTCCGGAATTTTGGACAATATAGAAAAATTCGCCAAATCTCTTTTATTTTTCATTTCGGCGATTTTAATTCTAAACACAAGCAGCTACTATCTGATTCCGATATATCTTATTATTCTAAGTCCGATTATCATTCTCTCAATAAAAAGAGGTAAAATCGAAGGTGAATACGCTCCGAAGTCCGCACCTATAAGCTGGAGAGTTATTTATTTCATATCCGAAGCGATTATGCCGTTTCACCAAATGGACTTCAGAGTCTACAACACAAACAAACTTCTGAGAAAAAATATTGATGCTCTCACAGTTGATGAAAGAGCGCTTGTGCTTGAAAAAACAACAAAGACTTTCAAATACGACGAAGCAATTTCTCTTCTTCGCGGTCTAAACACGATAATACTTCTTTTGACGGCATATTTTATGAGCAGTAAACAAACATTTGACGTTGAGCTCTTCACTTTAATAGTTATGCTTATTCCGAGAGTTGTAGATTCTTTGACCGATATGATTGTTTCAGGTTCGGAGCTTAAAGAACTTGTGAGCGAGTTTAAACCGGTCGAAACATTTCTCAATCTCGATTCCGAAAATCGGATTAAGTCCGGTAATTCAAGTGCATTGAAATTTGATACGCTCGAATTTAAAAATGTTTCTTTCACATATCCCGGAAATACAAATCAGACTTTGAAAAACGTCTCTTTTGTTGTCCACAGAAATGAAAGAATTTCAATTGTCGGGCCGAACCTTTCGGGAAAATCCACAATCGTAAAACTCATTTGCAGATTTTATCTTCCGGACAGCGGTGAGATTTTATTAAACGGAATAAATATTAATGACATTCAAAAAGATGCTTATTTAAATTTGATTTCAACTATTTTTCAAGATTTTTCATTCTTCCCTTTCACAATCGGGGAAAATATATCGCTTGAAAAAGAGTATGATGACAAAAAGATTTTAAATTATATTGATGAGGTCGGTTTAAAAGATAAAATTGTAAGCCTTAAAAAAGGTCTCGACACACATCTAAACAAGGCTTTATATGACGATGCAACCTCATTTTCCGGCGGTCAATATCAAAAGCTTGCGATGGTTCGTGCAATGAACAAGGAAAGCGAAATTATGATTTTCGACGAACCGACATCTGCGCTGGATCCGATTGCAGAAAGCCAAATAATTGAAAAATTTGATGAAATAACTCAAAATAAAACTGTGCTTTTTATAACTCACCGCATGAGCACATGCGGATTTTCAGATAAAGTTCTGCTTCTCGAAATGGGAGAGGTCAAAGGTTTCTGTCCACATGAAGAACTGCTTAAGAAAAATGAACTTTATAATGAACTCTACTATGCACAGGCGAAATATTTTAAAGATATAAAAAATAAAAATCTGCAGGAATAATCTTGCAGATTTTTTTATTTCTCTAAATTAAAAATATAAACGAGATATAAGTATAGATAATATATCCGATTACAATGTGAAAGAACGTGTAAATCACAAGGCTCATCACGCGATACGGATTTATTCTTCTGTGGAAAAAGCTCACAAGTGTGCCGATGTAATTTAATACAAAAAGTATTGTCACCACAACTGTCCAAATTTTTATGGCTGTGTTTCCAAGGCCCGCACTTTTTATTATTAAAAGCAATTCAAGCGCAAAGAGGATAAGTGTAACAAGAAATATCACTATAAATTCTCTTTTTATCCATTTTGCATAGCCGAACAAAATTGACGAAGCGACGAGATATCCTCCGACAAGCTGCAATAATTTCAAGTTCTTTCCGATTAATATGCCGGCTGCAACAAACACGGCGGTTAAAACTCCAAATATAATTAAATTTGTTAAATTTCTTTTTCTCATATTCCCTCTCTATTCAAAATAAATTCTTTTAAGTCCGTTTTCATTAAGTTCCCAAATCTCGTCCGCGACTTCTTCGATAAAATATCTGTCGTGCGAAACAAAGATGATTGCTCCGCCGAATTCCTTCATCTCTCCCGTAATCATCGGAAGTGAAAGTGGTGATATATTTCTAGTCGGTTCGTCAAGAAGCAATACTTCCGGATTCTTTAATTGCATCTTTGCAAAGAAGAGTTTTGCCTTTTGCCCGCCGCTCAAGTTTTGAGTTTTTTGAGTGACCTCATCTTTCGTGAACTTTAAGCTTGCAAGATATGTTCTTATCTTTGTTTCCTCGTCTTTTGTATGCTCGCTCTTAAGATACATAATCGCATTTTCGTATAAATTCAAACCGTCTTCGTAGTTTTGCGGCATATACTCGACTCTCAAATCGGGGCTGATGTTTTTTCTTATCTCATTTAAAAACGTAGTTTTCCCGGCTCCGTTTTTTCCAACAATCGCAATTTTTTTCGGACCGAAAATCTCCAAGTTTATATCCCTCGACAAAACTTTTCCGTCAATTTCGAGTTCCGGCAGCTTTAAGCATAAAACGCATTTTCCGTTTTCAATAAGCCTTTCTTTGTTATAGTTTACAAAGATTTGCTCTTCGTACACCGGCATCTTCGTCATAAACTCTTTCTCACGCTCAATTATTTTTTCTTTCGCCTTGACCTCGTGCATAGTCTTTTTTAAAAGCCTGCCCATGTGATCGTTTCTCTCCGCTCTCAGATCGCGCTCTACTTTGTCGTGAACTTTTCTCCAACGTTCTTCTTTTTCATTCATACGTGCTTCGTCATTTTTTGCTCTCTGTGTCTGTGTTTTAATCGCTTCTTCCCTATTTTGCACATATGTATCGTAGTCGTTCGAGCTGACATTCACGCGTGATTTTGTTTTATTTTCAATAAGTTCGAAGTGCATGATTTTATTTGCCACATTTTGAATAAATCGCGTGTCGTGGCTTGCAAAAATAACTTTTCCGTTGTAATTTTTTACGATTTTTTCCAAAGCTTCAATTGATTTGAAGTCCAAATCGTTCGTCGGTTCATCCAGAATTAAGAGCGAGGGATTTCTTGAAATCGCAAGAGAGATAAGAATCTTTACTCTCTCACCGCCCGAAAATGTTTTAAGTATTCTTGTTAAATCGTAGATTTCAAGCTCAAACTGATTTAAAATTTTATAAAATTCCGAAACGTCGGCTTCGGAGCTTTCTTCATCATAAAGAAGCTCTTCAACGCTCTTTTCAAGATCTGCTGCATTTAAAATTTGCGGAACATATATCGTTGACTCATCTTTACTGATCTCACCTTTGACATTTGCATATTCTAAATTTTCACTTTCGTTTGAAATCGCTTTCAGAATTGTCGACTTTCCGTTTCCCTCTTCTCCTATGAGTGCAATCTTTTCGTTTTCGTTGATAGAAAATGTGAGGCCATCAATAATCTTTCTTTGGTCTTTCTTTAATGTTATAGTAAGATTTTTTATCTGCATATGTCCTCCAAATAAAAAAATGTTTTGCACCTACTTTGATTATATAATAAATAGATGCAAAACACAATAATTTATAAGAATATTTCTCTCAAGACAAATAGGACTGAGAGTACCCACATAAGTGCAGATACGTCTTTTGCTTTGCCTGTGAATGTTTTAATGAGAGTGTAGCTTACGATTCCGAATACGATTCCTTCTGCAATTGAGTATGCGAACGGCATCATTGCAATTGTTAAGAAAGCAGGAACTGCTTCAGTTAAATCGTGCCAATTTATTTCCATTACAGCGCTCATCATAAATACACCGACAACAACTAGTACCGGTGCTGTTGCAGCTGCAGGGATGATTGCAAATAACGGTGCAATGAAGAGTGCAAGTATGAACATAATTCCCGTTGTGACTGATGTGAGTCCGGTTCTTCCGCCTGCTGCAACACCGGCTGAACTTTCAACGAATGTTGTAACAGTTGATGTTCCCATGCATGCTCCGAAAATTGTTCCGACAGCGTCAGCTGTGAGTGCTCTTGAAACTCTCGGTAGTTTTCCTTCTTTGTCTAGCATTCCTGATTTTGAAGCAACGCCAGCCAAAGTTCCGACTGTATCGAAAATGTCGACGAATAGGAATGTGACAACTATAATCCAGAAATCCTTAGTCATTATTTCGCTGAACGGTACAAATTTGAATGCAACGTCTTTGAGTGACGGTGGAAGACTGAAAATTTTAAATCCTTCAGGAAGTGTTGTTACACCGAGTGGAATTCCAATTATTGTTGCAATTATAATTCCAATAAGAAGTGCACCTTTAACATTTCTTGCATATAAAATTGCAATAACAATAAGTCCCAAAAGTGCAACTATTGAAGCATTTGCTGTCAAATCACCGAGACCAATAGTTGTTCCTTCGTTTGCAACAATGATTCCGGCATTTTTAAGACCAACAAGTGCGATAAAAAGTCCGATACCTGCGGAAACAGCTTTTTTAAGTGAAAGCGGAATAAGATCGAAAATTGCTTCTCTAACTTTTAACAAGCTGAGTAAAATGAATATGATACCTTCAACTAAAACTGCTGTTAATGCGAATTGCCAACTTTGTTTCATTCCGATACATACGCTGTATGTGAAGAATGCGTTAAGACCCATACCCGGAGCAAGTGCAAACGGATATTTTGCATATAATGCCATGATAAGTGTTGCAACACCTGCTGAAAGAGCTGTTGCTGTGAAAACACCGCCGAAGTCCATTCCTGTTTCAGAAAGCATGCCCGGATTTACTGCGAGGATATAAACCATCGTCATGAATGTCGTTATACCTGCAAGTATCTCAGTTTTTACATCGGTTTTGTTTTCTTTTAATTTGAAATACTTTTCCATAAAAACCTCCAAAATTTATTATATTTAATCGGCAGGGAAAATCCCCGCCGTATAAATATTAGTGTTTAAAGTGTCTTGTGCCTGAGAAGAGAAGCGATACTCCAAGTTCGTCGGCAGCTTTAATCGAGAGTTCGTCTTTTATAGATCCTCCAGGCTCTACAATTGCTTTTACTCCATTTTCTGCAAGAAGTTTTATGCAATCGTCAAATGGGAAGAATCCATCAGAAGCAAGCACTGCACCCTTCGCTTTATCACCGGCTTGTTTAAGAGCAGCTTGTACAGCAAAGAATCTGTTTACATTTCCAAGACCGATTCCAACTGTTGCGCCGTCTTTTGCCAAAACAACTGCGTTGCTCTTTGCAAATTTTACAGCTTTAAGTGCGAAAATCAAATCTTCAAGTTCGCCATCTGTCGGATGAGCCTTTGAAACGACGTTTAATTTGCAATCTTCTTTGTCGTCGTGGTCTTGCATAATTACAGTTCCAGGTAGAACCTTCATGTCGAGACCACCTTTTCTTACTTCGCTGATTCCCGGAACTTCGAGAACTCTCAAATTCTTTTTCTTTTCAAAAACTTCGAGTGCTTCTTTTGTATAAGAAGGAGCGATTATAACTTCCAAGAAAATTTTTACAAGTTCTTCAGCTGTTGCCTTGTCGACTTCTCTGTTGAATCCAACAATTCCACCGAAAATAGATTGATCGTCACATGCATATGCTTTTAAATATGCTTCGTGAATTGTGTCAGCTTCACCGATTCCGCAAGGATTTGTGTGTTTAACAGCAACACAGGTCGGCTTTTTATAGAACAGCTTAACCATTTCGATTGTTGCGGAAGCGTCGTTGTAGTTGTTGTAGCTAAGCTCCTTGCCTTGACATTGCTTTGCTTCACCGATTCCTGATTCGTCCCCGTTATATAGAGTGTATGCAAATCCTCTTTGATGTGGATTTTCACCGTATCTAAGCTCGCTGATTTTCTTTAGCGGAAGTGTGATTTCATCAGGGAATTCAACTCCACATTTTTCGTTGAAATATTTTGCAATCCATGCATCGTAATATGCGGTGAGCATAAATGCCTTTCTTGCTAAATCTCTTCTTGTTTCAAGTGTTGTATTTCCATTTTCCTTGATTTCAGCAATAACTCTTTCGAAATCAGCGTTGTCTGTAATAATAGTAGTATATTTAAAATTCTTTGCCGCTGCACGAATCATCGAAGGTCCGCCGATGTCAATTTTTTCAATTATATTATCATCGCTTGCACCGCTTAAATAAGTATCTTTAAATGGATAGAGGTTATTTACCACAATGTCAATCGGTTGTGTACCAAGTTCTTTTATTTCCTTGACATCTTCAGGCTTTTCTCTACGATATAAAATTCCGGCATGAATTTTTGGATGAAGTGTTTTAACTCTTCCACCCAACATATCGTGAAAACCTGTAAACTCTGAAACGTCGCTTACATTAACGCCGGCTTTTTCAAGAGCTTTTAAAGTTCCACCCGTCGAAATAATCTTATATCCGTTTTCTTCCAATTCTTTTGCGAAATTTTCAATACCATCTTTAAAATAGCATGAGAAAAGTGCATGTTTCATTTATAATTCCTCCCTTACAAAACTTGTGATAGCCAAATTGTAAACGTTATGCTCTGTTTTAAGCACCTTTTGTTGAATTTCTTCTTTTGTCTTTAACCCCTCAATATTTACAAAAGAACGCAGATAAATCCTGCCCTTGTCGTAATTTTCATCAATAATATGGACAGTTGCTCCACTAAATTTTTCATTTGCATGTAACACCTTTTCGTGCACATGCTCACCATAACAGCCCTTTCCGCCGTATTTCGGAAGAAGTGCCGGGTGAATATTTAAAATCGGCGGAGCACCTGAGAAAAACCACTCAGGCACTTTTCTTAAAAATCCCGCCAAAATAATAAGCTCAATTTTTTCTTTTAAAACATATTCATGAACAGTTTTAAAAAAATCGGCTTTTACATAATCAGCTTGAAGCCCCAAAGACCTCGCTCTTTCAATACCATAACAATCTCTGTCGGAAAAAACATGCATGATATCTATGACTTTACATTTTTCATAGATTGCTTGCATATTTGTGCCCGATCCGGAAATCAAAATTATAGCTCTTCGATTACGCATTTATCGCCTTCTTGGTTTACAACTTCACCAATTACAACCGGTTTTTCGCCGATTCCTTCAAGGGTTTTAATAAAATCGTCCTTTGCATTTTTTTCAATCGCAAAAACAAATCCGATTCCCATATTGAATGTTCCGTACATTTCTTTTGTTTCAACTCCGCCCCAGTCTTGAATCAAATCGAAAATGTGTGGCGTTTTGATATCTTTAATTGTGACTTTTGCAGCCATACCTTCAGGCATCATTCTTGGAATATTTTCGTAGAAACCTCCACCCGTGATGTGGCACATTCCGTGAACAGCATTTGTTTTTAATGCTTCAAATACCGCTTTTTTGTAGATTCTTGTCGGTGTCAAAAGCACTTCATCGAGTGGTTTATCAAAGCCATCATAAACTTTCTTTAGGTCAATATTTTTTGTTTCGAGAATTTTTCTGACCAAACTGAATCCGTTTGAGTGAACGCCCGATGAAGGTAGTCCCACAAGAACGTCTCCGACCTTGACGCTTTTTTCGTAATCTATGATTTCGTCTTCTTCAACACATCCGACTGCAAAGCCTGCAATGTCGTATTCATCTTCCGAATAGAATCCCGGCATTTCAGCTGTTTCACCGCCGATTAATGCACATCCGGATTGAACACATCCTTCTGCAACGCCCTCAACAATGTCAGCCATTTTTTCTGCAATTAGTTTTCCGGTTGCAATATAGTCAAGGAAGAATAAAGGTTCCGCTCCTTGACACAAAATGTCATTTACGCACATTGCGACAGCATCAATTCCAACTGTGTTGTGGATACCGGTCATAAATGCAAATTTTAGTTTTGTTCCAACACCGTCTGTGCCTGAAACTAGAACAGGTTTTTTGTAGTCCTTGAGTTTAAATAATCCGCTAAAACCTCCAATGTCAGCCATAACTTCAGGCCTTAGAGTTCTTTTAATATGCTCTTTTATAAGTTTTACTTCCTTGTAGCCTTCGTTCTTATCAACGCCGGCATCTTTGTATGAAATAGCCATTATTCTTCTCCTTTATAAATTGTTCCTTCCGGGAATTTTCCTGTGAAACACCCTTGTGTAAAATCATCGCCGCCAAAAGCTTTGAAAAGTCCTTCAAGTGAAATGTATTCAAGGCTATCAGCACCAATCATCTTTGTAATTTCTTCCTTTGTGTGCATTGCTGCAACAAGTTCTTCTCTCGTCGGTGTATCCATCATAAGATTTGATGAATATTTAACCATAGGGCTTCCAATTCTTACGTGAATTTCCTTTGCACCTGCATCTCTAAGCATTTTTACAGTTCTTCTCATTGTCGTTCCTCTAACAATTGAGTCATCGACTAATACTAAACGCTTGTTTTGAATATATTCCTTAATCGGATTTAATTTAATTTTTACACCCAAATCGCGGAGTTCTTGATTTGGTTGAATGAAAGTTCTTCCGACATAACGGTTCTTTATAATTCCTTCTGTGTATGGAATTCCTGATTCTTCAGAGTATCCTACAGCAAAACTTATTCCGGAGTCAGGTGCACCGATTACCAAATCAGCATCTTGCGGATGTTCTTTTGCCAAAATTCTTCCGGCATTTAAACGGCTCAAATAAATGCTCCTGCCGTCAATAATTGAATCCGGTCTTGCGATATAAACCATTTCAAAAACACCGAGTTTTCTCTTTGATGCATCGCCTTTTCTAATAATATCAAGACCTTTGTCTGTTATTCTTATTACTTCTCCCGGCAGCACATCTCTAACAAATTTCGCACCTATTGAGTCAAATGCACAAGTTTCACTTGCAACAAGATAGCGACCGTTCAGCTCTCCTATTGAAAGAGGTTTTATTCCATATTCGTCTCTTGCAGCGTAAATAACATTTTCCGCCATGACAATAAGAGCATATGAGCCCATAAGCATGTCTAGCGTGTCAATAATCGAATGTTCCAAATCAATATTGTAATTTTTTACAATCAGTGTTGCAATAACCTCTGTGTCGAGATTTGATTGGAACATGTAGCCCTTCATTTGTAAATCATTCTTGAGTTTTGCAGCATTTGTTATGCAACCGTCATGAACAATTCCAAGTGCGCCATGTCTGTATCCGGCGACGATAGGTTGATTGTATGGATATTCAAATCCTTCTCCCCTTGAAGCCATTCTTACGTGACCAATTGCCAAATTTCCTCTCATTTGAGTGACTCTGTCATCTTTAAAAACATCGCTCACTAAACCTTGTTCCTTGTAATAATCCATAAGTCCGTTGTTGTAGGTTGCAATACCACATGATTGTTGTCCTCTGTGTTGAAGAGCATAGAGCATATAATATAAATATGCTGCAGCACCGTCTTTATCGGAATAAACACCCGCTATACCACTCATTTTAAGTCCTCCGAAAAATTATAATAAATTAAGCCTCGAGTTCCTTGTTCATCTCTACTACTTGGTCTTGTAATTCTTTTCTATAATCAACCAATTTCTTCTTTAGTTCATCATATTTTAAGCTAAGCATTGAAATTGCTAATAATGCAGCATTTTCTCCACCGTCAATTGCAACAGTTGCAACAGGAATACCCTTTGGCATTTGAACTACCGATAAAAGTGAATCCATACCACCCATAACTGATGTCTTTGCAGGAATACCAATTACCGGAACAATTGTGTTTGCAGCAATAACTCCACCCAAATGTGCAGCCTTTCCTGCGATTGCAATAATAACTTCAATTCCGTCTTTTTCTGCTGATTCAGCAAATTCAAAAGCTCTCTTTGGAGTTCTGTGTGCAGAAATTACCTCCATATGTGTTTCAACATTAAACTTGTCAAAAATTTTCTTTGCCTTTTCTGCGATTTCTCTGTCAGAAATGCTTCCCATAATAATAGCTGCCTTCAATTTAATACCTCCTCAAAAATTGAATCGTTAAAATAAAATAAGCCCGAACGGATAGGAAAAACCTACCCGCCCGGGCTTTTCTCCCTTCGGTGTAGAGAAGATTACTCTTCTCTTGTATCGCTCGGTCCTTCCATAGGTGGATCCCTAGATACACTTTTTCAAAAAAATTTAATTAAAATCTTTTCTTATATTCCTCTGACAAAATATCATTGATTTCATAATTTTTATAATATTCCATCGGAATCGGATCAGCTTCAGGAACGAAAAATATAACAGCATCTTTCATAAGATACATATTTAAGTCTCCGAACATGAATTGTCCTTTTTTATAACTTTCTTTAAGTTTGTTTACAATCTTTTCTCTGTCTTTCCAGGATACTTTTATAAAATCATCCGGACTTAGAACAGTTCCTTTCTTCAAATCAAAATTTATTGAGTTGAATATCTTTCTTCTCTTTTTACCTTTTTCCAAGAATCCGTCAAAGATAACACTAAGAAAATTCTTGTCATAAATCCCTATATCATATTTGACATACAAATTGTCATATTCATACTTATCAAAAGTTTCTTTTATATAAGCTTCAAGCTTTTTATTCACAAACGAATGCTTTTGATTTTCAATATAAGGATAAACAATATAGGTTGACTTCAGTGGAACAGCCTTTTTGGAAACTTTTTTAATATTTCCGTCGGCATCCTTTTCATTTACTTTATTTATTTCATAAATATATTTACTGTAGACTTTAGGCATTATGTCATCAATCTTATATCTGAAATATAAGTTGTCATTTAAATAAAACACATCGAGGTCCAAAACATAGTAAAAGAAAATATGAGGAACGTAAGTTACTCCATCTTTTATATTCGGACTCAAATACAATTTTATTTGATCGCCATATCTATTTTTATAGTTGTCCTGACCAACGGTTAGCGTAGCTTTGAACATTCCTTTTGAAACAGAAATATTGCCTTTTCCATTCCAATGAACATCAAAGCCGAGTGTCTCACACGTTTCGCGAAGCGGAATCATATAGATCGTTTCGCCGGTTGAATCACTAACACTATAGGGTTTTATATTGTATTTGTGATCTTTTATGCCTGTCATCTTACTTATTTCAGTCTCAGCTTTAACGGCAAAACTAAAAAAAAGTACAAACAACAAAACTGTTAAAAAACGTTTTTTCATGCTACCCCCCTATAATATAAGTCTTGCGACCAGGTCCTTTCTATAATAATCTATAAATAAATATCAACCGTACAACTCAATTGTATCACATTTAAAAGAAAAATAAAAGTCTTTTTTTCTAATCATCGAAACTTTTCCAATGAAAACCGAAAACTTGGTGTGCACTTGAAACAATCATGAATGCATTTTTGTCCAAGTCTTTCAAGTGGTTTTTAAGCTTGATAAAGTCTCTGTTTGTAACTACAGTTTGAACAATTGTTCTTTTTTCCATAGTATATGCACCGGTTGCTTCGTAAATCGTAGCACTTCTTCCAAGAAGAATAAGAAACGAACTGACATCCTTAGGGTGTTCAGTTGCGATGAAGCAAAGCTTTCCTGCGGTGAGACCATCTATTGTATAGTCTATTATAAGCCCGTTCATTATAACTCCAATTAAACAAAATAGTGCAATTTCAACGCCATAAGTAAAACCGACGGCAAGAGTTATTAAAAAGTCCGTTACAAGGCACCCTTTCCCAAGATCGAGCCCCAAATACTTATATAAAACCTTAGCAATTATGTCAGAGCCGCCCGTTGAGGCTCCTTGATTTAAAACAAATCCGACCCCTATGCCGTAGATAAGAACAGCTACAACTAAATTCAAGAATGTATTTTGTACAATCGGTGCATTCATTGGAATCAAAATTTCCAAAACCCAAACAGTGCCCGAAAGTGCAAGAGTCGATATGACGGTTAAAAATCCAAATTTATTCCCTATTAATATAAATCCAATAATAAATAATACTGCGTTTACAATAAGTAAAAGCGGTCCAGTGTCGAGCGGTAAAAGTTTTGCAAGAATAAGTGCAAGTCCGGTCGCTCCACCAAGAGAGAGATTGCTCGGTAAAAGAAAGAAATGAATTGACGCCGCAATCATTAGAACTCCGATGATAATAAATGCCACTTGTTTTTTACTTATTGAAGAATTTTGTTTAATAATATTTTCGACTTTTTGGAGTCGATTTTGTTTTTCACTCATAATTACCTCTATGTAATGAAAAGACGCGAGAATCAAACAAATCTCGTGCAAGCACTGTCAAATTAACTTCGCGTCTTTCATTTTATTAAAAATTTATTTTATTCTGCTTCTTTTTCGTATCTAACGATAGGTTTTCTTGCTGCCAATGTTTCGTCAGGTCTTGACACATCTGTTGTAAGAGGTGATTTCTTCAAGCTTTCCGGATTTTCTTTTGCAGTCTTTGCAATATCAATAAGAGCAGCAGCAAATTCTTCCAAACTTTCCTTGGATTCTGTTTCAGTCGGTTCAACCATAAGTGCTTCGTTCACAATTAGCGGGAAGTATACTGTTGGTGGATGGAATCCTCTGTCAATAAGTCCTTTTGCAACATCGAGAGTTGTTACACCTGACTTTTCGTAGTCTTTTAATCCACCCAATACAAATTCATGTTTGTAAAGTGTATCAACCGGAACATTATAGTAATCCTTAACAAGGTGGAAGAGGTAGTTTGCATTTAAAACAGCTCTTTCAGAAGCTTGTTTCAAACCATCTGAACCCATGCTCAAAATGTAAGAATAAGTTCTTACAAGAACAGCGAAATGTCCATAGAAATTCTTCATCTTTCCGATGGAGTATTCCTTATCATAGTTCAAGTGGAATTTGTCTCCGTCTTTTTCAATTACCGGAACAGGAAGGAATTCTTCGAGTTCTTTCTTTACACCGACAGGTCCTGCACCAGGTCCTCCGCCTCCGTGAGGAGTTGAGAAAGTCTTGTGCACGTTAAAGTGAATAACGTCAAATCCCATTTTACCAGGTCTGCAGTGACCTAAGATAGCATTTGCATTTGCACCGTCATAGTAGCAAAGTCCGCCTGCTTCATGGATTATGCCTGTGATTTCCTTTATGTGTTGGTCAAAAATTCCAAGTGTGTTCGGGTTTGTAAGCATAAGTCCTGCTGTATCGTCGCCGACTGCAGCTCTCAGTGCATCCAAATCAACCAAACCGTTTTCATCGCTTGGAACTTCAACAGGAATCAATCCTGAAACTGCAGAAGTTGCAGGGTTTGTTCCGTGTGCTGAGTCAGGTACGATAACCTTATTTCTCTTTGTATCACCATTCTTTTCATGGTAAGCCTTAATAATCTTTATACCTGTGAGCTCTCCGTGAGCACCTGCACCCGGTTGAAGTGTAACGGCGTCCATTCCGGCAATTTCTTTTAGTTGTTCTTGAAGATTGTACATAAGCTCAAGAGCTCCTTGAACTTCATCTTCATCTTGATACGGGTGAATGCCCGCAAAGCCCGGAAGAGCAGCCATTTCTTCATTTATTCTAGGATTGTACTTCATTGTACAACTTCCAAGCGGATATAATCCTGTGTCAACTCCGTAGTTCTTGTTCGAAAGATTTGTAAAGTGTCTGATAACATCAACTTCACTTACTTCCGGCAAATTCGGACATGAGTCCGCAAGATATTTTTCCGGAATTGCACTCTTTAAATCAGTTTCTTCAACGTCAAGAGGTGGTAAATTGTAGCCCTTTCTTCCCGGAGTAGAAACTTCAAAAATTAATTTATCATATTTTCTAAACATTATTTCCCTCCTAAAAGTTCTACTAATCTATCCATTTCTTGTTTTGTACGTTTTTCAGTAACAGCAAACATTACGTTGTCATAGTCTTTAAAGAATCTCTTTAGACCGAAACCACCGATCATTTCTTTGTCTTTCAATAGTTCTCTTTGCTTGTCAGCTGTTAGTCCTTCAACTACAAATTCTTTAAAGAAAGGTTGATTCCATTTGAGCTTAAAGCCTTTTTCTTCAAGTTTTGATTGGAGATAGTGAGCCTTTGACATAGATTGAATTGCGACTTCTCTGAGACCTTGTTTACCTAAAAGACACATATACATTGTTGCTGCAAGTGTATTTACACCTTGGTTTGAACAAATATTTGAAGTTGCTTTTTCACGACGTATGTGTTGTTCTCTTGCTGTTAATGTCAAAACATAGCAGCGTTTACCGTTGTTGTCGACAGTTTGACCGACAATTCTTCCCGGCATTTTTCTAAGGAACTTTTCGGTTGTACACATAAATCCGAGGAGCGGTCCTCCGAATTCTGTTGCTATACCGAGAGCTTGTCCTTCACCAATAACAACATCCGCACCCATATCGCCAGGTTTTTTCAAAACGCCTAAGCTGATTGGATCAACTGCTGCGACAAATGAGGCTTTCTTTGCGGTGTGTGTTATGTTTGCACATTCTTCTAAATCTTCGATAATACCGAAGAAGTTAGGGCTTTGAACCATAACGCAAGCTACATCGTCATCAATTTTATTTTTTAAATCTTCAATATCAGTAATTCCGTCTTTTTCTTTGATAAGAACTACTTCGATACCTTGTCCTTTTGCATAATTATCCAAAACTTTTCTTGAGCTTGGATTCAATGTTTCACTTACTAAAACTTTATTCTTTTTATTGACCGTCGCACACATTATAGCAGCTTCAACCACAGCGTTTGAATGATCGTAAACGGAAGCGTTAGCAACTTCCATTCCGGTCAAATCGCATAGAAGTGTTTGGAACTCGAAAATGTATTGTAAAGTTCCTTGTGATACTTCAGGTTGATATGGTGTGTATGATGTTAAGAATTCTCCACGGCTTACAATCGGAGCTATAATGCTTGGAATGTAGTGATCATAGAGTCCTGCACCGAGGAATGAAGGAACATCTGCAGATGAAAGATTTTTCTTTGCAAGCTTTCCGATAATGTTTCTAACTTCAATTTCGGATTTTGCTTTCGGCAAATTCAAAGCTTCCTTCATTCTCATGCTTTCAGGAACGTCTGAATATAAATCATCTACACTTTCCAAACCGATAGCTTCGAGCATGCTCTTAATATCGTTGTCGGTATGTGGTAGATATGGATGCATTCTATGCTTCCTCTTGTAAGAATTTTTCATAATCTGCAGCTGACATAAGTTCATTTACATCGTCTGCATTTTCCATTTTGATTTTGCAAATCCAAGCATCGTATGGCTTTTCATTTAACATTTCAGGAGCGTCTTCGAGTTCTTCATTTACTTCAACAACAGTTCCTGCTACAGGTGCAAACAAATCACTTGCTGCCTTTGTTGATTCGATTGCTGCAACTGAATCGCCTGCTTCAAATTCATCATCTTCATCCGGTAATTCAACGTAAACAATTTCTCCCAAGTGTTCTTGTGCGTAGTCGCAAAGTCCTATATATGCTTCTTCGCCATCAACTTTTAACCATTCGTGGTCCTTTGTGTAAAATAAATCCTTTTTAACTTCCATTATAATCCTCCTTATATTGGCTTTTTGCCTTAATTTATTACATCACAAATTACTTTGTGTGTTTGTTTCCTCTTGCTTCTAGGAATTTCTTTGATATGATTTTTGCAGGTACCGGTTTATTTCTGATCATAATATCAAATGTGTTTCCAATACCTTTGTATTCCTTTTCAATGAGTGCGTTACCTATTCTTGTTCCAAGTGTTGGTGACAAGTAACCTGTTGTAACATGTCCGATTTCTTTTCCGTCTTTTTCAATCTTGTATCCTGCTCTTGGAATTCCGCGTCCTTCAAGTTCAAATCCTACAAGAACTCTCTTTGGATTTGCAGCGTATTCTTCAAGTGCTTTTCTTCCGTTGAAATCATTTCCTGTTTTTAAATCAACGAAGAATTTAAATCCTGCTTCAACCGGGTTGATGTCAGGTCCGATTTCTTGTCCATAAAGTGGAAGTGAGGCTTCAAAACGTAGTGTATCTCTGCATCCAAGTCCGCAAGGAAGTAGGTTTACATCCTTTCCTGCTTCAAGCACTGCATCAAAAACAGTTTTAATTGATTCGGTGTCCGTATAGATTTCAAATCCGTCTTCTCCGGTGTATCCTGTTCTTGAAATGAGGCACTTCTTTCCTGCAATTTCAACTCCGTCTTTAAATGTAAAGAACGTGATTTTTGACAAATCTTCGTCTGTTAGTTTTTGAACAACTTCTTCAGCCTTTGGTCCTTGCACTGCAACTTGACCTGTTTCATCAGAAACGTTTTTGACTTCAACGTCGAATTTTTTGGATTCTTCTAAAATCCACTTGAAGTCTTTGTCAACATTTGCTGCGTTAACAACTAAATAATATTTTTCATTGTTATATCTGTAAACCAATAAGTCATCAACAACAAATCCGTTCGGTTCACACATAAATGTGTATTGAACTTGATTGTCCTTTTGACGCATAATGTCGTTTGTCATCATAAAGCTAACAAATTTTTCAGCTTCCTTTCCGGTTACCCAAATTTCTCCCATGTGAGAAACGTCAAATATTCCGGCCCTTTCTCTAACAGCTTCATGTTCTTCTTTTAGTCCGCTGTACTCCACAGGAAGATTCCAACCTGCATATTCAACCATATGCCCGCCGAGTCTTACGTGAGCATCATAAAGCGGTGTTTTCTTTGCCATACAACCATCTCCTTATATCAAATTCAGTTCAAGCCCGCAGAAATTTCTTATTACATTAAAGGGCTTGACACCTAAGTCTATTATACCCTATTATGTGATTTAATTCAACATATAATCAAAAATATTCTGTTAATAAATTTACTAAATCAAAAAAGCTCTCCGTTAATTTGGAGAGCCTCATATTCGAATTGTTCTAAAATAATTCATCATCACTAAAACTGAATTTAATGAATCTTTTCATAAGAATTTCAAGTATTATACATACGACAACAGCTTCAATTACAACTTTTGTTGCACGTCCGATAACGAGTGTTGTAAACGGTGTTCCGTAAAGACCGTTTAGCCAATAGCTGTTAAGAATTAAATGGACAATACCATAAACCGCAACAATCGATAAAATGATTGTAAGATTTAAATTCTTTTTCTTCTTCAAGAAATAGCATGCGACAAGTCCCGGAATAAGTCCCGTCAAAAGCGAACTCATTGTGAAACCTAGGTGAAATTGTCCGCCGGCGTTTATCATAAAACCGATCAAATCTGCACTAAGTCCTGAGATTGCACCCAATATCGGACCAAATGCAATGCCGACCATTAAAATCGGAAGCGGCCCTATGCCGATTCTCATCGATTCTGTCAGTTGTACTGAAAATAAACGTGTTAAGATGACTGAAAGTGCAGTCAAAACACCTGCCATAACTAATTTCCTGGTAGTAAATTTCTTATTCATTTGTTTCCCCTTAAAAAATATTTCAAAGTGGGCTTAGGGTAATACCCAAAGCGGTTGCGATAAAGAACCGCAGTCAAATGACCTTCGTTTAAGCTCGACAACCCATAGCTTAACACTTTACGCTCTTTACCTACTCTGATATTTGTATTATAATATAATTTAAAAGAAATTGCAATGGAGGAACTATGAAAAATTTTGAAAAATACATCGACTGGATGTACAAACGAGATGAAAAAAAAGGAAAACATACCCTTAAAAATATACAAAAACTGCTCGAAGCATTCGATAATCCACAAGACAAAATAAAAGTCATTCACATCGCAGGCACAAATGGAAAGGGAAGCACATGTAATTTTCTTTCGAACACCCTTTCAAAAACTTCAAAAGTTGGACTTTTTATTTCACCGTTTATGGAATGCATGACCGAATCAATCACGATAAACGGAGTTAAGATTTCCGAAGAAGACTTTGTAAAATACATCGAACTTTTTAAACCCGTACTTGAAAAACTCGACGCCGAAGGATATAAAAACACATACTTTGAAGTATTAACCGCAATTATGTACAAATATTTTTACGATCAAAAAGTCGACGTTGCTGTTGTTGAAGTCGGCATGGGTGGAACTTTGGACTCGACAAATATCGTTAAAAGACCGATTGCATCAGTAATTGTTACGATTTCTATGGACCACGTGGGAATTCTTGGAAACACAATTGAAGAAATCGCAATGAACAAAGCCGGTATAATAAAAGAAGGTGCTCCTGTTTTTCTCTATCCTAAAGACGAACACCTATACAAACTGTTTAAAGACGTTGCTGATTCGAAACACGCTCCCCTATATACTTTCAGTAAAGACGAGGTCAAAGTTCTTCAAATAAGCGACCACGAAAATGATTTTGACTTCAGAGACTACAAAAATATGCGAACAAGCCTTGTCGGTGTTCATCAATTTTACAATGCATCA
Organism: Ezakiella coagulans; assembly: GCF_003096635.1. Classification (GTDB taxonomy): domain Bacteria; phylum Bacillota; class Clostridia; order Tissierellales; family Peptoniphilaceae; genus Ezakiella; species Ezakiella coagulans. The sequence goes on along the minus strand of NZ_QEKV01000002.1, from coordinate 223,035 downwards.
CTTGCGATAATGGTGCTCGATTATTTTAAAGAAATGTTTAATTTGACCGAAGAAATCATTAAAGATGGTATTTTCACAAGTCACAACACCGGAAGACTACAAATAATCTCAAAATCACCAAAAATTCTTGTTGACGGTTCGCACAACAAAGAAGCAATGGATGCACTTGTAAATTCTTTAAAAGTCTTCAAATATAATCATCTAATTTTGGTCTTCAGCATTTTGAAAGACAAAGACTACGAATACGCTATAAAAGAGCTTTCAAAAATCACAGACAAATTTATCATAACCACAATCGACAATCCGGAGCGTGCTTTCAAGCTCTACGATTTGGAAAAAGAAGTGAAAAAAGTTCGAAATGATGTTGTCGCAATCGCCGACAGAGTTGAAGCGATAAACTATGCGACAACAATCGCCGAAGCGGACGATTTAATCCTCGTATGCGGCTCGCTATATCTTGTGAGAGATGTTATAAAATTTGTAAAAAATAAATAATTAAAGAAAAAACATCGATGGAAACATAAAGTTTTGTCGATGTTTTTCTATACATATTAAAAATTCTTTTTATCGTTTTTTGTCACGTCAACAGTTTTATTTTTAACCTCAACTATATAGTTGCAGTAATTCATTATGTCGTTGTTGTGGCTTATAATAAAGATAATCTTGTCTTTGTTGTTTTCTAAAACTGCAGTCATAATTTCTGTTTCGGTTTCCTTGTCGAGTGAACTTGTAGGCTCGTCCAAAATTACAATCTGTGCATTCTCAACGAAATATCTGGAAAGTGCAATTCTTTGTTTGTCACCGCCGGATAAATTTGCTCCGTTTTCAATAATCATCTCGTCCAAATTGTTGAACTTGGATAAAAATTTCAAATTTTCATAAACACTTTTTTGAACCGGCTTTCTTCCGAAATTCAAATTGTTGTAAATTGTGTCGGAAATAATCGGCGTGTTTTGCGAATAATAAGAAATGTTTTTTAAATATTCTTCATTCTTTATTTTTTCAATCGGAATGTCGTTTATATAAATACCCTTGACGCTTCTGAATTTCGGAATCAATTTTACAAGTGTACTCTTACCCGTACCGCTTTCACCCTTGATTCCAACAATGTCGCCTTTCTTAAAACTCATATGAATGTCGTTTAATAAATTTTTATCATATATATCGACTGAATTTATGTCGAAACGGATGCTCTTTACATCACTCGGCATATCCAAAGCTCCGTCTTCTTCGCGATATTCTATCATTGTTTTTAAGAATTCATCCGCCGCTTTAACATCGGCAATGCCCAAGTTTGTAAAGGATAGACCTCTTATCGCATTTGAAAAATATGGGAATACAAGCATTACATAAACAACGCCTCCGAATGCGTCCTTATTTTTCAGTGCAAGTGCCGCCAAAAATACAATTGTGAGAGATTGAATGATTTGGTTTAAACCTATGAGAAGTCCGGAAACGCCGTTTGCAACATAATTTACTTTTTTTCGAACACCCTCCGACTCTAAAATATTTTTCTTGATCATCGGCAACAGATTTTCATTTTCGCTGTTTTGCTTTATGAAATCGACTTGAGATACTACGGAGTGGATATTGCTTTGCGACTTGGAACTTGCCTGTCTGAGTTTCACTGACAATTTCGCAAGTTTTTTGTTTAAGAGCTTAAATCCGAAATAATGAATCGGCAAAGTAATAAACATCAAAAGTGCAGCAATATGATTTAAAGTAAACGAAATATATATACTTACAATAATCGTTGCAATATTAACTATAAGACTCGGAATTACATCAAAATACAAACCCGCGTATGCATCCGCCGCGTTCCACACAAGGTCTCTTATTGCAGTTGGCCCATCTTCTATGTATTTATCATAATTGAGCTTAAATACATCAGCATATAAAATTTCAGCTGCTCTTCCATGATACTGTTGAATCAACTCATTTTTTATAAAAACCGAAATAAATTCGACTAAATATCCCGCTGCAAGTAGGAGTATAACCTTTATGATATCACTTGCTCCAATAGTTCCGACATTCTCAACCACATTGTTAAGAGTTATCGGTGCGATTACAAAAAGTATCGCGGACAATAAACTTAAGAATAACAGTAAAGCAAATCCCCATTTGTTCACTATTTTAAGCATTTCTTTCTTTTGTAATTTTAATTCTTTACTCTGCATTTTCTAACATCTTCCTCGCACATTTTTCATAATAATCACATAGATATTCGGTTCTTGTTAAGAAATTCCCATACATTATATATGAGTTTCCTCTACACCCACCACCACATATATTTCTATATGTACATTTATTACACTTCTCAACTTTTCTCACATCAAAAGAGTTTATCAATGAATTAATATTCGATGCTTTATATTTTTCATACCAGTCTTCTTGCAATATATTACAAATTTTTAATTCATCCTTCATTAAGAGTTGACAAGGATATACATCTCCTGCAGGACTAATAGAAATTATTGTGTCACCCGCTCCGCATCCTGAAGACCCACATTCTTCATCAATTAGTTCATACTTATCATAATTTGGAATGAATTTAATTTCATCTTGAACGCTTGGTATACATAACACTCCAATATGTTTAATTCCATATTCTTCCACAAAATCTTTTACATGTTGACTATCGTCCTCGTATCCATTTGTAAAAACCGACCTAACAAAAACTTTGCACTTTCCATCTTTGTTTAATTCTATTATATTGTTGAGTACATTTTTTGGTTTTAAACCTGTTCTCATTTTATCATTCATACTGTCCAAACTAATTATAATATTGTCAACATAATTATATAAATCATCTTTAGGATTTATTTTTGTGCCATTTGTCAGTAATGTTGTATTGATACCTAATTGTTTAGCATATTGAATGATTTCTTTAGCTCCACTATATAATAATGGTTCACCACCTGTAAAATGGACTCTTTGTAAGCCTTTTTGCTTCAATGTATCAAAAATCATTTTCCAGTCTTCAACTTTCAAAACATCGTGCTTATTTAGATTTTCCTTCTGGTAACAATATTTGCACCGTAAATTGCATTCAAATGTTAAATGAGCATAGACATCTTTTATAATTTTTTCTTGTCCCATATTGACGCTTACATATTCTTTAGACTTATATGTATCCATATCATCTACTAGAATATTATTATCAATTAGTATATCTATTTGCTCCTTCGAAAGTATATCATATATATTTTCAAAATCTTCATCTTGATTACATTTAATTAAATAATCATAAATTTCACTATTTAATTCTGTTAATGTGTTAGTGAAACTATTATAAAGCTTTACATCTTCTTTATTTTTGGATTCAATCAATGTTAAATCATTGCTTAATTTCATACTTCCTCCTTTCTTATCTGTTTTAATCCAATCTGATAAGACAAAGTCTTATCAGATTGGATTATGCTCCTTGTCCACATGTGTTTCCGCAACCGCATCTGCTGTTGCAAGTTCCTCTTCTAGAGAAGCTGATCTTTTTCACCTTCAAATCTTTAAGTCTTTCCATAATTACACCTCCTAAATAACTATTAAGATTCTAAATAAGAGCTATAGCATTTATTTAAATTCTTATTTATATTATAATACTATATTATTTTTTTGTCAATATGTTTTTATATATTATTTATTTATTTTTATATTTTATTTATTTCATGATATATATATGTATAATTATTTTTATAAAAATACTATATAACCAAATATTATTTATACAATATTTAAAACAACAAAAAAAAACCTGTAATCATTAAAATTACAAGGTTTATATTTTTTATAGTATTTCGAAAAACTATCGTTTTGAGAATTGAGTAGATTTTCTTGCCTTTTTGAAACCGTATTTCTTTCTTTCCTTCATTCTCGGGTCTCTTGTTAAGAAACCTGCTTGTTTCAATGAAGCACGAAGTTCAGGATCTGCTTCTAAAAGTGCACGGCTGATTGCATGTCTTACAGCGCCTGCTTGTCCTGACTTTCCGCCGCCGCGAACGTTGATTTTAACGTCGTATTTACCTTCTGTTTCGGTCAATACAAATGGGCTCTTAGCAAGTCTTCTCAATGTGTCAAGGTCAAAATATTCATCAACAGGTTTGCCGTTAACAAAAAACATTCCTTTGCCTTCTGTTAAGATAGCACGAGCTGTTGAGGTTTTTCTTCTACCAACTGATTGATACATTATCTGTTACCCCCTTTGATTTCATAAACTTCAGGTTTTTGAGCTTCATGTCCGTGTTCAGTTCCACTGTAAACACGTAATTTTTTGAGCATTTGTCTTCCGAGTGAATTCTTTGGAAGCATTCCTTTTACTGCAATCATAAGAGCTTTTTCCGGAGTGTTTGCCATCATAGTTCTATAATCGACAGATTTTAATCCTCCCGGATATCCTGTGTGCCAGTAATATTTCTTTTGATCGAGTTTCTTTCCTGTAAGTTTCATCTTGTCAGCGTTGATTACGATTACATAATCTCCTGTGTCAACGTGCGGGGTATAAATAGGTTTGTTTTTTCCGCGAAGAATCGTTGCAACTTCTGTAGCAAGACGACCGAGAACCAATCCATCGGCGTCAATAACAAGCCACTTGCGCTCGATTTCTTGCGGTTTAGCCATAAATGATTTCATATTAATTTTTCATTCCTTTCGAGCATTTTGTAGCGTTTATTAAGACAGGTTTCCGGGTCCTTTCTTAAAAAACAGTCTGCATATATTTTATATCTTCATAAAACAAATGTCAAGTGTTTTTAGATATTTTTATGAAAAGATTTTTATTGTAACTTTTAAACTATAAACTCGCCTTGAAATAACTGCAAAAACACCTTATAATTAGTTTGGTGGTATAATGTTTGAATTACTTAATTATGAAGAAACAACAGACAACGATTTATTTATTGATTTAAGAAGCAGCGAAGAATTTTATGATTTTCATATTCCCGGCTCTATAAATTTTCCAATTTTAAATAATGAAGAACGAAAAATTGTCGGCACTTTGTATGACAACGGTTCAAGACGGGAAGCAAAAAGAAGTGCAATAACTTTTGTATCGACAAAACTTTTGGAGCTTGAAGATTTGATTTATAAGAACAGCGACAGGCGAATAATTTTCACATGTGCAAGAGGCGGATATAGATCGAAGACAATCGCGTCTTTATTTTTCACACTCGGATACAATGTCTACAAACTAAAAGGCGGCATGAAATCATATAGACGCTATATAAACGAGAAATTGCCCGAAAAATTATCGAAAATTTCTCTCGTAACTCTCTATGCTCCAACGGGTTCCGGAAAAACCGAAATACTCCATCTTTTAAAATCGAGAAATATTCCGGTTATCGATCTCGAAAATCTTGCCAACCACATGGGTTCGACTTTAGGTGGAGTGGGGCTTGGAAAAGCAAACTCGCAAAAGATGTTCGAGTCCCTTCTTTTCGAAGCGATTGACGACGAGCCTAAAACATATTTTATCGAAGGCGAAAGTAAAAGAATCGGAAATGTCGTGATGCCGGATTTATTGTACGAAAAAATTCTCGAATCAAAAAAGATTTATCTCGAGACTCCAATGAGTGTGCGAATCGAAAGGCTCAAAGAAACTTATGCAAAACCTGAGCTTATCGATGAACTAAAGACAGCTATCGAAAATCTTTCGAAATATCTCGGAAAAGAAACGAGAGCGGCTGTCGAAGAAAATATGATTTTAAAAAATTATGACGAGGTTGCAAGGCTGCTTTGCGAAAAGTATTACGACCACAACTACAGATTCAAAGCTGACGAGAAAACTTTATTCATAGAAAACGACGATATAATGCGAACGGTTTCTACTCTTTTGGATTTTTATAAAAGAGAAACCGACAAATAATATTATTTTTAATAAAATATGCATGAAAATGCTTGACAAACGGATAAGTATGATATATAATTTTTAATGAATACCGCGGCAAATCCAATTTTAGGAAAGGTGATTCAAAAAATGAGTAGTTTAAAAGGAGCCAGAGTAAAGATTGTAAGAAGACTCGGTCTTAACGTTTTCAATCTTCCAAAGGCTAACAAAGGAATGAAAAAAGGAGCAGCTAGAAGCGACAAGAAGCTTTCAACATATGGCGAACAACTCCTTGAAAAACAAAGATTAAGAGCATATTATCAAGTACCTGAAAATCAATTAAAAGGATACTTCGATAAGGCTAGAAAGTCAAAAGAACAAACAGGTCACGCACTTGTAAAATTACTTGAAACAAGACTCGATAACATGGTATATCGTGCAGGATTTGCTTCAAGTATCAGACAAGCAAGACAAATGGTTGTTCACGGACACATTTTAGTAAACGGCAAAAAAGTTGACCGTCCAAGCTTCCAAGTTCAAGTTGGCGACGAATTGACATTAAAAGAAAAGAGCCGTTCAAACGATATGTTCAAAGACAATTTTGCTGTTGGTGGAAACAGCCCATACCCTTACATTTCAAAGGACGAAAACAAATTCTCAGCTAAATTGGTTAAAATGCCTGAAAGAGAAGAAGTTCCTATTGAAATCCAAGACGTATTTGTTGTCGAATATTATTCACACTAGAAACTTTAAAGATCCCATTTGGGATCTTTTTTATTGCAATAAAAAAGGGATACAACTTAGTACCCCAAATTCGGAAAGTCAAGCTCCGGATAATTTGTTATTACTCCATCGAGTCCAATTTGAATCGACGTATCATAAACTTCTTTGTAGTTTATTGTCCAAGCGTTCACCTGTATATTATTTTTGTGTAAATCTTCGAGCATTTTTTTGTTCACAGAGCTGAATACAGGATGATAAAATTGAAAACCGCATTGTTTCAAATATTTTTCCGGACTGATGAGAGTTGATCCGGTGAGTGCCCCTAGCGGAACTTCCGGATCGATTTCCTTCATTTTAAGAAGGCTGTAATGGTTAAAACTTGAAACCAAAAGTCTATCGAGCATATCGTTTTTCTTGAATGCATCATACACTTTCTTTTCAATTCCTTGATAGAGAAAAACTCCCGTTTTAAGTTCAATATTACTTACAAGTTTTGAATCTTTAAAAATTTCTATATATTCATCAAGAGTTATCGGGTTTTCGCCGTTTTCATATTTCAAACTTTTGAGTTCATCAAGTGTAAGGTCTTTTACAAAAGCCTCCTTGTTTAAAAGTCGTTTTAAATATTCATCGTGAATTATCACCGGCACTCCGTCTTTTGTAAGCTGTACGTCGGTTTCAATTCCGAATATGTCGAGGTCCAAACATTTCTTAAATGCCTCACTCGAGTTTTCAAAAAACTTGCCGCTATATCCCCTGTGTGCATAAATTTTTGCCATAAACATCCTCCTTTACATATTGAAGTAATTCTTCCGGTCTATCTAATATTATAGCACTTTTTTTCAAATACTCCACCGTTCCCCAGCGACAGTAGAAAAAGTCTATACCGGCGTCAATTGCAGCCATATGGTCGGTGATTGCGTTTCCGACAAAGAGTACTTCGTGTTTCTCGAGTTTCATCGTGTCCATATATTTTAAAAGCATCTCGCCCGACGGCTTCGGATTTAAAACCATGTCCGCATGCACAACCGTTTCGATGTATTTTTGAAGGCCGTATCCGTTTAAAGCTAAATTTGCCGCTTCGGCATTTCTGTTTGTCGCCATTGCCTGATGGATGCCAAGCTTTTTCACCGCTCTTAAAAGGTTCATAACTCCATCGAAAGGTTTTATAGAATCGTCAATTTCTTTGTACATATTTTCAATTCTTTCGAGATTTCCCTCTTCTATATTGAGATTAAACATTTTAAAACTTTCGATTTGCGTTTGATGAAAAACTTTTTCCCTCTCGCCTTCCGTGAGTTTTCTTCCAATCATATATTCATACGTTTCAATCGTCACATTTTTTGAATCAAGAAGAGTTCCGTCGCAATCGTATATTATCGCTTTGTACATTTCATTCTCCTAGAGTCCAGACGGAAAAACAATCGTCTCTTCCGTATTTTTATCGAAAATATAAAGTCTATCCACATTCGGCAACACTTTATAAACTCTTTCTTCATAAATGCTGTCTTCCGGGTCAAACCTCATAACGAGTTTCGCACCGTCATAATATGTGTAGCAGAAAAGGTCGCTTCCCATATATTCAACATTTGAAAAGAGCACTTCCACTCCGTCATCGCCCAAGACAAAGTCTTCAGAGCGAACGCCGAGATAAACTTCTTTTTTATCTGAATCTCTGAGTGCCGACGAATAATATTTCGGCAAATTTATATATTTCCCCAAAAATTTTATCTGATATTTGTCGTTAACTTTTTTAATTTCACTTTCGACAATGTTCATTTGAGGACTTCCGATAAATTCAGCGATAAATTTATTTTTCGGTTTATTGTAGAGATTAATCGGCGTGTCGAACTGCTCGAGAACACCTTTATTTAAAACTGCAATCCTGTCGCCCATTGTCATCGCTTCGGTTTGGTCGTGCGTAACATATACAAATGTTGTATCGAGTTCCTTGTGTAGTTTTACAATTTCCGTGCGCATTTCTACTCTGAGTTTCGCGTCAAGATTTGAAAGCGGTTCGTCCAATAGAAAAACTTTCGGCTTTCTTACCATTGCGCGTCCGAGTGCAACTCTTTGGCGTTGACCGCCCGAAAGCTCACTCGGCTTTCTGTCGAGTAAGTCGGAAATTTGAAGAGTTTTTGCAATTCTTTCAACTTTTTCCTTGATTTCTTCTTTCGGCACCTTTTGCATTTTGAGCGCAAAGCCCATATTGTCCCTTATAGTCATGTGCGGATAGAGAGCATAGTTTTGGAAAACCATTGCGATGTCACGGTCTTTCGCCTCAATATCGTTCACTGCATTTTCCCCTATAAAAAGTGTCCCGTCCGAAATATCTTCGAGGCCCGCAATCATTCTTAGTGTCGTAGACTTGCCGCAACCCGACGGTCCTACAAGCACGACAAATTCCTTGTCGTCGATGTTTAGATTTAAATCATTCACCGCGACATATCCGTCTTCATATTTTTTTGTTATATTTTTAAATTTTACTTCAGCCATATTTACCTAACCTTTCACTGAGCCTGCCGTAAGTCCCTTTATCATATTCTTTTGCGCGAAAAGGAAAATCATAAGCGATGGAATCATACAGACTACAACTCCCGCAATCATCAAAACCATCGATTGTGAATCCACTGCATTAAGCATCGAAATTCCGATTTGAACTGTTCTATATTTGTCAAGTCCCGTAATGAGAAGCGGCCACATATACATATTCCATGAACCCAAAAATGAAGAAACGCTAAGAGCAGCAATTGTCGGTCTTGAGAGCGGAATTAAAATGTTTAAAACGAATCTGAAATTCGAGCAACCGTCAATTTTTGCAGCTTCGTATATTTCCTTCGGGAAAGATCTGAACGACTGTCTAAACAAAAATATTCCCATTGCGGTCGTGAGGTATGGAAGCACGAGTCCCAAAAATGAATCTCTAAGGCCCCAACCTGACACCATCAAAAAGTTCGAAATGATTGTAGCTTCTCCCGGAATCATCATTGTGGACATTATTATCGCAAATAGAACCGATGCTCCTTTAAATTTTAAAAAGTGAAATGCGAATGCCGCAAGAAGCGCCGTAAAAACTTGTGAAAACGTTATTATTACGGAAACTATAATCGAGTTTAAAATATATCTCCCAATCGGTGCCGTTTTAAACACGTTTACAAAGTTCATCAAAGTCGGCTTTTGCGGAAGAAGACTTATGTCTTTTGTGAAAATTTCACTCGGGTCTTTTATCGCCATCAAAAATGCATAGATTATTGGAAACAGTACAACTGTAACGACGACAATATTCAAAAGCATGCGTAATGCTTTTTTTAAATCGAAGCGAAAAGACTTGTTTCTTTTTATATTTATATTTTCTCTTTCGAGTACCTTCTGCATAAAATCACCTTTCTGCAAGAGACTTGCCGCCTCTGTTTGTTTTAAACAAAATTATCGTAAAAATCATTACAATAAAAAATAAAACTATGGATTCCGCCGAAGCATATCCATATTTGTAGTTTTCAAACGCATTTTTATATATGTCGTGAACTATAACATTTGTCGATTCGCCCGGTCCACCCATTGTGAGCAGTTTTATCTGTGCGAACGATTGAAATGCGTTAATGACATTTGTGACAATTACAAAAAACATTATCGGTTTTAAGGACGGCAAAGTTATATATCTGAATTTTTGAAAGCCGTTCGCTCCGTCGATGCTTGCACTTTCATATAGCGAAGCATCGATTGCAGCGAGTCCGGCACTCAAATATAGAAAATTCATCCCCGAATTTAGCCATGCCGTAAGAACGCTCACCGATATGAGTGCCATTGTCGGGTCTTCGAGCCAACTTATGTCGGAGCCGAAAATAAGATTCAAAGCTCCGATGCTTCTGTTTAACATAACTTTAAACACAAGCGCCATGCCCGAAGAGGCGATGGCCATCGGAAGGCTGTATGCCGCCGAGAAAATTTTGATCCCCGGAAAACTTCTTTGACAAAGAAGTGCGGTCATAAAGCCGAGTCCGACGCCCACCAACACAACTATTAACACATACATGAAGGTCACAACGAGACTGTTATAAAACGACGGCGATGTGAAGAGCGTCGTGTAGTTCTCAAGCCCTATAAAGAGATTGCTGTTTCCCATTCTGTCCGTCAAAAAAAGACTTCTGTAAATAGTTTTTATAAACGGATAAAATGTGAAAACTAGAAACCCTACCATCGCCGGCATAATATAAGAATATGCGGATTTTGTATATTTGTTTTTGCTGTTCATGCTATTTCTTATTTGCTCTGTTGTAGTCGTTTATTGCGGAGTCAATATCCTTTTGCATTGCTTCCGCTGCTTCTTTCGGAGTTTTCACACCATTTAACATATCTTCAACATATTTTTCAAAAACTTGTCTGCTTTCTTGATAAACTGCACAAATTGCTCCTTGGCTTTCCGGAGTTGAGTCGTGAAGTTGATCTATTGCAGTTTTGAATTGCGGGAACTTCTTGATGTTTTCCTTAAACACATCTTCATCGTGTGCTTTCACATTCACAGGAAAATATCCGCTGTTTGCATTCCAATATGCTTGTGACTTCGGAGAAACCATATATGAAATGAAATCCCATGCGCCGGCTTTTCTCTCGTCGCTTCCCGAGTCTATCATATAAAGAGATGCACCGCCGATTGAAACCATTCCCTTGTCGTCTTTGTTTACTGCAGGATAATATGCAGTTCCGACTTCAAATTTATCTCCGACTTCTTGCAAAATTCCTGCAAGCGATGCTGTCGATCCGAAAGTCATTGCTGAAACTCCCGAAACGAATTCTTGTTTTCCACCCGTTCTTCCGACGTTTGGAGCTATGCCCTTATCGGCGAGTTCTTTCCATCTTTCGAGAATGTTTTCCATTCCGCCGTTTTCAACAAACACTGTTTTTGTAGGATTTCCTCCTCTTCCGTTGTTCATATCGAAGAGCGGCTTTTGTTGTTTCAACATAAATTGGTCGACCCACCAGCCGTAAATTGACATACTAAGCGGCATTTCAACGCCCTTTGCCTTAAGTTCTTCTCCGACTTCAACCATTTCTTCAAGACTCTTCGGCACTTCTGTAATTCCCGCCTTTTTAAACATATCCTTATTGTAATAAAGAAGCGGTGTCGATGAATTAAAAGGCATCGAGTTCAACTTTCCGTCGATTGTATAGTATGCCAAAAGGTTCGGCTCCAAATCTGCCGTGTTGAAATTTGTCTTGTCGATCATTTCTTGAACCGGAGTTATTAGACCTGAATCAATCATAAATCTTGCCCCTAATTCAAAAACTTGTACTATATCAACATCAAGAGCGCTGCCCGACGATGCCGATCTTAATTTTGTAAGAGCGTCGTCATATTCGCCTTGGAATTCAGCTTTTACCAAATACTTATTTTGAGATGCGTTGTAATCTGCAACCATCTTGTCGATTGCTTCGTTTAAGTTTCCACCCATAGAGTGCCAAAATGTTATTACGGTTCTTCCGTCTTCTTTTGCTGCACTTCCTGACTTTTTGCAACCTGCTGTGAAAAGCATTGCAAATACAGTTAATAAAATTAAAATTCTTTGTTTCATAATTACCTCCTTGAAACTAATTCTCATTATAGCGAGCCATTGTTTTTGTAATATTTGCGAGTTGTAAAATGTAAATAAAAAAATAATAAAGAATAGCATACAAGGATAAATATTTTTAATAAAGAAATTTAAATCACAAAAAAAGGAGGCTTAATGCTCCTTTTTATTTGCATATGGGTTGATGTAGCCTTTTTCCATGCCGGAATTGTAGGCTTCAACTATATTTTTCACGCCGAACTTTTCATAGATTGAGGCTATATGGTTGTAGAGGGTGCGTTCGCTGATGTGGAGTTTTTCGGCAATTTCCTTTTTGCTATCGCCCTTTACAAGTTCCGTGAGGACTTCCACTTCCCTGGGGCTGAGTTCGTTTACCATTTCGACAGCGATGGCCCGGGTCTTGCCCTCATGCACTTTCCTTAGCCTTTCCATCATGTCACCGATTTCTATGGACTTGTTGATAAAATCTTTGGCCCCGTATTCAAAGGCCCGCTGTCTATAATTTTCCAAATCATAAGAGGTCAAGATGACTATCTTTTGGTCGGGGAATTTTTCCAAGATTCCACCTATCATCTCTAAGCCAGTTTTTTCTCCCCGTAGATTTATATCCAGGAGCAAAATATCATAAGCATTTTTTAAATTTGCATCCAAGTCTTCCGGCCTAGCTATATAGGTGCACATCTCGACCCCCTCCTGCTCTTCCAAGAGGACCTTTATAGATTGGCCCAGAATCTTGTGATCGTCTAAGAGTAAAATTTTAATTTTCCCTCACCTCCATGAGTACTTGGGTAAACAATTTGTCCCCCTTCAAATCATAATTTATCTTTCCAGAATTGGACTCGACCAAAAGAGTCAGAATCAAAATCCCCCTCTTGGATTCCTGAATATTTTTAAAATCCTCCTTGGTTGCCCCGTCGCTCTCCAAATTTATAAGGACTTTATTATCCTCCATGCTAAGACTATAATTTAAATATCTTCCCTCCGAGTGCTTGTAAATATTGTTGACTAGCTCCTTGGATACCAAAAGCAAGAGGCGTTTTAATTTTTTATCCTTAATATCTGTAGCCTCAGGCTCTATATCCATGTGTAGATCAAGGTCCTTATCCTTGTAAAGGCTGGCAATATTTGCGAATACATGCTCCAAGGAAGCACCCACATCAATGTCATCGTAAACATTGGACTGGTAGTATTTCATAACCCCCCTGGCCTTGTCCTCCAGGTCAGTTAAAATTTCTTTTACGAAGCCCAAATCAGGGTCCTTGGCCGACAGGTAATTCTTGCAGGCAAAAATATCCTGGACAATATCGTCGTGGATAACGCGGGCAAATTCTTCCCTCTCTTGACCAATGTGGTCAGACAGATAATAGAGCTTGTAAATCTTGTCGTAAATATTTTCTTGTTCTTTAAAATATAAGGTCAAAACCAATTCAAAAAATAAATAGGTAAAATGATACATCAGGTCTATTGATTTTGGATCAATGCCAAATATATAAACCGTAACACCAGCAAACACTCCAAAACCCAAAGCCAAGATGAGCAAAGACCTCAATGTCAATGGTAATATATTAATATTTTTAAAATTCTTTATCTTTAAAACTTTCACAAGATAAATGCAAATAAAAACATAGGTCAGATAAATAATTTTAGTATTAAAACTAACAAAGTCCAAGGCACCAACAGCAATGGGGACCATAAATAAAATACTGTATATTAAAGAAGTCCTAAAAGAAATTTTATTATTAGACAACTCCACTGCAACAAAAATAATAATTACACGCCTAGCTAAATTTAATATTTTTCCCAGAACTACATAGTCTTTTACCAAAAGACCTGTCGCTTGAAGAATAGCAAAATACATCAGTATAAAAGCATGGATGCTAATATTTTTTAACATTTTCTTGTACATATACTCACCACAACCCCTCTATAGCTTTATTTTACCATATAGAAAGTAGTTATCACAGTCCTTTAAGAAAATAAGACAAATTTATAACCTTATAACTTGATCAAATCTTTTTAGTGTATTTTCATCATTTACATGGGTGATGACGATAACAATCCTATCTTTGATTCCAAAAATCAAATCAAAAATAATTTCGCTTGTTTCCTTATCCAAGTTACTTGTAGGCTCATCAAAAATCATAACATCATAATTTTCTACCAGAAATCTTGCAATGTCTATCCTTTGTTTTTCACCTGTGGACACTTGGTTCCTGCTCCCTTCTTCAATAGACTTATCTAAAAAGCTGTCATTAAATTTCAATTCCCTATAAAGACCATTATTAGCTTCCAATTTTCTATAGAGCTCTATGTTATCTCTTACAGATCCATCAATATAAAAGTCATTTCTTTGTATATAAGCAACTTTCTTATAAAGGTCGTCGGTCAAAATTGTATTTACATCTTGCTTGTTTAACTGGATCTCGCCTTTGTACTGGTCTGAGCCATAATATTTCATTATTAGCTTAGCAAGAGTGGACTTTCCTCGCCCGGATTCTCCTACTATGGCGTAGGTTTTTCCTTTTTCAAATTTTGTATTAAAGTCTTCAAAAATTATCTTATCTTCTGCAAACTTAAAATCCAAATCTTTAATGTCTATGGTTGAAATATTATTTTGAATTAGTTGACCTTTATTTTTCTCTGTTGATAAAATTTCATCAAAACTTTTCATTATGTCGCTAACTGTCCCCATCAAGTTTTTATTATAGGCTAATTGTTGCAAGGGATTAAACACGCCATTTAACAAGTTTATTGCAGAAATTAATAAACCAACTGTAATATCTCCCCTAAGAGCAAACCATACCCCTATTGACATGCAAGCCAATTGGGCAAAAAAGCTGAAAAAAAGTCCAAGGTCATTGGCAAGGCTAGATACAAATATATACGAAAACCTGCTTTTCTCATATTGTTTATCCCTATCAAGGTATTTTTTCAAAAAAATATCAGATACGCCAAGTAGTTTAATTTGTTCAAAGCCTTTTAGATGATTATTTATTACCTTTAAATAGTTCGCACTTTCATCTGAAAATTCATTGGTTTTTTTAGCCATTATTACTCCCGGTAATTGGGATAAAATTATCGTAACAAGGGAAACCCCAACGAATGATAAACCCAACTTCCAATTGATAAAAAATATTGTTCCAATACTAACCAAGGCCGATATAAAGTTCGCAACAATCTCACATCTAGGTGACAAATAGTTTGTTTGCAATAGGTCAATGTTTTTTGTAAAGTTGTTCAAATAATATTCATTTGACTTTGATACATAATCGTTCATTTCCTTTTTATTGACAGACACATAAAGGTCTTTTTTTGCATCTCTAATTATGTCTGATACATTTTTACTCTTTATATACGTGAATAAAAGGGAAACAATAAACCATCCGATTACAACCTTAAGACATGCTAATATTTTTGAAACAAAGTCTACATCTTGGTTAACTACAACGTCAACAACTGTCCCTAGTCTAACAGAAAACATGGCAAATAAAAACGCTGACCCTATACTTAAAATCACCGCCAAAACATATGTCAACCAATGTTTTTTGATTATTTTACTCATAATAAACCTCCTTTAACATTTTTTATTCTAACATGAGTTAAAAAAGATTACATGAGTAAATACTGCATTTTTTATTTTTTTCAATAAAAAAATTGTGGGTTTTTAGGCCCACAACTTTATTTTGTCATCTTAATTTTTACAATTTAATCTCTTTATTGGATATTTCTCCCGGCAAGTCATCATGGGAGATTATAAAGGTTATTCTCTTATTTCTCTCTTCATTAACGCGTGCGTAGATTTCACGAGCTGACTTGTCGTCTATGTTGGATGTGATTTCGTCCAAAATCAAGACATCTGGATCTCTATATATGACCCTGGCGAAGGCTATTCTTTGTTTTTCCCCGCCAGATAAATTGGCGACTGCTGGATTTATAATTGTATCCACACTTTTGTTTGCAAAGATTGGGGCCAGGAGTTTTTCATACGGTTTCGCTACCCGTTCTTCTCTCCTAGATGTCACCATCTAAAACATGCAAGTCGCTATTAGATTCGTCGGTAACTACGCTCTGTGGGGATTTTCACCCCAGCATTAGAACATGCCCGTCATCCAAAAAAAAGAGCCTTATAATAAGACTCTTTTTAACGACAACTTATGTCGTTGTTATGTACCTACTATTCACAAGGTACACATGATCCTGTTGGGCAAACGTCTGCACAGTTTCCGCATCCGATGCACTTTTCACCATCGATTGAGTAAATGTCGCCATCTGAAATTGCATCTACAGGGCATTCAGCTTGACATTGACCGCAAGCGATGCAATCATCTGTAATATGATATGTCATAGAAGTTCCTCCTTTGTATTTTGAAATGAGATCTCTTATCTCATCTACATATATTATACCACACTTTCATAAAAATTACACAGTTTTATATAAAATAATGATAAAAAAACGTAATCTTTTTAGAAATGTGAGTACAGTTACGTATAATTAGTGATGTTAATCACTAATTCATCATGTTCTATGTATAAGATATACTTTTAATGTATATTAAAAAATTAAAAGTCATATTTCAAAAGACTTATTAAAATTAAATCTGTTTATTTATTCTGTGATTTATGATAAAATGGATGTGGTGTTTTTTATGAGAATGAGAAAAAAATGGTGGGCAGTGCCCACATTGCTTGACAGCGGCAAGGCTTTCTTCTGGCCGGAAGAAAACAAAGGCCACTGGAGCGAAAAATTTAATAATAACAATCCGATTCATCTTGACATAGGTTGCGGAAGCGGTGGCTACTGTCTTGCACTTGCACGAAAAGACAAAAACAGAAATTTTGTGCTTTGGGACAAGGAAGCCGGTGTTTTAGTTTATGCACTTGATGAACTTCTCGAGTCAAATGTTGATAACGCTCTCATCATTCCACGAGAAATTGACCACGTCGAAAATATTTTTGCGGAAAACGAAGTTGATTCAATCACGATTCACTTTCCGAATCCTTGGCCGAAAAATAGACAAAATAATAGACGTCTTACCTATCCTTCAAGACTTTTAAAGTACAAAAATATTTTAAAACCCGACGGCGAAATCGACTTTAGAACCGACGACGATGAGCTTTATGTAGATACTCTTTCCTACATCGAAGAAGTGGACGGCGTAATTCTCGAAAAGTCGGACGACGCTCCACCGACAACTCCAATAAGTCACTATGAAGAAAGGTTCAGAGAAAACGGCGTTAAGATAAAATATATCAGATTTAAATTTTAAAATAACAGGACCCCTTAGAGTCCTGTTATTTTTGTGTTTGTATAAAAATAAATTGTCATATTTTAAATATGTGCATAAATATTTTTCCAATTAAATTTCACACAAACAAATTACATATTATAAATAGCCCCCATCAACTCGGAGGTTTGCTCCCGAAATATATGAGGCTTCGTCGCTGCAAAGAAAATAAATCGCATTCGAAACGTCGGTTGCCTCCCCTGCTCTTAGAAGTGGAATTTCCGAAACAAATAAATCTCTGTCTTCAATTTTTATATTGTCATTCATCGCCGTATTTATAAAGCCCGGGCTAACGCTGTTCACTCTAATGTTCGACGGTCCAAGTTCTTTTGACAGACTGTTTGAAAAAGCAATAATACCGCCCTTTGTTGCGGAGTAAACCGACTCGCAAGACGAACCCGTAATTCCCCACATCGAGGAGATAAAAATTATAACTCCGGATTTTTTCTCGATCATCTTTCCCACAAGTTTTTGCGTTATTAAAATCGGGGACTTAAGATTTACGTTAATAATCTTTGAAATGTCCTCTACTTTTGTGTGGTTAATCGTGTCGACAACACTTATTCCGGCACTGTGAATTATAATGTCCAGCCTTTTATAATCGCTGTCGATTTTCTTTAAAAATTCGACCACGCTCTTTTCATCCGAAAGGTCCGCTTTGTATGAATCGATTCTATAAGGAAACTCTTCCTTTAAACTTTCAATTTTTTGAGCGTGCGTATTATATTGAAGAATCATTCTAGCATCGCTATTTTCAAGAAATTTTCTCGCAATTGCGTATCCGATTCCCCCACTCGCTCCGGTTAAAAGTATATTCTTCATGCTCTTTTCACAAAGTCCTCAAAAATCTTTTCGAACTTTTCATGCTTATAAATCATCATTTCAGGATGAAATTGAACAAGGTGAATGTATCTCTCACCCGTCCATTCCATCGATTCAACAATGCCGTCCTTTGCACGCGATGTCACTCTAAAGCCTTCGGCAACGTCCTTTACTGCCTGATGGTGATACGAATTCACAATCTCTTTTTCTCCGAAAATATCAAATAAAATCGAATCCTTTTCAATTGCAATTGAATGTGTACCATCGGTAATATTTTGAGGATTGTTGTGATTTAAATTGAATCCCGCCGTTTTCAAATCCTGATAAAGGCTTCCGCCGTAGACCGAATTTATGAGTTGCATTCCTCGACAAATTCCCAAAATAGGTTTATTTATATCCCTGATTTTTTCTAAAAGCTTTAATTCGAATTCATCTCTTTCAAAAGAATATTTTTTGGTTTCAAGAATCATCTCTTCATTATAAATCATCGGATTAATATCAACGCCACCGGTAAAGAGAAAACCGTCACACATTTCGACGTATGAATCGATTAAATCATCATCGGCGATATTAGGCACAATAACAGGCACTCCGCCCGCTCTTTTAATCGCCTCGCTATATGCAATCGGCACAAGTGTGTTCCATTTGTCGTCTTCGGCATAAAGCATGCCGGTGCTAATCAATATTTTTTTCATATACTTCTTCCTTTGCCTTTACAAACAAAATAATTCCAAGCACCAATAATGGAATCGAAATCCATTGTGAGGTTGAGAGTGCTCCATAGATTCCTCTGATTTCGTCTCCTCTGAAAAATTCCAATATAAATCTTCCGATTGAGTACATTATTAGATATAGTCCGAAAATTCTGCCCGGGTGTTTATTCTTTTTAGAATAAATTAAAAGTGTAATAACAATTATAAAGTTTCCGACCACTCCGAAAAGTTGCGTAGGTAGAACCGAAACACCTGCCGGTGCAAGTCCACCTTTCGGAAATTGTACGGCTATGCAAGAATTTGAAGCTCTTCCATAGCAACATCCTGCAAAAAAGCATCCTACTCTTCCAAACATCTGTAAAATCGGCATCGATATTGCAAACATATCCAAAAGCTTCAGCGGTTTTATATGTTTGTATTTCTTTAAAAATAACACAACTCCGATTCCTGCACCGATCAGTCCTCCCAAGAAGACCATTCCTCCGCTAAATGAATATTGTATTCTTTGAAGGAGCGGATACTTTGAATCGAAAAGTATCATAAAACTCGACGGATCAGTAATCCAGTAAAGAAGTTTCGCTCCCGCTCCTCCGATAAGAAGTGCATATATCATCGCACTAAGAGCCGTATCGAAATCAAGCTCCTTATAATATTTTTGATACCTCAAATAGAGCATAATAAAACAAAGCCCTATAGCTATAAAAAAACCATATGCCGGGATCTTAGCTCCCAGCACATTAAAAAACATTTTCAAAACTTAAAACCTCCAGCTGCCTCTAAAATCTCTCATCATATTATCCATTGGTCTAAATCCGTATCCTCTGCATCCGAGGCATGAAACACAGGATATGCATGTTACAAAAAATATTGTTCCCAATATTATTCCAATAAGTCCCAATGTTTTTCCAACTTGTGCGACTGAATTTTTTCTGTCGACAATCATAGCCTTGCTTCCTTTGGACCATGCAATTGCACCAAAAATTATTGCAAGTATTCCGCTTCTCATGAATATTACAAGAAAAATTGATACTACACCAAATATAAACGAAAGAAGTGCGTCATCGTTTGGAGTTTTTCCAACTCTGTCTTCATCGATAATTTCATCGTCAGGTCCGTCATAATAAAAATCGTCTCTCAAAATTCAACCCTCCATTCTTTATTTATTTTTACCCTAAATTTAATAAAATAAGCATTGCAACTGTCATTGTTGACAATTAAGCGATTCTATACTATATTATAATATATATATTGTTAAAAATAAAGGAGAATGTTTAAATATTATGGAGACGTTATTTTTGGATGGGACCGATGGTCACAAGATTCCCGTCTATTGCAGTAGGATTGACGATGAGAAATTTACCGTTCAAATAGTACACGGACTGTTTGACAGCAGCGACAGATATTTTGATTTTATGGAAGATTTAAATAAAATGGGAGCATCTGCCGCGATTATGGACATAAGAGGCCACAAAAGGGCGATTGAAAATGCTTCGGAGTCGTTATATTTAGGGGAATTTAACGGATGGAACAATGCAACCGACGATATTCATGTTCTTAATTCTTATTTGCGTCAAAGAAACAAACCGAACTTTCTCATAGGATACGGTATTGGAAGTGACCTTCTTAGAACTTATGCGATTAAATATGGACACGAAACCGACGGTATCGTTCTCGTTTCGGCAGGAAAATATATTGGGAATTTAAGATATAATATATACAGCAAAATTTTAAGTTTTCTTATCTCAAACAAAGGCGAAACTTATCGCTCCGAAGCAATAAAAGATAAAGCTTTGAAAGATTTGAACAAGCCGTTTATAAAGAATTCTATGTTCTCATATATGACTTCAGATTTATATGAGGAAGATAAGATGAATAAAAATCCGTTTATGAAAGGTGTACCGACAGTTGCAATGTGGCGTTCGATCCTTCTTGCAAAGAAAAAAATTCAGGATGAAAACGCACAAAAATACATTCCTGACGATCTCCCGCTTCTTTTTGTTGTTGGAGAAAAAGACATCGTCGGCGGAGGAATAAAAAAACAGGAGGCACTTGTCGACTTCTACACAAGCATGGGAAAAAATGCGGAGCTCAAAATCATAAAAGATGGACGCTTCGATCTATATCATGACAAAACAAAGGAAATCTATTTAGAAATGCTGAGGGAATTTTTTGACACAATTATTTCACAAAGACAACTTGACAAAAATCCACAAGAATAATTTTATATTAATCGCATTATTTTTCAGTCTTGCGATGATGTATCGCTTCACAAATGTTGAACCGGTAAATCCGCTAGATTTAAGTTTTTGGCTCGACGATCAAATAAAATTGGTACCATGGACCGTTCTTATTTATCATTCATGGTATCCGACTCTATTTTTAATAATGTACTTTTTAAAAGACGACAAATACGATCGTGAATATATAATGGCTCTATTTATAGTAAAATCTCTTTGTATTTTAACATTTATTTTACTTCCGAGCGTTGTTAGCATTAGAGAAGATATTGTCCCAAGAACCTTTTATGAAAAACTAATAATGCTCACCTACAAAATGGATAATCCATACAATGGATTCCCATCGTCACACGTTGCGTGTGCTGTAGTAGCATATCATTACACAAATAACAAAGGTTTTATTGGAAAATTCTTCCAAGTACAAATGGTACTTATAATTCTTTCTACAATGACCACCAAGCAACATATTGTCGCTGATTGTATCGGAGGAATTTTATATGCTTATGTCGTTTTAAATATAATAATTCCGAAACTTCGAGAATATGACTTGACACTTTTCGACCCGACAATATAGTCGGGTTTTTTATTTGCCTCTTTATCTTTATTTAATGGGCATAAATTTATTGTGTTTTTTAGTAACAGTTTACACAAGAAATAAAATATGTTATAATTTATAATATCAAGGAGGTTTATATGATAGGTATAATAGAAAAGTTTACTACATTTTTATGGGACAACATGATTGCTTATATGCTTATTGCAGTAGGAATACTATACACCATCAGACTTGGACTGCCTCAAATCCTACGCTTACCAAGTATTTTTAAGGAAGCGTTCGGAGATCTTTTTAAAAAAGGCGAGAAGAAAGAAGGCGAAGTTAGTTCATTTCAAGCTTTGGCAACGGCAGTTGCTTCACAAGTTGGAACCGGAAACATCGGCGGTGTGGCAAGTGCAATAATGATGGGTGGTCCCGGAGCAGTTTTCTGGATGTGGATTTCCGGACTTCTCGGTATGAGCACAATTTTTGCTGAAGCAGTGCTTGCACAGGTCTATAGAGAAGAAAGAAACGGCGAACAATATGGCGGACCTGCATACTATCTTTCAAACGGGCTTAAGAATAAAAAGATAGGAAAAATATTAGCAACACTTTTTTCAATATTTATAATTATTGCCTTGGGGCTTGTCGGAAATATGGTTCAATCGAATTCAATTTCTCTTTCACTAAGTAACGGATTTGGAATTGCTCCAATAATAACGGGAATTGCACTAGCAGTTATTGTTGGTCTCATTGTTCTCGGAGGAGTTCAAAGAATATCCAAAATTGCAGAAACAATAGTTCCGGTTATGGCTGTTATTTATATTCTTGCAGGCATAGTTGTGGTAATAAAATTCCACGCTCAATTCATTCCTGTTATAAAAGCAATATTTACCGCCGCTTTCTCGAGCAAAGCTGTGCTTGGAGGTATGGTCGGTATTTCAGTTAAAACAGCAATGAGACTTGGCCTTCAAAGGGGACTTTTCTCAAACGAAGCCGGTATGGGTTCGACACCACACGCTCACGCTGTTGCAAATGTTCCACACCCTGTTAATCAAGGATTTGTCGCTATGGCAGGAGTTATCATCGGAACATTCTTCATTTGTACACTCACCGCATTTATAATTCTCGTTACAGGTGCTCATATAGAATCGGCGAATCTCGGTCTTGAGACTGTCGAGGTCACCCAACTCGGTTTTAAAATCGCATTTGGACACGCCGGAACTATATTCCTTGCAATAGCACTTGCATTTTTTGCATTTACAACCATTATCGGTTGGTACTATTTCGGCGAAAGTAATGTCGTTTATCTATTCGGAAGAAAAACACTTCCAATTTATAGAATTGTTGCAATATTATTTGTTACTCTCGGAACAATAGTTCCTGTCGGAACAGTTTGGCTATTCAGCGACATGTTCAATGCACTGATGGTTATTCCGAACCTTATAGGTCTTGTTGCTTTGTCGGGAATTGTAGTCAAAAAATATGACGAATGGAGAAATAAGCTTTAACTTTATTTGATTTATCATTTTAGGGAGGTATGGCATGATAGATACAATAAAAACTATTTCAAACTTTTTATGGGACAACATGGTAGTTTATCTACTTCTAATCGTAGGGCTTTTTTACACTGTGAAATTAGGATGTCCTCAATTCACAAAATTGGGAAAAGGATTTAAAGAAGCATTTAAAAACATATTCTTAAAAGACGGACGTGAAAAAGATCACGTTTCATCGTTTCAAGCACTTGCAGTTTCACTCGCTGCTCAAATCGGAACCGGTAATATAAGCGGTATCGCAAGTGCAATAATGGTCGGAGGACCGGGTGCAATCTTTTGGATGTGGATTTCAGGAATTCTCGGTATGGGAACAATTTTCGCCGAAGCTGTACTTGCTCAAACTTACAGAGAAAAGAAAGGCGACGAAGTTTACGGGGGCCCTGCCTATTATCTTTCAAAAGGTATGAAAAATAAAAAGTTTGGAAAAATTCTCGCTTCAATATTTGCAGTACTAATTGTAATTTCACTCGGCATTGTCGGAAATATGGTTCAATCGAACTCTATTTCTACATCTATGAGTGAAGGCTTCGGTATAAAACCTATTCTAACCGGTATAGTCCTTGCAGCGCTCGTGGCAATAATCATTGCCGGCGGAATAAAGAGAATTTCTAAAGTTGCCGAACTTATAGTTCCGGTAATGATTCTAATTTACATTGGAGTCGGTGTAGTTATTCTTGCAAAATTAAGCAATGAAATTATTCCTGCATTAAAATCTATTTTCACATCCGCATTTTCCGCAAAAGCAGCACTCGGTGGTGCAATCGGTATAAGCGTCAAAGAAGCTGTTAGACTTGGAATTCAAAAGGGTCTTTTCTCAAATGAAGCAGGTATGGGTGCAACACCACAAGCAAACGCAATTGCTGAAGTTGACCACCCTGTAAAACAAGGGCTTGTTGCAATGGTTAGCGTTGTTATCGACACAATAATAATTTCTACAATCACTGCACTTATAATACTTGTAACAAATGCACACACTGCACTTGATACAACTATGAACCCGATTACCGTAACACAAAAAGGATTTGAACTTGCACTCGGCGAAACGGGAACGGCATTCTTAGGAATACTCCTTCTCTTCTTCGCATATACAACAATGATCGGTTGGTACTACTACGGCGAAAGTAACATAGTTTATCTATTCGGCAAAAAAGCAGTTATTCCATATAAAATTTTAGTTGTTCTTGCAGTAATATTCGGAACTGTCACACACTTTAACTCAATTTGGACAATGAGTGATCTTCTAAACGCACTCATGGTTATTCCGAACTGGATTGGAATAATGCTAATGTCAAACATAGTTGTTAATAAATATAAAGAATGGAAAAGCTTAGAGCTTAAATAATGATTGGGAGATATCCTCCCAATCTATCTCCTGTACATAATTTATGAATAAAAATTCTGTATAGGTATAACAAAGTATTCTTTACTTTAGCGTGTTAGCATCGAGGTGGCTAGCACATAAAAAATTCGCATACTTTATGGAGGTTAGGTATGATAGATATTATTCAAAAACTAACAAGTTATCTTTGGGATAACCTTATAGCGTATATGCTTCTCGGGGTCGGTATTCTCTACACCATTAGACTTGGTTTTCCACAAGTAACAAAATTAGGGAGAGCTATTAAAGAAGCTTTCGGTGGAGTTTTTACTAAGAAAGATAAAAAAGGCGACTCCGGAGTCAGTGCATTCCAAGCACTTGCAACGGCAATTGCAGCACAAGTCGGAACCGGTAACATCGGTGGAGTTGCAGGGGCTATTATGGTCGGCGGACCGGGTGCAGTATTTTGGATGTGGGTTTCAGGAATCCTTGGCATGAGCACAATATTCGCCGAAGCTGTACTTGCTCAAACTTACAGAGAAAAGAAAGATGACACTGTCTATGGTGGTCCTGCTTACTATCTCACACACGGTTTAAAAAATAAAAAATTTGGAAAAGTTTTGGCAGTACTCTTCTCGATTTTCATCATTATAGCTTTGGGACTAGTCGGAAACATGGTCCAATCAAACTCAATTTCACTTTCACTTAAAAACGGTTTCGGTATTACTCCGGTAATTACAGGACTTGTTCTTGCAGTTTTAGTTGGAATGATAGTCATTGGCGGTATTTCAAGAATTTCAAAATTTGCTGAACTTGTTGTTCCGATTATGGCTCTAATATACATCATCGGTGGATTTGTCATTCTATTTAAATTCCATGACCAAATCATTCCTGTATTCAAGGGAATATTTACTGCAGCATTTTCAAGTGAAGCAGTCCTCGGCGGACTTGTCGGTGTGTCAATGAAAAAAGCAATTAGACTTGGCCTCCAAAGGGGACTTTTCTCCAACGAAGCCGGAATGGGTTCAACTCCGCACGCTCACGCAGTTGCTGAAGTTCCACACCCGGTTAATCAAGGTCTCGTAGCTATGGCAGGTGTAGTTGTTGATACACTCGTAATATGTACACTCACAGCTCTTGTCATTCTAGTAACAAACGCACACAATATTTCAGCCGGACTCGATCTTCAAACAGTTGCAGTAACACAAAAAGGATTTGAAATTGCATTCGGAAACGCAGGTCTCATGTTCCTTGCAATTTCTCTAGTATTCTTTGCATTCACTACAATCGTCGGTTGGTACTACTTCGGCGAAAGTAACATCGCTTACCTATTTGGAAAAAAAGCACTCACCCCTTACAGAATTCTAGTTCTCGTTGCAATAGTTCTCGGAACAATAATTCCGGTAGACACAGTTTGGATGTTCAGCGACTTCTTTAACGCACTCATGGTCATCCCGAACTGGATCGGCGTTGTACTTCTATCGGGAACTGTAGTAAAAAAATTCGACGAATGGAAAAAACTTGATAAGGAAATAAGAAAAGTTTCCGCAAAATAGACACACAAAAACTCGGTCTGTGAATAAAACACAGCCGAGTTTATTTTTTTAGAATCAAATCTCCTTCACATATTTGTTCGCGACAATAGGTCTGCCATGGGCGTCTTTGTCTTCGAACTCATACATAAATTCAAAATCAAGTTTATTGAGAAGCCGAATTGAATTGTTGTTCGTCGAGTACACATTTGCGGAAAGCCTCAACATGTTTTCGGATTTAAAAAACGGAATTGCCGCTTCAATCGCTTCCTTCATTATGCCTTGTCCCCAATAGGCCTTTGAAAGAGAATAGCCGATGCACATGGTTTTGCCGTCGGTGTAATCTTTATCCACAATAAAGTCAAGTGTTCCTATCGCCTTTTCATCATCCTTGTGGTATATACAAAAAACGGTGTTTAATTTCTTAAACATTTCAAGAAAATCTCGGGCGTCATTCTCTGACAAAAAGTGGTGCCATCCCGCCGCTTCGCCAACTCCTTCGACTTTGCCAAATTCATAAAGTGCTTCAAGATCTGAATCAATCCATTTCCTCAAAATTATCCTTTGTGATTGTATCTCATCTGTTGGTAATTCTATCAAAATATTTCTCCTTTGTTATACCTGTAAAACAAATTCCAATGTCCTTTTTGTCTGCGTCCTTGCCTATTCCTTCGGCAAACTTTTTCATCCCGACTTTTTCTTGAGTTCTCATCGAACGCTCATTGTTTACAAAATACCCCGCCATAACAAACTCCGCGTCAGTATTTTCAAAAAGATATTTAAGAACTGCACTCACTGCTTCAGGCATCAAACCTTTGCCCCAATATTCATTTGAGAGCACAAACCCAAGCTCGACAATGTTTTTCTTTTTAAATTTTTCATAAACAAGCTCCGGCATTTTTCCATCAGGCTCGTGAAGACCAAGTGTACCAATCATTTTTCCCGTATCTTTGTCTACAAGCGAAAAGATGTTCTTCTCTTTTATAAACATTTCCGCAACTTTTTTCGTATCCTCAATTGAGTTGTGATGAATCCAACCCGCTGCTTCACCGACTCCCGGCACTCTTGCATAATCGAAAAAATTCTCTAAGTCTTCAATTTGAAACGCTCTTAATATAAGTCTCTTTGTTTCGAGCGTGATATTTGTAACATCTATTTTCATTTTTCCTCCAAAAATAGGAAAAGACCAAACTTTCGTCCAGTCTTATCTGAAATTCTCGTTAATCAAATTATCGGCTTCAGCCTTGTTCATAATCCAATAACTTATCCCTTCGGCATCATTTTCTGCATGGCCCGGAAGAGTCATTGTCTTTATATTTTCAGTATCTATTTTCCCCGCAGATGTTGCCATCTTTAAGATTGTTTCAATCGGAATGTTTGTCTCCACATTCGGAAGCACAACTCTCAAAATTTTCGGGAGTTTGAAAACATTTTTAAAGCTTAGTGCTTGACTTATAACCGCCTTTATAAACTGTTGTTGATGCTCAATTCTCGAAATATCTGAGCCATCCGTCGGCATCGGAATGCCCGGCGAATTTTTTCTCCATCTTAAAAACTCAATCGCTTGTTGTCCGTTTATAGTTTGAAGCCCAGGTTTGAAATCAATCGAGAGTTCCTTACCTTTTGTTGTATCGAGATATTTCATTCTGAAAGGAATCTCAAACTCTACTCCGCCTATTGAATCAACAAGATTCTTCACAGCCATATAGTCAACTTTGGCATATTTATCAACTTGAAGTCCGGTAAGATTGTTTATATATTTCAATGCAAGCTCGCTTCCACCCGTCGCATGACCGGCGTTTAGCTTTACATAGTTGCCGTTTGGAAATTTATATTGTGTATCACGCGGCAAATTGAGCATTCTCACTTCACCCGTGTCAAAATTTATTCTCGTCAAAATCATCGTGTCGGTTCTTTGATGCTTTGCCTCCTCAGTTGTGAGGTCCATGCCGTCAATTCCCATCACGACAAAAGTAATCTCGCCTTTAAACTCCTCTTTCGGTTTTTTCATCTTTTCGAGGTCGATTTCTTTTTCTTGTGAGCCATTTATATCTTCATCTGTCGTCTTTTCCTTTTCTGATTCGACACCGATATATTTTGCAAACGGATTATGTGCATTTTTAACAACTGCGAAAATATAAAATGCCGTAAATGCAAAAAAAGCAGTTATAAATGCTACTTTAAACTTTTTCATTTCGTAACTCCATTTCATAACTATACTTTCTTTATTATATCATATTAAATTAAAGAACTCAATTTATCATTCCTTCTATATTTATAAAATCAGGGTAAGATTTTTTTGAATTCACAACAAACTTATTCTTTGTGAAACTGCACATCCAAAAGTCATTTTTATAACTGTCGGTGTAAGACTTTGACTCATCGTAAGAAACTTCAATCCCCTCTTTTTGGAATAGCTTTTCCAAATTTTCTTTCTTGGTCATTTTTGTATTGTTGTTTCCAATAACCTTGCCACCCGAGTGACCCGTCGCGATAAGATAATCAAAACCTAAAATTTCCTTTACATATTTCATATATCCATAAAGACTTGCAGAGCAAAGAATTGTGATATAACCCTCCTCATTGATCTCATCAATCAAATTTTTGTACCCGTGCGTTTCAACGAATCCTTTCGAAAACTCTTTTAATGCATTGTCAGGAACGGCCTCCACAACTCTGACAAATGCACTTTTTAATTTTTCAAATCTACCGGTGAAAAGCATAGCAAAAAAGCCCTTTATAATCCACCACGAGAGCCCGAAAATATTTATATATCCATTTTTTAATGCAAATCTTATAAGAACCCTGATCGAATCTATGTCGACCAGGGTCTTATCAAAGTCATATATTTTTATCTTTTTCACTATTCTTCTCTCAAAACGCCGTAGTCGCCGTCGCCTCTCTTATAAATTACAGAAACCTTGTCATTTTCAGAATCTCTAAAGAGATAGAAATCGTGTGTTACAAGGTCCATTTGAAGAGCCGCTTCTTCTCTCGACATCGGTTTCAAGAAGAATGCTTTTTCACGAACAACTTTCGGTCCTTCAACGACTTCCTTCGGTTCCAAATCAGGGATTTCTTCAAATTTTATGCTCTTTGTATTTTGGTATCTCTTTTGAAGTTTTGTTTTATGTTTTCTGATCTGTCTTTCAAGTTGATTTAACACTTTGTCGACAGATTCATAAAAGTCTTTTGTCTTTTGTTCACTCCTAAGAACTTGTCCGTCAGGAAGGGATATTGTCACTTCCAAAATTTCATCCGACTTTACCCTTCTGAACACTGCATTGCCCGTTATATCTTCTGCGAAGAATTTATCGAGCTTAGATAGTTTCTTTTCCGTTAATTCCCTTAAGTCAGGCGTCATTTCAAAGTTTCTTGCTACGATTGTAAGTTTCATAATATTCCTCCTTATCTTTATATATATTATATACCCCTTTAAATTGATTTTAACACATTAAAACTGTTATAATATAAACATGGAGGTATTTTATGAATAAAATTACACTGGACGCATTCACAAAATACAAATTTCTCTCAAAACCAACATTCTCAGATGGTGGTAAGAGATTTGTATTTGAAGTGACAAATATTAGCGAAGATAAAAAGTCATATGAGACGGGACTTTTTGAACTCGAAAACAACAACGCAAAAAGAATTACGACAAAGAGTGGGCAAGGTTTTTGTTTTTTGAATGAAGATGAGATAATTTTTAGAGATGATAGGGATAAATCTGAAAACAAATCTGCCGCTCCTTCAACTAAGATTTATAAACTTAATTTAAACGGTGGCGAAGCTGAAAAGTTTTTGGAATTTGATTCCAACCTTTCAATTGTCGATGTTGTCGGAAATAAAATTATTTTTATAGAAAACTACAACCCTATTTGGGACGGCTACGACAAGACCGACTCGAAGTCGAGAGAAGCGATGATTTCAAGAAACAAGAACGACGAAGACTATCATGTGTTCGACGAAATTCCTTTTTGGGGAAACGGCGCCGGCGTTACAAATAAAAATAGAAGTCGCCTCGCCTGCTATGACTTAGGCAAAAAAGAACTCACTTTTTTGACTGAAAAAGAAAGAACCGTCGAACTTGTCGACATAAATAAAAATACCGAAAAAATCGCATTCACGACAAATGTCTACAAGGACAAAATGCCGCTCACAAGCGAAGTGATGATGCTCGATTTAAGAACCGGCAAAATTGAAGACATAACTCCGCTCTACGGAATGAGTTATCAAATTTTGAAATTTATGGGCGACGACATCATAACTCTTGCAACCGACATGAAGTCGCACGGAATAAACGAAAACGGCAGCCTCATTTTGTTTGAGCCGAACGAAAAAAGAATTCTCAAAAAAATTATGCCGGACTTTTCATTTTGGTCAAGCGTCGGAAGCGACGTTAGATACAGAGAGGGCGACACTTTTAAAGTCGACGGCGACTATTTCTATTTCACAACCACAATCGAATATAAATGCGAACTTTTCCGCGTCGACAAAAATCTTGAAATCGAGCAGCTCACAAACTGCGGTGGCTCCGTCGATTCATTCGATGTGAAAAACGGAAAGATTTATGCAATTTCTCTAATCGAGCAAAAGCTTCAAGAGCTCTACGAGATAAAAGATGGTGAACATATTGAAATAACACACTTAAACGATGGATTGAAAGATGTTTATGTTGCAAAGCCGGAGCTAGTCGAATGGGACAAAAACGATTATCACTACACCGGATTTGTGCTTCTTCCGCCAAACTACGACGCGACAAAAAAATATCCTGCCGTCTTTGAAATTCACGGCGGACCGAAAACCGTTTACGGCACGGTCTTCTACCACGAACTCCAATTCCTTGCAAACGAAGGCTATATTGTGTTCTTCACAAACCCGCGCGGCAGCGACGGCTATGGAAACGACTTCATGGACATTTTCGGAAAATACGGCGACATCGACTACAAAGATTTGATGGACTTCACCGACCTCGTGCTCGAAAAATATCCTGCAATTGAAAAGGACAGAGTTTTTGTGACGGGCGGAAGCTACGGCGGATTTATGACAAACTGGATTATCGGCCACACGAACAGATTCAAACGTGCCTGCTCGCAAAGGTCCATTTCAAACTGGATCAGCATGTGGGGCACGGCGGACATCGGCTACTATTTCGCCGACGACCAAACGAGAGCCGCAATTTGGAACAATGTTTCCGGCTGGGGCGGTGTCGACAAGATGTGGGAGCAAAGCCCGCTCAAATACGCCGACAAGGTCGAAACGCCGACGCTTTTCATAAACAGCAACGAAGACTACAGATGCTACCACACAGAAGGGCTTCAAATGTTCACGGCGCTCAAATATTTCGGAGTCGAATCTAGACTTGTACTCTTTAAGGGCGAAAACCACGAGCTCAGCCGCTCGGGACTTCCGCACCACAGAATAAGAAGACTCACCGAAATAAGAGATTGGTTCAAGCTGGGATTATAAAATCCCGGCATACATATTTAACGTGCAAACATTCTCCACCCGCAATATATAAACTGTTGTTTATAACGATTTATTGGGTAATACTATATAAAAGAATTCAATATTTTACAGAAAGGAGAAATTATGAAAAAGATTTATAAAATGGCACTTGTTTTTCTTTCGCTTTTACTTCTTCAAACGCTCACAGTTGGAGCCGGCGAAAAGAAAATGAAGAACACAATCATTGGAGACTCTATAGTTTCACGTGCGGACGGTGAGTATCGAATCTTTTTAAATTCAAACAAGGACACGGCAAACTTTTACTCATTTAAAAATCTTTTGAATTTAAATTTGATTACAAAAATTCAGTTCAGTCCTTCACAGGAAACAAAAGATGGCGATTCGTTCGCACTCAAATCGAACAGACATGTGAAAAATATTTGGATTAAAGCAGAGCCGGCTTTGGACAAGAGTCCGATTTTTTACACGAAACCGACGACGGACATGAAAAACGATTTCTATTATATTGAATCAAGTTTTTGGGACTCGATTTTCGGAAAAAGACAGCTTCCGAATTTTATAGAATTGGGGTGGAACTATTATGAAAAATAAAATAATCGGTGTGCTTTTATTTATAGTCGCACTTGCGCTTGCGATATTTGCATTTCTAAAGATAAAGTCGACACCTCCAAAAAATGCGATGGACGTCTTCACAAACAAAGAACTGTACCATCTCGATGCAGTTTCCGAAAAAAATCCGAGCGAATTTACCGACGATGCGCTGAAACTTGTGGATGAATTTTTGGAAAAGGACATTCCATACTACACGCACTCCTCATTTATGCAAATGTACAAAAACGGAGTGCTTGAGCCGAGACAGACTTTCTTTTCAAAGGATATGTACGAGCTTGTAACGCCGAAGATTGAAAACGGAGAAGGGCTCGAAAATTATTTCGATTTCGACTACGAATCCGACGAGCCGATTCCTGTTTTAATCGGCAGCAATTTTTCGTCCGATTTCGAAACCGGTAAAACATATGAGGACAGCCTTTTCGGACACATCGTCAAGATAAAAATCGTAGGTACAACAGCTCCGAAACAAAGCTATCCGGACCTCTTGGAAAATACAAACTATTTCGACTCCGGGATTTTGTATCCTGTGAACAAAACCCTCTTTAAAAAATATGTGGACTCGCCGCAAGACGTCGATATGATGTTTAATCGTACGCTCTTTAAAAATCCTGAATCTGTAAATCTTTTCAGCGACAAAATGAGCGCCGACAAAAACGGAATCTGCGATTTGAAGTGGGTTAAGATTGACGAAAAAATTCAAAATTGGAAAAACGGATACATCAAATCGAGATACAACTCGGCATATGTAAAAATTGCCATAAGTGTTCTTCTCCTGATTGTTTCCGTATATGTATTCAGAAAAAAATAAGCGGTAATTTATAGCTTATTTTTGTATAACGGTTATATATAAACTGTTGTTTATAGTACTTTATTGGGTAATAATATATTAAAGAATTCAATATTTTTGTAGAAAGGAGAAATTATGAAAAATAAATCCATACGAATTGCAATGATTGCAATTTTAATAGCGCTGATGATATTCAGCGGATGCAAGACAAATGAAGACACAAAGAGCAAAAAGGCGGAGGAATTTGCAAATTTGTTCTTCGAACAAGTGAAAGTTTTACAAAAGACAGATAACCAAATCTTCACTTTGGAAGAACTGAATGAAAACGCTGACGACGAAGCGAAAAAGACAGTAAAAAAATATTACGATGACATGAGAGAATACATCTCCGAAGAACAGCTCATCAAATACTTAAACGACCAGGAACTTTTGAACACGAAGTATTATGAATCAAATGTCAAGGACTATAAAATCGAAAACTTCAAAGCCGTGCCTTCGGACAAAAAAGAAGGTGCCGTGGATGCGACTTTTGACGTAACTTTCATCAACGACTCAAAGGCCGAAATTGCAAAAAAGAGCTACAAAATAAGATGTATGTTTGACGGCGACAAGATGGTCGACGCATTTGGAGAAATGTTCCCTCCAACTGAAATCTCGCAAAATAAATAGAATTTATGTAAAATATTGAATTTCAAAAAGCTGCCCGTTTGGACAGCTTTATTTTTTTGTATTGATTTGTGTTTAAATCGTTCGGCTAAAACTTTTCCAAATCGATTATCTTGTTCGTTATTGAAAGCGGGCTTTTTCTGTGCGTTATGATGATTACAATCTTGCCTTCGTCGCCGAGTTTTTTTATATTTTGCACAATTTTATCCTCGGTTTCATTGTCGAGTGCCGACGTAAACTCGTCAAGTATGATTAAGTCCTTGTCGCTGTAAAGAGCGCGTGCAAGTGCGATTCTTTGTTTTTCCCCACCACTTAAATTTGCTCCGTTCGTTGTAAGCTCGTGATCGAGCTTCCCGTCTTTTTTCTCGACGAGATTTGAAAGCTCGCTCTCACTCAAAACATTTTCGGCGACAACTTCATTGTCAAATTGAATATTTCGAAGAATTGTATCTCTGAAAATAAAAGGCTCCTGCTCAACAAGCGAAAGATTGTCATAGTAGCTTGAGCGATTGATTTTTCTGAGCTCCGTGTCGTTCACAATGACCTCTCCGGTATATGTGTCCCAAATTTTCAGGATTATGTCTATAATCGTCGACTTGCCCGAGCCCGACGGACCAATGATGCCGACGATGTCGCCTTTTTCAAATTTGAAATTCACACTATTAAGAACCGGCTTTTGGGAATCATACGAAAAAGAAACGTCCTTAAACTCGATTGAATTTATACCGCGAATCTTCTCTCCGGTTTCTTCTTCCATATCGTCCTCAAGAAAACTCAAAACTCTGTCGCTCATCCCGAGACTGACGTTTATGCCCGTGTACCAATCCGAAAGATTCGTCATCGGCTCGTACAAAAAGTCGAGATATGAATAAAACGCAAAGAGATAGCCGAGTGTGAGTTGTCCCTTTATAATTAAAATTGCACCCGAAATGAGCACAACTATCGGAAGGAGCGCCTTTGTAAATCCGCCCACGCCGTAGCTTATTGCGGTGTATTTTTTTATATCCTTTGCCGAGTCCGTGTATTCATTTATTGTGTTTTTAAAATTGTCGAGGAAAAATTTTTCCTTGCCGTTGATTTTTATCTGCAAAACTCCGTTCAGATATTCCTTTACGGTTTCGGAAACTCTTGTAAAAAGTTGTCTCTCTTTGTTCGATGCCGTTCTTATTTTTTTGTCGATTCTATGGAATGTGAACGTGTATATCGGAACGATCAAAAGAGGTAAAATCGTGAGTATCGGACTCATATAAAACATCAAAACCACGACAATCCCAATTCTCAGCACGTTTAAAATGAGCATCGGAAAACCGATTGAAATGTCGTACGAAAGAATCGACGTGTCGTGCAAAATTCTGTTGGTGAAATCCTCGTCGTTCTCTTTGAAAAATTTTACATTCTTTTTTAGCGCTGCTTGCAGCATAATCGTTCTGAAATAGTTCAAATACTCCGTGCTGTACATATGCCATATGTAGTTTTGTGTCGAGTTTAAAGTCGCATCCAAAAGTCCGATTATGATCAAAAGTGCTCCGAATTTTAAAATGTCCGCGATAGGTGCACTCACTGTGACCATATTTACGAGCTTTCCGATGAAAAACGGCATTATAGAGCCGATTAAAATCGAAGCTGCGCAAAGCACTACGAGCCAAAATCGCCTTTTTCTAAAAGGTCCTATGTAACCCAAAAGTTTTCTGTATTTTTTAACCATCTTGCCCTCCTTGTATATAAATATTATAGCACATTCCCCCCCCTTTGCAAATTTGCACAAAAAAATGAGCCGTCAATGCAGCTCATTAATTTTTACATTCTTGCATCAATTGTCGTTCTTAAATCGTATTCTCCCTTTTCAACATGGCTTCTTATAAAATATGTTACGATTGAAAAAGCGAGTGACAGAAATACGAATTTAAAATTGTTCAAGCCTTCAAATGTGCTCAAGTTGTGGATGTCCGGCATATTTGAAAGTCCGATTAAATCAAATATCGAGAGCGTTGCGAAATAAACTTGAAGAATTACAGCAATTCCGAAAATGATTTGTACGAGTCCGCTGATTTTTTTCTTGACCGAAAAATAAAAGTTGAAGAAGTCGTAAAATCCGAGATAACCGAACCAGATTGCGTGGAGTCCGACGATGACTTTTAATATGCTCATCGTGCTTTCAAGTTTTTTTGGGTCCCTTTCGTAGATGCTTTTCATTGCGCCCGAGCCCATGAAAAGACTCACGATTAAAAGAACTGCCGCAGTCCAAATAATTCTTCCGAATCTTCCCTTTTTTGTAAAATAGCTAAATTTTTTGTACATAATAACCTCCTTTGTTTAATATGTAGTTTGCATGTGTTTTGATTGTGATTTTTGTTTCACTTATCTATATATATGGTATCACACCCCTCCCGAAATTTCAAATACATATTACCCATCAAATGTTGAAATTATGTTAAATTTTTTAAAGCGCGCAATCTACTTATATGTCTTTTAAAAAACGCAAACAAAAAAGCTGTCTTTTCGGACAGCTCTAGTCAGTAATTTCTTCTTTTATACTTGGATTTTTGTAGATGAGCATGAATATCATAAATCCGAACATTCCGCCCACAACGTTTAAAATGACGGCGTCAATGTCGCATCTACCGACGGTAATAAACAGTTTAAAAATTTCTTTCATCGCCGCTATAACAAAAACGCACCCGACCGTTCCCCAAAAATTTCTCAGTTTTTTAAACGCAACCGGCAAAAGCAGTCCGTACGGAAACGCCGCCATGAGGTTTAAAACAAAAAATTGGAATGCATAAATCGGAAGTATGTCTTTATTTTTAAGGCGTGTGATATAGCCTTTAATAGTTCTAAACGGCACGAGATTCGTCACGCGTTTCGCATATTCCGAGAAGCTTTCCCCCTCTTCTTTTTCCGAATTTACAACTATCTCATTGTCGCTCTTTTCAACGAACCAGTTCCCAATTTTCAAAGAGAGAAAACTGAAAATAAGAATCGAATAAATTGCAAGCACAATAAGTGTCATTATTTTATAAGGTTTCTTCTGCATAATTCCTCCTACAATCCCATATTCGGGTCGGCGACAAAATCAATTGGCGATTCGCCGTATTTTTCGTATTGTATAAAGCCTGCAACTCCAATCATTGCAGCGTTGTCTCCCGTGTATTTTGCTTCCGGCGTCAAAACTTTTATCTGAAATTCCTCGCCCGCTTTTTGTATGCTGTCTCTGATGGCTTTGTTGTTTGAAACGCCGCCCGAGATTGCGATGGTCTTTCTGTTTTTCATCTTTGCCGCTCTAATGACCTTGTCCACGATGACGTCAATCACCGCTTCCTGGAAACTCCTTGCAACGTCTTCACGCTTTATCGGATTTCCTTTCATGTTTTCTGTGTTGATATAATTTATGACCGCAGTTTTCAGTCCCGAAAACGAAAAGTCGAATGAGTCTTTAGAAAGATAAACTCGCGGAAAATCGAGAACATCCTCGCCGTCTTTCGCAAGTTTTTCAAGCTCCGCTCCGCCCGGATAACCGATTCCCATGACGCGTGCAACTTTGTCGAAGCTCTCGCCCGTCGCATCGTCTTTTGTCTCGCCAATTTTATGAAACTCGTCGTAGTCGACAACGTCTATGATATATGTGTGTCCACCGCTCACGACAAGTGCGATATACGGCGGTTTTAAATCCGGATTTGAGATATAGTTCGAAGCGATATGCCCCTTCATGTGGTTTACTCCGACAACCGGAATCCCCGTTGCGACGCCAAGCGCCTTTGCAAACGAAACACCGACAAGAAGACTCCCGATGAGCCCCGGTCCTTGTGTCACGGATATGAGATCAATGTCCTCGAGCGTTTTGTCCGCGCGAAGAAGTGCTTCTTTTAAACAGATTTCAATTGCATCGATGTGCATTCTCGAAGCGATTTCCGGCACAACTCCTCCGTATTTCAGGTGCGTGTCGATTTGGCTCTGCACGACATTTGAAAGAACTTTATTCGGTTTTTCGACAACCGCAATGCTTGTGTCATCGCAGCTCGTTTCAATTGCTAATGTTAACATATCTTCCACTCCATCAAAAGAGCGTTCTCTCCCCCTTCATAGTAGCCTTTTCGCATTCCTATATTTTTAAAATTGTATTTTTTATACATTTTTTGAGCATTTATATTTGAATCTCTGACTTCCAAAAAAATACTCTCCGGCTTAAAATTCTCGATAAAATACTCGAGCATCTTTCCGCCGATGCCCTGCCGTCTGAACTCATCACGAACGGCTATATAAATTATTTCCGCCTCACCTGCGACAAATTGAAATATCGCAAATGCCACGTTTTCGATGCCGATGATTTTGTAGTTTTCGTTTTTAAAAAACGATTCCACGTCGTCTGTGTGAAAAATTTCAGAAGCGATTTTTCCCACCCAATGAACATCATTTTTTTCGAGTGTTCTCAGATTCATAGCTTTTCTTTTTTCACAGTGACGACATCGCTGTCCTTTTTTAGATAATCGAGTCTCGATTCAAGGCTGTCAACATAGTCGTCCTCACTCACTCGAAGTGCTGCTTCGGTGAGACCCTTTATTGTTAAGTAAACATCTTTTTTCGGAATGAATGTATATCCTTTTTCCGTAAAAATATCTTTATATTTAAGTGCATTTTCTCCGACGACAACTGTGTTTTCCCTCGGCTCTATTGCAGCAACTTCCGAAATCTCGTCTGCTCTTTCGTCGCCGTAGTGCTTTTTTAAATAAACTCTGTCGCGCCTTGCATCCATAATCGTGAGAACGTCTTTTTCATAATTCGCTTCATGAAAAATCGCGTCCATCGTGTCCACAAGCACAATCGGTACATTAACGGCAAAAGCGATTGCCTTTGCGGCGGCAAGACCCACTCTGAGCCCCGTAAAAGAGCCCGGTCCCTTCAAAGTTGAAACCGCGTCAATATCTTTAATTGTCAAGTCTACATACGAAAAGGCATCCTTGATCATTTTAAAAATAGTTTCCGATTGGCGAATGCCCGTCTCGATTGAAATCGAAATCAGAGTCTCGTCGCCTTTTGTAATGGAAACTCCTGTGGATGCCGTTCCCGTAAGTAAATTAAGTAAAACCTTGTCCATTAAAAATCTCCTCTTTTTAATGCATCTCCTTCGAGATATAGCACTCGTTTTCCATCTTCGTATTTGAAAGTGAGCTTTAAATCGAACGGCTCATCACCCAAAATTTCTGGCCACTCAATAAACTTAATCGTGTCGTCGTCAAGAATTTCTTCGATGCCTATGTTATATGCTTCGTCGATTGTTTCAAGTCTGTAAAGGTCGATGTGCGAAATTCTTTTTTCGCCGTCATAAAGATTTACAAGCGAAAAAGTCGGGCTCTTTGCAAGGGTGCCGTAAATTTTTGCGATTTCATTCACAAAAGTGGTCTTCCCCGTTCCCAAGTCGCCTTCCAAAAAAACGACGTCGCCCGATTCTAAAATCTCCGCTATTTTCTTCGCAATTGAAGTTGTATCGTCTAAGCTTTTTAATTCGAATTTCAATTTGCGCCTTCCTTTTTCCTGTAGAGCAAATACGCTCTTATAAACTCGTCAATCTCACCGTCCATAACCGATGAAACATCGCCGACCTCAAAGTTTGTTCGGTGGTCCTTGACCATCTTATACGGATGAAAAACATAACTCCTGATTTGGCTGCCCCACTCGATTTTCGAATAGTTCCCGGCAAGGTCCTCAATCTTTTCCTTGCGTTCTTCCTCTTTCAAAGCTATGAGTTTTCCCTTCAAAATTTTAAGAGCGACTTCCTTGTTTTTGAGTTGGCTCCTTTCGTTTTGACAGGAAACCACAATGCCAGTCGGAATATGTTTTATTCGAACCGCAGAGTCAGTAGTGTTGACGCTTTGACCGCCTGCACCGCTCGAGCGATAGGTGTCAATTTCAAGATCGTTTTCATTTATCGAAACCTCGATATCGTCATCAAGCGACGGAATTACATCCACACTTGCAAAACTCGTGTGTCTTTTTCGTGCAGTGTCAAACGGACTGATTCGAACAAGTCTGTGCACGCCTTTTTCCGCTTTCAAATATCCATACGCATTTCGCCCTTGAACCGCAAAAGTAACACTCTTTATGCCGGCCTCGGTATCCTTTAAAATGTCGTATATATTAAGCTTGAATCCCTTTCTTTGCGACCATCGTTGATACATCCTATAGAGCATTTCCGCCCAGTCTTGTGCTTCAAGTCCGCCCGCCCCCGAGTGAATTTGAACGACTGCATCTCCCGTGTCGTATTCACCCGTAAGCATTTGGCTGTAGCTGTAGTCAACAACTCTCCTCTCGAGATTTTTGAGCTTTTTCAGCTCAATAGAATACTCTTTTTCATCCCCGTATTCTTCGGAGAGCTCGACCATAAATCGAAGCTCCCGAAGTTCCTTTAAGAGAGAATTGTAGTCGTTTAACTCCGACTCTATGTCATTTATCTTTTTCATAAGAAGAGTGGCTTCCTCCGGCTTGTCCCACAAACCCGACTCCAAACTCTTCTTTTTAAGCTCATTTAACTCATCTTTCTTTTTTTGAGGGTCAAAGAGACACCCCGATTTCTTGGACTTTTTCTATAAGCTCGTCTATCTGGTGATAAACGTCTCTAGTCACTTCCATTATTCATTCCTCCCGCAACAATTTTTGTACTTCTTACCGCTTCCACATGGACATGGATCGTTTCTTCCAACCTTAGGAGCTTGGCGCTTAATAGTTTGTTGCTTGTCAGAAGCACCTTCTTTGATATTTTTTGACATTCTTTTCTTTTCAACTTTTTCAGGATCTTCAACGTGGAATAAAAATCTCAAAAAATCTGAACGGATTTCTCTGTTCATATCTTCAAACATTTGTGAACCTTCAATTTGGTAAGCTTGAACCGGGTCCTTTTGACCATATGCTCTAAGTCCGATACCGGTTTTAAGCTGATCCATAGCATCGATTTGGTCCATCCACTTTTCGTCAACAACTCTCAAAAGGAGAATTCTTTCGATATTTCTGATGTTTTCTTCGCCAAATTCATCTTCGCGTCTCTTGTATTCGTCAAGAATCAAATCCTTAACTTCTTCTTTCATTGCATTCGGCGTGTCAGCTTCTTTCGGGACAACTCCAAAAACTCTTTCGAGCTCAAGAGCAGCAGCCGGTGCGTTCCACTCTGCAGTCTTATCAAAATCAACAGCAGCGGAATCCACAATGAAGTCGATTTCCGAATCAATCATATCAAGAATTTGTGACTTGATATTATCTTCATCAAGCAACTTCTTTCTTTCTCCGTAAATAATGTTTCTTTGTTGATTCATAACATCGTCGTATTGTAAAACGTGCTTACGTGTTCTGAAGTTGTTAGCTTCAACGTTTCTTTGAGCCGTTTCAATTCTCTTTGTGATGAGCTTGTGTTTAAGTGGCACATCATCGCCTTCGCCGTATTTTTGAATTAGATTTTTAAGCATTTCACCGCCGAAAAGTCTCATCAAATCATCCTCAGTTGAAATGTAGAACTTCGATGAACCCGGGTCTCCTTGACGACCTGCACGACCTCTTAACTGATTGTCAATACGTCTACTTTCGTGTCTTTGCGTACCGATAATGTGAAGACCGCCGGCTTCCATAACCTTTTGCTTTTCTTCTTTGATTTCTTCTTTATATTTTTCAACTAAATCGTGATATTTCTTTCTGTATGCCAAAAGTGCCGGATCATCAGTGTTTTCATGACCTTCGATATTTGGAAGAAGAGTTTCATCTTCCACTTCGCGTCTAATATCGTTCATTGCCATGTGTTCAGGATTTCCGCCGAGCATAATATCCGTACCACGACCTGCCATATTCGTTGCAATTGTAACCGCACCGAGACGTCCTGCTTGTGCGACAATTTCCGCTTCCTTTTCATGGAACTTCGCATTCAAAACTCTGTGCGGAATTCTTTCTTTCTTTAAAAGTCGTGACAAATGCTCAGAGTCCTCAATTGTTATAGTACCGACAAGAACCGGTTGTCCCTTTTCAAAACATTCCTTTATGTCACGAACAATCGCCGTATCTTTGCCCGCAATTGTTGCATAAATTTCATCGTCGTAATCTATTCTTTGAACAGGCTTATTTGTCGGAATTTCAATGACTTCCATATCGTAAATTTCTCTAAATTCACTTTCTTCAGTCATCGCAGTACCCGTCATACCTGAAAGCTTTTCATACATACGGAAATAGTTTTGGAAAGTGATCGTTGCAAGAGTCATCGACTCATTTCTAACATCCAAACCTTCCTTTGCTTCAATCGCTTGGTGAAGCCCGTCGCTGTATCTTCTACCGTACATAATACGTCCGGTGAACTCGTCAACAATAAGAACTTCGCCATCTTTTACTACATAATCCTTGTCCTTTTTCATAAGCGCCTTAGCTTTTAAAGCAATATTAATGTGGTGCATAATTTCAATATTGTCGATATCCGCAAGATTTTCAACTCCGAAAAACTTTTCAGCATCTCTTGTCCCAAGCTCTGTAAGTGAAACGGAATTTCCCTTTTCATCAATGACATAATCCACCGTTTCTTCCGGCATATCCTTGTCGAAATCAAGCGGACTGATTGGCTTTTCATTCGGGTCCAAATACCTGAACGTTGCAGTACTTGCAAAAGCCTTTGCCTTTTCATAAAGATCTGTCGGCTTGTCAGATTGACCACTTATAATGAGCGGTGTTCTTGCTTCGTCGATCAAAATCGAGTCGACTTCGTCAACGATTGCAAAATTTTGACCCCTTTGAACCATATTGCCCTTGTAAATGACCATATTATCTCTCAAATAGTCAAATCCGAACTCATTGTTTGTCCCATAAGTTATATCCGCATCATATGCGTCTCTTCTTTCGACATTATCCATTCCGTTAACGATAACGCCGACTTTTAACCCCATAAATTCAAAAACCTTGCCCATCCAATTTCTGTCACGCTTTGCAAGGTAATCGTTGACCGTGACAATGTGTACTCCTTTTCCTGAAAGTGCATTTAAATATGCCGGCAAAGTCGCAACCAAAGTCTTTCCTTCCCCGGTCTTCATTTCCGCAATCTTTCCTTGGTGTAAAACCATTCCCCCTATTACTTGTACTCTGAAAGGGCGCATCTTCAAAACACGATAATCCGCCTCTCTTATAGCTGCAAATGCTTCAGGGAGAATATCATCAAGCGTCTTTCCGCCGTTCAAAAGCTCCTTAAACTCGAGCGTCTTATTTTTCAAATCCTCGTCGGAAAGTGCTTTATATTTATCTTCAAGGCTCATAACCTCATCCACAATCGGCTCAATCTTTTTTAATTCTTTTGCGGACGGAGTGCCAAAAATTTTTTCAAATAAACCCATAATAATCTTCCTTTCATATAGCCATATTATAACATTTTATAAACAATATATCAATTGATGCAGATTACATATCATAAACAAAAACAAACACACAAATTAATCAAACTCTAGAAATATATATCCCGAGAAATGTCAAATTAGAAAAATGTGGGAATATTTTATTTTGTTTGTTTTTATTTTGTTTGTTTTTCTTTTCTTTGCTTTGTTTTTCTTTTCTTTGCTTTGCTTTTCTTTTCTTTGCTTGGCATCGTTTTGCATAGTACTTGCATATCGTTTGCATAGCGCTTGCATAATTTTGCATTGCTTTTAAATATTTTTCTCCGTCTTTGTATAAATCCAAAACAGAATTGATAAAAAGACATCATTCTTCACAAAAGACAATAATAACTTTTTTTGATTTTAAATGCATTTCGGACTTTTTTACAAGTACAATATTTTTAACTCAATTGCTATGCAAAAATAAATCTAACTATTAATTAAAATTTTACACACACAAATTCAGATGCATTTTAACTACTCTATTATTCTTTTTCACTTCTCCATTATTCTTTTTTCACTTTTCTATTCTATTTTTCGGTTCTCTTATTCTACTACACTCATTTTTTTTAATTAACCATTTAAAAACATAAATATAATATATCCCCCTTGGTGTGTTGGACAGTCCCCAAAAATCGGACAAAAAAGGAGGAGAAATGAACTACACAAAAGAAACAAAAAACAAAAGTAAAAGAACACCTAAACTCAAAAGTCTCACTCTCAAAATTTGTCAAAAGAAACAACATACCAAAATCTACCCTTTAAGACTGGATTAAAACCTACAACAACTATGAACCCGATGCATTCATGTACTCAAACAAAAGAAACAAATTGACTTTACAAGAACAAAATAATCTAGTAGAATTGTATCTAAGGGAGAAAACAAAACTAACAACATTTGCTAAAAAGCCACGGAATTATAAATTTTCGAATTTACTCATGTCAAAGGCTTCGCAACTCTTGACACTCGAATTCAAAAATTTATCCGTCTAGTAGAAAGCATGCTTAAGGATAAGTGTATAAATGTGTCCAATTTTTGGGGAACACATCAAATATTCGCTGTAAAGAGATTATACAACTATCTTAAAAGAATTAAACATTTCCACTTGTTATAAAAAATAATCTAAAAAGAGGGAGACTATAGTATGGATTACTTATTTATATTTATATTACTTATGACTTTTTTAATAATATTATTTTATACTTTGTGGATTAAGGGGTATTTAATTATAAGTAGGAAAACAGCTAAATTGTTTATTGCTTCGT
Source organism: Ezakiella coagulans (assembly GCF_003096635.1). Lineage (GTDB taxonomy): Bacteria > Bacillota > Clostridia > Tissierellales > Peptoniphilaceae > Ezakiella > Ezakiella coagulans. Next base: position 178,743 of record NZ_QEKV01000002.1, on the reverse strand, counting down.
TTAGAAATAAGAAACGATGTAGGATAAAATTTGTATCCTGCAATGGCTATATAAAAAAAATACTTAAGTTTAAGGAAAATCGCAGTTATGATTTTTGCTTAAACAGTATAGTTGAAAATGGGCTTGTAATGGCAGAAATATGGGATAATAACAAAAAAATATTGTTACACCTGAATTCTAATATGCCAAATGCTACTATAAATGTTGATAAAAAATGTCGATACTATTTGATTCTAAAATTTGAAGAAGCAACAGGTGAGTTGGAATTTTTATGGAATTAATGTAGAATATCGTTCTCTTAATGAAAAATTTAAGACAATATAGGATTATCTAAAAGTGATTAACCTTTAGTTGAAATTAACTATTGGTTAATCACTTTTTATATAAATCCAAATAAACTCCCCCAAACAAAAAGCAACCGAAAATATTCCCGAGATTTTCCAAAAATCCCGACAATAAATCAGTTGCCCAATATTCTATCTTAAATTATTTCAAAACACCCAAAACCGCATCAATCGGAAGACCCACAACATTGTAGTAGTCCCCGTCGATCGAGTCGACAAAGAGTGCACCGCTGTCCTGAATTCCGTATGCTCCGGCTTTTCCGTCGCTTTCTCCACTCTCGACATACTCCTCGATGAGTCTCGAAATAAGCTCCGAATTTTCTCTAAATTTTACCTTGGTCTCCACGGAAAATGTTCTCACTTCTCCGTCTTTTTTTATCGAAACTCCGGTGATAACCTCGTGAGTTTTTCCGAGCAGTTCTCGGAGCATTCTCTTAGCATCTTCGTGATTTTTCGGTTTTCCAAGAGCTTCATTTCCCAAAAATACAAGTGTGTCTGCACATAAAATTGTGTCACTTGAAAAATCCTTTTCAATCGATTTTAATTTAGAAAACGAGAGTTCCTTGACGAGTTCATTTTTGTCGTCGCCGTTTTTTATATCGAACTTCGCCCGGATGCTATCCTCGTCGACAATCGGTTTTACAACTTTAAATTTTACGCCCATCATGTCCAAAATATCTTTTCTTCTCGGAGATGAGCTGCCTAAAATAATCATACCAGTTTTAAAATCTCCTCCGGTTTTTCAATTTCAATCGCTTCGGCGTCGTGCTTGAGGTTCGTGCCCCACATGCAATATGCATAGTCAATTCCGGCGTCAATCGCTGCCAAATGGTCCGCAATTGCGTTTCCGAGCATGAGCGTTTCATCTTTTTTAAGATTGTACTTTTTTAAATAATATTTCAGCATGTCGCCTGATGGTTTAGGATTTTCACCGTAGTCTCTGCATGTGAATTTGTCGATATATTTTCCGATTCCATTCGCATTCATCGCAATCAGAGTTTCGCCCTCACTTCTGTTTGTCGCAACGCCCATATTTATATTCTTGTCCTTCAAAATCGCAAGCACATCTTCAACGCCGTCAAAAAACTTTATACTCCCGCTGTTCGCATCAAAAAGTTCCTGCAGTTTAAGCATATTTGCAGTAGTCGTCGGAATTCCAAGATTTATGACAGACTGTTCGGAAGAAGCGTGGAAAATATCGTCAGTTTCTTTTTCCGTCAAACCGCGATTGATCATAAGCCTTGCAAATGCATCGAATGCACCGACCGTCGCTTCGTTTGAATCGAGGAGCGTACCGTCGCAATCGAAGATGAGATTCTTATACTTCTTCACTAAATCTCACCTTTCCGTCTATTATTGTCTTTACGCATCTTGCGTTTGTGGATTCCATAAAATCTTCATTGAAAATTGCAAAGTCCGCATCTTTTCCTTCTTCAATCGAGCCGACTCTGTCTTCAACTCCAATTATTTCCGCAGCGTTAATCGTGATTGCTTTATATGCATCTTCTTTTTTCATGCCGTGTCTGTATGCAAGCATTGCGCACATTGTAAGGTTTTGGAGCGGTATAACCGTCGAGTCTGTCATAATTGCGACTTTAACTCCTGCATTTGCCAAAATGCCTGCTGTTTCAAAACATTTATCCTTAAGCTCGACTTTACTTCTGCCGCCGAAACTCGGTCCAACTATACAGCTAAATCCTGAATTTTTAATCAAATCCACAATTTTATGTCCTTCCGTCACGTGGTCGAGCGTGAGACCAAGGCCGAATTCTTTTGCAATTCTTATAGCAGTTGCAATGTCGTCCGCTCTGTGGCAGTGTGCCTTTAGAGGGATTTCATGATTTATAACTTTTTGGAATGCTTCAAGTCCCAAATCGAATTTGTGTTCCTTGTCCTTTCCATATTCAATAGCTTTGTTTATATATTCTCTCAAAAGTGAAGCGATTTTCATTCTTGTATAAGGGCTTTTCTTTTGAGACTGACCGTAAAATCTCTTTGGATTTTCACCGAATGCAATTTTCATTGCACTGTCTTTTTTTATAACCATTTCATCGACTGATGATCCAAATGATTTCAAACAGCAGAAAGTTCCACCAATAACATTTGCCGAACCCGGTCCGGCGTTGAAAGTTGTAACTCCACCTTCCATTGCATCCTTTATACCTGATTCGAAAGGATTTATTCCGTCAAGACCGCGACAATCCGCTTGAATAGGTTCGCTTGCTTCATTGTAGTCCTGTCCTTCATACCCGATGTCTTGTTCATCAAGACCTGTGTGACAGTGTGCTTCAACAAATCCTGGAAAAATAATTTTCCCTGTGCAGTCAATTACATCTTTGTCCGAACTTTCTCCGATTGATTTTATTTTTCCGTCTTCCACCAAGATTCCCGGATTATCTTTTAAAATTCCGTCTCTTGTCAAATATTTTCCATTTTTTAAATACATATTTTTCTCCTCCTCTTTATATTATAATATTTTTTATATAAAACTACAAATGAAACTTAAAAAAATAAGACAACAAAAAAATACCCGGAAATATTATTCCGGATATTTTATAATATCATTCAAATTTATATCTTGAATTATTTGCAATTTTTACTAGAGTCAGCATCACCGGCACTTCCGTTAAAACTCCGACAGTTGTCGCAAGTGCTGCAGGACTTGTCGTTCCGAAAAGTGCAATTGCAACCGCAACCGCCAGCTCAAAAAAATTCGATGCGCCAATCATTCCCGCCGGTGCTGCAATATCAAACGGTAAACGTATTGACTTTGCAACTCCGAAAGAAACAAAGAAAATGAAAAATGTCTGTATTATCAAAGGAATCGCTATAAGAACGATATGAAGCGGATTTGAAAGAATCACTTCCGCCTGTGATGCAAAAATCAAAACCAACGTTAATAAAAGTCCCACAGTCGTAATTCCGTCAAATTTATGAACAAATTCGCTTTCGAAGTATTCTTTGCCGCGTTTTTTTAGAACCGTCATCCTTGTCACAATTCCACCCGCAAGTGGAATTACAACAAACAGAAAAACGCTCAAAAAGAGAGTACTATAAGGCACACTTACATTTGAAACCCCCAGTAAAAATTTTACAATCGGCACAAAAGCGACAAGTATTATTAAGTTATTTGTTGCCACCTGCACAACAGTATAAGCCGGGTTTCCGTTTGTGAGTGCACTCCAGACAAAAACCATAGCAGTACATGGAGCCGCCCCTAAAAGAACCGCCCCCGCCAGATACTCTCTTGCAAGGTCCGGAGAAATATAGTTTTTAAAAATCACAAACAGAAAGAAATATACTATTCCATACATCGTAAATGGCTTTATAAGCCAGTTTACAATCCAAGTCAAATACAAACCTTTTGGATTTTTACCCACTTCTTTTACGCTATTAAAGTCCACTTTTATCATCATCGGATAAATCATAATCCAAATTAAAACTGCAATCGGAATCGATATATTTGAAATTTCAAACTTACCTAAAAACTCCGTAACGCCAGGCAGAAATCTACCTATTAAAATCCCGACCGCCATACACAAAAGCACCCAAAGCGATAGATGTCTTTGAAATGCAGTTATTTTTTTATTTTCCTCCATTTACTTCTCCTTTAAAATAATTCTTTAAGTTTTTCGCCTTTTATTTCATCTGCTTTCCACTCAATTACAGCAAAATTTCCATTGGAATGTTCTTCAACTTTCTTTATCCACTTGACTTCCTCATTTCCTTTTGCCGCAAGCAACTTGTCTGTCGAGTTTGCTTTATAAAGTGAAGAATTTATTATCCACCATTTTACAGGGATGTTCGCTCTCTTTAAATCGTCCTCCAAACGTAGCGCTTCATACACAGGCGTTGCCTCGGCAAGTGTTACTATTACAACTTCGGTTTCCTCCGAACGCAATCTCGGTAAAAGATTCTTGACCGATTCCGGAGTATTTCCTCCCTGTGTTCGTTGAACTTCTTTGTGATAGCTTTGGGATGAGTCCAACAGAAGAAGCGTATGTCCTGTAGGCGCGGTGTCTATAACTACGACCTTATCATCACATTCGTCCACAATTTCCGCAAAAGCGCGGAATACTGCAATTTCCTGTGTGCAAGGCGAACGCAAATCCTCTTTTATATATTCCAAATCATCTTCGGACATCGTTTCCCTAGCCTTCGATAAAACCTCTTCCTGATATTTTTTCAACTCTTCTTTTTCATCTATCCGGCTCATAGATATGTTTTTATTTTCACTTATAACATATTTTAAATGTGCCGCCGGGTCTGTTGTTGCGAGATTTACCTTCACCCCTTTTTCTGCCATTCCCATTGCAATAGCGGCTGCAACAGTTGTTTTTCCGACGCCTCCCTTTCCCATAGTGAAAATAACTTTTCTGCCGTTTTTATATAAATCGTCAATTACCTCTCTCAAATGTGGCAATCTATCTACTTCCGATTTTTCAACCTCATCATAAATTTTGTCGTCTGTAAATAATGTACGAATATTATCTATCCCTACAACATTGTACGCTCTTAAAGGCACAATATAAGTCTTCATACTTCTCAAATGCTCCGGCATATCTTTTAAAGCGTTTTGCTGTTTATTAAAGAGCTTTTTGGAAACCTCGTCCGTCGGCTCCTTTAAAACACCGTTGATAACCATCATCTGATTGTTTATATCAAGCTGTGCGAGCTCCTGAGATGCTCTCATTGCTTCCTTAATAGGAGTTTTCTCGGCTCTTGTAACCAAAATAAGTGTCGTGAGATTCTTATCACTCAAAGTTTCCACAGCTTTTTTATAAATATCTTTTTTACTCTCTAACCCTGAAAGTTGTCCCAAACAAGATGCACCGTGAGTATTTTCACTTATAAAACCGCTCCATGCCGACGGAAGTTGTAACATTCTAAGAGTGTGCCCTGTAGGAGCCGTATCAAAAATAATATTGTCATATTTTTCAGAAATTTCGCTGTCGGTGATGAAATTTGAAAACTCATTAAATGCAGCAATTTCAACAGTGCACGAGCCGGATAACTGCTCCTCCATATTGGCAATAACCGATTGAGGAAGCTTGCCTCTGTACGGCGAAATTACACTCTCTTTGTATTCCCCTGCCGACTCTATCGGATCGAGATTCAAAACCGTAAGTCCGCTCACTTCATCGATTTTAACACCCTTGTTGTCCAACTTTTTATCAAAAACATCCTGCAAATTGGATGCGGGATCAGTGCTTATAAGAAGCACTTTTTTTCCTTCATCCGCAAGCTTTACAGCCGTTGCACAGGCAATTGAAGTTTTTCCGACACCGCCTTTTCCGGTAAAGAAAAGATACTTTGTCAAATGGTTTTTGTCAGGCATAAAAAGTTCATACATATTTGTCCCCCCATTTTTCTTAACAACATCCACAGGAGCATCCGCCTTCTTTTTTGTCATTCTTTGAAACTTCTTTATCCTTTCTGTCTCCACAGCAACAAGTGTCGTCATCGTCTCCGCTGCAACATGAGTCATCGTAATCTCCACACCAACATGTGTCGTCATCGTCTCCGCTGCAACATGTGTCGTCATCGTCTCCACAGCAACATGTGTCGTCATCGTCTCCGCTGCAACATGATGTCGCCCCTTTTGGAAGAAGCATTTCCGCCGGCAGATTTAAAAGAGTCAATATCTCATCATTTGCAGGGTACCTTCCCTCTATTACAATCTCTCCGTCCAAAGTCACAACAGGCAAACCTTCGACACCCTTATCATTTAAATATTGGTTGACAATATTATTTTTGACAAATTCCATTGGTGCGCTGTTTAAATTAAATCTTTCAATTTCTACCCCTTCATTTTTTAACGTATTCAAAACTGTAGAAATACGAAGAAGTTCAGGGTCCACATTGACTCCGCAAAGGCCCGTTTCACAACATAGGGCAGGTTCATAGATACACATCTTGCTCATAATAATCTCTCCTTTATAATACATTGAAGATTTTCTATATGTGATGTTTAATTATAGCCGATGCCAAAATATGCATCGGCGTATTAATACAATTCAAACATAATTGTAAATCTTATTTTGTCCCACAACTGCAGTCTCTATCGCTTTCGCAACCACAATCCGATTCACTTTCATCGTCGCAACAGCAATCGCAATTGGAATCACCTTCTCTTCCGTTGTTTAAAATCTTGTGACAGATACAATCCGGTTTATCTGAGAACATGATATCTAAAGTTTTCTGCAAATTGTTCAAAGTGGACTGATTCAGACAATAATAAACATTTTTTCCTTCTCTGCGAAAATTCACCAATTTTAAATTCACGAGCTGCTTCATGTCGTGAGACAAAGTAGGTTGCGTTATATGAAACGCCTCCAAAAGTTCACAAGCACACAGCTCACCGCAAGAAAGCATGTCCACGATGCGCAAACGCTTCGGATCGGACAACACTTTCAATATTTTCGCTGTATCGTTATATACCTTATCCAAAATCTCACCTCATATAGAAATCTTTCTATATGTTATTATATCATCTAATTTTAAAAACGTCAATACCTTTTTATAAAATCGTATCATTAATTTTAATAAATCGGATGAAAATATAAAAAATATCTATGAGAGTTCTCACAAACATAGATATTTTGAAATCTTTTTAATTGTTATTTAGCCAATCTATTGCCGAGGTTACAATTAGACCAAGTCCAATTGGAAGTGCATCTTCATTAAATTCGACACCCGGATTGTGGTGGCTGAAATTATTTCCTTCAACTTTTGAATTGAGCATAAAATATGTGGTCGGAACTCTTTCAGCAACGAGTGCCATATCTTCGCTCGCCATAATTTGCATATTCGGAATGAGTTTTAATTCCGGATTTGTTTTTTTAATATATCCTACAAGTTCTGCAGTTAGCTTCGGATCCGATAAAAGACTCGGAACTCCTGCGAAAAAGTCGAGATTTATTTCACTTCTCGTTGTCTTCATCACACCATCGACAATATCTTGCATACGTGCTTTTAAATTCTTTCTAACTTCCGGACTATAAGTTCTAAGAGTACCTTGAAGTTCAGCTGTTTCAGGAATTATGTTAGAATTTGAACCGGCACTCATCATTCCGAATGTAAGAGTGACCGTTTCTTGAGGTGGTGCTTCTCTTCCGACAAGTTCCATAAAATTTTGATAAATGTTAAAAGCAGCATTTATCGGGTCGATAGTCGTGTGCGGATACGCACCGTGCCCACCTTTGCCTTTAATATTTATTTTAAAGTTGTCGCAGCTTGTCGTAAAATATCCTTCGTTATATTCAACCGAACCCGGTTCCTCATCAAGTGCAGTGTGAAGAGCGATTGCCACATCTACTTTTGGATTTTCCAAAATACCTTCTTCAATCATCATCTTCGAACCTTCAAAAATTTCTTCTGCCGGTTGGAACATAATTTTTACTTTTCCCTTAAAATTCTTTTTCTCTTTGATAAGCATCTCCGCTGCGGAAATAGCAATTGCTGCGTGAAGATCGTGTCCGCAAGTGTGTGCTTTGTCACCGGTTGCCGAAAACGGAAGACCGCTTTCTTCCTTCATCGGCAGAGCGTCCATATCCGCCCTCACGAGAATGCACTTGCCGTCTCCCTTTTCACCTTCGATTAAAACAGAAAGTCCTGATTCTCCAAGTTCTTTAACTTCAAGACCCAATGCTTTTAGCTTTTCCATAACAAACTTTTTTGTGTTAGGAAGTGAAAGCCCAGTTTCAGGCATTTGGTGTAAACTCCTTCTGTTCTCAATTAATTGATCTTTATATTCTTTTGCTTTTTCAAAATAATTAGTCATAATACCTCCATAGATTTTTATTTATAGTACTCTCTTTTCAATTCCCTTTTTCTTTGCATAAACCGCTGTAATATACGGCGTTATGATGCTGGTAATAACAACGCCCAAAGCAATTTGCGCAACCGCCACGCTTGCAATATCTGCGACGCTCGGGTCAGCAGCTGCAATAAGCGAAGGCACGGAAACACTGAGTCCCGCGATTGAGGAAATTGCAAATGTTGTTATTCCGCTTTCCTTCAAAACTTTTGTTTCAAATAACCAAAGAAGTGGGAATGATACGACATAGAAAATTACCGTAAGAAGAATTCCTTCTAAGCCCGCTTTAAATGCTGCAATCAAATTGATACCTGCACCGAAGGCCCAACCCATAAACGGCGTTAAAATCGGAACTGCTCCTGCAAAAAATTTGCCCAAATCTTTATCGAGATTTCCAATAACGATTCCCGAAACAATTGGAACTAGAACCGACACAACAGGCATCCAGTCGACGCCCGATACTTTAGACACGCTGTAAACAAGCATCGGAAATGCCGGAACACAAAGAAGTCCTGTGAGTCCAAATGCCGCTTCATCTCCCGGATCGCCGTAATCGGAGACGAGAGCAAGATAGAGTGACGGATTTAATGAACAAATCGTTGCGGTAAAAGCAATTGCCGAAATTCCAAAAATTCCATTCATACCAAAAAATTTAAAATATAAAAAAGAAAACAAAAAACAGATTGCAACTTTTAGTGCAAGAATTGAGCCTTGTTTTCGTATAACTTTTTTCATCTTTTCCAAATCGAGTGCCGCTGATGAACAGAAACACACAAGTGCGACTATGTAGTTGATTCCCTTTGTTGTATAAAACGCTTCGGTCATTCCGCCTATTTTAAATATATCCGGCAAAAATGTTGCAAAAAGCGCACTTATAAGCATAGGTACCAGAAGGAGTCCTCCCGGAATTTTTTTCATAAACTTTAGCATATTACACCTCCACTATCTTACTTATACCCAATATAAAGATAAATGTTCATAAAAAGGTATAAATAAACCCCCGAACGCAAATTCTATGCGCGGGGGATAATTTAAATTATAGTTTTGGTTTTGCTGTATAACTTGTATGAAGAAGTTCGTGTGCTCTTGGTCCTGCAACTTCTCCGAGATATGTTTCATAGAGCTCTATAATCTTTGGATTTTCGTGTGATTTTCTAAGCTTTTTGTTGTGGTCAACACTGTAAATTCCTTCAGCTCTTCTCTTCAGTATGCTGATGTCACCATGGTGGAAAGGTTGTCCACCACCGCCGATGCATCCGCCAGGACACGCCATAACTTCAATTGCATCAAACTTTTCTTCGCCGCTCTTAACTTTGTTTAAAAGTTTTCTCGTGTTTCCAAGCCCATTTGCAACCGCAATTCTGACTTCTCTATCACCAATTTTAACAGTGGTTTCTTTGATGCCTGTGAGCCCTCTCAAATCTGTGAACTCGAGCTTTTCAAGTTCCTTGCCGGTCAAAGTTTCATAAGCTGTTCTTACAGTCGCTTCGATAACTCCGCCCGTTGCCCCGAAAATTGCACCTGCACCTGTGGACTCTCCCATTGGATCGTCAAAGTCATCATCCGGAAGTTCTGTGAAATGAATTCCAGCTTCTTTAATCATCGATGCGAGTTCTCTTGTCGTTATAACCATGTCAACATCGGATGCTCCCTTGTGTTCGAGTTCCGGTCTTGCTGCTTCAAATTTCTTTGCAATACATGGCATTACTGAAACAACAACCATGTCTTCCGGTTTAATATTAAGCTTTTCGCAGAGATATGACTTTGCAATTGCACCGAACATTTCATGCGGACTCTTACATGTGCTTGGAATATCAATCATATCTGAGAATTGTTGCTCCATAAAGTTTACCCAACCCGGACAACATGAAGTTAAAATCGGAAGCTTACCGTTTCCTTTCATTCTTTCGACAAATTCATTTGCTTCTTCAACAATTGTGAGGTCCGCTGCAAAGTTAGTGTCAAAAATCATATCAAATCCGAGTTTTCTTAGAGCTGTAACCATCTTTCCTGTCACAACAGTTCCCGGTTCCATGCCGAACATTTCGCCGAGTGCAACTCTTACAGCCGGTGCTGTTTGAACTATAACAGTCTTGTCCGAATGGAGTGCTTTCCAAACTTTTCTCACATTTGAAACTTCCGTTAGGGCACCTGTCGGACAAACGCTCAAGCATTGACCGCAGAATGTGCACGTCGTTTCGTACATAGATCTGTTAAAAGTGCTGCCGACGTGAGTATAAAAGCCCCTTCCGATTTCAGCAAGTGCACCTACTGTTTGAACTTCATTACACATAGTTTCGCATCTTCTGCAAAGGATACATTTGTTAGGATCCCTCACAAGCGAAAGGCTGTTTGCGTCAATCGGAAGTTGTCTCATTTCACCTTGATATGGAATTTCTCTTATTCCAAGATCGTGAGCTATTTTTTGAAGTTGACAGTCGAGGTTCTTCGCACATGTCAAACAAGAATTCGGGTGATCCGAAAGAAGAAGTTCTACAACAGTTCTTCTAGCTTGAACAGCTCTGATGGAATCAGTTTCAATAATCATGCCTTCCTTTACAGGTGTTGCACATGATGGAAAAAGTTTTCCACTTTTTTTATCTTCAACCATACAAACTCTACAGCTTGCTAGTTTATTTATATATTTTATGTCGTGTAAATCCATATGACAAAGTGTTGGAATCTGGATATCTATCATATTTGCCGCCTGCAAAATGGTAGTGCCCTTCTCCACACTTACATCTATTCCGTTGATTTTAAGGTTAATCATTTTGACCTCCTAATCCAAAATTATTGCATTCACAGGACATGCGTCCATACATTGTCCGCATTTAATGCATTTTGTAGAATCAATTTCGTGTTTCGCTCTAACTTCTCCGGAAATACAGCTGACCGGACATTTTCTTGCACATTTTGTACAACCGATACATTTGTCGGTGATAAAGTAATTGAGAATGCCTTTACATCTCTTTGCCGGACAAGTTTTGTGATCACCAACGTGAGCCATGTATTCATCTTTGAAATAATGGAGCGTTGACAAAATCGGATTCGGGCTCGATTGTCCAAGTCCGCAAAGACTTGTTTCGCAAACAACTTTCGAAAGAGTTTCAAGCTTTTCAATCGTTGTTTCGTCGCCCCTTCCCTCAGTCAAATCGACAAGCATTTCATAAAGTCTCTTGTTTCCGATTCTGCAAGGTGTGCATTTTCCGCACGATTCATCGACTGAGAACTCGAGGAAAAATCTTGCAACGTCGACCATACAATCGTCTTCGTCCATTACAACCATTCCGCCGGAGCCCATGATTGAGCCGATTGCTTTCAATGATTCAAAGTCACATCCGGTGTCAAAAAGCTCAGTCGGAATACAACCGCCTGACGGTCCACCCGTTTGAACGGCTTTCGCTTTTTTGCCGTTTTGAATGCCTTCACCGATGTCATAAACTATCGTGTTTATCGAAGTTCCCATCGGCACTTCAACAAGTCCCGAGTGCTCGATTTTTCCAACAAGTGCAAAAACTTTCGTGCCCGGTGAATCCTTTGTGCCGATTGAATTGAACCAATCAGCACCCTTATTTATAATTTGTGCGATATTTGCAAATGTTTCTACATTATTTATTACTGTCGGCTTGCCCCAAAGGCCGCGTTCGGTAGTTCTGAACTCTTTGTTTCTCGGCATACCGCGTTTTCCTTCTATGGATTCCATAAGAGCGGTTCCTTCACCGCATACAAACGCACCTGCACCAAGTCTAAGTTCAATTGAGAAATCAAAATCGCTTCCCATAATATTTTTTCCGAGAAGATTTTTTTCCTCAGCTTCTTTTATTGCAATATTTAAACTGTCAACAGCTTTTGGATATTCTGCTCTTACGTATATAAAGCCATGTTTTGCACCAACTGCAAGCCCTGCAATAGCCATGCCTTCAAGCACACTGTGCGGGTCGAATTCGAGGACAGATCTGTCCATGAATGCTCCAGGGTCTCCTTCGTCAGCGTTACAAATTATATATTTCGTAGGTTCTGTTTGCACGTATGCAGCTTCCCACTTTCTTCCGGTCGGGAATCCTGCGCCGCCGCGTCCTCTTAGTCCGGATTTTTTAACAGTGTCAATAATTTCTTCGCGACTCATTTCGCTTAAACACTTTTCAAGTGCAAAATAGCCGTCTCTTGCAATGTACTCTTCAATTGAAGCAGGGTCAATGACGTTGCAGTTTCTCAAAACAATTCTCTTTTGTTTTTTGTAGAAATCGCCCTCAGGATATATGTCTTCACCGTCAATTACAAATCCACCCTTTTCAAGTCTTTCTATGAGATGAGGATAAGTATCTTTTTTAATTTTTGTAAGTTCTTGTCTATTCATATTATTTCCCCTCTGCATCAAATAATATTTGGTCAATCATATCCTTCTTTACAAATGGAATATTTTTTCCGTCAACAGTAACAACAGGTGCACTTCCACATTCTCCAACGCATCTTGTTTCAATTACTGAGAACTTGCCGTCCGGTGTAGTTTCTCCCGGCTTTACATTTAAAGTCTTGCAGAATTCATCCAAAAGTTTATCCGCACCTTTTACATAACATGCAGTTCCGAGACAAATACAAATTTCATGTTCTCCTCTCGGTGTCAATGTGAATTGTGAATAGAATGTTGCAACTCCGAAAATTTCGCTTGATGGCTTGTTGAGCTTTAATGCGATATAGTCAACTATTGGTTCCGGTATGTAGCCGAATATATGTTGTGCTTCTTGTAGCACCGGCATAACTGCCCCCGGTGTGTCCTTTTTCATATCGACAAATTTTACGAATTCATCAAATTTGTCCTTATCTTTTTTGTAGCAAAAAGTCATACGAAACTCCTTTCTAATTCATGTTTCTTTTACTCCATGAGTAAATTTCCCCATTATAAGTTTTAATTATTAAGTATAGATATATTATACATTATAAATAATTTGCTGTCAATATTTTGAAACAAATTAATCATTTTTATAACAATTAATAGGTTTTGATTTTTTAGATAAGGTATTGTATAATTGGATTGAATATATTTATTTGGAGGACAAAATGAAAAATAAAAATTTTAAATTAATTGTTTCACTATTCATGCTTTTCGTTCCAATCTTTTTATTGGTGACAAGTCAATATGGATGCACGAAGAATGAAGATAAAAATGTAACTGAAAAAAATGTTGAAGGCGAAGTTAATGATACCGAAACTTCAAAAGATGAAGACAATAAAGATGCCAAAGACGACGACAAAAAATCAGTTTCTACTGATAAGGATGATGAAAAAGATGACAATTCAAAAGCCGGTAAATCTTTGGAAATAGGTGGACTTAAAGTCTACACAATGAAGGGACCGACTGCAATGAGCATGGCTCCTATGGTCAATTTTCTAGGAACAAATCTCGTTATAACAGGTTCGATTGAAGAGCAAATCGCCGCACTAAAAAAAGACGAAGGCGACATCTATCTCATTCCGTCAAATCTTTTTGCAAAGCTTAAAAACAGTGGAATGAATTTGGAAGTTCTTTATGGAAATGCAGGAAATGTTTTGAATCTCGTTGGTAAAAATGAAATTAAAGACATATCTGAACTAAAGGGAAAGACAATTGCGCTTACAGGTCGCGGAGCCGTTCCTGAAATGATTTTAAACAAGCTTCTTGAAACAGCAAACCTTACACAAGCTGACATCAATCCGGTGTTTTTAAACGAACCAACAGAAGCTGCTCCAATCATAAAAAAGAACGCAGACGCTCTCCTTCTCCTTCCGGAACCTTTTGCAACTGCAATAGCGGGAAAGGTTGAAGGATTAAAACCGGTCATCGACATAAATAAAGTATGGAAAGATGCAGAGCTTCCGCAAGTCATCACATCTGTAATTGTTGCAAAAGCAAATGTGTACAAAGAAAAATCTCAAGATATCATTAAGTTCTTAAATTTCTATACAAAGGGTATCGACTCCTTGAGACAAGCACCTGCTGCATATTCTAAAGTGATTGAATCAATGGGCATCGTTCCTCAAAAAGTCGCCGAAAATTCTCTTCCGAAAATTGAATTCGTAAATTTGACGGGAAAAGCACTCCATGATGAGCTTGATAAATTTTTCTCCGCACTTATGGACACAAATCCGGAATTGATCGGTGGAAAATTACCGCAATATGAAAACTAGCAAAAAAAGATTCTTGGGGGCTGTAGCGCTGATTATTATATGGAGCGTTGCAGCCCTTATTGTTGATGACGAAATTATTCTGCCATCTTTTATAGCTGTTTTTAAAAGGATTACCTTGATGATTCAATCCCACACTCTTCAGCCGGCAATTTTAAAAACCACCGTGCGAATTTTAGTCGGTGTGTTAATCTCGATAGTTTTCGGAAATATTTTGAGCTATGTGTCGTATAAATTTAAACTGAAGGAATACTTGGAACCTCTCTTTTCAATTCTTCGAACGATTCCTGTAATAAGCATAGTTTTAATAGTGCTGTTTTTCGCAGAAAAAAATCTACTTTCAATAATTGTTGTTATCTTTGTGACTCTACCGATTGTCTACGAAAATGTCTACAACTCTCTCACAAACATCGACAAAGGTAAACTTGAACTCGCAGCTGTATATGAATTAAAAAGCTTCACAGTTTTTCGATATATTGAACTTCCTGCAATTGTAAAAAGCACGCTTATGAGCCTTAGAATCGCCCTCGGACTTTCATTTAAGGCGGGTGCAACGTCGGAAGTTGTGTCAGGTGCATCCGGCGGTCTTGGTGAACTCATGTATATCTCAAAACTTTCTTTTGACATGCCTGATTTGGTCGCAATCACATTTATAGTTATATTACTTTCATTTATATTCGAAATGATTGCCGGCTTTTTATACAAAAGGACTTTAAAAATCTATGATTAAACTTGAACTTAAAGAAAAAAGATTTGACGACAATTTAATACTTGAAAATATAAATCTTGAAATAAAATCAGGTGATATTTTACACATTATCGGCAAGTCGGGCGTTGGAAAAACCACTCTTATTCGAATTGTGGCGGGACTTGATTCCAATTTCACCGGACAGCTCTCAAACACCTTTCAAAAAGCGGCAATCGTTTTTCCGGAGAGAGTTTTTTTGGGTGGAATAAATATTTTTAAGGAGATAAAACTTTTTACAAATAGAAGTGACTCAGAACTTTTAGACGCATTTTTTGAACTTGGCCTCGATAAAGACATAAATAAAAAAGCATCCGAGCTCTCGACCGGCATGCGAAGCAGACTTTCGATAATACGTGCATTACTTTCGGATTCAGATGTTTTATTTTTGGACGAACCACTTCTCGGCCTCGACGATTACACAAAAAACATTACAATTAATTTCATATCAAAACACATCAAAGGTCGTACTGTTCTTTACACCGGCGAATCTATCGCTCCATTTTTAGAGCATGAAAAAGAGCTTTTTATTTAATTTTACAACATATCTATTAAAAAGGCTTATCTTTGAGAATTTTTAAGTATATAATAACTCTGTTAGCATAGTCTAATTTATAAAAGACCTTTTGAATGAGGAAAAAATGCCGATAATAATGGGAGATGAAAATAAAGATTATAAAATCTTAAGAGTAAGAGGACCCGAGGAAGTTGTAACTCATCTCAGAAATATGGGATTTGTTCCTGATGCAATTGTCTAGATTCTTCAAAAAACGGAGAGCGGCATAATTGTAAAACTTTATGAGTCGAGAGTTGCGATTGATAGAACGCTTGGATCTAAAATCGATGTTTGTGAGGCGTAATTATGAGAACTATTGAAGATTTAAAAATTAATGAAACTGCGACAGTGAAAAAGCTTCATGGATTGCTCCGCTCATCTATCTCATCGCAATTGCAGTTGTTATAATTGCAGGAATTATTTTAAAGCACACAAAGAGATTTAAGGGTGACCCGGCTCCGTTTGTTATGGAACTTCCTCCATACAGACTCCCGACCATCAAGAACGTTATTATTCACATGTGGGAAAAGGGTAAATCATTCATAATTAAAGCCGGAACTGTTATCTTTATCGCATGTTTAACACTTTGGGTTCTCCAAAGCTTCAATTTCAAATTCGAATATTTGGGAGAAGACACCGAAAGCTCAATGCTCGCTCAAATCGGCGGTGCATTAAGATACATCTTCGTTCCGCTCGGATTTGGTGATTCATGGGCACCGGCCGTTGCATCAATCACAGGACTTGTCGCAAAAGAAGTTGTAGTTGCAACATTTGCAAGCGTCGGATCAAAAGTTCCGATTTACTTCAGCTATGTTACAGCATTTTCGTTTATTATTTTCACAATGTTCGCAGCACCTTGCTTCGCAGCAATCGGAGCTATGAAACGCGAACTTGTAAACACTAAAGACACGCTCTTTACAGTCGGTTTCCAAACAACGCTCGCATACGTGCTCTCATTCATTGTAAATCAAGTCGGCAGCCTCATTTTCGCAGGCACAAAATACACCGAAAAAATTCATCTCGACCACTCCATCTTGGAAGAAGCGAGTGAATCGATCGACGTTAAAGGAAATTTGATTTTATATGTAATAGCCGGGCTTATCGTCGTTGCAGTTATAGGTGCACTTATTACAAGACTCAGACAAAAGTCTAAATACAAAAAGGTGGCATAAAATGCGTCCAGTTGATATAATTTTGGTTGGTATAATATTAATAGTTTTATTCTTTGCGATAAAACGTGTAAGAAGTTCTTTAAAGTCGGGCGGTTGTGCCGGATGTTCGCACAATTGCGACTGCCAAAAGAAACAAAAAGAACTTGAACGCGGTTACAAAGAATGGCAACAAAAGCAAAATAGAAAATAATAAAAATGTCGGGGAAAACCCCGACATTTTTTTGTACTTAATTTTTTTCTTTTCCTGTAATGCTTCTAACTTCAAGTTTATAAACGGCCGTTCTAGGCATTGCTGCCCTGCTCCACGGAAAATCTTCCATGTGATAGTGATCCATAATTTTTTGAAGTGCATGCTCCTTCTCTTTTTCGTCCTCAATAAAATGAATCTCGCCCGTTCCTATGACGCTCTTGTATCTAAATGTGCAATATCCACGAGATTCCTCCGAATAGAGTTCGTGAGCTGTGTCCATCTCAAAGCATACTTTGTTGTTCTTTTTTAAGAGGTCAATTTTCTTCCCTTCAAGTGCTGAGTGAAAATATAAAATAATATTATCCTTCATTTCATACCCAAAATTCAAAGGAACGATGTAAGGGTACTCTTCGTCATTTATCGCAATTCTGCAAACTTCGCACGAATCAATGACCTCTGCGATTTTATTTATATCTTTTATTTCTCTATTTTTTTGTCTCATCGTTTTTATTACTTAAATGCTCCTTATATAATTTTTTCATAAGCTCTTCGAGTTCGAATACGCTCATGCTCTTTCCTTCTTTTTCGTTTTTTGTCATGATTGCAAGCGTCTCAATATATGAAAATGCAAGTGCAGTGGTTAAAATCGACGCTGTGCTTCCGGAAATCAGTCCGCCTAAAATTGTGCCCGCCCCCGGAATAAGTTTTAAAACATTGGAAACGATATATCTTCCGAGAAATGTTGCACCGCCGGTCCCTCCGACCGCTGCAACTATTGACGTGAGCCGTGTCTTATCAAGCGAAAGTCCGAAAATCGCCGTTATATGAGCAAGCATCGCAACTTGCATCGGCACCAAAACTGACGCATCGCTGAACGGTATTGGAACAAATCCGACTCCGAAAGTTGTTGCAATATATTTTTTCGCCCAACTGCGTGCCCTTTTCACTTTCAAATCGATGTCCGCATGTTGGGCGTTAATAAAAGAATTTTTAGTCTCTTCTGGAATCAAACTTACAGTTTTTTGCACGAGTTCCTTTAAGCCCTGCGGTTTTATTACAAGGCTTGATGAAAGACGCATCTCCTTTGCAAGTACCGGAATTATATCCGCCACATTCAAATCAAGAGAATGCATATATTTATCAAGTTCTCTCGCTTCATCTCCAAAATATTTACTTAAAACCAAAATAACCGGCATAAATTTTGCGAGCTCATTTATAAGATTTATTTCCGCATCTTCGATTCTTGCACTTTGTGCGCTCACGACAAAATATGCGACGTGAATCGGATCGTTTTCCGACTCCTTGTTCTTTAAAAACTCACGCACTTCGGCAATTATCTCGCTTTCATTCTTTTGGAGTTCCAGACCCTTCGTGTCGTACAAAACTATCGGAATATTCTCTTTAGTAATTCTCATAACACTCTTTGTGACCGGCTTTCCAATACCTGTAGTCGCAAGATTCTCCCTGAAAATCGCGTTTATTAGAGTGCTCTTTCCTACACCGGTCTTTCCGACTACCAAAACGTTTACAGGAGTCATCTCCTTTAAAACATCCATAGTCTTGTCGAAAAGCTCGTCGGCAACATTTATATTATCAATATTTTTATTCATACCATCACCTACATATATTTTACCACATATATCACTTTTTAAACTTATAATTCCATTCGAGAAATTTAAAGATTTTATATTTTCAAATTGGGTATAAGTTTTTAGAGGTGAGAATTTTGAAAAAAATATTAGTTACAATGAGAGTTCCGAAAGACACTCTCGAGATACTTTCCAAAAATTTTGAATTGGACTACAATGACAGTCTCGAATTTTTACCGAAAGATATACTTAAAGAAAAAATTAAAACCGCCGATGCTGCTTTGATTCCTTTGAGCGAGAAATGGGACAAAGAAATCATCGACTGTGCGAAAAATTTGAAAATTATTGCAAACTTCGGAGCGGGCTACGACAACATCGACATTTCAGCTGCAAGAGAAAAAGGAATAATTGTTACAAACGCACCTGCTAAAGGATCTACGAATGCAACAGCCGAAATCGCAATGGGACTTATTGTGGACATTATGCGTGGAATAACTAGGGGTGAAGAAGCACTTCGCAAGGGTGAGTTTAAAGGTTGGAAGCCGACTTTTGGTCTTGGGCCTGTGCTTTACGGAAAAACTCTCGGAATTTTCGGGCTCGGGCGAATCGGAAAAGCTGTTGCAATCCGTGCAAAAGCTTTCGGAATGAACGTGATTTATAATTCGAGAACAAAACTCGAGGATGCACTCGAAAAAGAACTCGGCGTAAAATATGTAGAGTTCGATGAACTCCTGAAACAAAGCGACGTCATCAGTCTAAATCCGTCATATTCTAAAGAACTGCACCATCTCTTTAACGAAGATACATTTAAAAAGATGAAACCGACCGCATATCTTGTAAACACATCACGCGGGCCAATTATAGACGAGAAAGCACTGTCAAAGGCTCTCGAAGACAAGGTTGTAAAGGGTGCCGCAATTGACGTTTATGAATTTGAACCTGCTGTAACGGAGTCACTTTTAAAACTCGACAATGTAGTTCTCTCTCCGCACCTTGGAAACGCTTCTATCGAAGCAAGGGACGAAATGGGAATGATGGCTGCAAAAAATATTATCGCCGTTTTAAACGGTGAAGAAGCGCCGAATAAAGTAAATTAATATATCGACCGACGTGGAAACATGTCGGTTTTTTTATGTAAAAAGTCCACCTCCATAAACTCTAAAGCTTACAAAAGCGGACTGATTTTTTATCTTGTTTTTATTACGGTATCAATGTAAACATTTTCAATTGATTTTTGAATGTTTTTCTTGACTCCCGGTATTTCATTTTCCAAATTGTTTAAAAGCTCACGCATTCTGTCTCTCGTGGTTTCAATCTTGCCTTCGCTCAAAACGCATCTACAACCGAGCGATTCAAGCCCGATATAATCCCTAAACTTTATGATGTCGGACTCACCGACGAGATAGAGCGGTCTTATGAGTTTGATACCCGGATGGTTCGCACTGTCCAAAATCGGCATCATATTTCTATACGACCCTTGCATAAACATATTCATAAGCGTCGTTTGCACAACGTCGTCCATGTGGTGACCGAGTGCAATTTTATTTGCGCCAAGTTTTTCTGCCTGTCCATAAAGAGCACCACGTCTCATCCTTGCACACAAAAAGCATGGATTGTCTGCCGCCATCTCCTTTGTAATTTTGAAAATATCGGTGTCAAACACTTTTAATTCCATCTCAAGTTTGTCGTAGATTCCCTTTATGTGATTTACATAGTCGCTGTCAAATCCCGGATTCATCATAACATGGCACAGTTCGAAATTTCTCTCACCGTGCTCATATAGCTCCTCCATTAAAAGTGAAAGCGTGATTGAGTCCTTGCCACCGCTTACGCAGCACATGATTTTGTCGCCGGATTCAATTAATTTATATGATTTTATCGCCTTAATAAACTCACGGTAAATCGGTTTTCTAAATTTTTTTATTAAAGCTCTTCTCGCAGTTTTTCCATCAAGCATTATAATTCATCCTCCGGATCTATCAATTGTCCATTTTTTAGAATTTCAAAGTGAACATGGCTGCCTGTCGAATTTCCGGTCGAGCCCATAAGTCCAATTGCTTCGTTCTTGTCTACAATTTGTGAAACACTGACTAGCGGTTTTAAAAGATGTGCATAACGCGTTTGATATCCGCCCTTATGATCAATTATAACCACATTTCCGTAACTTCCACTAAAGCCTGCGAACACAACCTTACCTCTTTGCGATGCTCGTACAGTCGCTCCGAGATAGTTTGCAATATCAAGTCCTCTGTGGAAGCCGTCAAATCTTGGTCCAAATCCGCTTGTTACTCGTCCGATACTCGGCCAACCGAATTTCGGTTTCAAAGCTTCATCTCTATCGCCAACACGTTTGATTTCAGATGACGGTTCAACGCTGACCTCTTCATTTAAAATTTTAGTTTTTACAACCTGTCCGTTAATAAAGACATTTTCCGAATTTCTTAATAATTCACCGTCAATACCTTCTCTTTCGACAACCTCTTCCCCCTTCTCCAAAGTTTCATCGAAGTTTATAATTGTGGTTTGTGGAAGCACGACTCTCTCGATTCTGTTATCTTTTATAATTAAATCGAGCGAAAATGGCTCCTTGTTTGTCACAAAAACCCCAGGGAAATCAGATGCTTTTTTAAGCCCTGAACTATCCCCCAGTTTTTCATCTTTGAAAATAATTTTGCTTTTCTTTGTTGCCGTTAAAATTTTCGAATAGAACTCCGCCTTTGTCAAAATATCCTCGTCTCTCACAAGCGTGTGTTTCACTTCGACATCATCCATAAATTTAACATCGAGAATCTTTGTGTCCCTTTCAGTTCCGCCGGTAATTTTCTTGACAAAAAAAGTCTTAAACTGACTCAGCATGTCAAGCACATCGTCACGATCCAAAAGGCCACTTATACATTCTCCGTTTTTAAAAACTCCCCACGCGTTTACATATTTGGGAAGCTTGTTCACAAACATAGCCTCGAGCTCGAATTTGTCAACAGTCTTACCGAAAAGCTCATAACCTTTCATTTGTTTTATATCTTCATATAAAATTATTTTTCCAAAATTTATTGACTCTTTTGCCTCTTCAAATGCAGCTTTTATTTCATTTTCATTTCTAACTTTCGCATACATTTTTCCATTTTCGTCAAAAATATAAATTCGACTTGACTGTTTTTGAATAATTGCTGCACATAAAGAAAATAAAAGCAGGAACAAGCCTGCATAAATTAAAATTTTATTATCATTATTTTTCATATTCATCACGTGGTTATTTTACCACTTTTCTTACAATAATTCAAATTTTTCTAACTTTGCCGTAGATAACCGCCAAAATGTATATAAAAAGATTTGAAACAACAATAGTTGCACCGGTCGGAGTACTCAAGAAAAAACTTATAATTACACCCATCACAACCGATACAAATGCGACAATAGCACTTGCAACAATAGAACCCTTAAAACTCTTTGCTATTCTAAATGATGTGAGTGCCGGAAAAATCGTTAGCCCTGAAATCAAAAGTGCCCCGATAACCCTCATGCCGAGAACTATTACAATCGCAGTTATTACTGAAAGAATAACTCTATAGAAATTTACATTTATTCCAATTGCCCTTGAAAATGTTTCGTCGAATGTCACAGCAAAAATTTTGTTATAAAACAAAATATAATATAAAATTACAAAAATTGAAACAGCAACAGTAATATATACTTCAGCGGATGTCGTTGCAAGAATCGAGCCGAACATAAATTGATAAATGTCAACATTCATGCCTTTTGTAAGTGATGTCGCCATAACTCCAATCGATAGTGCTCCCGACGAAAGAAGTGCAATCATTCCGTCTGCATTTATTTTTTTGTTGTTGCTTATTTTAAGAGTAAAAAATGCAGCAACTATAACCACAGGTATCGAAAAATATAGCGGTGCCATGCCAAGACTTATCGCAATTGCAAATGCTCCAAATCCAACGTGACTGAGTCCGTCACCGATCATAGAATAGTTTTTAAGCACAAGGCTTACACCCAATACCGCTGCGATAACTCCAGTCAAAACTCCGACTATGAGTGCTTTCTGTATAAAAGCATATGATAGCATTGTTGATAACTCACTCATGAATATGCACCCCATTTAAAACTCTGAAAAGGTCGCTCTTTACATACTCGTTCTTTGGTCCGAAAAATAGTATGCCGCTGTTATTTGCACCGAGATGAAGAACCATATTCGCACAGTTTATAACATTTCTGACATCGTGCGAAATAATTACAATGGTTTTCCCGTTATGGTTCAATCTATCAATTTCATCATAAAACTCAGCAGTTGCAATTGGGTCGAGAGCGGTTGTAGGCTCATCCAAGAACAAAATCTCCGCCCCTCTTATCATCGCACGTGCCAGCATAACCCTTTTTTCCTGCCCACCTGACAAATTTGAAATCGGCTTGTTTTTTAAATCCTCGATGTTTAGAAGTTTACATATTTCGTCGAGCTTTCTTCTGTCCTCTTTTGAGAAAAATAGCTTTTTTCTTTCGATTAAACCACTCAAAATAACTTCTCTTACAAGTGCCGGGAAATTTTTCTGTGCACTGTTTACTTGCGGAACATAACCGATTTCCGTGAACTCGTTTCTTATAACCTCGCCTCCGTCCGGTTTTTTAAGTCCCAAAATAGCCTTCATAAGAGTGGACTTGCCCGAGCCGTTTTCGCCGACAATCACGAGATAGTCTCCCCTTTTTATCTCAAAACTTAAGTCCGAGAAAACCTTAACATCGCCGTAGCTCGCCGAAAGACTTTTTACCTCAAGCATTAGAGTATTCCTTTCCTTAACGCTTCAACATTGTTTTTCATAATCTCGATATACGTAAGTCCTTTTTTAAAATCATCTCTGCTCAAATTGTGACATGAGTGAAAAAGCACTGGTTCAGCCCCCGTTTCATTTGCAATTTCTCTTGCCATTTTCGGGTCGGTAAGTTCCTCGTAGTAAATAACTTTTGCATTCTTTTCCTTCATATCATCGATTATAAGTGCCATATCCTTTGCAGACGGCTCGCTGTCCGATGCACATGTTTGATAAATACTTCTGGCGTTTATATTATAATCGCGTGCGAAATACTTGAGTGCAAAAGGACTTGAAAAATACATTGTTGCATCTTTTGACTCTTTCACAACTTCAGTGAAAGCCTCGTCTATATTGTCAAGTTCCTTTGTGTATGCGTCAAAATTTTCTTTGTATTTCGATTCATTGTCTTTGTCCACATTGATAAGTCCGTCATAAATATTTTTGCACATAATTTTTGCAAGTTTCGGGCTCGTCCAAATGTGCGGGTCATATAAGTGATGATGGTGATGCTCATGCTCATCATGATCTTCTTCATCGTGATCGTCATGATCATCTTGACCCGATTTTATAAGCTCAATTCCTTTCGATGCATCGACAATCTTGCTGTCGTCGAGGGAAAGGCTTTCTCTTATTTTCTTAAACCATTCTTCCATATAATCTCCGGTATAAATGATAAGGTCTGCTTCTTTTAAAAGCTTCATATCATCCGGTCCCGGCTCAAATGTGTGACTGTCTACTCCCGGCGGCAACAGAAGAGTTGTGTCCGCATCGGTTGCAATAGCTTTTGCAAAACTATAATCCGGGAAAAGTGTTGCAACAATCTTTAATTTACCATTTTCTTGATTTATTTCTTTAATTTCTTTATCAGTTTTTTTGCACCCAAATAAAAAGAGTGAAAAAACACATAATATAAATAATACTTTTTTATTCATCGTCTTCCTCTTTTTCTTCGCAATCGCTGCAAACTCCATAAAAAATAAGGCTATTCGTGTCAATCGTAAAATTGTGATGTGACTTAATGTGGTGCTTAAAATTTAAAAGGTCGATACAGTCCAGCACAAACTTTCTTCCGCACTTTGTACATTTTAATGTTGCGACATCTCTGTCTTCGCGTGCAAGCTTATATCTTACTTTGCCTCCGACATAATATGTGTTTATGATTCCTTTTTCTGCAAGCATTTTGAGATGTCTATAAACTGTAGCAACACCAACTTTTTTCCCTTCTTTTTGAAGCGTTGAAACAATTTCATCGCAACTGTAATCGTCGCCGTTTTCAAGCAACTGGTCTATATTATTTCTTTGTTCTGTATTGTAAATACGTGCCATAATATCCTCCTTAAATTGAATATGATAATCATTATCCAAAAATATATTATCACTATATTCTTATTTTGTCAATAGTTTTTTACTGCCGTCATCATATATCGCACTCTTTTTGTAAGAGTAAATTTTGTTTAAAAACAGCGATTTCGGGTAATAATCAAATAGATATTATTTATTAAAAGGAGAATTTATGAAGTTAATCAGTTGGAATGTAAATGGCATTAGAGCTACCTTAAAAAAAGGTTTCATGGACTTTTTCAATAGCATCGATGCCGATATTTTTGCAATACAGGAAACAAAATGTCACGC
This sequence comes from Ezakiella coagulans, assembly GCF_003096635.1. Taxonomy (GTDB): domain Bacteria; phylum Bacillota; class Clostridia; order Tissierellales; family Peptoniphilaceae; genus Ezakiella; species Ezakiella coagulans. Next base: position 153,720 of record NZ_QEKV01000002.1, on the reverse strand, counting down.
CCATCAAGTCGAAATAGATATGCCGGGCTATTTTCAATATTGGCACCAAGCAGAGAAAAAAGGTTATTCGGGTACAGCAGTTTTTACAAAAGTCGAGCCATTAAACGTCAGACGTTCTGGCATTGATTTTTTCGAAGACTTCGATAACGAAGGACGCGTGCTTGAGCTCGAATTTGAAAAATTCTATTTTGTTAATTGCTACACTCCGAACTCAAAAAATGATTTGAGCAGAATTCCTTACCGTGTTACTTGGGAAGGAAAAATGCGTGACTATTTAAAGGGATTGGAAGAGAAAAAACCGGTAATTTATACGGGTGATTTGAATGTAGCACACAAAGAAATAGATTTAAAAAATCCGGACACAAATAAAAAGTCCGCCGGTTTTACACAAGAGGAAAGAGAAAATATGACTTTCCTTCTTGAGCGAGGATTTGTCGATACATTCAGACATCTTTACCCTGACAAAACCGACGTCTACACATGGTGGAGCTACATTACTAGAGCAAGAGACAGAAATGTCGGTTGGAGAATCGACTATTTCATCGTGAGCGAATCGCTTGTTCCTTATATTGAAGATTCAAAATGTTTGATGGACATTATGGGCTCTGACCATTGCCCTGTTGAACTACAAATAGATTTTAATAAAAATTAAATAATATTTTTTTAAATTGGGTAATATAATATTATATTTACTTTGAAAGGAGTGATATTATGAATGATGATTTTTACAATGAAAATGACGACTACGAAAGTTATAGAGAAAGGCGTCAAAGAGAACGTGAAGAAAGAATCAGAAATCTCCTAAATAGACGTGAAGCCTACAATAATAGAGAAAATAACGAAAATATTTACAATGACAGAAAATATGAAAGCTACAATACAAACGAACCGAAAAAGAAACGCAAAATCGGTCAAAAGATTTTATCGCTTATACTTTGTGCTCTTTTAGGTTTCGGTGGCGGTTACTTCGGTGCGAAAGTATTTGTTGAAAACAAACCGGCTGTCGAAGTTAAAGAAGCTCCTTCAAATGCACCGACAATTTCAATAAATCCGACCGGTGAAGAAGGTGTTGTTGAAGCAGTTGCAAAGAAAGCTCTCCCTTCAGTTGTCGGCATTACTACAGTTGAAACTGTGGAAGGCTTTTTCGGTGCACAAGAACTTCAAGGAGTCGGCTCCGGAATTATAGTCGCAAAAGACGGCTACATTTTGACCAACAGTCACGTTGTCGGCGACGGCAAAGCAAAGAGCATCGATGTGCTTCTTGATGACAATTCGACAGTGCCGGCGGAACTTTTGTGGAACGACGCAAGCATGGACCTTGCAGTCATAAAAGTCAACAAAACCGGACTTGTCGCTGCAGAACTTGGCGACAGCGAAAAATTAAACATCGGTGAAAAAGCAATTGCAATCGGAAATCCGCTTGGACTTAATTTCAACAGATCAGTCACTGCAGGATATATTTCCGGCATAGGAAGAACCTTGACAACGAGAGACGGCAAGGCAATTTCAAATCTTATTCAAACAGACGCCGCTATTAACCAAGGAAACTCCGGCGGACCGCTTTTGAATTCAAAAGGACAAGTCATCGGTATAAACTCGGCAAAAATCGGCGGCGAAGGAACTGAAGGTCTTGGCTTTGCAATTCCAATAAATACCGCAAAAGAAATTGTCACATCGCTCATCGAAAAAGGCGATGCAAAACCTATAGTCCTAGGCATACAAATTGCCGACTATGAATACTACAAGGCATATTTTAGAATTAAAGACAACTACAGCGGAGTTATAATTCTTAAAATCGAGCCGAATTCCATCGCACAAAAGAACGGACTCATGCAAAACGATATTATTACAAAAGTTGGAGATAAGAATATAAAAAATACCGACGACCTTAGAACATCGCTTATAAAATATAAGACGGGCGACACTTTGACTCTCACAATTTTGAGAAACGGCTCGGAAAAAACTTTGGATATACAATTATAAGGAGGAAATATGAATAATTTTTTAAAAGACTTGGGACTTAACTTTTCAAAAGACCCTGAAACACAAAGAGAAAATGCTGCCAGAAAACAAATAAGAGATTCTGAACAAAAGAGGGATTCTCTTGTCGACGCTTTAAACGAATCAGTCACAAAAATCGAACTTGAAAACAGAAATTTCTTCGAAGCAATCGGCAGAATTATTTACGAAAGAAATATTGATTTGAAAAATGCAGGACTTAATAATGCTGAAATTGAAACTGCAGTAAACGAAATCAAAAAGAACGAAGAAGAACTGCAAGAACTGGACAAAAAAAGAGAAGGAATCATCCAACGTTACAACGAAGAAATTGAGATATTAAGGTCTGCTATAACTTCTGAAACAAAGGTCGATCCTAATTTTAACAATTCGACTACCGGCAATGCCGTTCCTAACCAAAACTTGGCATTTTGCCCTGAATGTGGTGCTGCAAATCCGGAAGGCTCAATATTCTGTTCAAAATGCGGAACAAAACTTGAAAAATAAATTAAATAATGTAAATTCATAAATTTAAAAACGGCTCATTTGAAGCCGTTTTTTACTAAAAAAATCTATGGGGTTTGTCCCATAGATTTTTTATTTTATTTATTTTCATAAGTCCTAACCGAAACGCCAATCGCTTCATTCAGTCTTTCCCAAACTTTAACCATTGCAAATGTGTCAAGCCCGCAATAATTTAAAAGGTGCGTTCTGAAGTTTTCGAGCTCCTCATCGTCCATCGTCGCCATCCTCTTAAAGGTTGCCGATGCCTCAACTCCGTTGTGTACGCCTTCGAGATTGTGATAATCAAGAGACGGCTCATTCGGAAAGAGTGCCGGCAATACATATTTTATGGAGTACGAACCTTGCATCGCCCTCTTGTAATATTGCTTCTTTTGAAACGGAACCATCAGGTCCTTGATATTGTCGTGTATATTCATAAGATGCCCCGCCAAATCCGGATAAAGTGCGGCAAGTGATTTTATTCTCGTCTTTTCAAAAGCCATATTGTATGCGGTTGTACAAACGTCTTTCGGGATGTCCTTGCAAAGTTTTTCCGCAAGTGCTCTTCTCGGATCTTCGCCCGGATACGCCAAAAACTCAGTGTGCTTCAAATCTCCACCCTCTTCTTCGATGTAGTGAAGCGAATATTGAAACACAATTTGCTCGAATGGCTTCGAGTTCTGATATGCCGGAATTGCAGGTTGATAGGATTCAAAATCCAAAAAATAGAGCGGATATGAAAGTGTTTTCATAAACTCCTGAATCGCATCTTCTTCGATATAATCTGAAAGTTCTTTCACCTCGTGCTCAACTTGCTTCATCTGCGACTTTGAAAGTGCGTTCTCACGCAATATATCCTCAAACGATACAATGCCGTTTCTTAAACACTTAAACTTTGTGGAAGTCCTTGCGCCCGCAACATCAAACACATTAGGCGAAGGAAGATTTTTCGTGCAATATTTAAAACAATCGCACTTATAAGGCGCAAAACATTGTTCTCCAATTTCAATACCAGGCTCCGCTTCAGAATTTAAAATCTCGTAAAACCTCAAAACATTTTCCGCAACAGTCACTTCGCGTGCTTCCGCCTCGTCTGTCACATCTTCCACCACAAAAAGCTCGCCCAAATCAACTTCTCCAACGCGAACATAAGCATTATTTATATAAACAATGCACACACGCTTAACCTTGTATCCGAGTTTTTTTAATATATATCGTTGAAATGAGACGTCGTCGAGATAGATATCCTTTATCGACGTCGAACTCTTCACCTCGTAAATTTCCACCTCGCCGTTTTTTAGATTGTGCAAAATGTCGACGCTTGCAAAAAGCCCATCATAAAGAAACGATGCCTCCGCAATATATTCGCATTCCTCGTGAATGAGTGCAGTCGTTTCTTCTATCATCTTTAGTTTAAAATTAAACGAAACCGTTTTCACATTGTCAAATAATTTCTTTGCAAACTCGCCGACTTCCCTTCCGGTTTCAAGCACTGACTCATCCGCTCCCCCCTCAGGAAATACCTCCGGCTTTCGGTTTCTTAGCCACACCATCTTCGGGCATTGAACCGCTGCACAATAACTTGTCTTTGATAAGTTTAAATCCACAGAATCACCCCACATATTATATGTATTATTATAATTTAAATAAAATTTATTATCAACAAATAGAAATGGTTTGAAAAATTTGAACCAAAAGTTTTTCTTGCTAAATAATCAAAACATTATTAATTCAATATTTGCACACAAAAACTCCCGAGATTCGTTTAATCATAAACTCTCGGGAGTTACTCGTGGCGTTTAAAATGTTTAGGTTCAATCACAGTATTCGTTATTCTCCTTTCTACACAAATTTTACTTTTTAACGCTCCAACCGTGTTCAAGTTAGTTACGTCTTCCCTTACGCTCGATTTGATTTTCGGTTTTTCTAAATTCACTATTGTACCTTACTCTCTTCTCGCTTTTCGGTGATCCTTGCAATGTTTTAAATTCTTCGCCCTGACTTATTTCATCACTTCAAGCATATCGCTGTTCCAAAAGCCACTGAATATTCAATGTTTGAAATAAAGTCTATTTTGTTTTTTAGGTTCTTTTGACGCTTGTTATATTTTCTTGCCCTCTCAATGATTTAATATAAATTGATCTCGTCCGGGCCTTTACCCCGGCTGCTCGACAGACCTTTCAAATTCGGGAAGTGATCTTTCACTCAATAACTTTTGCGTCCCTCGTGTTAATTTTCGCCACGATATTTTTATAAAGGTAATGACGATATCTATTTTTGCACTCGGCATTTTTTTAGATCTGTGCTCTAGTTTTATCATCATCTTCCTTTGTAGTATATATATACCCTAGTAAAGTGATTCTAAACACTTTTTTGAGAAAATTTTTAAAATTTTTTAAATAATTTTAATTTTAAATAAATTCCAACTCTAAAAACGTTGATAAATGCAGCTTTAATTACATTTCTTTTTTTGAATTTAATATAAAAAATTTTTTTAAATTAGTGAAAAATCTTTTAAAAACAACTAAAAAAGTTTTTTCTCTCTTTAAATATTAAAATCAAATACAATTTCATTAAAAAAGAGGCTTATTCAATTCAAGCCTCTTCATATTAATTTAATTATTTTTCTTTTTTAAAGCCGCCACCATATTTTTAAAGAATTTCGGCTTTGTGCCGTAGTTTAGGGCACCGTATCTGTAAATCTTTACAGCTAGCATACCCACAAGAACTGTAAATACAGCCAAAAGTCCAAACGACAGGAATAATTCCCATTGTGGAACAAAGTCCACGCCGTATCTCGTGATCATCGCAAAAGGACTCGTAAATGGCACTATGCTTGCAATTCTAAGAATTGTACCCGGATTGCTCATGCCGAACATTGAAATCATAAATCCTGCAACATAGATGAGCGACAACGGTTGGATTGCCATTCCGAGGTCTTCGATTTTAGAAACAAGACTTGCAGCACATGCGAAAAGATACAAGAACATAATATATCCGACAATAAAGAATGCCATAGATACTACAAATTGATCGATTGAAATGTTTATTTTTAATACTTGTGCAATTGTTGAATCAACTTCCGTTTTTGGTCCAAATTTTGTTCCGATGAACAGTCCGACGACAAGCACCATAACAACAAGCACGCCTATAACCGCAGTCGCAAAAACTTTTCCTCTAATGAGGTCTTTCGGTTTTGTCGAGGTTATCAAAAGCTCCATAGTTCTGTCGCTCTTTTCTCTTGCAACGCTCATTGCGACTTGGTTTCCAAACATCATCATAAGCGTGTATAAAATCATGAGCATCAAATATACAAGCCAGAAATTCTTTGCGCCGTCAGCTTCGAGGATTTTCGGCTCGAAGTTCGTTCCTTTTATAGCTTTTTCAACAATTTTCTCATCGACTCCCGCATTTCTCAAATAATCGCTAGATTCAAGAGCTGACATCGATTCGTTCACCGCTTCTAGCTTGCCCATATTTGAAACGGAGCTCGTCTTTATTACGACCTCCCTCTTGTCACCTGCAATTACATATCCGGCGTAAATATCGCCTGCTTTAACAGCTTCTTCAAGTTTTTCCGGAGAATCGAAATTTTCAAATTTCATTCCCGTTTTTTCTTCTGCCGATTCTTTATTCACAAAATTTTCGGTTGAGTAGATTCCGATGATATCGTCTTCGTCGCTTCCTGCAATCTTAGAGATAATACTCGGAATAAAACTTATGAGAAGTGAAATTGCAAACATTATCGCGACCGAAATTATAAAAGATTTTTTCTTTATACTCGTTAAAAATTCAAATTTAAATACTTTACCCATTTTTCTACCTCGCATATTTTAGGAAAATGTCAGAGAGTGTCGGCTTGTAAAGTCCGTAGCTGTCGACAACCGGTCCCGCCTTTGAAATGTCTTGCAAAAAATTTTCCCTTTCTTTTCCGGTCAAATCGACAACGACTCTTTCCTTTTCAATAGTCGATTCATATCCCATTTTCGAAAGAATTTCCGAATATTCATTCAAATCCGTTTCAAAAGGAATTACATAAACTTTGTTTCCTGCAAGTTCGCGTTTAACATTTTCAATGGTGTCGTTCACTTGGCAAACTCCGTCAGACAAAACAGCGATGTCCTTACAGATTTCATCCACATATCCCATTTGGTGCGACGAGAAAAGTGTGAGTTTGTTGTCGCCTGCTTTTTCCAAAATGAGCTCTTTCAAGAGATTTGAGTTTATCGGGTCGAGCCCTGAAAAAGGTTCGTCCATAATGATAATGTCCGGATTTCCCAAAAGTGCCTGTGAAATTTGAACCTTTTGTTGGTTTCCTTTTGAAAGCACTTCGAGTTTTCTCTTTTCATAGTCCGCAAGTCCCACTCTTTCCAAAAGTTCTCTCGCAGATTTCTTCGCAACCTCCGGATTATAACCCTTCAATTCCGCAAAATAAATCAGTTGCTCAAGTATATTCACCTTTTGATACATTCCTCTTTCCTCAGGAAGATATCCAATTTTAAAATCCTTCGCTCTGAAAGGTGCTCCGTCGATTGTAATCTCGCCGCCGTCCTTTTTTATTACGTCCATAAGTATTCTTATTGTTGTCGTTTTGCCGGCGCCGTTTCTTCCGAGAAACGCAAGCGGTCTTCCGCTCTCCGCCTTGAATGACAAACCTTTTAATACTTCTTTTTTGTCATAAGACTTGTACAAATTTTTAAATTCAAGTATCATAAGCCCTCCTTATTTTTATTTTAACACATCTCGATTAAGTACGTGTAAAAGCTTGTAAAATCAATATTTCTTTTATTATAGCACAACTCGAAATTCAGTTTTAAACAATTTTATATCAAAAATAAAAAATCTCTTCGAACTTTTTGTCGAGTGCTATGCTCAATATAAGTGCAAGTTTCGCCGTCGGATTGAACTGTCCCGTCTCGATTGAGCTGATAGTGTTTCTGGAGACCCCGACCATGTCCGCCAAGTTTTGCTGTGACAAATCTTTTTCTTTTCTTATTTCCTTTAAGCGGTTTTTTAAAACTAATTCATCTTTCATAAAAAACTACCTGCTAAGTTTTATAAAATGTGCCGCACACATTATGATTCCCAAAATCGTAAGCAAAATTCCGATGTATAGATGTTTCTTTTCTTTTAACCTGTGGTAATAGACAAAGCTCTGCGTCGCTAAAATCGCATAATATACTGTCCACACTGAAAAGTTGAACGAATTAAAGAAAAACCCTTCAACAACTATTATCAGTGCAACAACGCCCATCCCGACTTCCATCGAAAGCTTGCCCGCTTTCGACATTATGTCCAACATCATCTCGTCTTTGTTGTTCTTTTTATACTCTTCTCTGCTCTTTGCTAAAATTTCATCCTTGTCCAAAATTTTCTCCTTTCGTTTTATTTTGCCAAGTAAACTTGTTATTATCATTATAACATCGCCAAGTATACTTGTCAATAGTTTTATGTAAAAAAATTAAAGCGAGTTTTCACCCGCTTATAATTGTGTATTTAAATTTTTATAAATAGAATCATACTATGTTGTACGGAATGAACACTTCAAAAGTCGAACCTACGCCGAGTTTACTTTCAAGAATAACAGTTCCGCCCATAACCTCGACTCCGTGTTTTACAATTGAAAGCCCGATACCGCTTGCATCTGCGCTGTTTCTACTCTTGTCCGCAGTGTAAAATCTTTGGAAGATTTTTTCGCGGTCTAAATCGTCGATTCCGATGCCGTCGTCTTTGACGATAAACTTAAAGCCCTTGTCTCTCGCAACAAGTTTTACCCAAACCTTGCCGTCATCTTTTCCGTATTTTACGGCGTTGTCGACAAGATTGTAAACAGTTTCCTCAAGCACTTCCCTCACACCGGTGTATCTAACTTCGTCGAGTTCGGTTGTGATGGAGATGTTTTTGTTTTGTGCCTTTGAATTTATTGTATTCACGACATCGCTGATCAGCTCTTTCACGTTGATCTCTTCTTTTTTATTATTCTTTTGCTCCTCAACTTTCGAAAGACTCAAAATCTTTTCAACAAGTGTAAGCATTCTGTTGCCGCTTTTAAGAATCATATTTCCAACTTTCGGTACGTCCTCATTCTTCACCATATTATTTGTGAGCATTTCAGCATAACCGTTTATTGAAGTGAGCGGAGTTTTCAGTTCATGCGTTACATTCGATGTAAATTCTCGTCTTTCTCTTTCGAGAATACTTTCTTCAGTCACGTCTCTAATGACGATAATTCTGCCGACGAGATTGTCACTTACAAGAACCGGGTCGATTGTGATTAAAAGTTTTCTGTCGTCAATTTCGACTTCTATTTTTTCCTCACGCTTCGAATCCTTTTCTCCCAAAATTTCTATGAGTTTTTCATCCCTTATGAGATAAAATACGGACTTGTCCATGTAGCCTTCGTTCTTTTCCTTACCCAATAGGAAAATTGCCTTGCTGTTTATCATTTCAACGCGGTTCACATTGTCAATAAACAAAAATCCGTCCTGCATATTTCTAAAAATGATTTCAATAGTATCTCTGTATTCTTTGAGATCGTCGAGCCTTTCATTCAGCTCGTCCTGTTGATCTCGCACAATTCTCTTGATTGGATAGAGCTCCGGAAATTCCGAGTCGAGACTTTCTCCATGTGAGATTGCCGTAAATTGGTCTTTTAGATTTTCAACGAGTTTGTTTGAAACGTGGTTAATCGAGAAAAATGCGATTATAAGTCCGATGAAAAGAATAAATACAACCGGAATAATCGAGTCTTTAAACGATGAGAAAATATTTTTTTGCATTTCCGAAACTCTCAAAATATTTCCGTTCGAAAGTCTCGTTGCAAAATAGTAGAAATTTTCACCGAGAGTGTCCGATTTTCTTATATCGCTTCCCTTGCCAAGGTCTTTCGCTTCAACAATTTCTTTTCTCGTGCTGTGCGACTCCATTTTTGATGCCGCTTCGTCGGTGTCGTAGATAACATTGCCGTCGGTGTCCACAAGAGTGATTCTTATGCCGCGAAACGACTTCTTCGCCGCATCAAATTCCTTTTCATGCTCAGCATCTTCGAGATTCATATTTTTAAGAAAGTCTAAAATGTCCAAAAGCTTTCTTTCGTGAAAATCTTTGTAGCCGTCATAAAAATTTAGCGTCGTTGCAAGAGTTATTAAGATAACCATTAACAAAACCAATATTGAAAATCTCTTAAATAAACTCCTTTTCATTATTCCTCCAAAATATATCCGACATTTCGCACGGTTTTAATCATCACACCGCTCTTTCCGAGCTTTTGTCTCAGAAATGCTATGTGAACATCTACCGTTCTCGACTCGCCGAGGTAATCATATCCCCAAACTGCGTCCATAATTTTGTCGCGGGAAAGCACGATGCCCTTGTTTTGTGCAAGATAATATAATAACTCATACTCTTTAAACCCAAGTGACACGTCCTTGCCGTCAACATTCACGCGTCTTTTTTCAGGGATAATAGTCAAATCCTTGATTGTAATTTCATTCATCGAGTCAACGTCATTTCCACGTCTGATTCTCGCTCTAATTCTTGCCATGAGTTCAAGTACAGAAAACGGTTTTGTCACATAGTCGTCCGCCCCGAGATCGAGCCCTCTAACCTTGTCGATTTCTGCGGACTTCGCCGTAAGCATTATGACCGGAACTTCCTTGTACTTTCCTTCCCTCATCCACTTCAAAATCGAAATGCCGTCTTTGCCGGGAAGCATTATATCAAGCAAAACTAGCGACGGTGAATCTTCTTCGAGAGCCGCCTTGAACTCTTCAAAATCACGACATCCCTTCCCGCTGTATCCCTCATTTTTTAATGCATATAAAACCAATTCTCTGATGCTTTCATCATCTTCGACAATATAAATCATTGTTCATCATCCTTTTTTAGATATGGATGCGTGCCCGTGTGTTCATAAATCACCCATTCAGCAATGTTTTCAGCATGGTCGCCTATTCTTTCTACATATTTTCCAATCTGCATCAAGTCGAGTTGAACTTCCGGGTCGCTTCCTTGTTTAATCTTGTCGACAATTTTATGTCTAAGTTTTATAAACAAATCATCAACAACATCATCCATTATATCTATACCCTCAATTAAATCAATATTACCCGAAACAAATGCGTCCATTGAATTATTTAGCATTTTTTCTACAGTTTCAAACATTTCTTTTAAAAGAGGAAGTGGTGAATCAATTGATTCAAAATTTATATCTTCACAAATTTCCGCTATGTCTTCCGTTTGATCACCAATTCTTTCAAGGTCAGTAATCATCTTTAAAACCGATGTAACAACCCTAAAATCTCCGGCACGTGGAGATAGCGTCACAAGAATTCTTAATGCTCTGTCCTCTATTTCTTTTTCGAGATCGTCAGTCTTCTTATCGTTCATCGCAACTTGCTTTAAAAGCGTCAAATCTTTTTCTTTTAGACCCCTATATGTGTCTCTAATATTGTTTTCAACAAATGTTGCCATCTTGACAAGCTCATTTTTCAAATCAAATAATTCTTTTTCAATACTCATTCTAACCGAACCTCCCCGTAATATAATCTTCAGTTCTCTTATCCTTTGGACTCATAAAGAGTTCGGCTGTATCTCCAACTTCAACCATAACACCGTTTAAGAAAAACGCCGTTCTGTCCGTTACACGGCTCGCCTGTCCAATGTTATGTGTGACTATAACAATCGTGTACTTCTTTTTTAAATCCATGACAAGTTCCTCTATTTTTCCCGTACTTATCGGGTCGAGAGCGGATGTAGGTTCGTCCATAAGAATTACTTCCGGCTCAACCGCAAGTGCTCTTGCGATACAAAGTCTTTGTTGTTGGCCTCCCGAAAGTTCAAGTGCATTCTTTCTCAAATCGTCCTTGACTTCGTCCCAAAGATTCGCTTGTTTCAAAGACCTTTCTACTATTTCCTCGAGTTCCGCCTTTTTCTTCACACCGTGTGTCTTCGGTCCGTACATAATATTTTCGCTGATGCTCATTGAAAACGGAGTCGGAGCTTGGAAAACCATCCCGACTCTCTTTCTTAGTTCATTAACATCAAACTTTCTGTCGTAAATATTCTCGCCGTCCAATGTTATAAGCCCCTCAATTCTCGAACCCTCAACCAAATCATTCATCCTGTTTAAGCATTTCAGCGTCGAACTTTTTCCACAGCCTGAAGGACCGATAAAAGCAAGTGCCTGATTTTGTATTACATCAAGATTCAAATCTTTAACCGCAAGATAATCGCCGTAATAAAGATTCAAATCCTTTATAACCATTTTATTTACTTGACTATCTGTCATCATTATTTCCTCCGATTTTATTTGCCAAATATGTCGATAGAGCATTTAGCGAAAATATAATTATTAAAAGTACGACCGCCGTTGCATAGGCTTCGTTTGTGTATCTCGCTTCAGTTGAAAGCTTGTACATGTGAAGGGACAAAGTTATTCCCGGGTCCTTCAAACTCTTCGGAAGATTAGTTGAAGTTCCAAGAGTATATAAAAGCGCCGCAGTTTCTCCGATAACCCTTCCTATTGCAAGAATTACACCGGACAAAATTCCAGGCATTGCGACCGGAAGAATAACTCTAAAAATTGTTCTAAGTCTTCCCGCTCCCAGTGCAAAACTTCCGAGCCTATAAACCCCCGGTGTCGAAAGAAAAGCCTCTTCCGTCGACCTTACGATGAGCGGCAAAATCATAATGGAAACGGTTAGCGTTCCGGAAATAATACTCCACCCCATCTTTAGAGCGATTCCAAAAAACAGATATCCGAAAAGTCCGTAGACAATTGACGGAATTGCACTTAGTGTCTCGGTTACAATTCTTATGACCTTAACAAATTTCGAATCTCCCTTGCTGTATTCCGAAAGATAAATTCCCGTAAAAATCCCAATCGGTCCCGCAATTAAAATCGAAAGAACAACGACCACAATAGTCGAAATTATAGCCGGAAACATCGAAACGTTTTTCGAAGTGTAGTTCAGTGCAAAGAGTGACAATTTAAGATGCGGAACACCCTTGATGCAAATGAAAAGCACAATTCCCACAAGCACCGCCGTCGCAATGAACATCGATAGATATGCGAAAAATTTGTATAAAATCTCTTGCAGCTTTCTAGTATTTTTTGTTCTATTACTAACCCTCATTTTTACTGCTCCTACCTTTAAACATCAAGAACATACCGTTTATTATAAGAATGAAAATGAACAAGATACATGCTGTTGCAAAAAGCGCTTCCATGTGCTCTCCTGCCGCATATCCCATTTCAAGCACAACATTTGCCGTAAGTGTTCTGATTCCTTTTAAAATGTCCGTCGTAATTCGCGCTTGGTTACCGACAACAAGAATCGTTGCCATAGTTTCCCCGATAGCTCTTCCGATTCCGAGGATAACCGCCGCCAAAATACTGTTCTTTGCAGCTGGAAGAACGATCTTCATAACCGACCTTCCATGACTTGCACCGAGAGCTACACTTGCTTCGTAGTACTTGCGGTTCACAGCTTCGAGCCCCGCTTCTGAAATTGCTATAATCGTCGGCAAAATCATAATGCCCAAAAGAATACTTGCCGCCAAAATAGAAATTCCATGACCTCCTATATATTCTCTAATAAACGGAACTATAGTTTGGAGTGCAAAGAAACCGTATATAATCGACGGGATCCCCGCCATAAGATTTAACATCGGTGTCAAAAGTTTTTTCATCTTCGGACCTGCTTCGAACGCAAGAAAGAGTGCCGCGAAAATTCCAATCGGAACACCTATTAAACTTGCGAGAAATGTGACGACAAATGATGCATAAATCATCGGTAGAATTCCGTATGACGGAGGATTTGTCGCCGGCGACCACTTAGTTCCCAAGACAAAATCGAAACCGTGTCTTAAAATGAATGGAAGCCCCGTTTTAAAAATGAAGTAACATATTACTATAAAAGCTGCAATAGAGATGATTGATGCAGCCATAAAAACATATTTCATTAATTTTTCTTTAAGTTTGCCGTCCATCTCTATTGCTCCTTTCAAAGTTAACTATTTAACGTCGTTCCAGTCCTTTACTTCACCTACAAAAATTTTGTGAATATTGTCGAGTGAAATGTCTTCTGTTGCATTGTCGTTGTTTACAACAACTGCGATACCGTCCATTGCGATTGGCATTGCTTCAACCTTTTCAAGTTCTTCAGGCTTTAAATTACGGCTGCTCATACCGATTTCGGCAACGCCTTCGATTGCAGCTTGAATACCTGCTGATGAACCGTTTGATTGAATATCTGCTTCGAATCCAGGATTTAATTCCTTATACTTGTCGACCAACTTTTCCATAAGCGGAGTTACAGAAGTTGAACCTGCTATAGCAATTCTTCCTTCAATATTTGCCGGCTTATAGCTTTCCGTTGTTTCCATAGGAATGCAACCGTCTTCCTTAACAATTTCTTGACCGTCTTTACTCATAATAAATTTAATAAAATCTTTTGCTACATCGCTTAAATTTGCTTCGTGATAAGCAAGCATGAAAGGTCTTGCAATCTTATAATCGCCTTTTTTGATATTTTCCGGTGTTGCTTCAACTCCGTCAACCTTAACTGCCTTAACTTCATCGTTTAAAGAACCAAGACTGATATAACCGATTGCGAGTGCATCGCCGTTTACAGCAGTGATAACTCCTTCTGTTGAGTTAACGATTGTTGCTTCTTCATATGTGCTGTCAACTTCTTCACCCTTATCATTTTTTGATAAAATCTTTGTGATTTCTGTGAAAGCTCCTCTTGTTCCTGAACCTACTTCACGACTTACAACGTGGATTTCTCCACCTGCAGTTGTTTCTTCGGTTTTATCTTCGGTTTTATCTTCTGTCTTTTCTTCTGTTTTTGTCTCAGTAGTTTCTGTTGTTGTCTTTTCTGTTGTTTCCTTTTTTGTGTCATCCTTCTTGCAGCCTACTATTAATAAAAGTGCTGCTACTACAATTGCTAATGTTTTTAAGAATTTCATAAATATCCTTCTTCCTTTTCCTAAAATATTGCTTAGGTTTCCCTTGCAACTATATAATAACCATCAATTGTAAAATGGAGAGTTTAATATTGTAAAAACTATGTAAAATGAATTGTAAAATACAAAATTCATATTCTATTACCGCTAAAAATGTGATTTATATCATAATAATGTTAAAATAACATAAATTGTAAAATAATTTGACTATTGCTATGCTAAACTGTTATAATTTATATGGAGGTGCTTTATGAAAATAAATATTGGAAAGCAAAATGGCGAGATCATTAAATTTGTTGCAAAGGAAAGTGAAATCAAATGCGACAATCTAAAATACCTTGTCGACAACAACTTTTTTAATAGAGAAAACGGAGAGACATTCTTAAATCTTAAATGTGAAAATCCGGTACTTCTTACAGGACTTGGAAAGCCTGATGACATCACAATCGACACTCTTAAAGTCGCAGGTCTCAACGCCGGAAAAGAAGCAAACAGACTAAAACTAGAAAAAGTTACAGTTTGTGTGCCTGAACTAAAAAATTTCACAAGAAAAGAAACTGCTCTTGCAATAATCGAAGGGCTTCTAAATTCAACCTACAATTACGACAACTACAAAAAAACAAAATGCGAAATAAATCTTAAAGAAATAACCGCATGCGAAGACTGCACAGGCGATTTAAATAACGACGACATCGAAGAACTTATGGCAAAATGGAGCGGAATAGTTTTTGCAAGAAATCTTGTAAATACACCTGCAAACGATTTATATCCTGAAACACTTGCAAACGAAGCCATGAAACTTAAAGAACTCGGCGTCGACGTAAAAGTTTTTGGAAAAGAAGAAATAGAAAAAATCGGAATGAAAGCATACCTTTCAGTCGCAAGAGGATCCAATAGAGAACCGAAACTCATAGTAATGGAATACATGAAAGGCGAAGGCGCACCAATCTCATTCGTCGGAAAAGGCCTCACCTACGACTCTGGCGGATACTCATTGAAGCCAAACGACGGCATGAAAACAATGAAGAGCGACATGGGCGGCTCAGCTGCAGTTATCGGTGCAATTAAAGCGATTGCCGAAGCAAAACTTAAAGTTAACGTCGTCGGCGTTGTAGCAGCTTGCGAAAACATGCTTGACGGCGGTGCATATAAACCTGGCGACATCATCGGCTCACTTCGTGGCCTCTCAATCGAAGTCGACAACACAGACGCCGAAGGAAGACTCACTCTCGCCGACGCAGTCACCTACTCCGAAATGAACTACTCACCGAAACTCATGGTTGAACTCGCAACCCTCACCGGTGCATGCATTGTAGCAATGGGCGCACACAGATCGGGAGTGCTTGGAAATGATGCAGAATCAATTGAACACGTACTCAAATGTGCAAAACTCGAAAACGAAAGAGCATGGTCGCTTCCATATGGAAAAGACTACCAAGATCTCAACAAATCTGACATCGCTGACATTAAAAATAGCGGCGGTAGATGGGGCGGTGCATCGAGCGCAGGAGAATTTGTCGGAGCATTCATTGAAAATACAAAATGGGTCCACGTCGACATCGCAGGTCCTGCATTCAACTCGGCACCATTTATGGAACAACCGAAGGGTGGCACCGGCCACATGGTCAAAACCCTCTATAGAATTGCAAAAGAAAATAAATAATAAAAATAGAGCCTTTGATAGGCTCTTTTTTTTGTGGGGTGGTGTATAGATGTTTGTGTATATACATAATTTATTTCATTATCATTCACAGAATTATTATATTTTTATAATTGTCTATGTATGTGTACGCGTTGTAGCGTGACGGTTCTGCGAATCCTCACGCCATATATCAAGCGTATATCATTTACAAACCCAACAACAACGTTGTGTCAATAAAATATAAAACCAAAATCATTTAATAGTTTACAATTTTATTTTCGCTCTGTGTGTTTTCAAAAATTTTCCCACCCATTCTCCATTTTTGCGGCGTAGCGCCTGACATACGTAACAACGTTAGGAGTAACGATGTCCCGGCGCCATATTTGACATTTGATTTTTGGAGAAACCAAACAATAACGATGAGTGAAGAGAATATCCAACCAAAAGCTCATATAATTTATAAACATATCTTCGCTCTGTACGTCTCCCAAACAGTAGCGTCGGGTCGCTTCCCGACGCCCATTTTTGTGTCGGTAAAATATATGAAAATAATAACAACGTTGTGTCAAGAAAATATAAAACTTAAATCCCTTAATAATTTTTGAATTCATACATCATTGTGCGTTTACTCCATGCGTCGGAACGTAGTCCGACGCTACAAACAACGTAATCTCATACAAAAATAAATCATTTACAGTAATTTATTTTCACACGGAGATAGTTTCGGTGTACAAAAAAAGAACCGGAGACACCGGTTCATTTATTTTCACCTAAATTTGCTTAACTTTATGCAAATACACAACACAATTTGCGAGGAATTTTCGATGAGAAACGGTTAGATCGAGTGTTTTCAAACCAATTCTACATCCGTAAACACTTTTATTTGCGAGGATATTTTGATGAGATGCGCCGTAAACTCAATTTTTGATTGCGCCGATGTTTGGGAGGCGTTTATCATTTTCTATAGTAAATAAACACCGTTATTTGCGAGGAATTTTCGATGAGAAACGCTTAGCATGAAATATTTTAGGAGTGAGACGTACGTACAGGTACGTCGCAGCGACTAAAATATTGAATCAAGCGTTTATCGCGAAAATAACCGCAAATAGTCCCCCTTACTTCTTAATTGTGTTTCTGTAGTAATAGTCCACAAACTTTATCTCCCTATCCAACTCCTCATCCATCTCATCTGTTGCAGAATACTCGCTGCAAACTTTTACAAATGAATTTGTATAGACCGGAACGGTTTCCATCATTTCTTTTTTAAATTGCAAGACGTCGTCGCCCGGGAATGAAAGTTCCTTAAATAGATATGGTGCGAGGTTCATTGCGGAAATATCCGGTCCTTCTCCAACGAAGTCATTTCCAAGAATTTCCTTTGCAGAACCGTTAGCCCAAATTATATACGGCGTTTCATATTTTCTTAGGAAACTTTCGATATTATCCGAATCCATGTCTATGCCGAGCGATTTAAATCCTTCATCGTTCGGACCGAGAGCCGGATTGTGGTCGCCGAAAAATACAAGAACTGTCGGAGCACTTTCATTTTTAAAATGCTTAGTCATATCGTACATAAATTTTGAAGTTTTCTCAACACCTCTAAGATAGTTGTTCGTGGTGTAGTAATATTTTTCTTCGACATTATAAACATTGTCATAGTAGTATTTGTGCGGTTCATAAAAATAATACGGACCGTGATTTTGCATTGTAACCGTGAATCCGAAATATGGCTTTCCAGATTTTTTGTTGTCTTCAAAACCTTTTATTATATAGTCTTTCAAGATTTCATCCGGAAGTATCTCACCTTTTTTCACAACACCTTCGAACATATTTTCATCGCACCAAAAGTTGTCAAAGCCGACATTTTTATTTGTTTCCGCACGATTGTAGAACTTTCCGGTGTTAGGATGAAATGCCTCAGCATAGTATCCGTTTTCCTTCAAATATCTTACGATCGAGTTTTGCGGATTTTCATATCTCGGTGGTTTATACATGCTCGAAATAAACGAACGCTCCGTATTAATCGTGCCGCCTCCGAAAATGTTCACGACGAGATTTCCGTGAATGCTCTCATTTTTCACGAGATTATAGTATTCATAAGGATTTTCCTTGAAATTCACTCCTTCAAATCTCGAAAGGTCGTTGAAACTTTCTAGCATAACTGCGATTATATTAACACGTTTATCCTTTGGAATCGGCGCACCCTTATAATCTTTTAAAATCTCGTGGACCGCTTTTTTCGAATAATCTTTCGGTGCCGTTTCAAACATATTTTTTATTGAATATGTGAACGGATAAATCATGCCCTTTGACTTTACAATCTCACTTTCAAGCCATTTGTTATAGCCCTCAATCGATGTAGAATCATAATTTTCTTTACTGAAAATCGCTTGTGACATTATGAAACCGAGAAATAAATTGAGTGTAACTAGATGCAAAAACATATTTCTAGTAAACACTTTTTTCATGTCCTTATCCAAATATAGTAGCACAAAAAACACTGCAAGTACAATTACTGCAGCACTTCCAAGCCAATCCGGTGTCTGTATTTTAAAATTTGCCTCAACCATATCCCTTGCTTCACCTGCAAGAAAGATGTCAGCAAATCTGAACGGTTCATCTCTATAGACCAGCTTTGTCGTATTCGTAATTCCGATTGCAAACACTGCTATAGTCGTAATCAAAAAGCTTGCACTCAGCTTTCCCGTGACCGAGAAAAGCACGAGCATAGTGATTAAAATCGGCAGAAAATTCAAAACAAATAGTTTTGTGTTTTCCAAAAACGGCTTTATGTCATTGAAATCATAGTCCACGTCTACAAAGAAAAACGAAACGCCCGCCAATAGAAATGACAATATTAAAATTAGCAAAAATGAAGTTGTCAAATTTTTAAATTTCGATTTCATAATAACCTCTTTCAGATGAATTATAACATAAATTTTACATGTATTCAATGAAATTATGTTAATTAAAATATCTCTTGGAATTACGTTATGTTTATGTAATTTTGAAAATTTATGAATCGAGTTACAACAAAAATAAAAAGACACGCGAGAACACGTGTCAATGTTTAAATATTTCTCTAACAACAGCTCAAAAGTATCGAAATCGCCTTTTCCATCTTTTCGTCATCAAGTGCCGCAAATCCAAGTGAAAGATATGTTCCGGTCGGTTTACTGCCTCGAAGATATCGACTTAACGGAAATACAAGCACTCCTTTTTCTTGTGCAGCCTTCACGATTTCCATATCGCTCTTATATGTTTTAATCTCAACCAATATATTTGTACCGACAGGTTCAGCAATTATTTTCTTAACTTTTCCTGACGCTTCAAGGAGTTCAATCATCTTCTCGCGTCTGCCTTTGTATAGCTTTATCATTTTGTTGACGTGACGAATATAGTGTTTATCTATAAATTCGGTCAAAAACTTTTGCCAAATCGAAGGAATCGGACACGCCATAAACGGCAATGTCTCATTGTATTTTTCCATAAGTTCTTCCGGAAGAATCATATAGCTACATCTAATTGACGGTGCGATAGACTTTGAAAAACTCCCGATATAAATGGTTCTTTCCGCTCCCGACATGGTGTAAATTCTATCACTTCTGACCGGAGCATAGCGGAATTCACTGTCATAGTCGTCTTCAATAATGTAGTTATTCTTTGAAGATCTCATCCAATTTATTATTGCCTCTTTTTCTGTCGAACTCATTGTTCTTCCTATTGGAAATTGGTGCATAGAGGTCGTGCAAAGGACATTTGCATTTGAATTTATAAGTGTATTTATGCCGTTTTTAACATTTTTCGAATCGATGTCAATGTACGGAAACTTTCTTGCATTTAAAAGTGTCGGCACGATGTCATATCCCGGATTTTCAATTGCAAAAATTGAATCATTCGGAAGAAGTTCGAGAATTATTTGATATAAATATTCCATCCCGGAACTCAAAATTATGTTTTTCGGTGCAACTTTTATATCCTTTATTCGATTTAATATATATGCAATTGATTCGCGAAGCTCGAGCAATCCTTGTGGTTCGGTCGGGCTAAAAAGTGTTCTGTAGTCACTGTTTAAAACTTCAGTCATCAGCCTTTTTACAATTGCTATTGGGAATTGATCGTATGAAACAGCATTTGGCGAAAGATCATATTCAAAATCATCGCTTCTTTGGAACTCTCGTTTATGCAAATTTGTAACCTGAATCTTTGGGTACAAATTATCCGTCACATAAAATCCACTTTTCTTCTTCGCATGAATAAGCCCGTCATACTCCAAAAGTTCCATCGACTTTAAAACAGTGTTCTTGCTGACCCCGTATTTCTTTGTAAATCCAATTATCGAAGGCAGTTTTTCACCCTCTTTATAAAAGCCACTTTTTATATCTTCTTCGATTTTTTTATATACACTTTCATATAGTTTCATAAGTATATCCTCCGATTTCATTATAGCACATTTTATATTTTATATCCATATTTATTTTTAAAATTGTGTCTTCAATGGTAATAGATTTGATGTTATAATCTATTTAAAACTTATTGGAGGTTATTATGGAATTAAAAAAATTACTTGAAAGTTTAAAAGGCGGTGTCATCATGGATGTCACAAACCCTGAACAAGCAAAAATTGCAGAAAATGCCGGAGCAGTGGCAGTTATGGCACTTGAAAGAATCCCTGCAGACATAAGAGCTGCGGGCGGTGTTTCAAGAATGAGCGACCCGAAGATGATAAAAGAAATTATGGACACCGTAAAAATTCCGGTTATGGCTAAGGTTAGAATCGGACACTTTGTCGAAGCACAAATTCTTGAAGAACTTGGAATAGATTTCATTGACGAGTCAGAAGTTTTAAGCCCTGCTGACGATGTCTACCACGTTGACAAAACCAAATTTAAAACCCCATTTGTGTGTGGAGCAAGAAATCTCGGCGAAGCTCTAAGGCGTATCGAAGAAGGTGCGATGATGATTCGTACAAAAGGCGAAGCCGGAACCGGCGACGTTGTTCAAGCGGTCAGCCACATGAGAGCAATCATGTCCGATATCAGAAAAGTACACAACATGAGAGAAGACGAGCTTTTCAACTTTGCAAAGGAAATAGGTGTTTCGTATGAACTTGTAAAATATGTAAATGAAAACGGCAAGCTTCCTGTTTTAAACTTCAGTGCAGGCGGAGTCGCAACTCCTGCTGATGCTGCACTCATGAGACAGCTCGGAGCGGAAGGCGTGTTCGTCGGCTCCGGTATTTTTAAATCGAGTGACCCGGAAGTACGTGCAAAGAGAATAGTTATGGCTGTTGAAAACTTTGACAATCCGAAAAAAGTGCTTGAAGCACAAACCGGACTTGGAGAAGCGATGGTTGGATTAAACGAAGACGAAATCGACGTTATTATGGCTATGAGATAAAAAATAAGAGCCGGCACACTAGAATGCTTGGCTCATTTTTTTTACTGTTTTTAAATTCGGAATTCCTATGCCCTTCGGAGCATCGAGTTTCTTAATCTTGCCGTTCTCAACTTCTACCTTCACCTCATAGTCGACAGTACCTTCATTTACTCCTGTGTATTTCACAGAATATTTCACTACATATTGTGAATCTTCCTTGTCGATTGAATTTATCGTGACTTCAGCTTTGTTGTATCCCGCCTTTGCGTATTCATCGCTCGGAATTTGTCCCTTGTTTATAAGATTTGTAAGCAAATCGGAATCAAAATATTTGTCGAGATCCGAAATATATTTTTGGAATTTATTTTCTCCCGACTTCTTTTGTGTTATAAAGTCATGAGAATTTGAAAAAAACAAATTGTAATCGCCCTTTGCTTCATAAAAAAGTTCCACCTGATCATAAAGACGGGTAATTGTCTTTTTAATCAACTCTTTATTTGGCTCATCGGCATCTTTCGATGTCTCTGTCGATTTATTTTCCACGTTTCGGCACCCGGCAAAAGAGATTATTAATATTGCCGCAAGCATAATAGCCATAATCTTTTTCATTTAAGATAACTCCCTTCGTTAGAACTATTATATACCATTTTTTGAGTTTTTGTTCAACAAAAAAGTTAAAAAACTCCTTTTTAAAAAATATTTTTGAACGCTCATCAACTTTCATCAACTTTTTACATAAATAAATCCCCGGACTTCTTTCGAACGCCCGGGGACTTTAAAATTCAATTTATTAATAAGCAGCCGGAATGAAAAGATCTTTAAAGAATGGGTTCACCTCTGCGTCCTTCGCATTATCACCGAAAAATGTCTTTTCAATTTTTTCGCTCATTTCCTCATCAGTAAGTCTCGTCGGACTCAAGAACTCATAATAGTTCATTATAGCGCCGCTTCCGATTTTGTACTCACCGTTAAATCTATAAATCGTGTAGATTGTCGAGAATCTGCCGGAGCCCACTTCGAGCTTGTGGCCCACAGGAATGCCAACGGAATTTTTACCGACGTCTTGAATGTCAGCAACATTCGTCATGTTTCTCTCAGATGCCGGAACGCTAAATTCTTCTTCCGGTGCCTTGTCGAATGCGATGAAAATATTTTCCATTTCGCCCGCAATTGTCGCCATTCTTTCGTTTTCTTCGTCGGTTATATTTTCATCATTCAGTTCTTTCTTGCTGACCTCTATGAAGAACTGAAGCATGTCTTTGTACGACTTTAATACCTCTTTTCTGCTCTCATCCAACAAATTGTATTTGTCTGAATTTTCGAGCGTAAAATCCGTAATCCAAATCAAACGATTGTAGAGGTCAATGTTCGGCTCGACATAGTTATAGGTCTTTCTTTCGTCAAATCCACCCATTTCCGCACCGAATTGCTTTGCATAGAGAATCGTGTCGTGTTTCAGTTGTGCCCACGATGCAAGCGACGAATTCAAATCTTTAATCTTCCACAAATCGCTTTGCATAAAGAAAGGATAACCGTCCTTGTAGTCTTGGTTATTTGCACGTAGCATCCAGAGCCATGCACGGTAAATGTTCGATTTTTCTTTGTCGCCCATATTTGATGCGGCAGCCTTTGTCTCTTCAAACTTGTCCAAAAAGTCCGGCCACAAAAGGTTCTTTTCATCGGTTGTAACTCTTTTTTCCGCAGTTTCATTTCCCATAACAGCCATCACATCGAGTCCCGATGCGAGCGGTCTTCTGCTGTCCGGAGTGTTTTCCAAAAGATTTTGGAGCCACACATTGTCGATGACCGCCCTTTGCGGTAAAAATCCGAATGTCACACCGTCCTGCGGTTTAATTGACGGACCTTCCATAGCTTGAATTTCCTTTGAAACTCCTTCTATCACATCGTCTTTTAACATCTCGTTCAAATCGAACGACGATGCATGCTTCGAAATCATTTCATAAAGCCCTATCGGTGTCAAATCTTCGCTGTTTTCAACCAAAAAAGATATAGGATTATATATTTGAAGCCACAAATCATAACTCTTCTTGTCCTTCAAAACTCCGTCAGTCATGACTATTGTCGATTTCAAATTTTCCTTGTTCACCGCTCCCGTGTTATCTCGAACGACAAACTTGTTTTGGGAATAAAGCATATTCGCCTTGAAATATGTCTTCAGCTCTTCCGACTTAGTGTAATTTCCGCGCGGTTTAAATTGAGAGTAGTCAACTTCGTTTCCGGTAATATTGGAAACCGCAGCAGCTTCTCCCTCAATATTTTGCAGTTCTTTTGATGCGAGTTCCTTCACTTCCGCCGGAGCATCAATCCCCGCTCCGTCGTTTAAAATCTTCAGTCCCGTATAAAAGAGAGCTGCATTTTTCAATGCATACGGCTTTGTTTCTTCGCTTCCTTCATTGTAATTTTTAAGACTGTTTTCATACATCCTTATTGAAAGATTTGTAAGCTTGTCACGAAGCGTTCCGGTTTCAAGCTCTTCCATCATTCCGAGATAAATCACGTGAAAAAGATGCATTGCCGAATCGGTCGTGATAAACGAATTCGAATAAGTGTATTGATTTTGATCATAAATTGCAAACGGTTGCTCATAAAGTCCGTATATCACGCCGAATCCATTTTCTTTTAATGAATTTTTCATGCGCTCATTTTTTAAAAGCCACTTTATGTCATCGTCGTTGCTTGTTTCAAGGCTCTTAAAAAACTCCGAAAAGTCATACGGCTTTGAAGTTACAGTGTATTCCGCATCCTTAAACTCCGGATAAATCGGAGCCGCGTCTTCCTTATTCATAATAAAACTTAAAAGATCCGCAATCTTTTCCTTTTCTTTTTGTTCATCTTTTTGTTCATCCTTATCGACCTCGGACACAATCTCCTTGTCGTCGGGCGTCTTTGTATCGCCGTCTTTTACGCCCGTTTTGCATGCTGTGAGCGTGAGCATAAACGCCGTCAAAAGTAATAACTTCTTCCTCATTTTAAATAAACCTCCTTATTTTTCAGTCCTACATTAAATGTGCCTTTCTCCGTTTCAACCGACAAATTTTCCCCGTCCTCAAGAAAGTGAGAAATTTCAAACGAAAACTTGCCGAAATAAACTCTCTCAATTTTTAAATCATATTCCTTGTACGCGCTTATATATGATTCGCCCTTATACTTTTCAATCGCCACAACCTCGTCATAACCGTCGCCATCGATGTCATAAAGCGTGAAATCCGAAATCGGATAAGTGAGCCTCGACGCGCGAAACTTCGGCTGTAGCTCCAAATCTTTCACCGTATAAATAAAAACGCGATTCGTCATAATTCTGTGGTGCGGTGCAATATTGTAAACCCCGAAAATAACATCCTCGTTGTTCTCATCGTTCACTCGCCCCGTCTTCCACTTCCAAATATTTAAAGTGTACTTGTCCTTAAAAACATGTGTCTTAACATTCTCGTCGTCGCTCAAAGTGACCTCGTTGTAAAACTTCTGAAATCGTCTCTTTCGAAGAGTGAGTGTGACCGGCTTTCCGTCGTCGTCAACCACATCAAAAGAAACCGACTCCTTTGAAAAAATAAATAAAGCAATTAACAAAACAATTGTCACCACGAGAAATTTTTTCCACATAAAAAGCACCCACTTTACTATATTATACCACACATAAAGGGATTCTGTAAACTTTTTATAAATAAAAACGACTTTGTTCGTTATACATATTTCTATAGTGTTCGCACTTTTCCATCAAGTCTTCGTGTGTTCCGTTTGCGATAATCTCACCGTCTTTAAATACTATAACCTTGTCCACAAACTTTGTAATGCCAAGTCTGTGAGTAACAATTATAGACGTTATATTTTTTGATATTTCCAAAAATTTTTTTAAAATCGCACTTTCCTCCATCGGATCAAGCGCTGAGGTCGGCTCGTCCATAATGATTAACTTTTTATCCTCATATAACGCCCGCGCAATATCAAGTCTTTCTCTTTCTCCACCCGAAAGTTCAATTCCGTCAAATTCTTTCCCTATTCTTGTGTTTAATATTTCATCTTTGCATAACTTTGAAAGTCCAACGAATCTAAGTTTTTCAAAGACTTTTTCAGAATCGAAATGCTCTTTCGATGAAATATGTTCTCCGACAGTCAGGTTTGTTTCTGTTCTGATTTGCGGAACAATCGTATAATCATCAAAAGAAATTCCCGAAAAGTTCATATTTGAATTCCCAACAACTATTTCACCATCCGATTTATAAATCCCGCTTATGACCTTTGTAAATGTCGTTTTCCCGGAACCGTTGTAACCGACAATTGCAACCGACTCTCCTTCTTTGATTTCAGCATTTATATTTTTTATTCCGTTTTCCGAATTCGGATAAATAAATGAAACATCTTCCATTTTTACATTCCCGAACTCAACGTTGAAATTCCTCTTTTCTTCTTCCGTGTTCATAAAATTTATAAAATCATTTGCAAACATCAAGTTTTTCGGCATATTGCCGATCGAGGTAATCATTTCCTTTGTGCTTGACTGCATATTTCTAAAAGCAATAAGCGCCGCTCCCATCATCCCGATGGCAATGTCGCGACTGAATGCAAGTTTTATAGTTAATATTACCGCAACTGAATAAGAAATCACGCTCAATATATCACAAAACAAAAGTGACTTTGCATCCTTTAATCTCTCATTATAATATTTGTCGCCCACATCCGCAAAAATATTTTCATATCTGTTCACAAAAAAATCCGAACTGTCGTTTAGCTTTATCTCTCTGTTGATTTTTGCATCTGTAAATATACTATATAAATAATTTAGTTTTCTTTCGTTATATATCTCTATATTCTTTAACTTATAAAATGCCTTTCCTCTAATTATTCTAGTCACAAAATACGGAACAACTGTCAGAAGTGCAAGATATACCAAATATCTGCTGTATGAAAGAAGCGTTAAAAGAATTAAAACAACTTCTACAACCTCTCCCGAAATTCTCGCCATCAAATGTACACATGTGCTCATCCTTTCATCGTCAACCGCATTTGAAGCCCTTTCCAAATTTGACAAAAATTCCCTGTCCTCAAATTTTATCATCTCGATTTCAGTAAGCTTGTGTGCGACTTCATATTTAAATTTGTTGTCGGACTTTTCGTATAAAAATCCGTTCATGAAAACAGCATAAAAATACTCCATCACCCTTTCAGTGAAAATTAAAGCCAAAAGATAAATTCCATATTTTATTACTGAATTAATATCTTCGCATCGAACGATATATTGATATCCCGACTCAATAATATTCATCGTAAAATTGAGTTTCAGTGCAACCAAAACTCCTGAAACAATGTGATATAGAAATACATATGCAGTTCCGAAAGGGGTAATTTTGGATATCTTTTTTAATACTTCAAACATTTTAATTCTCCTTGTACCAACCCGACTGTTCGTCATACATCTGTTTATAAATTCCGCCCCTGTTCATAAGTTCGTCGTGACTTCCGCGCTCTATAATTCTTCCTTCATTAAGCACAATTATATCGTCCGCCAGTTTCGAAAGAACCAATCTGTGAGTGATAATTATTGCACCGCGACTCTTTAAAACCTTCAAAATATTGTCATACATCTTAGCTTCAACCATCGGGTCCATCGAGGCTGTCGGCTCGTCAAATATAAGAAAATCCGATTTCTTTTGAATAGCCCTTGCAAGTGCAAGCTTTTGGTTCTCTCCTCCCGAAAGATACACTCCGTCTTCTTCAAGCTTTCCTATATTTGTGTCTTCGCTGTACTTATCAAGCTCCAAAAGTCTCAAATCTTCAGCTATATCTCCGGCTTTGCCGAAAAGAATATTGTCGCGTAAACTGATTTCATAATTTTTAAAATCTTGAAAAACTATCGAAAGTTCATTTGAAATATCCTCATTTGACATCGAATATGGATTCATATTTGAAATTCTCACAGAACCCTCTGTCGGCTCGTATAGACCTGCCACCAATTTTATTATAGTGCTTTTCCCTGCTCCGTTCTCTCCGACAATTGCAGTCACTTTATCCTTGTTTATTTTAAAACTCAAATCGTGAAGAACTGTCTTTTGAGTCCCCGGATATTTAAAACTCACGTGCGAAAACTCTATCTCATCCCCATATTTAGAACTCTTTTCAACCTTTCTTTCATCGTAACTCAAAATATAAAACAATGTATTCGCGATATATCCATTGTTCGAAACATTTGAAGCCTCATAAACAAAATCCTCAGCCATATCCAAAGTACTGGATGCAGATGTTACAATCGCCGTAAGGTCGCCTGCACCAATCGCTTTTGCAAGGAGCTTCGAAACTATAAATAAAATCACAAGCCCCATCCAAACAATATTAACAACAGAACTTAAAAGAAGATAATTTTGACTCTTCAAAGTCGTGTCGAGCCTTTCCTTAAAAACCGCAGACGAATACTTTTCAAACCTGTTTAAAAATAAATTTTTCATCTTAAACACTTTGATTTCGTATAAAGCATCCTTATTTTTCAAAATATCTATTACATTTTCCATCTCGCGTTCATTTCTTGAGGTGTTTTCAAACATCTTATTCATCTTGTTAACTGCCATAAAAGTAAATAAAATATCAAAAATGGCAGCAATCAAATAAGATATTCCAAGAATTCCGGAAATATTAAAAAACACAAACGCAATACCGACAACCTTAATAACTGTCGACAAAATTAAAATAGAAGAATTGAAGAGCTCTATAAGTGCAAGATGCGGTCTGTCCTTGATTTGATTTAACTTATCTTGAAACTCCGACTTTTCTATTTCATCAACCGAAATTAAAGAAAGCTTGTTCATAAGCGATTTGTTTAAATTTAATTCGAGCCTTTGCTCAAGCTTTATGTCCAAAATATTTCTAAAAAACTTCGACAACTCTTTCCACGCAAACAATAAAACCAAAAATATAACCGGTTTTACATCTGCACCGCCGCTTACAAACCCTACAATCGAATCGACCGAAAGCTTTGTTGCATAAATAATAAGCGGATCTGTAAGTGCACTTATTATACTTTCTAATATAATCAGAGCATAAATTGCTCCTGCATTTCTTCGCACCAAGCGATATGTATTAAAAATAGCTTTCACGCTTGCCCCCCCTAAAGCTTTAATATAATATAAAATACCTTTAACTAAATTATACTACTTGCAATAAAAAAAGCAACCCTTTTGATTGCTTTTACATCTACAAATTCAAAATTAAATCGTCGATAAGTTTCACCGCAACTCTGCTTGCTCTCTCAAAATTTTCATAAAAACCTTGACCTTCCGTCTCGAGAGTGTCGCTCACCGCCTTAATCATAAGGCATTCCACCCCGAAAAGATAACTGCAGAGTGCAATCGATGCGCCTTCCATATCGACAATGTCGCAGTTCCACTCCTTATAAAGCTTCTCTCTGTCGGCGCGTCTGTCGACAAACTTGTCGCCCGATGCAAGATTTACCTTCTCGAGATCCGGGTCGAGCTTAACCGCCAAATCCACAAGTCTCTTAGAAACCGGAATCATCGTCGAATCAAACATCGAATACCTGCCCTTTTCGATTACATCGACTTCGCTCACGTCCCAATCATAGTGCACAACATTTTGCACAACTGCAAGCTCCTCAACCTCTTGCTCGCGTAGCGCTCCAACCACGCCGTAATTTAAAATAATCTCGCAGTGATAAACCTCAACAAGAACCGTCATCGCAATCGAAGCCCTAATCTGCCCCGCATTCGATGCAGCAACATAAACATCCTTGCCGTGAATATGATACTTAAAAACCTCCAAATACCCGTGCTTGAACTTCTCAATCGGCTCACCGTATATATTGTAAAAAGCGTCAAATTCAACCGCCACTAAAATCCCGATATTCATATATCTCATCCCTCCAATTACTTAAATTATACATGGTTTGGGTGAGAATTTCAAATATGAGAGGTGGGGGTGGGGGTGTGTTTTTTTTATAATCGTTTGTTCCTGTGTGTGCCACGATTTTTTACGTACGTTGTTATAACAACATACAGTCAAAGATGAATGTATAATAGAATAGAATATATAAATTTCGTTGTTATAACAACATACAGCTAAAGATGTATATTTAAAATATATAATCAAAAATAGCACACGCCATTTTATCCACGATGATATATTCATACAATTGTATCATTTCGCAATCGCTGCTTGTAATATCATACATTTTAAAAAATTTCTCGCAAAAACTACCGCAAACATCTACTCCAATTTGCGAGAAATTTTGATGACATGCGCCGTAAACTCAATTTTTGATTGCGCAGGTGTTTGCAACATCATACAATTTATAATCACAAAAAAGAACCGGTGTTTGCCGGTTCATATATGCACACCAATTTGCGAGGAATTTTCGATGAGAAACGCTTAGATGAAATATTTTAGGAGTGAGGCGTATTGATAAATACGTCTGAGCGACTAAAACACAATATCATCCGTTTATCGCATATTCAAACCAATTCCACATACATAAACACCGTAATTTGCGATGATATTTTGATGAGAAACGGTTAGATAGAGTGTTTTAGGAGTGAGGCGTACTGACAAGTACGTCGCAGCGACTAAAACACGAAATCAACCGTTTATCGCAAAATAGACCGCAAATTAAATATTCCTACTTGTACCATTTAGACTGTTCATTGACCATTCCGTAGTACTCTCCCTTTAATCTCATAAGTTCTTCATGTGTCCCTCTCTCACTCACTTCCCCGTTGTTCATGACAATGATTTCGTCGGCGATACGAGCGGAGCCGATTCTGTGGGTGATCAAGAGCGAGATTTTTCCGGCTGAGATTTCGCGAAGTTTGTTGTAGAGTGCCGATTCTTCGAGAGGGTCGATTGCAGCGGTCGGTTCGTCGAAGGCGATGATGTCGCGGTCGCGATATACTCCGCGGGCAATTGCGACTCTTTGCCATTGTCCACCGGAGAGGTCCGTTCCGTTAAATTCACGCGAAAGCACGGTGTTGCCGCCATTCGGAAATATCGGAAGATTCGAGTTCAGTCCCGCTTTTTCAAGAGCCAATCCGAAGTCATCATTTTTATTCAAGTCCGAAATTTCAATATTTTCATCGAGTTGCATTTTGTATCTGTAGAAGTCCTGAAAGATTGCGGAAGTTTTTTCGCGAAGGTTCGGATTTTCGATTTCCCCGCCCTTTTCGTCAAAGTATTTCACTTCGCCTTCGGAGGTGTCGAAAAGTCCGAGCACAAGTTTTAGAAGTGTACTTTTTCCGCTTCCGTTTTCCCCGACAACTGCAATGAGTTTGTCTTTTTCGAGGTCGAGGTCCACATCTTTCACAGCATATCTTTCAGAGTTCGGATATTTAAACGAAAGATTTCTGATTTTTACACTTTCAATCGGCGTCATATCCGTTCCGTTATCGGCTTCTTCTTCACGCATCATGTTGACGTAGAAATCTATTCCGCCATATCTTTCGGCGAGCGGTGCAATTGAATTTTGCAGAAGTTCCTCCATTATGCCGAACATAAATTCCATAGAGGTAATTGTCGCTGCAAGAAAGCCTGCATTAGTGTCGCCCATGAGCGTTGCTCTTAAAATGAGATAGATAACGCTCGAATATGCGGCGGCGGTTATTATTTTCAGTGTAAATTCAATCCAAAATGTCTTTCTGTTTGCTCTTTTTTGAACTTTTTTCACTTCGTCCCATCCGGTTTTATATTTGTTGTGGAGGAAGTTGTAAAATCCGCCCATGCGCATTTCCTTCGCTGCCGAGCCGATGATGTAGCTTCTATATTCATCGCGCACACGTGTAATTTTCGTTTCTTCATTTTTCAGTTTCACAACAATCTTCATCTTAAAAATGTAACCGATTAAAGCCGGCAAAAAGAGTATTGGAAATATGAGTGCAAGCGATGCATTTTTCGAGGACATATACCATATCATGATTATAAAATACGGCAAATATCCCGACACAACCATCGCAGCAAGCCCCGTGAAAAGCATTGCATCCGGTCCTCCGGCACGCGCTCTCGATAGTTTCAAAAGATTTTCCGGGTCCTCAAAATAAATCGGTTTTAATTTCTTCACTTTTGACATTATTCCGTTTTCAGCAGTTTTTCCGGCGAGTGATATAAATTTATTTATCGAGTAATTTACAACGGCGTTAATAACTTGTCCGAAAATCAAGAGCGACACGAAAAGCACAGCGCCGAGTATTGCTGTCGAGAGCATTCCGCCGTTTATATATTCATTGATCGTTTGAAAGAAATATGCCTGGATAATCACGTTCAGTCCAAGAAGTGTCGATTGGATGAGCGAGGACACGACCATCAAAATGAATTCGCCCCTATTTTGTTTGACCGCCGGTTTTATCGCAAACGGCATCAAATCGTGTATTGTTTTGAAAAATTTCGAGATTGATTTCATGAATACCACTCCTTTTGTGAATTGTACATTTCATAATAGTCACCTTTAAGCGCCATCATTTCGTCATGTGTGCCGTGCTCAAAAACTTTTCCCGCTTTGAACAGGAATATTTCATCGCTCAAAGATGTCGAGCCGAGTCTGTGCGAGATGAAAATAACGGTTCTGCCCTTTGTCAGTTTTCCCATTTTTTCATAGAGTTTCGACTCTGTTTTAGGGTCCATCGCCGCTGTCGGTTCGTCCAAAATCACAACCGGCGAATCCGACACAATCGCACGCGCGAGAGCAATTCTTTGGCGTTGACCGCCCGAAAGGTCGAGTCCTCTGTCGTCGAGCTTTCCGATTTCCGTCTCGATTCCCTCCGGCATTTTATTGACCATTTCTCTCAAATCGAGGTCGTCAATCACTTCCTCCACTTTTGCCTCTCTGTCCGCATAACCCATTGCGATATTGTTTTTTATAGTCGTTCCGAAAATTACATAGTCCTGAAATATTGCGGAGAAAATCGAACGGCGAACGTTTAAAGGCATCGTCCTTGCATCTACTCCGTTTATTAAAATCGTGCCTTCATATTGGTCATAAAGACCGAGCATGAGTTTTATGACGGTCGACTTTCCACTTCCGTTTTCGCCGACAAGAGAGTAGTGGCGACCCTTTTCGATTTTAAAAGTCATTGATTTAAGTATTTCTCTGTCCGTTCCCGGATATGTGAAGCGCACATCTTTAAATTCGAGCGATTCGAATTCCGGAACTTTTTCCGGTCTTATGAGCCCAGACTCTTCTTCGTCGAAATCCATGAATGTGAAGAAGTCTTTGAAGAAAAGGCTTGTACTTGTAAATGCGTCCATTGCATTCGGAATTGTCCATCCGACTTGGTTTATAAGTGTGCTTACAAGTGCGATGACCGAGGTGTAAATACCGAAAGTCAATGTGCCCGCTTTTACAGGTTTAAGAAGTACGAGTGCCACAACGAGCACGATGAGCGAGAAAATCGACGAGAAAGTCTTGCTTCGTTTGAACCATTTTTTCATAACTTTAAACTTTGCGTTCGTGACTTCGCGATAAGTTTTGTAGTCGATTTCGTTGTAGTGGTCCGAATAGTCGAAGAGATATCTCTCTTTTGCCGAATCTTTTCCAAGCAGAACTTCGTCAAGCATTTCGACATATCTATATTTTTCATTGAGTGCTTTGTCTTCTTCGTATGTTTCCTTTGCGCCCTTCTTTGCGAGCCAGATGAGCGGATAGATTACAACAATCACTACCGGCACAACCCACCAAACATAAACCGTGATTGTTATGAGTGCGGAGATTGCCGAGATTGAAACTATGCCCAAATGATTCATCGCTTGAAGCGCGGTTTTAAATTGATCCAATGTTTTCTTTTCGACCTGTTTTATTAAGTCGAGCGACGCTTTGTCTTCGAGGCGCCAATATGCGAGTCTTGAATGTTTTTCAACAATCATTTCGTTCAAATTGCCGTCGAGATTTACCATAACAACCGACATGAGCCATTCGATTATAGGTTTCGAAACGAAATTGAAAGTTGCAAGAGCGCAAAGAATTATCGCCTTGTCGATCACCGCTGATATTTCTCCAGCTCCTTTAACAGCGCTTATCGCTGCGTCGACTACATATCCGGTTACAATTGCAATTGCAGTCGGTGCCAAGCCGGAAAGTGCTATCATCAGGAGATAACATACAAGAGCGACGGGTGCGGCTTTAAAAATTTCTTTGTATGCGCGCCTTATCGCTTTGTCCCCTAGTTTTTTGCCATTTTGTTCCATAATTTTTCCCTTTCTTGCGAGTAAATTTTAAGTAGTTTGCGACGAAATTAAGTACTGTTTCCCGTCAATGTGAGTTTAATTCGAATATATTCAAAGTTTTTTGGATCCTTTTTCGGTTTAGTTAAAAACCATATTCTGAATTTATTTTTATTATATCACTATTATAAAATTTATGCAAGTGTTTTTTTCTATATTTTTATTTTTTTCTTTTATTTTTTTATAATTTTAAATTTTCCATTTTATAATTATTAATATCCAATAAAAAAAATCCCGAAAATAAATTCGAGATTTTTAAAATTCTATAAATTTAATGCATTTTCTTGAAACTCTTCTATGTTTGCACCCTTTATAAGTTCCAAAACGCGTGCCATCGGAATTGCATAACCCATGCCTTCAATGCTCGAGGATGCAATCTTTGCGGTATTTATGCCGACGAGTTCACCCTTCATATTAAGAAGTGCCCCGCCGCTGTTGCCAGGATTAATTGCTGCATCCGTTTGAATATATGTCTTTGTGTCGAGACTTTCCTTCGGTGCAAAGTTTCTGTTCACAGCGCTGACGACGCCGGTTGTGACGGATTGACCGTATCCCAAGGCGTTGCCGATTGCAACGACGCTTTCTCCGATTTCAAGCGAATTCGAATCACCGATTTTTATCGGTTTTATTTCCGACAAAGTCGACTCGCTCAAATCCTTTATTCTCACGCGAATAATTGCAATGTCGTTGTTTTCATCGTACTTCACAACTTCGGCTTTATATGTCTTGTCATCGGAGAATGTGACCGACAAATCTTTCGCACCGTCGATTACGTGATGGTTCGTGATCATATAAAGATAATCTTTCGTCTTTTCGAGAATCACTCCTGAACCGCTCATCTTCACTTCTCTCTCAACCCCGCCACCTTGGAAAAAGCTGAAAAAGTCCGGCACTTGTTGAACAGCGACATTCGTTATTGAAACTATCGACTTCAAAGCTTCCTTTGACATCGCCGAAACGTCGTTCACCACCGGTGCTTTATTTGCAACGGTCATAACATTTTGCGTTTCCACTGCAGTCGGTGCTTTTTTTTCGAAGAAAAGCATCTTCGTTCCATAGAACGAGCCGCTTGCAAAACTTCCAAGCATCACTGCGGCAACCGCTGACACAAAAAACTTTTTTATAGGCGAAGATTTTTTCGGCTTCTCCATCCTTGCTTCCGGCTCATACATATATCCATTCATTGTCTCATATTCTAAATATTCACGTCTGTTATCCTTTTCATTAAAGTCCATTTTGATTCCTCCCTTAACTTTATATCTAAATTATAAAGAGAGAAACCTAATCAAAACTTAAAATCTAACTTAATTATACTTAAAATTTATTTTATCGGAAGTTTTATTTGAATTTTTAAAGACTTTTCATCATCAGTCGTTGCACTTATCTCGCCGCCGTGCGAATTTACAATCGCCCTTGCAATCGAAAGCCCAAGACCATATCCGCCGGTCTTGCTGCTTCTCGACTCATCGGTTCTATAAAATCTTTCAAATAGATGTTTTGTGTTCTCACGCGAAATGTAGTCGGTGCCGTTTGTGACTTCGATAATAACCTGTGTTCTCGCTTTTTCGCATTTCACATCTATATTGCCGTTCGTGCTCGAATATTTAAAAGCATTGTCTAAAATGACCGACAAAAGTTTTTCGACCATTTTCTTGTCGCCACAAAAAATAATGTCCGGATTAATTTCCGCATTCAAATTTTTCTCCTCGAGAATCGCACGTGCTTTGTAGGACTCCGTCATTTCAGAAACGAGTTCCGAAATGTTAAACTCGCTCATATTCAAACTGTCGGCACCCTCGTCCATTCTAGCAAGCATAGTGAGGCTGCTGCTTAGTTCCGTTAGCCTTGTCGTTTGCGTTTTTATGTCAGAGAGCCACTCATTTTCACCGAGGTCCATTTGAAGCACTTCCGCATCCGCATTTATGATTGCGAGCGGTGTTTTTATTTCGTGCCCCGCGTCGGTAATGAAGCGTTTTTGCTTTTCGTAGCTTTCCAAAACCGGCTTTGTTATGCGTTTTGACGTGAGCACAATGAGCACATATACGATTATGAGCCCGACAATTGAAATCAAAATTCCGATTGAAACAAAAGACCTGAAATTTTCGAGCACGCGCCCCATATCGAGAAAAATAATTCGCACTCCCGACTCTTCCGCAACCGCTCTATATCTGTAGTCCCCTTGATAGCCGCGACTTTTCCCGCTCTTTAAAACATCAATCGCATACTTTACCGCTTCCTTTGTATTAACTGCGGCAATCTTTCCGGTGTCCACCGAAATTACAATCTCCCTCTCGCCGACGAGCACCGAAAAAAATCTCGACTCGTACGGAAGCTCAATCGACTCATTCGGGTTTAGTCCATACTCCTCCATATAACTTCCGCTCGGAAATCTGCCGTTGTTGTCCGCCAAAATGTCGAGAGTTTCGTCCGCACGCTTCACAATTTTTTTGTAACTTATAAATGAAACGATTGACATGATGACCGCAAGAACTATGAACAGCGACAGCATCGATGCAACTATAAATCTTTTCCTTAATTTCTTAATCATTTCTTTCCTCGAGAGTATATCCGGCGTTTCTCGTTGCCTTTATTTCCACATTCGAATCGAGCGATACCAACTTTTTACGAAGATTTGAAATATAAACCCAAACCACATTTATCTCCGCCTCGCTGTCGAAACCCCAAATCTTTTCCATAAGCCTTTCCGTCGAAATGAGCTTGTTTTTGTTTTGCATCAAAAGCTCCAATATTTGAAACTCCTTGCTTTGAAGACGAGTTTCGCCGGAGTCGGTCTTTAAAATAAATGTATCGCGCATAAGAATCGTGTTTCCCATCTTTAAAATAGAATCGCCCTCGTTGTTTTCCTTGGACCTCGTGATTGCGCGGATTCTCGCCAAAAGCTCGCGACTGTTAAACGGCTTTGTGAGATAATCGTTCGCTCCCGAATCGAGACCCAAAACCTTGTCGTCGACCTCCGACTTTGCCGTCAAAATAATAACGGGAAGCATATTGCCTTCCTTTCGCATAGTCTTTAAAACAGTGATACCGTCGACTTTCGGCATCATCAAATCCAAAATCAAACAATCATAATTGTCCGCAGACAAAAAAGAGAGTGCCTCCTCCCCGTCATAAACCTGGTCCACGGAATAATTGTTTCTCTCCAAAATAACTTTAAGCGCCTTTGAAAGAGAAACTTCATCCTCAGCAAGTAAAATTCGCATATAAACACCCCCGATAATATTATAAATATAAAAACTTAATTTAACCTAAATGATTTATACCCCAAAATTAAAAAAATCCGGCAAAATGTCACAACTGACATCCTGCCGGTAATTTACATATTTATTTTCTCACACCGTTCGCATCGAAGACTTTTTTAAGCTTCGACGAAACTGCAAATGTTGCTCCAATCATAAATGTGCATTGAACAATTTCTATCACGCCCACAACTTTTCCAATCGTATCGATGTTGCAGCCGTTCATAATCGCGAGCGTCGCATTTGAAAGCGGAAGTAGAACAAGCCCCAAAGCCTTCCAATACTTGCCGATGAGATTTTGTGAAAAATCCCACGTCTC
This sequence comes from Ezakiella coagulans, assembly GCF_003096635.1. Classification (GTDB taxonomy): domain Bacteria; phylum Bacillota; class Clostridia; order Tissierellales; family Peptoniphilaceae; genus Ezakiella; species Ezakiella coagulans. The sequence goes on along the minus strand of NZ_QEKV01000002.1, from coordinate 116,426 downwards.
CTGGCTCTTCACCGAAAACTTCGTCCTGTATCCGAAAGCCCAATTCGGCTTTTTCGGTGGAGTTTTAGAAACATATTTCCGAAAATAATCATAATAAGCGGAACAAAACTCACCGCAATAACCATAATTAAATTAAATCCCATAAAACTCCCTCCTTGATTTATATATACCCTTTTTGTTTGAATTTATATAAAAAGCGAATGCACCGCATCCGCTTAATATATTTTTAGAGTATTCACTTATATCTCATCTTTTATTCCATATTTTTCCATAAGTTTTTTTATTCTGAAGCCGCCGGGTATATCAAGTCCGGCGTCCATGATGATTTGTTCATTTTCATAAACTGTGTCCTTTTCTCCTTCGAGGACGATTTCTCCGTTTTTTATGACATAGATGTAGTCGGAGACTCCGTAGATGAAGTCCATATCGTGGCTCGACACAACTATGCCGCACGTTTTTTTGAGGTCGGAGAGTATTTCTTTCATTTGACGGGTGAGACGCGGGTCGAGTCCTGCCGTCGGCTCGTCCATAAAGAGATATTTCGGCTCGAGAAGCATTGCGCCGGCGATTGTGACTCTTTTTTTCTCGCCGTATGAAAGGTTTTGAACGAATCTGTCCGCAAGATATTCCATGTTTATGGTTTTCATTACATTTTCAACTCTTTGTTTCGCCTCTTCTTCCGGCACTTTTAGGTTTCTTAAAGGAAACATGAGGTCGTCGCGGACGGTCGAATAGAATATTTGTCTGTCCGGATCTTGCATGACAAGGGTCACGTCACGTCTAAGTTTTCTTTTGCCGTTCTTTGAATAGTCCGCTTTTTCTCCGTCGATATCGACTTCCCCTGAATTAAATTTTACAAGACCTAAGACGGAATTAAAGAGTGTGGATTTACCGGAGCCGTTTTGTCCGATAAGGCCAATCACTTCGCCTTTTTCTACTTTCATATTTATACTTTTCAGTATTGTTTTTTCATCAATTTTTGTTATAAGATTTTTTACTTCAAGCATTTTTTTCTCCTAAAAATAAAAGTTTCCGTCAAATAGTTTAAGGTCGAGTGCGTTCTTAAAGTCTGTATAACTTCTCATGACTCTGAAGAATAGCATTTTTGTGATTTCAGAAATGGATCTTAGCCATGTTTTCGGACTTTCAAAACCGTGTTTCAGCTCGCCTGCCGAGTGCATTGCTTCAAGTTCAATCGAGAAGATTTGAATGAATCTATACATAAGTATCATTTGCTCGATAAATTCTTGCGGAGCGTGCATTTTTTTCAATACTTGTGCAAGTTGTGTTATCGGAGTTGTGACACTTATAAAAAATGTTGCGCTGATTGCTGCAAGGCTCCTTGAGAGTATGAGTTTCGCATCATTTATCATGCTTTTTTGAAATCCGGCATAGATGTTTCCGATTTTTATATAGTGTGTGTAGTTTTCGGTATTATAGCCGAATCCAATCAATATAGAAATTACTCCGAGCACTATAAATGCCGCCGGAATTTTATAAAGTTTTATAAATTTTTTTAGATTTATTTTTGCAACAAAGCGAACGACAATTAACGTTAAAATTACTATCGCAAGATGGATTTCCCACCTATCGATAAAAAAGGCAAGGGCAAGGAAGAATATTCCAAGCCCTGCCTTTAAAACGGGATTTGTTTTTGTCAGTCTGTTGTTTGTTGCAAGACTGTCAATTGTGTTCATTATTTTCTAGCCGGTGCTTTAACAGATTTTTTACCTTTGTAGTATCCGAAAAAGTATCCGATTACTATTGCTCCGATTGCAGCTTGAAGTGCAAATAGGAGTGATTCAATTTCACCTGACTTCGGTTCGAAGATTGAGTTGAACCATGGTTCATAGTCAGGGTTGCTTTCTTCAATAACTTCGCCTGCAGCGTCGTCTGCTCCACCATATTCACCTTCGATGAATAATAGCGGAATAACAACAAGTGCGATCATAAGGACTATTAATAACCATTTAGTTGTTTGTTTCATTTAATAGACCTCCTTCAACATTTTTTACACCGTTGTATACAAGAACGGTCAAGATACCTTCCATGATTGCGATAGGAACTTGTGTGAGCATGAATACACCCATGTATTTTCCAACAGCAACCACAAACGAATCTCCAGGGAATGCGATTCCAAGTTGAATTGATGTAATTAGGTATGTGAACAAGTCACCGATTGTTGCTGCAATAAATACTGCAACGAATTCATTCACTTTAGCTTTTCTTAATGCTTTCCAAAGTACCCAAGCACAAATAGGTCCGCAAATTGCCATTGAAAATGCGTTTGCTCCGAGTGTTGTGAGTCCTCCATGTGCAAGAAGTGTTGCTTGGAAAATAAGTGTGATTGTTCCCAAGATAAACATTGGGAGCGGTCCGAATAAGATTGTTCCGAGACCAACACCTGTAGGGTGTGTGCAGGAACCTGTCATTGCCGGTAATTTAAGACTTGATAGCAAAAATACGAATGCTCCTGACAATGCCAAAAGTAGTTTTCTTTCCGGTTGTTCACGTGTAACTTTGATTAGACTTCTCATACCGACAACAATGAAAGGTGCCGAAATAATAAACCATATAAGAGCTTGTGTTTTAGGCAAAAAACCTTCAGCAATGTGCATGGCATAAGAGGTCGAGGCTTGCATTAGTCCCATAAATAATACGAGACTAAACAGCCATCTTTTTTCTTTTTTGTTCATAATTCCTCCTTGAACTCTTAAAATCACAATTTGCTGCAAATATGTGTTCCAAATTGACGATATTATTAGAAGTGACTATGCGGCAAATTGCGATTTGGCTGTAAGGATAAGAAAAGTAGGCATAAAAAAACCGCGTATATTCGCGGGTTCCATAAACAGTCATACCTTCCTAACCCGAAAATATTTTGAGACATTTCAAGTATCCTGACTTATAAGCTTCAAATTCGATCGCCTTCCCGTTAAGTGGCATGTAATCGAATCTTACTTAAATACAGTAGAGGTAGCTGTTCCGGATTCTAACCGGATTCCTTGTGCGTAATCGCTAAATATCTCTTCACTAATATAATATTACAAACAAATTAAAAAGTCAACATAAAAAAAAAATAAAATCGCTCAAAAAAGAGCGATTTTTCTATTTATTTTCTATAATTTTTTTCATGCTTACGTAGTCGCCGATACCGAACTCATGTTCATCTCCGGACTGCATGTCTTTTAATTTAATTTTTCCATTTTTCACTTCGTCTTCACCGATTACAACTACAAAAGGAATATTTTCCTTGTTTGCATAGTTCATCGATTTCTTTACACGACGATCCATTTTTTCAATTTCAACTTTTAATCCTTCGTTTCTAAGCCCGCTTGCAAGTTTGAAACTGTCTACACCCGTACCGATTGGAATTATAAATAAATCAACACATGATTTTACTTCGCCTTCGTGCATTTTATTTAAAATTTCATAGATTACATCGAGCCCGAAGCTCATACCGATAGCCGGATATTCTTCACCTGTTCCGACAAATTCCGTTATGATGTGGTCATATCTTCCGCCACCACCCAAACTTACATTGAAGTCGTGTCCATTAACATTTCTATTTTTTAGGAAAATTTCCCAAACGGTTCCTGTGTAAATGTCAATCCCGCGTGCAAGATACGGACTGAAGACCATGTCTTCGCTTGCGACTGTGTTTTTTGTATAAAGAATAAGTTCGCTTAGCTCATCGATTCCCTCTTTCAAAATTCCTTCCGCGTCAGCTTCGTATTTTTCTTTGATTTTATCAAAAGAAAGTGATAGAACTTGAAGAAGTTCATCAACTTTTTCGCCGTCGAAATCAATTTTCTTAAACTCTGCTTTAAGCTCGTCATTTGTGAGTTTGTCGAGCTTGTCGATGAGCATGATTGCCTTTCTGGTAGTGTCAGCATCCAATTTTCCGAAAATCTTTTGAATAAGTCCCGTCAAAAGTTTTCTGTTGTTGTATCTTATTTCAATGTCAAGTCCCAAATTTTTAAATCCATCGTGTGTAAGGTTCATAAATTCAGCATCTTGCATGATTGATTTTACACCCACTATGTCGACATCGCATTGCGTGAATTCACGATTTCGTCCGAGCTTTACCGGACCATCACGAAACACTTTGCCGATTTCATATCTCTTAAACGGCATGACAATAGATCCGTTTGTCGCAATTAATTTTGAAAAGCAAATTGTAAGGTCGTATCTAAGACCAAGAGCTCTTTCCCCTTGGTCGGATAATTTATATGTTTCGTTTAATATATCTGCATCTGCCGAATATTTCGAAGCTAACAAATCATACATACATAAAATCGGAGTTTCAGCCGGTGAAAATCCATAAATTCTAAAAATTTCTGTGAGTTTTCTTTTAATTTCCTCTCTCAAAGTTTGTTCTGCGGGCAAATATTCGTATGTCCCCTTAAGAGTTTCAAAATTCTTGTTCATAATTCTCCTTATCTATAACATGTCGTATCCGGTTACCAAAATACCGATACAAGCTGTGCAGGCAATAAAAATGACGCTACACAAAACTATTCCTATAATTGAGGTTATAAGCCCCGCCCTCCCAAGTGAGTTGCCGGGTTCATAATCAAGTGATTTCTTTGCAACCACAATTCCAACAATTCCTACTGGAATACCGAGAAGTGTGAGCATCGAACCCGAAATGGAGCAAATTATTGAAAAAATTCCTAAAATTAGGGATAAAATCCCGTTGTTATTGTTTTCCATAAAACCCTCCTTTTCTTTATTATACACGAAAATCGTTTTAAATAAAAGTATTGTTTATGTTTTATATTTTAAAATTCTAAAAATTTGCACAAAAAAACCGGAATTTCTTCCGGTCAATTTTATTCAACTATAAACGTTCCCGTTTTACCGTTCATGCCTTCGACAAGTTTATCCAAACTTGTGATTAAAGTCTTTCTACCTTTTCCGCTCTTTACAAAGTCCATTGCAGCTTCAATTTTTGGAAGCATTGAACCTTCAGGGAATTGTCCTTCAGCAATATATTTTTCGCACTCAGCGAGTGTCATTTGTGACAAATCTTTTTGGTTCGGTTTGTTGAAGTTTATTGAAACTTTTTCAACACCGGTCAAAATTACAAGGCTGTCGCAATCTGTATCGCTTGCAAGAAGAACAGATGTTCTGTCCTTGTCAATTACAGCATCTATTGATTTTAGTCCTTCTTCAGTTCTTATTGTCGGAATTCCTCCGCCGCCGCCTGCAATCAAAATTGTGCCTGCATTTGATAAAGTTTTACATATATTCTTTTCCACAATTTCAATAGGAATAGGACTTGCAACAACTTCTCTATATCCACGTCCTGAATCTTCAATCATTGTCTTTCCAGCTTTTTCAAGTTGTTCAGATTCTTCTTTTGTATAGAATGCACCGATTGGCTTCGTCGGATTTTTGAAGTGCGGATCATCTTTATCCACAATAACTCTTGTCACTACAGTTGCAACTTCGTTTTTAAGTCCCATTTCTTTAAGCTTGTTGTCGATTGCATTTTGAAGTTCAGCACCGATGAAACTTTGGCTCATTGAAACACATGAAAAGAGCGGCAAGTTCTCAGTCTTGTCTTCCTTTGCACCTCTGTCGATATTGCTTTTAATATATCCCACTTGTGGTCCGTTTCCATGACAAATTACAACTTCATGGCCATGTTTCACAAGGTCACAAATCGGTCCTGCAATAATTTCAACTGATTGTTTTAAATCATTATATAAAGTTCCTAGAGCGTTGCCTCCAAGAGAAATTAAAATTCTGGACATAATTATCTCCTTAAAAAAATAATTGGCTCGGATAATCATCTAAGCCAACTACATTATAACGCATAATTTTAACATAAATAAGACATTTTAGAAATCTTAAGGTGTATTTAAAACCAAATTGATTCTAATCACATACAAGAAATTAAAGCGGTTGCGTTTTCGGTTTGTTCCCCATTCTCGGATACTTCTTCGGAGTTGCTTTAATTTTTTCGATCACGACAATATTTCTTTCATCTCCGTTTTCAAGGGAAAAATTGTATGTTTTTTTGACTTTACCGCCAAGAGTGTTTAGACCGTTTTTTATCTCATCCAGTTCTTCATTTACTCCCGGCCCCTTCATCGCAATCATGTGACCGCCCGGTTTTACAAACGGCAAATTGTATTCAATCAAAGTGTTTAGCCTTGCGACTGCACGTGCAATCGATGTATCGAACATTTCTCTGTATCCGTCTTTTCTGTTCGGATTGCACGCCTCTTCCGCTCTCTCATGAGCAGTTTTGATACCCTTTAAGCCAAGTTCTTCTATAACCTCATCAAGAAAGACCAGTCTTTTTTTAAGGCTGTCGAGCAAAACGACTTCGATGTCCGGCCTCATAATTTTTATTATAACACCCGGAAATCCCGCTCCCGTTCCAACGTCGACAAGTTTTTTCGTGCCTATTTCATCCAACACAGGAAGTACGCTTGCACTGTCCAAAACATGTTTCACCCACATCTCGTCATAGTCCGTGATTCGCGTGAGATTTAGAACTTTGTTTTTTGAAATGAGCATATCCAAATAACGGTCGATTTGTTCTCTTTCTTTTTCGGTGAAGTTTATATCATTCACTTCTCTTCTCCTTTTTCCTCTTTTCGATTTCCATGTGAATCATAATAACGTTGATATCACTTGGCGACACTCCGCTTATTCTGGAAGCTTGTGCAATTGTCTCAGGTTTTATCTGTTTAAGTTTTTGAAGTGCTTCCTTTTTTAAACCGGGTACACTGTCATAGTCGAAGTCATTACCGAGAATTCTGTTTTCTTCTTTGTGGTGCTTGTTTATTCGCTCTTCAGTCTTTTTAATATATCCGCTATACTTCACTTCCGTCTCAAGAAGTAGTCGCAGCTCTCTGTTTAGCTCCGTTTCAATCGGAAACTTTTCTAAAAGAACATCGATACGAACTTCCGGTCTTTTTAAAAGGTCCAAAAGCGTCGTTGCAGTTTTTATAGGCGTTGTAAACGATGAAACTTTTTCATTTATATCGTCTTTTGGAGTGAGCACAATGCCCTTCATTTCATTTTCTGCAGCATTTAAAAGTTCTTCTTTTTTTATAGTTCTTTCGAGCCTTTCTTCTGTTGCAAGCCCTACATCGTATCCTTTTTTTGTGAGCCTCAAATCCGCATTGTCCTGTCTCAAACTCAAGCGGTACTCAGCCCTTGCCGTCATCATTCTATACGGTTCATAAGAAATTTTCGTTACGAGGTCATCAATCAAAACTCCAATGTAACCTTCGTCTCTTCTTATCACAAACGGCTCGTGACCAAGGACATTATTTGCCGCATTTATGCCCGCAATCAATCCCTGACTTGCAGCTTCTTCGTAGCCTGAGCTTCCGTTTATTTGTCCGGCGAAGAAAAGATTTTTTATGGTCTTACTTTCAAGTGTCGACTTCAAATCCGTTGCAAAAATCGCATCGTATTCAATGGCGTAACCCGGACGCATAATCTCACAATTTTCCATTCCACGAACCATTTTATACATATTTTCCTGCACATCTTCCGGCATTGACGTCGAAATTCCCTGAACATACATTTCCTTAGTGCTTGCACTCTCAGGCTCTATGAAAACTTGGTGGTCGCTCCTGTCCGGAAATCTTTTCACCTTATCTTCAATCGACGGGCAGTATCTCGGTCCAGTGCCTTCAATAAGTCCGCCGTATAGTGCACTTCTGTCCATGTTTTCTCTAATATATTCGTGCATCTTTTCATTTGTGTGCGTGAGATAACAGTCCACTTGTTCACGTCTTATATCCTCTTCATCGTTCATAAACGAAAACGGCGTTACAATCTCGTCGCCATGTTGCACTTCCATCTCCGAAAAGTCCAAACTGTCTCTGTTTACTCTTGCCGGAGTTCCCGTTTTTAAACGTCTTAAAGTGATGCCGTGTTTTTTTAATCCTTCAGACAAAAGCATAGACGGAAAACGACCGTCTGGTCCGCTGTTGTAGTTCAAATCGCCTATAAAAACTTTTCCACGAAGATAAGTTCCGGTTGCAATGACAACCGCTTTCGCTTTTATAGTCCTGCCGTCACGAACGACAACGCCATTCACTTCACCGTCTTCAATAACGACGTCTGTTGCTTCCATTTGGCGGAGTGTTAAATTTTCCGTGGACTCGAGTTTCTTTTTCATCTCTTCGTGGTATCTTATTTTGTCCGCTTGCACACGTAGTGAATGAACGGCCGGTCCCTTTGAAGTGTTAAGAATTCTCGATTGCAGATAAACCTTGTCGATGTTAAGAGCCATATATCCGCCAAGTGCATCGAGTTCTCTTACGAGATGCCCCTTCCCGGTTCCTCCTATGTTCGGATTGCACGAAAGAGCGGCAATACCGTCAAGATTCATTGTGATTATTAAAGTTTTTAGCCCCATATTTGCAGCTGCGATTGCCGCCTCACTTCCGGCGTGTCCCGCCCCAACAACTACAATATCATATTCATCTTTTAAATAAGTCAATAAAATCACTTCCCAACGCAAAAATCTCTAAATACTCGGTCGATAATATCCTCGGACGTATCTCGTCCCAAAATCATCGAAATATATTCGTGTGCCTCACGAAGGCTCACCTCTACAATTTCAAAAGGCATAACGTCGATGTCTCTTATCGCGGTTTCGATTTCTGAAATCGCCCTTTCAATCAAATCGACATGCCTGATATTAAAAATGCTTGTAACGTTAAAATCGATTTCGTGCACGATTCTCTTTTTGATTGCATCTAAAAGTTCCCTAACACCACTGTCGTTTTTAATCGAAGAAATAATGTATTCTCCGTATTTTTCAACGCTCTTCAAATCGATTTTTAAACCCTTGTCCTCTTTATTTATAAGAAAAACCTTTTCCTTGTCCTTCACAAGTTCCATTATTTCAAAATCGTCAGCTTGAAGCGGTGTAGAGCCGTCCAAAACGACAACGACAAAGTCAGCATCCTCCGCAGCCTTCTTTGAAAGCTTTATGCCCTCTCTTTCGATGACCTCGTCGGTCGATCTTATCCCGGCTGTGTCGATGAGTCTTATCGTGAGTCCTTCGTAATTTATGGTCTCCTCAATAGTGTCTCTCGTTGTTCCTGCAATCTCCGTCACAATCGCCCTCTCCTTGTTTGTGAGTGCATTTAAAAGACTGCTCTTTCCGACATTCGGTCGCCCGATAATCGCAAGTTTCAAACCGTCTCTAATATATGTCGTCCTCTTTTCGTCGTCCAAAAATGAAATAAGTCCTCCGTGAATTTTCTCGAGCTTTTCCTTCATATCGTCGACGTCGCCAAGTTCAGGATAATCGATCTTTGCTTCGCATTCACTTATAAGATTAACCACATCGTTCAAAACTGATTCAAGTTTTTCGGTGAGTTTTCCTCCCAAAACATCGGCGTACATAAGCTGTTCCTCTTTTGATTCGGCCTCGATAATTCCTTCGACAGCCTCCGCTTCCAAAAGGTCAATCCTTCCGTTCAAAAATGCGAGTTTTGTAAACTCCCCCGCTTCCGCAGGAACAGCACCGAGCTTTAGAAGAATTTCCAAAATATAAAGACAGCTCACATAGCCGCCGTGACAATAAATTTCAACCATATCCTCGCATGTGTATGTGTACGGCTTATTGAAATAACATGCCATAACTTCATCTACAACGCGGTTTTCATAAATTATTTTTCCATAGTGCATAAAACGTGGACGAATCTCTTTTTTTGTAAAAATTTTCTTTAAAATTTCTAGAGAAAACTCTCCACTCATTCTCACTATTCCTATTCCGCCTTTTCCCGGCGGAGTACTTATTGCAGCAATAGTTCTCATAACAAAAAACCCGCCTTTATTGCGGGTCACGTTGAACGACTATTCGACGTCTCGGTTCTTCACCTTCAGAATGTGTTGTGACGCCCTCGATCTTATTGATTTCTCTGTGGACCAATCGTCTGTCGTATGCGTTCATCGGTCTAAATTTATATTCGCCTTCATTGAGTGCTCTTTCTGCACCCATTCTTGCGAAACTCTTCAAATCTTCTTGTTTTTCATAAATATAATCCCCGCAGTCGACCTCAATCATCATATCACCTTGGAATCTATTTCTAAGGAAAACATTTACAAGATAACCGATTGAGGAGAGAGTATCTCCTTTTTTACCGATAAACCTTGAATTCATCTTGAAATCGTCCGGAATAATATCCAAAACATAGTTTTCATCTTCTTCAATCGGTGGAATAACCTCAACAACTCCGGCATAACCCATCTTGTGCATCATGTCTTCAAGGAAAATTCTAGAAGCTTCTGCAGCTTCATCCTTTGTTTCAAATTGCGGGAATGTAGAGTTTATATTTTCACCTTTTATATCGTCAATCTTATCGTTGACTTTTTCTCTTGTATCTTCAAGTGACTCTTTAGCATCATCTTTAAACTTTGCAACATCTTCGTGCGCTTCTTCTTTAACTTCGGAAACTTTTTCTTTTACCGATTCTGTTGTTTCAGAAATCTTTTCTTTTGCATCTTCAGCAAAATCTGAAACTTTTTCCTTTGTATCTTCAAAAGAATCCTTAACATCGTCCTTGAAATTTGAAACTTCATTGCGAACAACTTCAGTTACTTCCATGACTTTTGCTTTCGTATCTTCCGTGAAACTCTCTATTTTTTTCTTTGCATCGTCTGCAAAATCTGAAACCTTTTCTTTGGCTTCATCTACGTTTTCCTTAAAATCTGAATTTTCATATTTTTCGGTAACGCTTTCTTTTGCATCATTTATAAAATTTGTTGCAGCATTTTTTGTTAAAGAATCACTTTCATTGTCTTCATATAAAGCTGCATCAGGAGTGCCTTTTTTAACAATGGTAACCTTTGCATCCTTGCCTCCGATAAGACCTAAAAATCCTTTTTGGCCTTCTTCTTCGACATGAATAATTACATCTTCTCTCTTTGCACCGAGAAGTTTCAAGCCTTCTAAAATTGCTTCTTCAACTGTCTTCTTTTCAAGAGTTATTTTATCCATCATTATTCTCCTTTCTTTTTAAAAATGAGAGCTCTGTTTGTGATTAATTGTTGTATTGCTGTAAACAAAGTGTTTGTAATCCAGTACAATGCAAGACCACCAGGATATTTTAAAGCGAACCAGAAAAACATTATCGGCATGATATAGTTCATCGTATTCATCGATGCCATTTGTTCTTGTTGCTCAGGTGTTCCTACTTTTGGAGTTGTGAAAGATTGAAGAAATGTCGTCAATCCTACAAGAAGCGGAAGACCATACCAATGCGGATCTGCAAGAGTCAAATCCTTAATCCAAAGGAATGTCTTACTGATTGATTCAAAATGTCCCGGTTGATTAAAAACATAAAGTCCCGGATTTTGCATAACTCTAAAGAAAGCAAGTATAACAGGCATCTGAATTAAAATCGGCAAACATCCGCCGGTCATTGACGCTCCGTTTTCTCTGTAAAGTTGTTGAATTTTTATATTTGCTGTTTGCGGGTCATGCTTAAACTTAATTTGAATTTCTTTTGCTTGCGGCTGTAACTCCTGAGTCTTCTTCATTTGTCTCGCAGCCTTCAAATTTAGCGGCAATGTAATTAATTTTATAAATAGAGTGGCTACAATTATACTCATCGCAAAATAACTGAAATTTTCAGGTTCAGTTCCTATATGCGAAAGAGTGTCATAAATAAATCGCATAACATAGCCCAGTATATTACCTAAAAAGCTTAACAATATATATTTCCTTTCAATTTTTATGGAAGCGGATCATATCCACCCTTATGATAAGGATGACATTTTCCAACTCGCCTTATAGTTAAGTATAGAGCCTTCATAAATCCGTATTTTGTGAATGCCTGTTTGGCATATTCACTACATGTGGGGGTAAAGCGACAGTGGCTGCCCGTGAGAATATATTTGGATATAAACTTTTGATAAAACCAAATAACTCCAAGTGCAATCCGTCTCACTTTAACAAATCCCCCAAATTCAGTATGTGAATAATATTTTTCTTCAGATCTTTAAAATCCAGCTCATCTGCATTGACTTTCGGCACGAGAATCAAGTTGCCGTATTTAAGTTGCGGCACCAAAGGATACATAATTGCGCGAATTCTCCTCTTCAAAAGATTTCTTTTCACAGCATTTCCATGCTTTTTAGAAACGATAATCCCAACTTTTTTGCCTCTGTTCATCGGCAAATAATAAAGTGAAAAATTTCTATTGTATTTTTTTACACCGCGATTAAAAATAACCTTGAAATCCAAATCGCGCCTAAGTCGATTCTGTGGTTTAAGCATTATTATGCGCTTAAGACCTTTCTGCCTCTGTTTCTTCTTCTCTTTAGTACATTTCTGCCGTTTTTAGTTCTCATTCTTTCTCTAAAACCGTGTACCTTTTTTCTTTGTCTGTTTTTAGGTTGGTAAGTTCTCTTCATAACCACACCTCCTTATCATATAGTTTTACACAAGAGATTATACCATAAACCGTAAAAATTGTAAAGAGTGCGGCTTTGAAAAAGAAAATTATTTTGGCGAAATTTTAAAACGAATTTATGAATTGATTTAAAAATTTTATTCACTTTTATTTTGGCGGCGATACGTGTTTGTAATTTTACAATTATAAATGTCCATGTATGCGTTGTAGCGTGATGGCATACGTTACGACGTTAGGAGTAACGATGCCCCGGCGCCATATTTGGCATTTAATTTTTTAAGAAACAAAACAACAACGGTGTGTGAAGAGAATATCGAACCAAAAACCTAAAACGATTTTTAAATTCATCCATCATTGTAGGTTTCACAGAATATTTTCTGTCCATTTTCGTTATTGGCGGCGATACACCTTTTTATCTCATCTCACGACGAAATCATAGATTTCTGTTCGATGGATAAAAAAACTGGTCGCCGCTACTTGCGGCGTGTATGTATTTATACATAAATTATTCTGTATATATAATTGTAAATGTCCATGTACGCGTTGTAGCGCCAGGCACTGTGTGTCCTGGCGCCCATTTTTGTGTATATAGAATATGTATTACCACCAACAACGCTGCATTTATAAAATCTCGAACCCAAAAGACTTTACCAATTCTCCACCCCCAACCCCCGACGTTATTTGCCCGGAATTTTCGATGAGAAACGCTTAGATGAAATATTTTAGGAGTGAGGCGTACTGGCAAGTACGTCGCAGCGACTGAAATATTGAATCAAGCGTTTATCGCGAAAAGGCCCGCAAATAAATCCCCAAAAAAATATCTATGAAGGGTCTTTTCCCCTCCATAGATATCCTCATTTTTATTCTGAAATATCTTGAAACAACCTCAAATATTCCTCCGCCGTTTTTTCCCAACTGCTGTCTTTCATAAGTGCGTTTCTTCGCATTATTTCAAGTGTTTCGGGTTCGTCTTCATAAAGCTTCTTCGCTTCATCAATCGCTCCTCTGAAGTCCTTTTCTCTCATGTTCTGAAAAATTATTCCGTCGCCTTTTTTTGTAAATTTGTTATATTCTCTTATACCGTCTTTCAGAGTCCCGGTAGCTCTAACAATTGGAATTGCACCATATCTTTGTGCAATCAACTGGTTAAGTGCCTGTATTTCGGTGCGTGATGGCATGAGAAAGAAATCGCTTCCCGCCATAACGCGAATCGCTTCTTTTTCATTTACATAGAGTTTAACCGAAATGTTCTGTGGATACTCCTGCTCTTTTTCCAAAAGTTTATCCTCATACGCCGGCTCGCCCGTACCCATAATGATTATATTAAAGCCCGCCTCGACCATATAGTCGATGTTTTCGTAGACAAAGTCCACGCCCTTTCTTGTAATAAGCCGACCGATGACCGAGATTAAAGGTCTTTCAAAACCTGATAGCGAGTAGTAGCTCATAACGCCCTGTTTATTTATCGCTCTTTCCTCAAGTGTGTCTGCGCCGAAGTTTTGGAAAATTGCAGGATCCTTTTCCGGATCATAACGCCTGTGGTCTATTCCGTCCAAAATCCCCATCACCTTAAACGAATTTGCAGTCAAGAGATTGTCGAGGTTGCTGCCATAGTATGGGCTCACAATTTCCTCTTTAAGTGACGGTGCCGGAAGCGTTATATAATCTGCAGAGTCGATTCCCGCTTTCAAGAAGTTTACCGCCTTGAAATATTTGTACTCGCGGTCCTCCATAAGCTCGAGCGGTAGGCTCGCAATCGAGTCCATGTCCTTCGCCGGATATATGCCCTGATTTCTGATGTTGTGAATCGAAAGCACCGTCTTTATGCCGTGATAAAAACTGTCAACTTGTCTCTTTGTTTTTATACAAGCCGGAATAAGACTCGACGCATAGTTGTTCACGTCTATGATGTCAGGTTTAAAGTCTATTTCCTTCATCATGAGGTTCACCGCTTTGTTAAAGAAAATAAATCTCTCCGCGTCGTCTCTCTCGCCGTAAATTCTCGGTCTGTCAAAATACACGTCGGAATCGACAAAATAAAACAAAACTCCCTCAACATCGAGACTCAAAATTGTTGCGGTGTGGACCTTGTATCCCAAATCGACCACAAAGCTCTTCACAAATCGAAGACTCGAGTTGTAGTCGGTCTTGATTGATTTGAAAAGTGGCATGACGAGCCTTACGTCTGTGTTCAGTTCTTTAAGTTTTCTCGTTAAATTGTATGTGAAGTCCGCCATATTTGAAGTTCTAACAAACGGCAGTGCTTCTGTTGTTACAAATAAAATTTTAAGCTTTTTCATATTTATCTCCAAACGGTGTTTCCGTCTTTTTATAGTAGCCCTCTCCGGATTTTCTGTCCAAAAATGCAATGAGTTCCTTGCTGTCCATGCCCTTTCCGACTTTACTGAGCTCGGTCATAACGATGTTTAAATCGAGCACTTTTACCGGAAGGAATCTGTCCAAAATTTCAACGATTTCCTCGTCCATCGACTCCTTCATCATGCCCAATTCATCGAACGGGTTTTCGCTCTTCGGCTGATGGCTGATTGCTTTTCTTATTCTTATGAACATCGTCCTTCCCATGACGGCACTCGAGAAAAACACATTACCACTTCTGAGATAAGGAAGTCTTGCCGATTCGTCCGGCGAGATGTCCGTTTCTTCTTTAATCGTTTGAATGTCAGTCTGTCTCGTGGTCCTGAAAATAAATTTCGAATTCAGCTGTGCGGTCGTCGTGTCGTCTAGAATCGACGGTCTTTGCGTCGCAAGTGCTAGAAAAACTCCGTACTTACGTCCTTCCTGTGCGATTTCACGTATAATCGCCTTGGAAGGTCTCGGGTCGCCCTTCGGTGCGAAGTTGTGTGCTTCGTCTATAACCGACACAAACGGCGGAAAGAAATGCTCAGCACTACCGTCGTGCTCGTCTTTGTAGGTGCGTCTCATGTAATAGAGCGACCTTAAAATATAACTCATATAAACGAGCAAAATTCGCATCTCACCCCTGATGACAACAGTCTTCGATTGCTTCAGTGCATTTATGATGTCGCGGCTCGTGAAGTTGAAAATGCCGGTCGATTCAATTCTTTTAAAACGCCATCTTATGGCTTTTATGACCGACAGATTTGACGAGCGCACAAAACGTTTGTAGTTCTTGTACAAAGTGCTTATTCTGTTTCCTTCAGGTCCCGGATTGTCTGCAATATATTTTTCGATGTCCGCAGACGTTCCGATTTCCAAAAGCTCGATAAGCGACTCGATTTTCGTGTTGAAACTGTCAGCACTTTCATTTTTTTCGAGTGCCATTTCAATAAACGACGACTGTGCATCGCTCAGATCACCGGCGGATTTCAAAAGATAAGTTAAATCGAAACTCGAAAGGTCCTTAAACTCGATTCCGGCGTCGACGCCCACATTGAAAATTGTGTACTTGTCCTTGAATCTGTCGTCGTCCGATTCAAAACTCATTTCGTTGTGCGGATCGCTCACGATTGTCGGGATATTAAGGCGCATAAGTTCTTCGATAAATACCCTGATTCCGTAGCTTTTTCCGGAACCTGAACCCCCGAAGATGCCGATGTGCGGATAGTCCTTCATCGACCACAAATCGAAAATCGCCGGAAGCTCGTATTGCTCCCTCTCCTCTTTGTCCTCAAACATCGTGAAGAGGTCCTTGTATTTTTCGTCGGCGTATTTGTAAAGCTCGTCGGTGTTCTTTATTGCGCCGAGCACGAGTCCCTTTTTGTCGTCGGTCCTTATAAGGATGTCCTTTATTTCATCAAACTCCGGCACGACAACTTCGGATCCAGTCTCAATTGGATAAGGCGCTTCGCTCAAAAGGCGCACCTTCGCGATATAAATCTTTTCGTTGTCAATGTCGTACCCAAGGTCCTTTAAAACCTCAAGCACGTGCGTGTCCGCCATATCGCTGTCCGGCTTCAGCGGCATAAATCTGTTGTATGCGTGCGTCTTCGTCGTTTCGCAAATCAAATCCCCCTGATTTTTGTCGCGAATCTTAAGATATTCATTTATCCTTATCGGATTTTCCCTCTCAACGATATATGCCTCGCTGCTTGTAGTCATTCCAATAACTTTCATTACATCCACCTCTTTTGTCTTGCCTCATCCAAATAAAGCCTTTTAACGTCCTCTGAAATATATTTCTTTATAAAATATTGCATGTCTTTGTCGGTCACTTTCGCATATTTATCCACAATGTCCAAAATAAACGGAATGCCGCGACTCATGTCCGGTGTAAGCGTTCGAACAAGATTTGTTATAAGTTCCCTTTTATCGCCCAAAAAGTTTGGAAAATCAATCGAAATCGCCATCGGGTCGTTTCCCGGACGCAAATAAATTGTGCTTATCGAACTCTCTTTTTTTAGGTTTAACTCGTCATGAAGAAAAAATGCTTCTCCCGGAGCGAGTTTACCAAAAAGTAGCTCCCTATCGAAGCCATCAACATCCAAAGCCTTCGAAATCGAACGGCTCTTCATGTCCTCAATCACGCCCATAAAAAGCGTATCTCTCTCTTTCACGAGTTCAAGTAGCTCGTTGTACTCGTCTTCCGCATCCAAAATATATCTTATAAGTCCTCCATCCATCAAAAGTGCCTTCGAATCATATTTCTCGAGGCCCTTCATTGCCGCTATAAGCTCGAGTTTTGAAAGCTCGGACTTAGGTGAGACCTCAACGTCAACAAGCGGACTTAAAATTCGCACTTCTTCAACACGGTCGCGTTTCATATCCGGAATATAGCATGCACGAAGAAAATGGATAATGTTCGGATCCGCTCCACCGTACGAATTGTTTGAGCCATCGACCGCTGCAATACCTTTCGGAAGAAAACTATTCATCTCTTCATCTGTCAGGTGTCGCGACATATAAAACTCGCCCAATGTCAAGAGCTTTTCCTTTGTAACTTCATTTTTCAACTTTTTGTGTTTATCCAAAAGCCTGTCATTAAAAGATTTAAAAATTTCTTCTATTTCCATAACACCTATTCCTTTGAATTTTTTAAAACAAAATCATAGATTTCATTTCTCTTGATTTCTTCATTTTTGTACTCTTCTTTAATCTGTTTCAAAATGCTCTTTGCACTCATTCCGCTCTCCATTATTTCCCGGACTCTCGGCCAAATGTCGATTGCCTTTTCCTCTCCCCCTTCAACCAAAATCACCATCTCTCCTTTGAACGTGATTTTGTCAAACGGAATCTCTGAAAAGTTGAAGCGCACAGTCTCCTCATAAATTTTTGAAATCTCCCGGACGAGAGCTGCATTTCTCGTTTTAAAAACCGTTTGCATATCGAGAAGTGTTTCCTCCGCTCTGTGCGGCGATTCATAAAAAATGAGAGTTTGAGTCATATCTAAAAGACTTTCGAGCTTTTTCATGCGCTCGTTTTTCTTCGGCGGAAGGAATCCAATGAATGTAAATTCGTCCGTTGAAAGTCCGGAGTTCACAAGTGCCGGCACAAATGCAGTTGCACCCGGAAGAGTTCGAACGAACTTTGCGTCGATTTCCGAAACCAAAATACCGCATGGGTCGCTGATGCCCGGAGTTCCCGCATCACTTATGACGGAAATCGTCTTGCCTGAATAAACGAGGTCAATTATCTCGTCGACTTTCGAGCGCTCATTGAACTTGTGAAAAGAGCGCCTTTCGGTTTTTATGTCGTAAAAATTCAAAAACACTGCGCTCGTCCTTGTGTCTTCGCAATAAATATAATCGCTCGACTTCAAAACTTCAATCGCCCTGTAAGTTATATCCTTGAGATTTCCGACCGGAGTCGGAACTATGTAAAGCATTCCTTCCACTTAAATCCCTCCACCTTTTATTATACCACATTTCGGAATCCATTTCTCGAAATTTATTATAGTAATTTAAATCACTATTTTTGTACAAATAAAAATAATTTTATGTTATAATATTTTTAGGAGGTATTTTTATGACTAAAGAAACAAACTTAACATTCGAAGAGTTTAAATACGAAAGACCGGACTTTGACAAAATTGTAAAGATTATCGGTGAGGAAACTGAAAAGCTTGAAAAGGCTGCAAATAAAGACGAAGCGATTGAAACATATTTCAACGTTTCAAAAGTCTTGGACGACCTCGATTCATACGGTACATTGGTTTCCATAAGAAACTCAATCGACACAACTGACAAGTTCTATGACGACGAAATGAATCACTTTTCTGAAGAAGGACCGAAGATTGAAGAAGCGACCGTAAAATATGAAAAAGCATTTTTGGACAGCAAATTTAAAGCTGCCCTCGAAGAACGTTTCGGCTCATATTTAATCAAAAAATACGAAAACGATTTATTAACATTCAAACCTGAAATCATGGAAGATTTGGTTGAAGAATCAAAACTTTCAATAGAATATCAAAAACTTATCGCATCCTGCCAAAAAGAATGGGAAGGCGAAAAGCTCAATTTGACACAACTTGGCAAACACACTCAAGACAAGGATAGAGAAACGAGAAAGAAAGCTACAAAACTCGTTGCAGAATTTTTCGAAGAAAATCTCGATAAGTTCGACGAAATTTATGACAAGATGGTCAAAGTAAGAGATAAAATGGCAAAGAAACTCGGCTACGAAAACTATGTCGACCTCGGGTACAAGAGAATGGGCCGCGTCGACTACGGCAAAGACGAGGTTGCAAGCTATAGAAAGCAAATCATCAATGACGTCGTTCCTCTCGCAACTGAGCTTAGAAAACGTCAATCCAAGAGAATTGGCATCGACAATTTGAAATTCTACGACGAAGGACTGCAATTCGAAAACGGAAACGCAAAACCGCACGGCGACAGAGCATGGTGTGTTGAACGTGCAAAGAAAATGTACGCTGAACTAAGTCCTGAAACCGACGAATTTTTCAATTTCATGCTCGACCGTCACCTCTTTGACCTCGATGCAAAGCCGGGCAAAGCGGGCGGCGGATACTGCACATATTTGTCAAAATGGAGATGTCCGTTCATCTTTGCAAACTTCAACGGCACAACCGGAGACGTCGAAGTCCTTACACACGAAGCAGGACACGCATTCCAAGTCTACAACAGCCGTGACTTCGAAGTGAGCGAATACTTGTGGCCGGGAATGGAAAGTGCTGAAATCCACTCAATGAGTATGGAATTTTTAACATGGCCGTGGATGAATCTTTTCTTTGAAAATGAAGAAGATAAATTCAAATTCCAACACCTTCAAGGTGCAGTTCTCTTCCTTCCATACGGTGCTTTAATCGACGAATTCCAACACTTCGTCTATGAAAATCCTGAAGTTTCACCGAAGGAAAGAAGAGCGAAATTCCGTGAACTCGAAAAGAAATACTTGCCACACAGAGACTACGACGGCATAAAAGTTCTTGAAGACGGCGGATTCTGGCTGAGACAAGGACATATTTTCGGAAGTCCGTTCTACTATATCGACTACACACTCGCACAAGTTTGTGCATTCCAATTCTGGGAAAAAGACAGAGAAAACCACGAAAATGCTTGGAGCGATTATTTGAGACTATGTAAAACAGGCGGCAAAAAACCTTTCACAGGTCTTCTCGAAGTTGCAAAACTCGAAAACCCGTTTGTTCCGGGAACAATTAAAAAAGTTGTCGGACCGATCAAGGAATATCTCAATTCAGTTGACGACAGCAAATTCTAATAGACAGATTTTTACAAACGCTTATTCATTTGAATAGGCGTTTTTGTTTGCAATAAAAAAGGAAGCTTGCATCGCTTCCCTGTCTATCTTTTTGTAACATCGATAACTTCGTCGCCGATATTTTTCAAATCGACGTCGTGCGTTGAAATCAAACACGTTTTATTATGCTTTCTCAAATCCGCAATTATATTTATAATCAAATCGGCACTCTTCTTGTCGAGCGATGCCGTCGGCTCGTCAAAAAGCATGACCTCCGCATCATATCCGAGGAAAAGCGCGAGACAAAGTCTCCTGTGCTCGCCGCCCGAAAAAGTTGATTCGGAATTTTTTACATATGTTTCGAGACCGTCTTTTGAGTCGAAATAGTTTTTAAGTCCCACCTTTTCCAAAAGATTCCACATTCTTTCTTGCGAAATATTCGGATT
Source organism: Ezakiella coagulans (assembly GCF_003096635.1). Classification (GTDB taxonomy): domain Bacteria; phylum Bacillota; class Clostridia; order Tissierellales; family Peptoniphilaceae; genus Ezakiella; species Ezakiella coagulans. Next base: position 95,938 of record NZ_QEKV01000002.1, on the reverse strand, counting down.
TATCATCTTAAAGAGCTCTCCGATTCTGCCGTCAAAAGTGTTCGGCGACTGCGGAAAATATGCCCAATTGCCGCTCCTGATAAAATCGCCGCTTGAAAGAGTGTCGTGAATTTTTAATTTTTCATCCGTTTCGAGCATTCCTCCGACAATTTTAAGAATTGTCGACTTTCCCTACAATGTCAAGCAATTGTTACATAAAATTAGACGATATTTCTATCGCCTAATTTATATACAAAACTTTTATTTTAACTTTTTTATACGTTCACTTTCTGTTAGAATCCTCATTTGTTCAATAGCAATTGCATTTAATTTTTCTATCCTTTCAGTTGCATCCATTCCCTCATTTATAAAAACAGCATTTAAGTTCTCAAGATTTGATAAACACACTAATTGTGATATATCAGCATAGTCTCTCATATTTCCTTTTAACTCCGGATTACTTTCACGCCATTCTTTTGCTGTCATTCCAAACAAAGCTACATTTAATATATCTGCTTCACTTGCATAGATATAGTTTATTCTTTCCTTTGATAATTTTTCAGGGACAAGATTATTCTTAATTGCATCTGTATGAATTTTGTAATTTATCTTAGCTAAATTCCTCTTGATATCCCAACCTAATTGTTTTTGTTCTTCTTCTTTTAAGCGCTCAAACTCTTTAATAAGATAGAGCTTAAAATAAGGTGATACCCACGACGCAAATTCAAAAGCTATGTCTTTATGTGCATATGTTCCACCATATCTTCCTGCTTTGGCAATAATTCCGATAGAATTCGTCTTATTGACCCATTGTTTAACCGATAAAATAAAACGATTAAAACCTGCTTCATTTTTAATTCCCTCGAATTCGGTGGAATTAAAATTCGCATTATACATTTCTTCCCATATTCCTAAAAATTCAATTGTATTTTTATTCCTTAGCCATTTTTCTATCAGTGCCACACCATTTTCAACATTTCTAACCATGTCGGTTAAAGAAATATAATCTCTATTATCTATGGCAATAATGCTAATTTCTGATCCTTCCACATTTATTTTAGACACAAAAATCACCTCACAATATCTCATTTTAACTATAATTATATCATTTTTTTGTTTGTTCCTAAATATTTACCCTATCAACTCATAGTAAACAGTACTATTTATTTCCGCAAATTTTCTCGTCATTATTTACATTTTGGCGTATTAAAATTAAAGTTGGCGAGATTATGAGTTACTTTTAATACTATCCATCTATATTTCTACAATTTCTATTTCTCCACTTCTTGATACAATTATCTTATCAATTTTATTGTCTAAATAAGCCTTCAATAAACTTTCTTCGTCTAAGACTGTAATATCCATTTCTTTCCTTGAATCAATCTTCTCTGACTTCAATTCTTCCAACTTACTCTCCAATAATATCTTTTTATCTTTGATAAAAGTTTTTTCCTTTAGATACTCCTCTTTCGAAATATTTTTCTTTTTATAGTTTTCATAGATGATTTGTAAATTGCTGTTTAATATGGATATTTCCTTTAAAATCTCTTCTTTTACATTCTTGTGTTCTATAACTTTCTCTTTATTTAATGTGTTTTGAATCTTAAAACCTTTTAATTTAGGTTTTATAAGTTCAATAATATCTTTCTCTTTGATATTGTTTGGTGTTTTCTCAGCTTTACATAAATTACAATAATAAATCTTATACTTGTATATTTTATCAGAATTCTTCTTTTGTCTACTGTCACATCGTAAACTCATATGTCTACCACATTCTTTACAAAAAATCTTATCAGAAAAAATAGAACGATTTTTGTTTCCTGTATATCCCCCAAAACTTCGTTTTTCTTTTATTTTCTTAACCTTATCAAACACTTCTCTGGAAATAATAGATTCATGGGTATTTGGAAGTATTTTCCACTCATCTTCAGGAAGTAAAATTCTTTTTCTTCCACCTATTTTTGTTTCTTTGAATTTATTATATACATAATCTCCTGTATATAGTTCGTTCCTTGTAATCTGTGAGATAGCTGCATTTGTCCAAACTCTTTTCTTTACTTCACTTCCGGTAATTAAATTTCCAGTATAATCAGAAAGTTTCAGTTCTTCTTTTCGTTCAGAGCGTGTAATATAACCTTTTTCATTAAATATATTAGCCACTTGAATACACGAATATCCTTTTAGCAATAAATCAAAAGCTTCTTTAACTATAAAAGCTGTTTTTTCATCAATGATGATACTATGTTTATCTTTTGGATCTTTAATATATCCAAAAGGTGCTGCCCAATTTATATTTTTCCCCTGCGATTTAATTTGCCTAATAGAACCTCTTACCTTTTCAGATAATTCCTTACTGAATAAATCATAATACAATGTCTTAAACTGTGTATCTGTATCTAAGCCATTACCTTGTTCTTTTAAAGAATCATAGTTGTCATTAATAGCAATAAATCGTATTTTTAGAAATGGTAATATATTGCTTAAGTAATCCCCAAGCAAAATATAATCTCTTGAAAACCTAGACATATCTTTTACAATTATAGTTCCCACTTTACCACTCTTTATATCCTCAATAAGCCTTAAAAAGGAAGGTCTATTTGTATTAGTAGCAGAATATCCATCATCTACATATTCTTCTATTTCACAACTTTTTAAAGATGTTTCATTTTCAATGTAGCTTTTTATATAATCTCTTTGATTTGCTATACTTTCACTTTCATCCACTTTGTGATAATCTTCTTCAGAAAGTCTTAAATATATAGCTATCTTATTCATGCTCTACCTCCAACTGCTTTCCCACATCTTTATCAAGTTTAAACTTAAAATATATGGTAACCTGCTTATACTCTGATATTTCTATATGACTAATTAATGTATCGACCAATTCTTTATCAACTTCTATGCTTTTAGCATCCAAGCAGCAAAATAGTACATCTATAAATTCTATAATTTCTCTTTTTTTCTTTTTTATATTTCTTATTCTTTCAGCAAAAACTTTTAATTCATTTTTTAAGGTTTTTATTTGATTATTTATTTTTTTACTTTCTATTTTAAAATCACTTAAAAGAACCTCTCCTTTAACATAGTTTTCATATTGTTCTTGTAGATTGATCCTAAGAGAAGCAATCTTTTTATTATTTACATCTGTTTTTAGAGAAACTTGATTTATCTTTTCAGTACTTATATTTTCTAAATATATTTTTAGTCGTAATCTTTTATCCTTTTTATAAAAGCTTGAAACCAGTCTTTTTAAGGTATCTACTAAAATTTTATCTAGGTCTGTTTCGTATATTCTTACATGAGATTTTTCTAAGTTTAATCTATCTCCACCTTTACAATAATAACAATAGCAAATCTCATCATGATATTTCAGTCCTCGTGGTCCATATTGTTTTTTCAAATATCTGCCACAAACACTGCACTGTATGAGGTCGTCATACTTTCCTTCTTTTTTATGATCTCTTTGAATTTTTACTCCAACATTTTCTTTTCCGTCTTTTATTATGTTTTTCAGTGAATGGTAAGGTAGATAGTTTTGTTTTTTCTCCTTTATCTCTCTGATATTTTCAAATGTAGTTTTGTCTATTAAACCTTCGTGGGTGTTCTCTGTTATAATCCACTCTTCTTTATCACGAAACTTACTTTTCCTACTTGGATCATGTCTATTTGAGTATACTCTTTGAATCAAATTCCCAATATATACTTCATCAGAAAGCATTTTTGATATATAAGAAATATCCCATTGTTTTGTATCTTCTTTATCCTTAAAAATTTTACCTGTTCTTTTATATTCATCAGGTGTCGTATATGTTTTAGTCAATTCTCTTGCTATTTGCATATTGGATTTACCTTGACTTGCCATATAAAAGATAAGTCTTACTACATCTGCTGCCTTTTCGTCCATCACCAGAACTCTTTTTCCATCAATTTTATCAACCTTATAGCCATACGGAGCCATCGCTCCTATAAAAGACCCTTGTTTCATTTTTATTTCTTTAGATGCTTTTATTTTCTTTGAAATATCTTTTGCGTATAAATCATTGAAGATATTTTTTATTGCTATTTCATAACTCTGATCTGATTTTATACCGTCTTTAGTATCAAGATTATCATTTACGGAAATAAATCGAACTCCCAAAAATGGAAATACTTTTTCGATATAGTTTGCGATTTCTAAATACTCTCTACCAAACCTTGACATATCTTTTACTATGATACAATTTATCCTACCTGTTCGGATATCTTCCATCATTTCAATAAATGCAGGTCTTTTAAAATTTGTTCCAGAATACTCATAGTCCTTGTATACTCTTAAAATCTTTATATCTTTTTCTTTTGCAGCATTTATACAGAGTTCTTCCTGCATTTCAAGTGAATTACTTTTATCCCTGTAAGCTTCCTTTCTTTCCTGTGATAATCTAGCATAAATACCGGCAATGTATATTTTTTCAATCACTTTTCCAACTTCTGTTCCTGATTGTGATATATGCCTATTTTTTGTTCTAGCCACAGCATACCTCACTTTCAGCGCTTACAAGACTTTTATTCATAACAGTGGGTATAGTTTTTGACTTCCTGCTTTTATCGATACTTTTCTTTTTTATAGTGTTGGCTTTAATGTCAGACTTATCCATTTTTGTCATTTCTTCAAGTAAAGACAATTCTTCAGTATGATTAAACCTAACATCTATCGTCTTATCTTCAGAAATAAAAATTTTATCAATAAGCATCACAACAGACAATCTATCTATTTCAGATAAATTTTTATACTTGTTAATGTCGATGATCCAACTCTTATTTTTATCAATCTTCTCCTTAGTATCTTCCTGTTTTTTTAATCTATACTCGATACTTTCATCTAATTTAGTCAATTTCTCTGTATAGTTTTTTCTAAAAAGTTGATATTCTTCTTTACTAATAACATCTTCTTTTAGGTCAAGGTATAGAGAAGATAAGAGTTCTTCTGTCATCGCTTTTTCTCGTTTTAGTATAGGAATTTGATTGTCTTTCAAATTTTTATTTATATCTATACGCTGAACTTTAGAATATAGATTTTCATTAAATTCAATGTAGGACTTCATTATTTTAGATACTGCTTTTATCAAGGTTTCTTCTTTTATGCTGTGTCTTGTGCAAGATTTTTCCTTGTTGTACTTTGAACAGATATAGAATATCTCTTCTCTTTTTTTATACTTTACAGTCCTTCTAATCAAAGAACTTCCACATTCTTTACAAAAAAGCATTCCTGTAAAAATATCAATTTTGTCCTTTCCACGAGAATTATTCAAATCTCTTTTTAACATAGTATTTGCAATAGTAAAAACTTCTTTACTTATAATTGCTTCATGGGTATTTTCTACTCTTATCCATTCTTCTTTCTCTTTTTCTATCTGCTTTTTATTTTTGTAACTTAAAGTAACACTCTTTCCTTGTAAGGTATTTCCAATATATACTTCATTTTCTATAATTCTATTTACTGTCTTTGCTGACCAGGTTCCACCTTTTGTGTTTTGAAATCCATTACACTTAAATCCTTGACTTTCTTTATATTTTCTTGGAGTTAAAACTCCTAAATGATTTAGTTCATCTGCAATTGCCTTTGAGGAATATCCCAAGAGTTTCATATCAAATATATTTTTGATAATATCTGATATCTCTTTATCAATCACTAACTTGTTTTTATTCTCCTCAGACTTTTTATATCCATAAGGTGCAAAAGCACTGATAAAGTCTCCTTTTTCTCTTTTTATCTTTTGAGAGCTTTTTACCTTATTGGAAATATCTCGGCAATAACTGTCATTGATGAAGTTTTTTATAGGAAGTATAAGGTGTGTATCGTTTATATCTGCACTTTTACTATCGTAATTGTCATTTACTGATATAAATCTTATACCGTTTTCCGGAAATATTCTTTGAATATATTTTCCAGCTTCTATATAATCTCTTCCGAATCTTGATAAGTCCTTTACAATAATTGTATTGAACTTTCTATCATAGGCAGCCTTTATCATTTCTTTAAAATTGGGACGATCAAAATTTGCACCTGAATACCCATCATCCACATACTCTTTGACAATTGTAATTTGATTTTTTCTTGCATAAGAGTTTATAATTTCTCTTTGATTAGATATAGAGTTACTTTCTGTTTTTTCGCCATCTTCTTTTGATAATCTTAAATACATAACTGCCAAATTTTCTTTTGCTAAATTGTTTTTAAACATAAAAAAGCCTCCTTTAATTCAATTTACATACAATAAATCGAACCAAGGCTAGGCTTCCACAAAAATATTATAACGCTCCTTATATTTTCTGTCAGCCCCTAATAGACAGAAAATTTTTCTTTGATGTATTCCTCTACTAAATTTTCTAAGCTAAATCCATTTTCATTAAATTTAACTTCTATATTCCAACCATCAATTTGATTTATCATCTGTTTATCTTTTTTATCTGTTTTCATTTCTGTATTTATATTATGTTCATCACACATAATATCTTCTCCTTATCTTCAATATTTTTAAGTTTTTTGACATTAACAGGCGTGTAGGCCACGACATTGGAATTTCACCACCGCCCCTTTTCAAGATGAGCCGGCAACAACTGTAGAAGTATCATTATCCCCATTTGCTTCAATGCATCAGTTTCCTAGGCTGAATATATAATTTCTTTTTGTCGCTCGTTTTCTTTTATCCTTCTTTTAACTAGAGTATTTATTTAAGCCGAAATCCTTATCAGCAGAAAAGTCTTGGCGAAGAAATTATAAAGCTCCACAAATGGTTAATGTCCTGTCTTGGTCTATTCAGTTGTCAAGGTTCAAATCTATATATAACGAGGTATAAAAGTCCCTCTATATATAAACCTTACTTTCAGGACAATTTTTAACACTTTTTTGAATATTTTTTTGAAAAATTTTTAAAAAATAGAGGACAGAGATATTTTCCCCTGCCCTCTAGTTGATTTACCTATCCAAAAGTTTTCTCAGTTTCTCTAAAACCTTATTTCTTAATCTACTGATTTTCATCGGATTTGTATCTTCTTTCTTTGCAACTTCTGTGAGAGTTTTATCCTCAAAATACAGTGATTTAATTAGGTTTCTCTCTTCGTCATTTAGACTGTCTAATGCACGATACAAATCTTCTATACGCATTTTGGTTTCAATGATTTTTTCAACATCAACTGTATTATCTGCAATATCTACAACACTTATATTATAATCTCCAAAATGAAACACCTTATGCTTTCTATCTAATCTTTTCAAATGAGCTTCATGATTAAGCTCTTTTTTATATGCTCTATACACTTCATCAGAGACATATATCTTTTTACCTTTAACATAAATATATTTTTCTTTGTCTAACATCCTTTGATCCTCCTTTTTATGTTTTTTTGATTTTGTGCATAAAAAAGGAGGATCTCGGCATTTTGACGTGCGAAATCCTCTTAGATGTGAACGAAAAAAAGTTTTTTGGCTCTTCTCATATTCAGTTTTTAGTTCTTTAAAAAGGGCAATATATAGAAATTAATTCTATTTCACAAACACATACAGCATATTCATGATATTTTTTTACTGATAAAAATAACATCACCATATTTCCCCTCCATTATTCCATTTATTATTAGTTATCTTACCAAAAAAATAGCTGAGAAAATAACATTCCCAGCTAAAAAAGTAATTTATATAAAAGTTCATTATTAAAAATGACATCGATTCTACTAACATGATTGTTGTATTAAAAATAGGATTAATTTGTTGTTTTCAATTTAGAAAGCATTGTTTGTTGAATAATAAACCCAACCAAGATCATACTAAAATCTACAATAGGTTCAGCCCACCAAACTGCACTTGCTCCAAAAAACTTTGGAAGCAATAATATAGCCGGAATAAACAAAATCAGTTGTCTAAGCATTACAATCATGCTTGCTTTTTTCCCATCTCCAATAGATTGAAAGAATGTAAGTGTCATTATCATAATTCCATACATAATAAATGTGGAATAAAACATCTTGAAATTCATAACACCAGCTTCTATGATTTCACTTCTTACACTGAATAGTGATAGTAATTTTTCTGAATAAAACATCGATGGTATCCATGAAAGAGCTGCAAGAATAGTTGCTCCGTACATAAAAACTTTCATTGTATCTTTTACTCTTTTATATTGCTTTGCTCCGAAATTTGCCCCAATAACAGGCTGTAAACCTTGGCTCATTCCCCAAAGAGGAATAAAGGAGAACATATACAATCTCATTGTAGCAGCCATTAAAATTCCCCAATTATCTCCACCGTATGCGAAAGCTTGCTTAAACAAGAATGTTTGTTGTACTGCAAACAAAATTTGCATCATCATTGCAGAACTTCCTATGCTAAACATTTCACTGGAAATATCCTTACTCTTTTGGATTTTATGAATCCTCACAAAAGCACTTTTCTTTGAAAAATAGCGTAAGGTTAATATAGCTTGCACAATTTGAGAGATTACAGTTGCAATAGCTGCCCCTTCAATCGCATATTCTCCCATCAACTTCATGAAAATAGGATCTAAAATAATGTTTAATATTGCTCCTACCCCCATAATAATCATGGATTGCTTTACTGCACCTTCACCACGCATTGTCATATTTCCGGCTTGAGCAAAATTAACAAATATGGAGCCCAAAAAAACTACTCTTAAATATCTGACTCCAAGTTCTTTAATATTCCCCTTTGCTCCTACTAAATCCAAAAAATTAGGTGCAAATATCAAACCTAATATTGTGATAACTATAGAGAATAAAATTACCCAATAACAAAAATTTCCAAATATCTTGTCAGTTGTTTCTTTATCTCCCTTTCCAATCGCCCTTGATAATATTGATGCACTACCAACTCCAATAAGTGCTGATACTCCACCATTTATTATTGTTAAGGACATGGATATACTAATAGCAGACATTGCATAGTCTCCAATAATCCATCCAGCAAAAATTCCGTCCATAAATGGATATAGCCCTATAACTACCATTCCTATAATTCCCGGAATAGCTAACTGAAACAATAAATCTTTAGGACTTTTGGTTAAAAGTTGTGTTTTCATATCTTGTTTTCCCATATGACTTCCTCCAGTTTTTTTCAATATTTTTATAACTTATGACAACTGCCACTTTGCTGCCACTTGTCTTGCTTCAACAAATTTTTTGTAGATACCATCAACTTGAATAAGTTCTTCATGTGTACCTTGTTGCGTTATCTTTCCATTAGCTAAAACAAGTATTTGGTTTGCATTTTTTATTGTCTTTAGTCTGTGTGCTATCATTATTACTGTTTTATTTCTTGTGAGTTCCTCCATAGCAACCTGCAATTTATCCTCATTTTCAGGGTCTACATTTGCAGTAGCTTCATCGAAAATAATAATAGGTGCATTCTTTATCATTGCTCTTGCAATTGATATTCTTTGTCTTTCTCCACCAGATAAACTTGCACCTCCCTCTCCTATAACTGTTTCATATTGTTCAGGAAGCTTCATAATAAATTCATGACAACACGCTTTCTTTGCAGCTTCTATAACTTCCTCATGTGTAGCATCTGGCTTAGCAAACTTTATATTGTTCTCAATAGTGTCTTGAAATAAATAAACATTTTGAAAAACCATACTAATTTGTCTCATTAATGACTCCAATGAATATTCTTTAATATTGTGTCTACCTATGCTGATTTCTCCTTTCTCTACATCCCAAAATCTCGCTATCAAATTGCAAAATGTAGTTTTTCCAGCTCCTGAAGGCCCAACTATAGCTGTCATTTGGTTTTGTGGTATCTTGACCGAAATATCATCGAGGATTTTTTTACCTGAATATGAAAACTCTACATTATCAAAAGAAATATCGAAAGTAGTAGGCTTTATGTCTTTTCCATCAATATCCATCTGTGGAAATTCCTCTAACTTCCTTGTTTGCTCAATAGATCCACTAACAACTCTGAGGGAGGTTGTTGCACTTCCTGCCAATTTTATTTGAGAAAAAGCAAGAAAAGAAATTATAATCGTCATAACTGTATTTAAGAATGATATTTTTCCATTAATATAAAAGAAAATACCTGCACCTATTATCAAAATGCTAAACAAATCCAAAAGAATATTTTGCAAAATCGTATAAGGTGTAAACAGTTTTTCACAATCAAGATTTATTTTTCTACTATTTTCAATAGCACCTCTAACTTTTTCATCTCCTTTCCCTGTTAAATTAAAGGATTTTATAACAGACATCCCTCCAATTTGCTCTAAAATGGCATCAACTAATTTAGCAGATGCTTTTTGTCTTTTAGGAAGAACGCTCCTTGATTTGCTTTCCATTTTTGAGAGAACAAATAAGTACAATAGGCATCCAATTGCAACAATAAAACCTATTCTCCACTCAAATACTAAAATCATTATTGTAAATATTATCGTGTTTATAAAACCTGATAATGTATTTACCATAACCATTGCTGCGGTATTTTCTACATCTTCTAAAACGCTTGTAGAAATTCCAACCACTTCACCAATATTGTTTTCATTGAAAAATCCCATAGGTATTTTTTTTAACGTTTCACCTATTGCTACTCTTTTATTTGCCACCATGAAATAACTTGCATGGCATTGCTGTAATTGTGAAAAATAATTTGCAACACTTCTGCCAACTATGCTTATAACAAGAAGTATCAAAGCAATCCATGCAGGTGTCATACTCATATCTTTTTCAACAATAGCTTTAACAATAATGTATATTGCACTGATTTGGAGCATGTGAAAAATTGCAAACAAGAAACTTACCCATATAGAATGGTATACATTTTTCTTCTCATCACCTGAGAAATCTAAAATTTTCTTTAAGGCACTTATCATTTTATTTCACCATCCTTTACTCCAATATGAGCATTCCACATCTTTTGGTATAACTCAGAATCTTCCATAAGTTCTTCATGCTTACCATGTGAAACAAGCTCTCCATTCTCAATTAAGAATATTTGTTCTGCATCTGTTATAGTTGATAACCTATGAGCAATAATAATCACCGTTTTATCTTTTATAAGCTTTGATAAAGCTTGCTTTATAATCACTTCATTTTCAGGATCTATATATGAAGTAGCTTCATCAAGTATTACAATAGGTGCGTTTTTGATCATTGCTCTTGCTATTGATATTCTTTGCCTTTCTCCACCAGAAACATGGCTCCCACTACTTCCGACAACCGTGTCGTAACCATGTTCCATTTTCATAATAAAATCATGACAACCCGATTTCTTAGCAATGTCTTCTACTTCTTTATCACTGGCACTTGGATTGCCCATTCTTATATTCTCCCTAATACTTTCGTTGAACAAAAAATTATCCTGAGAAACAAAGGCGGTCAAACTATATAATTGCTTTAATGGAATTTCCTTAAGATTGTGTCCACCAATATTTATATTTCCTTCCATGATATCCCAATATCCAGCTATTAATTTTGCTAAAGTTGACTTGCCACTTCCACTTGGTCCAACAAAAGCCACTGTTGTCCCTTCTTTTATGTTTAGGGATATTCCATGAAGAATTTCTTTTTCTTCTTCATATCCAAACTTTACATTTTGTAAATCAATGTTATATTGCTGGATAGTCACTTCTCTATCAGAATGCTTTTGTTCTTTTCCTTCTAAAATTAAGTTAATAGAATTTGCAATAGTCCCTATCTTAGCAAGACCATCAACAAAATTGATTGTTTCAAGTAAAGGTCCTGCAATACCTAAAGATAGAATAATTACAGATATAAATACTTCTGCACTTAAACTTCCGCTAATGTAGAAATACCAACCAAATGGAAGCACTGTTATCATTGTAGTAGGAGATATGTTTTTAGATAAAGATACAGGTAACTGACAGCTCTTCATCCATTCATAAAAGTATCTTGCATTTGCAATGACTTTATTTTTGTACTTTGCGTACGATCTCTTGTCTTGATTAAATGTTTTTATCACTTCTATTCCATTGACATACTCAATAATTGCAGAATTCATTTCTCGATTTACCTTTACAGATCCTTCATATTGAACAGCATAATTTTTCATTACGAGTCCCATAAAAAGCATCCCCAAAGGAATGGATACTAATGATAAAAGAGCCATTCTCCAATCAAGAAATAATAAGTAAATAAATATACTCAAAGAACCTAAGAGATTCGATGTCATTTCAGGCAACAGGTGAGCGAGCGGTTTCTCCATACTTTCAACCTGATCCACTATAATCTGCTTAAAGTTTCCGCTTGGAACAGAGATTATTTCTCCTAATGGCATCTTTGGAAGTTTATCAAGCATTCTCAAGCGAATATCTTTCAATACACTAAAAGTCGCTTTATGAGATACAGATAACGCCGTAGAGTATAAAACAGATTTTAAAATATAAGATAACATACCTATTCCCATCCATAAAAAATAGACCTTGAAATCTGCAATTCCATTTAATAAATAGACTAAAATACGGCTTGCAGCAATGTATGGAACAATTCCGGCAATAACACCGATACTTGCTATAAATACAGATGTTTTTAACTTTGAATGTTCCTTATATGCAAGCTCCCACAATGTTACAGCAGGACTTTTTTCTTTCATAATTTAACACCTCCATAATTGTATCCATTTACATTTTATTTTAGAAATTCATATATTGTACCATCACAGTGTTTTATAAATTCAAAATCATGTGTAATTATAATAATAGTTTTCCCTTGTGCTACCATTTGATTCAAAAATTCAATCAAAATATCCATTTGCATTTTGCAAAGTCCACTCGTTGGTTCATCAAATATTATGATTGGTTTTTGGCTTACCATAGACATAGCAAGCAACAATCTCTGTTTTTCTCCACCTGATAACGAACTTGGGTGCATTTCTTTTTTATCAAATAAGTCTACCCTCCTCAAAATTTCATTTTTTAATTCATCCTCTTTAGTAATAGTTGAAATTTCTTGCCATACAGATTCTGTAAAAAGTTGATAATTAACATCTTGCATAATCGCAAAAATATTTTCACATCGTTTTTTTACTTTTACTCCGTTATAAAACACCTCTCCTGTTCCTCTTGTCAGCCCCATCAGCAAATTGATAAAAGTGCTTTTCCCAACACCATTTTGACCAATGATGAAATTGATACCGGATTCAAAGGCAATACTGAAGTCAAAGATTTCCTTTCTTTCATATTTTTTTTTGAAATTCAAACAAGACAATGCTTTACAATCAAGATCTGAAGAATTTTTCTTTAACACTTCTACTTGCTTATATTTCCTGCTTAAAAAATTGTTTTTAGAAATCGCATTAAAACTCCTTAGATTATGTTTTTCAGAAACCTGTTCAAAGAAATCATCACAAAACTGCTCTTTTGTGTATTCTTTATAAGTTCCATTTTCTATCACACACAATTTATCAAGCATATCTTTCAGATAAAACAATCTATGCTCCACAATGATGATAATTTTCTTTCTTTTTTTCAGTTCCATAATGGCATTCTGTAAATGCTCTATTGCAACCTGATCTAAGGAAGATGAGGGTTCATCCAACAAGATAATTTCATTTTCAGAAATCCCACAAGCTGTTACTGCAATCAACTGCTTTTCGCCTCCAGATAGTTCAAAGATATTCCTATCTAATAATTCCTTTGTACCTAAAACCGCTGAATAATACTGAATTTTATCTAAAATCAAATCTTTGTCTATGTTTCTATTTTCCAACTGAAAAGCCAGTTCATCGGTTGAATTGATACAATAAAATTGTGTTTTAGGATTTTGAAACACTGTAGATATAAATTTAGATCGTTCCAATATTGTCAAGCCAAACAATGATTTTCCGTTAAATACAATATCTCCTTCTAATTCTGCATTATTGTATTCCGGAATGATTCCATTGATAACTTTTAGCAAGCTACTTTTTCCTGTTCCTGAATGTCCTGTAATGACGGTTACTTCACCGGGTTTGAAAATCATATTTATATTTTTCAATATGCTTTCACCGTCAAAACCCACTGTTAAATTTTGTAATTCAAGCATATTTTCCCCTTATATATAGATAGATTATCCATGCCATTATTAAGAAAAACATAAAGTCAACAAGTCCCATATATGTTTCACTAATACTTGTTCTCTTTTGATTTACAGCCAACCCTTTCGTCATAGCTGATACCGTCAAATCATCTGCTGCCTTTGATAAGCACATCAATAATGGCACTAATCTATATTCAAATAATAAAATTGGACTCTTTATTAACCTTTTAAGCGTCAATCCTCTCAAACGCATAGCTTTTTTTATATTACTATAATCAATCCTTGCAGCATAAAAGAAACGTACCATTACCGTCAAGGGAATGGCTATTTCATCTGGACATTTCATTTTTTTTAATGAGTAAATGCTTTCTCCAACATTTGATGTAAGTATGGTATATCTCCCCATCAAAAATGCGGGGAGAATTTTTTTAATAACCATCACTATTATCAATAGAATTGCAACCACAGGATTGTAATTAAGCCCTATCAGAAATTTATCAGCAGAATAAACAAACAAAAGAGTAGCCACTCCAATAATAGCTACTCTTATATATTTTGCGTTAATTAAAAGTATTATCGGAATTGTGGATATTAAAATGGCTTGCACGAAATACTTTGTTTGAATATTGCCTAATACCATTACATATGAAAGAACTATCGTCATAAAAAGTTTTGTACGAAAATCAAGTTTGATTATCATCCTAACTCTCCATGAAATCTTATTTTTCCATACCGGCTTTTTTGAAGTGTTTTTTTAGAAATGCCATTCCAATGCTGCAACCTATATATGCACCGATAATTCCTACTATTGCCATTACAACAATAATCCAATTCGGCATAACACTAAGCATCTTATCAATGAACTCTTGATTGTATCCTTGTTCTAACATTTGCTTAATATATTCATTTCTTGATATAAAAATTGGAAGCCAATTTCCTAACGTGCAAAGAGGAGCAATTGAAAATGCCAATCTTGCTTTCTTTACATTGGTATATTCTCCTGATTTCAAAATTATTTCAGCAATAATACCGGCGATAACAGCCGTTAATAATGCCCAAGGTCCATGTCCCATAGCAACATATATCAATGCAATCAATAATGATTGAATAAAAATCATTCCTCTTTTTTTAATTTTGGTAGAATATAGCATATTTACAGGCCCTACCAAAACTCCCTGCGCAAATGGGACAACCGGCATTAAAACCGGAACCATTGCTAAAAATGATCCAATCATCATAAATATGAATCCTAATACGGAAAATAATCCTATATTGATTAAATCCTTTACCTCTAATTTATTCATGTTTAATCCTCCTAATCACCATCTTTTTCAATCTTCATAATATAGTTTACGATGGTATCTTTTAAAAACTCTCTTTGGCTATCAAAGCTTTTTCTTGCATCTAATATCTCGGTGCTTAAAATTAACCCATTTATATAATTTACTAAAAAATCATCTTCAAATATATCTTCTTCTATTTCTAATTTTTTTGCCACAACAGCAAATTGTTTTTTTGCAATTTCCTTCAATCTTGGATATAAATTATATAAATCTTTGTTATAGTCTTTTGATTTCAGAAAAATCACATATAGCCTCATTAAATCAGTAGATGCTAATGCTTTATCTACTAAAATTTCTCCAATTTGTTCAAATTTATTTTTACCGTTGTTACTCTCTAAATACTCATCTATTAAAGTATTCCTATAAACATTTCCGTCAATCATTAAATCATATAACATTTCTGTGGTACTACTATAATGTCGATATATACCTCCTTTGCTCATACCAGTTTCTTTTACAACATCTTCCATCGTAGTTTTATCAAATCCTTTTCTAAGAAATACATTTTTCGCATGATTTCTTATTTGTCTCATTCTCTCTTCCTTTGGTAATCTTTTTTGTCGTGTCATATTGTTCTCCTTTATAGAGACTTTAGCGTCGCTATAAAGTTATTATATTCCTTTTAAGAGAACTTTTCAATATGTCCAATCAATTAAATTTGAATAATTTCATCCATTTTTATCGGTATTTTTTCATATGGAGATAACATCTTCTGAGTTCCTAATATATTGCCTATTTCTTGCCATATTCTAATTGTTTTCAATATATATTGATTCCTTTTACTTAAATCAGTAGAATTTAAAATGGAATTTCTAAAAAGCTCCAAAGCATTCACTACTCCATCAGGCCAATATTCATTTAATATATCCTTACAAGTTCCATATTTATTTTCACCAATCAATTCATAAATTGGCAAATCGGAAAAGAGATTCTTATCATTGATATTATAATGATTATCATCATAAAGCTCTTTATTCATGCAAGGACTCCAAACAATTGGACCATTCGTATCTACCAAAATCAAATTTCCACTATTCGTAGTAATTCCAATTCTGTGAAGTAATGTCATATAATTTTCAGAATTATCGGGCTCAATTCTATTTTGTATATTTATGGTTATGCTAATATTATTTATATAACCTATTATTGTATCAAAAAATAAATCAAAATTAGAAGTTACCTTCTGAAACTCAAATGGTGTAAACCCTCCAACTGCTCTACCTAGTATATCAATTAAAGGAAATAAAACATGAATGCTGCAATCTGCACTAATATGCCTAATTGTTGTTCTATTCTGTAATTCTCTACAAATCCTTATAAATGTATCTATTGTATTCAATTCAGGATAAAATGTATTTAAAAAATACTCACATCCATTCTCCTTTGAAAGTTTTATAAATTTAATAAATTCTTTCTCATGGATAGGATGCTCTTGTATTACATTAATTCCTTTATTCAATAGTTCTTCAACAATAATACTTCCTTTTCCGCCAGCAATAGTTGATTTTATTACCACACAAGCAACATCACATATTGATTTGTCTATTTTATTTATATCTGTGTATAAAGGCACATTATATCTCTTTGCACATTCTTTTGACCAGTTACTACCTCTTGAAAAAATACCAACTAATTCAAAATTCTCTTTATTTTTTTCTATTGCATTTAGATACACCTGCCCAAATCCCACACCAAATACAACTACTTTTAATTTTTTCGACATAGTTTTTACCTTTTTGCTTAAAATAGTCCTCTCAAAACACTTTCATAGTATTCTTCTGTTAAACAATCGACATGAGTACCCAAAATATCTTTTTTCTCTAAATCTCCTACCAAGAACTTGTTCCAATACTCAATTACATCTGGTTTACTAGTAGTCATTGTACCTAGCGGGGTATTATCGCATAACAACAAATTTACTTTACCAAAATACACTTCCGGCTCGTAATACTTAATTGCCCTAAAACTTTTCTTAAATAATTCAAAAACACCTTCAAATTGCTCTTTTGTTACATTTTTTTCAAATTCTATATTTTTCTTAGAAATATAATCATATATTCTTCTTATACGATCAGTTTTACTTATTTTACTTAATTTTATATAATCTTCTTTAACAGTTGGATATGAATCTCCTAATTCTAAGTATCTATCATCACTAAATTTTTCTCCATATTTTTCCTTTAATTGAAATATTGCATCATATATAACATTATCATCAAAATAACCTAATTTGCCGACATCAGCACCCATTGTCATTCCAAATGCTTTTTCTAACAAAATATCATTATCTGCAACTACATTCATTGGAATAGAATCTATACAAGTTACAGATACAATCTCCACTCCTTTTTCCGCCAAAATTTTTGCCATTTCTACCGAAATAAAGCCTCCTATGCAATACCCTATCAGTTCAATTTTTTTGAGTTTCGCATTCGCATTATATATCTCCTCTGCATATTTCTGACCTAATTGAGAAATAACTTTTTTATCTTCTGTCCTTAAATATTGCTCCATATCATTACAAATTATTCCAATCACATTATCATTCACTTTAGACAAGTGTTGAAATAAGTTACTATACGCATTTAAAGTTCCGCTTCCATCGTGAACAAATACCTTAGTAGTATCACTTTCAGGGTTACTTCTTAAAAAAATTAAATTATTCAAATCATTTGTTACTACTTTTTCAGAATCATAATTAATATTTTTACTTTCGTTACTCATTTCTAACCTCTCAATATAATCACTTAATTCTCTAATAGTTGGTTTTTCAATCAATGCAACCATTAATTCATCCCAATTCAATTTTTTTATTGTATCAAATTCTTCTTTAATACTAGCAACAATTTTCGCTGCCAATAAAGAATCTCCTCCTACATTATAGAAATTATCATCTAATTCTATTCTCCTAGTGTCCAATATTTTTTCCCATATAATTTTTATTCTTCTTTCCATTTCTGACAATGTAGATGATTCTTCTATAAAATCCTCTATAAAGAAATCAGCAAGTTTATTTCTATCAATTTTACAATTCTGAGTTAAAGGTATTTCAGAGATAAATTTTATATATGACGGCATCATATAATTTGGCAGTTTCATTCCTAAATATTCTTTTAATTCAGATTCTAATATACTTTCTATATCTTCATTTTTTTCAGACTGAATTGTATTACTTATTTTTACAAAAAGTATTATTGAGTTTTTATTTTTATTCGATAGTATTGCCACAGAAGTATCCACCTTAGGAAAAGAATTTGCTACAGATTCTAACTCTGCTAATTCTACTCTATGACCTCTTATTTTAACTTGCCCATCGACTCTGCCCAAAAATTCAATTGTTCCATCAGGATGATATCGACCATTATCACCAGTATCATACAATCTCTTTTTAAGTTTTTCATGCATGATAAACTTTTCGCTCGATAATTTAGGATCGTTTAGATATCCATTTGCCAATCCCTCTCCTGCAATATACAGTCTTCCTTCTACCCAATCAGGACATGTATTTAAATCATTATCTAATACGTAAAATTCTTGGTTTGATAATGGCTTTCCATACGGAATACTCTTTTCATATCTATGAGTAGGATCTATTATATGAAATATTGACCATATACTTGCTTCTGTGGCTCCACCCAAACTTACAATATCAGTATTCTTAAACAATTCTCTAATTCTGATAGGTAAATTAACAGGTATCCAATCTCCAGACAGCATAACTAGCCTTAATGAGTCTGCACCTTTTAATTGTTCCGCTTTTAAATATGACGCAAACATTTCCATTTGTGCTGGTACAGTATTCCATATAGTAATTTTTTCGCTTTCTATAAGTTTTTGCCACTCTACTAAATCTTTATTATTTTGTGGAATTATAAGTGTTCCCCCAACTGTCAGTAATCCAAATATGTCAAAAACAGATAAATCAAATGCTAAATTAGAAAGGCATAACACCTTATCTTTATTTGTAATATTAAATTTCCCAATGATGTCTGTTATTGTATTCATAGCTGCTTTATGCGATATAATCACACCCTTAGGTTCTCCAGTACTTCCTGACGTATATATTACATACGCAATATCATCCGGTTCAACATTGTTAATTTCTAATTCTTCATTAACAATTTTGTCAATACAATCAACATTCAGTATTTTAATTTCATTCAAATAGTTGCTATTCTCTTCATAAATACTGGAATTTGATGTTATAACACACTTAGCTTTTGAACTACTCAAAATTCTATTTTTTCTATCAATCGGTTGATCTTGTGCTAATGGTAAATATATCAAACCATTCATCAAACACCCCATTGTTGCTGCTATCTGCCATACTCCCCTTTTCAAATCTATAGCTACAATGTCTCCTTTAATGCACCCTTTAGATCTCAAAATTGATTGTATGGTAGCTACATAGCGCCCAAGAATCTCATAAGAATATGAAGTCTCTTCAAATTTCACAGCCTCTAATTTTGGGCAATCTCTTACGTTATTATAAAATCCATCAATCAAAGTTTTTGGCTCAAAATTTTTACTAGTATTATTAACAATACTTCTTATATTGTTTGTTTTTTTTGATATTTTTATTATTTCATTTTCTTCATATAAATTATTTTGGACTCCTTCCAATAAAGCTGTTGAAAATGACTCAAACGCATCTTTGATCATATTTTCAGGAAAAACATCTTTATAATCCCAAGTTATAAAAATACCATTATTACCTCTCATAACTTGGCAATCTATAAGCACTTGTGGTGTTTGACTTATTTTATATTCTAGATTACCATACTTGGTTATTTTATTAATATTATCATTATTTTCAATCCCAAGAGTACTAGTATATACATAAGGCATAACTATATTTCTCTTTTTTTCTTTTGATAAATGTCTAATAACATCAACCCCCGAATAAGTAGAATGCTCAATGTCTCTCCACAGTTGATTTTGAATTTGTAATGCTCTGTCAATAAATCTGCTTTTTTTGAAAAGTTGTACTTCCAGTAAATTGGTTGTCGTAAAATCCCCAACAATTCTATCAATTTCACTGTGTAATTTATCTCTTTTATTAAGTGTTATATTCACACAAAAATGATTGTTTCCAGACCATCTGCTTAAAGTTTCTACATATACTGCAAGAATCAAGCTTGACAAACTAATCCTATATTTTTTGCAAACTTCTTCTAATTCAACAATTTTTTTATTTTCTAATAGCAAATTAAATTGCTTAGTTTCAACACTTCTATTATTTCGCATGGGGATTTTAGGTGCATCCGGCATTTGAGAAATACGTTCTGTCCAATATTTCCTATCTCTTTCCATTTTTGATAAATGACTAGGAAATTTATTTCTATTTTCATTAAATACTATCACATCTCTAAAAGAAAGTGTTTTTTGAATACTTTTAAAATCTTCAAAATAATATGATTCTAATTCATTCATTATTATGCTAATACTTACAAAATCGGCAATTATCATATCTAATGAAAAATGTAAAATAGATGAATCTGAGGTCTGAGTAATCCCCATATCAAATAAAGGCCATGTTTCAACGCTGTATTTTTTATTAAATAAAATTTCCCTAATTTCAAGTAAATGTTTCTGAACTTCATCATACGTACAGTTTTTGAAATCCCATTCTTTAATTCTAGGTACTTCCCAATTATCTAAAATTTTTTGAGTTCCATTTTTCAACATCATTGCATGTAACATATCATTGTTTTTCACTACATTTTCCCAAGCCAACTGTAATTTATTTAAATCTAACTTTGGGTATTTAAATTCAGAATAAATTTTGCAATTCATGCCTCCATAATCATATGTTTGAGAACTACCAAGCATATAGGAACTTTGGATACTAGATAATGAAAAAGGTTCATACTTGTTATTCTCATCACTAATAATCTGATTATTACCACCATGGATTAAATACTCGAGAATTTCTTCTTTATACTTTCTAATTTCTTCCTTAATAGTTTCATCAACTACATTCTGAGGTGATTCATAACATAATTTGTCATTTTCGACATAAAGAAGAATTCCTTTTTCTTGATACTTCAAAAGCAAAGTATTAATATTCATTATTCTACATCTCCTTCCGTTAAATATCTTTAAAAATATCCTTTATCTATATTTTGTTCATCATTTACTTTGTCATCAGATAATTTTTCTAAGATATATTGACTCAATTTATAAATATTCGAATTTTCCAAAATAACGAATAAAGGTAAATTAATACCAAATTCATCATTTATTAAATTAACAATCTGAACTGCATTCAAAGAATTTCCACCCAAGGCAAAAAATTCATCATGCAAACCTATATCACTACTATCCAATATTTTTCCCCATATTTTAAGTAGTTTTTGAGATATATTTTTATTATATTTTTCATCATTATTACAAATTACTTTGCTGCTTTCTTTAAATTCAACGGTCTCTTCATCTTTATCACTTGTCTCATCTTCCACAAAATTTCTATCAGACAATGCAAATTGAATCTTATTTCCAACTAAATACTCAATTCTTCTAACATAGTTCAAAAACATATTATTAAGTAATTCAACACCAAAAATTTCATCTACTGAATCCCATATAATCTTTAGATTTCCATCATCTTCAATAACTTGATGATCTAACCAAACTTGCGGTGTCTGCGAAATATTATAAGAGATTTTTCCTAACCAATCATTTTTTCCACCCTGAGATAATCCTATACCACTAGTGAATACAATTGGCATTAATGATCCTTTTTCTTTCTTCTGTTTTAATCGTAACTCTCTGCTAAATTTAATTGCACTATATAACCCATGATTCATGTCGTCAGATAACTGTTTTTGTAAAATTCTAGCTCTATTTACTAATATATCTTCATTACTATTTTTGACCTCAAGGTATGTCAATGTGGTAAAATCTCCAACAATTTTATTTATATCAGGATGAATTTCATTTCTATTGAATTGTGTAATATTAAGCACAAATTCTTTGTTTAAGCTATACTCTCTCAATGTATCCGAAAATAATGTAATCAATAAAATCGCAGGTGTAACTTCATAACTTTTTGCAATTTTCCTTATTTTATTCCATCCATCTTCTGAAACGTAAGCTTCTCGTCTCGAAAATATTTGATTTTCAACTTTATCCTCAGAAATACTTCCTTTTATAATTGGAGCATCTAAAAATTCATCTAATCTGTCCATCCAATACTGCTTATCTTGTCTATATTGATCAGATTCTTTCTCTTTTTCCATAGCTATTACATAATCTCTAAATGATAACTCTGGAATAATATAATGATAATTTTCATCTTCATATCTTGTTTTTAATTCCTTTAAAATATAAAACATACTCCATCCATCAAGAATAATGTTATCGAAACTTACATGGATACGTAAATTATCGTTTTTTAATAAACTCACTTTGAAGTCAAACAATGGCCATTGATCCATTTTTATTATTTCGTGAGACATTTTTTTTCTAACTGTTTTTAATGCTATTTCCATATCATCTTCTTCAAAACAAGATAAATTATTAATATCCAGTATAAATGGAGGAACCTTCTTTAATATTTGTTGTCTCCCATCTTTCAAAATTATACATCTTAACATAGGATGTTCTCTAATCATATCGTTGATTACTTTTTGAACTCTATTTATATCAATATTTTTACAATCCAATTCAAAATAGCAATGAGAAGATACTTCTCCCAAGGAATAAGCACCACTTCTTCCTGCCCAATACGCGAATTGTACATCTGTTAATGCAAATGGCTCATTTATATTTTCAACATCAGGTATAATTTTTTGAAATGATAAATTTCTCTTTTTGTCAATTTTTTTAATATACTCTGAAAGTTCTCTCAAAACAGGATATTTGAAGATGTCTCCAATTGATATTTGTACACACAATTCTTTCTGTACTTCAGAAACAATTTTCGTCGCTGTAAGAGAATCTCCTCCTAATTGAAAATAATTAGAAGTCGATAATACATTCATATCATTTAAAATTTCTTTATAAATATTGACTAATTTCCTTGTAATTTCATCATACTTTTCTGTTTCATTTTTACCTTCAATACTTTTGCTATCATAACCAGAATCTTGATTATCATGTCCTTCTATCAATTTCCTTAATTCTTTTCTGTCAATTTTACCATTTTTATTTAAAGGCATTTCTCCTACTATTACAAATTCAAATGGAATCATATATTCAGGAATCTTGTTCTTTAAAAATTTAGTTAATTCATCTTGTTTAACCTCAATTTTATTATTTCCAAGAACATATATCATTTTTCCTGTTTTTTTAACTTCAGCATCATTAGACAAATATGCGGTTCTATACTTACAATTTTCACTTGCCATTTGAATATTTTTTATGCTTGGAATAATTTTCCCATTTCGCTCTGATAAGTCAAAATCACTAAAACCTTGTTCAAGTATAGAGGCACTGATTTCAGGCAATAATAAATTATCATTTATCTCAGTTCCTATCACAACACTCATAGGAGCTAATATGGTTTTTATATCATGCAGCATATCTGAAATATTCTGAGAACGATGTAGCGAATTATATAATATGATAATATCAAAATTTTCCATTTTGAAGTTTTCTAAATATTTATTTGAAGAATTTATTTTTATAAACTCAAAACAAGTATATTTATTTTTTATGCCTTCAAACTCATTTGCAAAATATAGTGAATTGTCCGTATAAACATATTTTTCGATTTTATCTTCAAAATTTATAATTAACTCTTCTGTTAATTCGCTGTTTCTTCCACCTATATCTAAAATCTTAAGCTTTTTATTTTTGCTATCAAATACCATTTTTATAGTTTCAATAAGTTCATTTATATTTTCTCTATAATTTTTCAGTTTTTTCAAAAGTCTGGAAGGACTAAGTTTAGATTCAGAAGCATAAAACACATCAATAGCTTGTTTCTTACCCTGTATAATATCTACCACATTATTTTTGAAATTATCTAGGTTGACTGTTGTGTCTAATGCTATATCTATTTTTTTAAATAAGTAAATACCATCTTCTAAACTTATCATACTATGCTCTTGCAATAATAATAGCCATCTTTTTACGAGCAATTCGTATCCTATATCTATTTCTCCAAATTTCATTATTTCATCAAAAGAATACCTTTTTCCTTGACTAATACCCAAATCCATGAAAATAGAAAATATCAAACCTAAAACCATATTATTTTCACTATTTAGATACTCATCATAATCAATGTATTCAGATTTCAGTTTATTTATTTTTTCATTACTACTTAATCTAGTTAATGTATAATCCTTACTCTCATTACTTTCAATAAATGCGACCAATTGATTATTAGTGCCTATCTTAATAACATCAACAACAGCTTTATTAATTTTAGGATTTTCAATTAAAGCATCTTCAATTTCTCCAAGTTCTATTCGATGCCCTTTAACTTTTACCTGATTATCAAGCCTTCCTAAAAATTCAATAGTTCCATCATTCCATGTTCTTCCAGCATCTCCAGTTCTATACCATTTAACTCCATCCGATTCTATAAATTTCTTTTCTGTTAATTCCTTATCTCCCCTATATCCCTTTGCAACACCAACCCCACCAATTAACAATTCTCCTTTAACATAGTTAGGACATATTCTTCCTAAACCATCAACTACTCTATAGACTTGGTTCTTTAACGCTTTTCCATATGGAATAGAAATCCAATTTTTAGGTATTTCCTTTGGAACATTGATATAATTTGACCAAATGGAAGCCTCTGTTCCTCCTCCCATTCCAACTACAAGAGAATTTTTGCTTCTGTTATAAAATCTTTTAGGTAATGTTGTTGCAATCCAGTCTCCAGAAAGAAAAACTAATCTCAATGGAATAGAAACATCTTTACCCTCTGCCATAGTTACTAGCATATCAAAAAGAATTGGCACCGAATTCCACATTGTTACTTCATATTTTTCAATAAGTTTTAACCAAAGTTCCGGATCTTTGAAATTATTATCATCTAAAGTAATGATGGTTCCTCCAGCCGATAATATTCCAAAAATATCATAAACTGATAAATCAAAATCAATTGCTGATACCATTATTACGCTATCATTGGCATTTACTTCATATCTTTCATTTAAGTCATTGATTGTATTAACAGCACTATTGTGTGCAATTTCCACACCTTTAGGAATTCCCGTCGTTCCTGATGTCATAATTACATAGGCTGTATCAAACGGACTAATATTGACAGGTTTTTCAATTATACTTTGAATAGTTGATTGATCTATATCAACAAATGTGATATCTGTATCATCTAAATTAAAATCCCTTATTGTATTTTTATTGGATAAGACATGTTTTATTCCTATCTGTTCATATATTTTCCTTCTTCTTTCGTTGGGTTGATTAATACCGATAGGAACATATGCTGCGCCGGCAAATAAAATTCCTAAAATACCAACTATTTGACTATATCCCCTTGGCAATGTTATTCCCACGTAGTCATTCTTTTTTACTCCAAAAGAAATTAAATTTGTTGCAATAATTAACGCCTTTTTGTATAAATCTCCATAAGTTAATTCAATACCGGATTGTGCATCCACAATAGCAACTTTTTCCGGGTTTACTTTAATCCTATCAAGAAATTCTGTATAGAGAGTTTGTTTAGGGTAACTCAAAGGCAAAATATTTTTTAATTCTTTTTCTCTATCTTCAATCTGATTCAACGGAAGAATTTCAGGCAATCTATACCAATTTTCATTATCACTTAATGATTGTAATAAAGTGTATAAAGAGTCGAACATATCATCAATCATTCCATCTGGATATAATTCATCAACCACATCCCAGCATAATACAATCTCATCATCTACTAAATAAGTTTGAAAATCGAGCCAAACTTGTGGAGTTTGTGATACCATATAGTTTATTTTCCCGAATATTTTTCTTGTTTCCTGAGTCTCTAAAGGATAATCTATATTACAAGCAAACACCACAGGTGCAATATTGATAGTTTTTCCAACTTCTTTATAAACATCTCTTTGTACCTGCACTCCAGAGTATGAGCTGTGAGAGGCATTTTCTAAAAATGTGCCAGATATAGTTTTCACTCTATCTAAAAATTTTTCATTCTTTCTTTCACACTCAACTAATAGAAGATTAGTAAAATCTGCAACCATTCTTTTAACACTATTATCATTTACATCTCTATTGAATAATGGTACATTGATCACAAATTTTTCTTGATTTGTCCATCTTTCAATAATCATTGAATATGCTGATAACAGAACCATTGATGGGGTAACTTTATTTTTATATGCATTTTCTTTAATCTTAATCCAGTTTTCTTTGCTAATAATTTTCTTTCTTCTTGAAAAAACCACTTTTTCAATCATTTCTGGTTTTTTGTTAATGGGTAAGTTAGGTGCCTCTAAAGGAAAACTGGATTCAATTTTTTTCTTCCAGAATTCCTTATCTTTTTTGTATATTTCGTCATCTATTTTTCGTTCCTCCAGATAATTTTTAAAAGTATAATTGCTATCTATTGAAACTTTATCTTCTCCGCAGTACAGCTCTACAAGTCTACTCATTATAATGCCTATGCTCATTATATCTGCAACTAGAATATCAATATCTAAAAATATTCTATGTTTTTTATCCTTTAGTAACGCAATGCTAAGGCTAGCTACTTCTCCAACTTCTATATCAAATTTTCTATGAGACATTTCTTTTCTCATTTCCAATAATTTTATGTCTGCATCTTCTTCAGATAGTGAAGTATAATTAAAAATTTTAACTTCTTTTGAGTATGGTTCTTCCATAATTTGCTGAGTACCATTACGGTTAAATTTTGCTCTAAGCATTGGATTTTCCATTTGTAAACAGTTCCAAGCAGCAGTTAATTTATCTGTTACAATCTCTTGTCCATCAATTTCTAAGTATGCGTGACACCCAACACCACCTAGAACCTGATCTTCTTCTCTCCCTACAAAATAAGCATACTGTACATCCGTTAAAGGGAACTCTTCCGAAATATTCTTTTCTCTTGATTCAGTCTTTTTATCAATATTTTTAATATTTGCTTTTTCAATAAGTCTAATCCAATCTTCAAGTGTAGGATTTTCCATTAGTTTTGCAAACGATAATTTTATCCCTAATTTTTTAAGCTCTGAAACTATTTGCATGATTTGGATAGAGCCTAAACCCTTTTCAATCAAATTGTCTTTTCCTGAAGGTTTAAATCCATCTAAGTTTGCTTGTAACATTTCATCAAGAAGTCGTACTGCCTGCTGTTTAGTTTGATATGTTTCCATATTGTAGCCTCCTTATCTATTTAATCATTTGTTGTTTTAATTTACTTTTATCTACCTTTCCAACGCTTGTTAATGGCCATTGATCAACATACTGTACTTCATCCGGTAACTTAAAAGAAGCAAGTCCTCTTTCTACCAAATAATTCCTTATATCTCTAAGTGTAAGAACGGTACTCCCCTTCAAAATAAATACACCTATTTTTTCTCCGAGAGTCTCATCGGGTATGCCAACAATTTGCACTTCTCTAATATTCTTATTTGTAAGCAAAATATTTTCCAACTCAGAAGGAACTATTTTTTCTCCAGCACGATTTATCATCTCCAACACACGACCAACAATTTTATAATTGTCTCCATATAACTTAGCGGCTCTATCTCCTGTTCTTAAAAAACATTCTTCTGTAAACTGAGTATCATTTAGTTTTGATGAATCATAATATTCCAAAATAGTATATGGTCCCCTAACTATTAGCTCTCCAAAATCTCCATCAGGAACCTCTTTCCCGTTTTCATCAACAATACGAGCTTCGTCAAACTCACTTAACTTCTTCCCTTGAGTATGTAATCTGTCATAATCATCGTCCAAAACCCTAGAGCAAGTAATCAACGACTCACTCATGCCATACAATTGCAATAATTTACAATTAAATTCTTCCTGAATCTTTTTTGCTAAGTTAGAATCAAGAACAGATCCACCTATCTGTATATACTTCAAACTGCTGATATCAGCATCATCATTTTTAAGATATTCTATACACATATTAGCTAAAGTAGGTACCAATGCCATAATGCTAACTTCCTGTTCCTCAATCAAAGGTATTATTTCATCAGGACTGGATACTCTACAAGTAACTACCTTACCACCTTTTGACAATGTCCCAATCATTCCCGGACAACAAAGTGCAAATTTATGGCTCATAGGTAAAGCTGCCAAATACACTGTATCTTCATTCATATCTGTTACATTTGCCAGTTCTTTTGCTAAATATATAAATTCACAATGCCTATTAGGTATTAGTTTCGGAAAGCCGGTTGTACCTCCTGACAATAAAAATATAGCTGTTTCCTTATACTCTAATTCTTCAACAAATTTATTTTTTCTATTTTGTCTTAAGGTACATAACTTCTCATATTTCTCTGTTTCGCCAATCAAATAAACTTGTAAATCTTCTTTCGTATCTTCTATAATATTAGACACCATATCTTCATATGAAAATCCTAAGTACCTGTTAATTCCAATATATGCTTTTGCATTTGTTTTATTTAAAATTCCCTTAACTTCTGAATATCTATGACCCATCAAGATAATTACAGGAATCACTCCTATACTCATCATTGCAAATAAAATTATAATAAATTCTTTGCTATTAGGAAGTTGAAATAATACTTTATCTCCCTTACAGAATCCTTGATTTAAAAGTCCATTAGCATAACAATCCACTTCATCTTTAAGTTGTCTATATGTCAATTCTTCATTTTCATCTACAACTGCTACTCTATCGGCGTATGTATTTGACCACATTTTCAAATGTTCGCCAACAGTTAGATGCTCCCAAACATCTTTATCATAAAAGTTGATTAATTGTCTCTTAATCTCTAAATTCATAATATTTGCCCTACCTTTTTAATAGCATAACGCAAAAACAAATTTTTCTTTTTCAAAAATCAAAATCTCCTTTTGAATATTATTTTCTTTATCTATAACTTTCATTACATTATTATTTTTATTAATAACATCGACTGTTTCCAAATTTTGAATTAAACCGACTCCTTTATATTTTAAATAAGCTTCTTTAGAAACCCAATATTTGTAAAAGTCTTTCAAACCTAATATTTTTTCATTGTTAATAAAAAAATTATTCTTAATTTCACTATAATCTATATTTCTTTCTATATTTTCAATATCAACTCCTATATCATTTCTTGAGAAAGCTACTATTGAAAATCCTGTGGTATGTGATATATTAAAATGTAAATTCAAATGATTTCTAATATATGGTTTATTATATTTACCGTAACGCCATCTAATCTCTTCGAATTTTAGTTTCTCAATTTTAGAAAATAGCAAGTTTACTATTGCTTTTGTTACAGCATAATTAATTCTGTCACTTTCTTTTCTATACTTCCACATAATTTCAATTTGATCTTTACTTAAATATGGAATACATTCACTTATAATTCCATAACTATTTGTTTCTACAGCAACTACTGCTATACAATCATCATGTATAAATTGAACTACCTCATTAATGTCAAATTTTGTTAGTTCTGTAATTTTAATTATTTTTAACGTTTTCATTAATATAGCTTTTTATTTCCCTTATAACCATTTCAGGAGATGTATTAACAAACATATGCTTGCCATCTATATATTTATAGACGAATCCTTTTGTTGTATAATCTTGCCATTTTTTAAGTTCTTCTAATTTCATTTCTTGATCTTTATCTCCCATAAGTCCAAGTATGGGACTTTCTAATTTTTCATGTTTTGTATCTTGATAGTCTTCGTCTATTACAAAATCTGCTCTAAGTGTCGGTAAAAAAATTGAAATCAATTCTTTATTATCTAATATCTCTTTCGGGGTTCCCTCATATCTTCTTAGCCCTTCTATAAAACCTTCGTCATCAAGGTAATAGATTGGGTTTGGTTCTTTATACACTGGAGCACGTCCACCTGAAATTATTATTCCTCTTGGATTTTCATATCTTGAATTTTTGATCTTTAAGGCTATTTCATAAACTATTTTTGTTCCCATACTATGTCCAAATAAATAGTAAGGTTTTCCAAAATCAAAATTTTCTTCCATATCATTGAATAATGTTTCAACTAAAATATTAATATCACTTATAGCTTTTTCAGAAAATCTATTTTCTCTTCCTGGATATTGAGCAACAAATATCCTTACATCTTCAAATTCATATTTCCAATTTCTAAATGCAGATACTCCACCTCCTGCAAACGGAAATATAACAAGACTAGCTTTAATATTGTTTTCGTCTAATTCTTTATTTAGCATTTCAAAATTTTTTGACATAAATTCACCTTTTAATATATTTTTTGTTAGCAATAGCTAACTTTTATTCATTATATACCATTTGATAACATTTATCAATGAGTTTTTGAACGTTTTTGTAAAATAATTAAAAAAAATAGCATAAAAAACTTATTTAAAAGTTATCTATGCTATTAATTATAAGGTTTCATTAAAATGTTTTTTTAATTTTTTAAACGTTTCATCTGATATAACGTGTTCTATAAGACAAGCTTCACTTTCTGCTTGTTTAGGATTAACTCCAAGTTTAATGAATACGCTAGTAAGATACATATGTTTTTTATACATCTTTTCACAAAATTTTTTTGATTCGTCTGTTAAACGAATTATTTTATCATCTCCATAAGTTATCCTGCCTTTATTGTCAAGTTTTTTTAGCATTCTTGTAACCGTCGGTCTTTTGTAATCCAAATAGTTAGCAATGTCTATATTTCTAACCTCTTCATTTTCCAAAGATAAAATATATATGGCTTCTAAATAATTTTCTTCAGCAAATTCCCTGTGTAAAATAAATTACTCCCCCTCTTAAATTGTTAGTAACTAATAATTTAATTAAATATCTTTAAATATGATAATTTAAAATATTTTTTAATATCATACATATTATTATAGTTGTAAAAGTATCTATTTCAAAGTAATTTTTTTAGTTTTTTAAAATTTAAGTTATCATAAAATAGTGTATTTTTAAATTAAACAAAGTATAAATTTCTAATTATCTTTTTATATTTTCTTAAATGCTCGTAAAGCCTTATTCTATGTGCTTTCGAGTATTTTTACTGTAGGAAGATACTTCACGTTTCTTTGCATATTTCCTCATGTCTTAGCTGTCAGAAGTGGTAAATAAGTAGTAAATTCATTTGTACTACTAAGCAACAAGACGCTCCTGTTGCTTCTCTTTATTCAAGCGTTTCATTTCTGCCATTGCAGAATCGAATGTTGCATGTGCGTAATAGTTCAGCGTCATGGCTATATTAGCATGTCCCATAATGTACTGTAATGCCTTTGGATTCATTCCTGCATTTGCATAGTTGGTACAGAATGTATGTCGCAAACTATGTGGAGTGATGTGTGGCAATTTATCCTCGTTATACTTATTGTATTTCTTAACAAGACCTTTCATCATGCCGTTGTAATCACTTGCCACTTTTGGATAGTTCTTTCTATTAAGAAAGAGGAAATCACTATATCCATCAATCTCAACACGCTTATCATTCTTTCGATTCGCTAACACTCGCTTAAATGCTTGATAGGCTTCTTCAACCATAGGAACTTGACGTTCGCCACTTTTGGTCTTTGGTGTTTCAATGTAGTACCCAATTTCAGTATCTCTCAATAGCTGATGGTCTATATTGACAAGACGATTCTCAAAATCTAAATCTGGAAGTGTCAAACCACCAAACTCTGAAATACGAAGACCTGTTTTTAAGAGTATCAGAATTTCATCATAATTTTTGCTGTAGGTTTTATCAGCTTTTGCAAAGGCTAACAGTTTTTCTTCCTGTTCTTCTGTTAGTACGGTCTTAGGGACAGTATCATCATCAAGAACTGCTTTCAGTTGAAAGTCAAATGGATTCTTCCGAACACAATCATCTTGTATAGCAATATAGAATGAAGCCTTTAAAGAACGTTTGTAGTTATTGATGGTTTGATAAGCATAACCATTTTCACTCATTCTAATAGCCCATTCTTTAGCGTCTGATGGCTTAATACTGTCAATACTTCTTACACCTAACTTGTCTTTCTTCAAAATATCCATAAGATATTTGCGTCCAGTTTCAGTGTTTTTTCTAACCTTTGGTCTTTGAGCGTTCTGTTTTGCGTAAAGCTGGCAGAGTGTCATTTTCTTTCCTACAACATCAATACCATCATGAATGTCTTTCTGTAACTCTGCGATTTTCTCTCTAAGTGAGATACAATCACGCTTTCCTGCTGGTACTCGGTCTGTAGCCACAAGTTTCCACGAGTAAACAAATTGCGGTTCTCCAAATGAATCTATATATTTGTATAAGTATCTTCCGTCTTTTCGTTGGCTCTCTCCAGTCTTTAAGATTCGACCTTTATTGTCACGTCTTTTTTCTGACATGGCATTTGCTCCTTTCCTTTATGGAAAGAGCCTTGATACGACTTAATACTATTTTATCATATACAAGACCCTTTGGCGACGCTAGATTGCGTCCAATGTATCTATAATTTTTTCAAATTGTTTTCGTTTAATCTGAATACGATTGCCATTCATAATCAGCCAATTTGCATTTTTATTTTCCTCTGCCAAGCGTCGTAGCTTGTTTTCGCCAATACGAAAATATTTTGACGCTTCTTCAATGGTTAGGGTATAACGTTCCCAAATAGGAATGTCAGTCTGCTTCATAAAATCCTCCTTTCCAAATCACTTATTTGGATTTCATAAAAGTTGTTTTACCAGCAATCGAACAGCTTTAGCAAAGCTCACGGGAGTTCCACCCCTGCATGGTTCTCATGTAGCCATACTCATTGCCTGCGACGGTTTTATCACGCTCGGACTATTGACTGTATGGGAGTATCATTATCACGATAAGAATGTCGTTGCAGGCAATCCTGCTAAAGATTGCTTCTCGGATCACTAACATGAATCGCTCGCTATCTTTATAAGATAGGTCATGGCGGTTAGTTCCGTTGGCTCTTTTCTTATCGAAACGTATTCGATTACTTTTATTCAGTTTTCAAAGAACAATGGCTCGTTAGCCTATCAAAACACATTGAAAGCTCAATATGCTTTGGTGGAATAACAAACCTCCCTGTTCGGGAAGCGTGGAATGGTTTAGCACGCTTCCACGAAAGGAGAGAGGATATTACTTAATTTCAAATGACAAAATCTTTGTAATCAGTCTGGTTTCCATTCTTCCACGTAAGACTTCATCAACGACCATACTTTGATTGCCATATTCATCTTTCATAAGTCGTAGGGAACGCTTCGTTATGTACCCTCTGTAATGATGTAGAATCTGGTTAATCGCTTCGGTATCGCCATCTGTTGCCTTTACAATGAGAGGAAAGGGAATCATAGGATATTGTGTTTTCATTCTTCAAATTCCTCCATAAACTTTTTAATTAAGGCTAGTCCACTGGTTCTATGCCGATAGACAGTAGAACGGTTCAATTTCAACAGGTCTGCAATTTCTGAATCGCTCATGTCCATAAAGTAAAACAGCAGTAGAATTTCACGTTTCTTGTCTGGCAACTCACGTAATGCTTCACTCAACAAATCATTTTCAACGCCTACTGATAACCCATTGAGTGTAAAAATCTGAAAGTCAGTTGAATAGTTATCTGTTGTCGCAAACTGGCTAACAAGATAATCGCCAACATCCGAAAAGGACACCTCACGCTTTGCAATCCTTGAAAGATAAAGCATATAATTCTTTCGCTCGTCTTCCATAGCACGTTTACAGATATAGTCAAACTGATTTTCTATTGTGGTCTGAAAAGAAGATGGTTTCATGTTTCTCACCCCCTTTCTGTCTAGGAAAGGAAGTGAGCCTTGCTCGTTTATCTCCTTTCACTCTTAGTCCCAATGTGAAAGGGGGATTTGTTGCATTACTGATAAATAAACTTTGTAAAAAAGTTCTGAATAGCCAAAAAAGCATATAAACAGATTTATTTCTCTGTTTACATGCTTCTGTTATTCTATCTATATGATTTATAAAACCACATTGGTGGACGTACTTATCTATTGCAGATAGACGACTTTTTTTGACAAGAACCCAATGTAAGGAAATTTATTGTATATGATGTACTTCATGGCGACGTTGACCTCCAACAAACCGCCATTTGGAAGTAATATACAATATTTTAACAGCGTAAATAGCACTACCATATAACGGTTTTTTTTATTGGCGTTTAGTAGTGCTTTTTATTAAATATAAACCTATAAACCATATAACACGTTTTTCTATACCTGTTTTTAATTCAGTAGGAACAATAAAATGTATAGAGGTGGTCTACTATGCGTAAAAAAGAAGATAAATATGATTTTAGAGCCTTTGGTTTAGCCATTAAAGAAGCTCGATTGAAACGAGGTTTAACTCGTGAACAAGTGGGAGCATTGATTGAAATTGACCCACGGTACTTAACTAATATTGAAAATAAAGGGCAACACCCCAGCATACAAGTTCTTTATGACCTTGTATCGTTACTTCATGTTTCCGTTGATGAATTTTTCTTACCTGCTAATAACTTGGTAAAAAGCACCCGACGATTACAGATAGAGAAATACATGGATAGCTTTACAGACAAAGAACTATCCTTAATGGAATCTTTAGCCAGCGGTATCAACGAAGCAAGAAACATCGAAGACTAATTAAAAGAATCCATACATAACGGAAAGAGCCGATAAAATGAGATTGTATTAATCTCATTTTATCGGCTCTGCGTCTTTGCGTCTGGCTCTGTAATCACAGTTACTTTGAACTGCTTTATTTCAATTAAATTTTCTTGTCTGCATTTCGGACAATAGAGGGGGAATTTTTTTAATTCAGTATCTTCCCTTATCTTTAATCGTGTTTTATTTCCACATACAGGACACAATATCCACTTGTAGTTTATAATAACTATCTCCTCCTTTACACTTTAATTCAAATCTTTATTAAAAAATATTTCATCTTATTTAACAAGAAACCATATTTATATAACAACATAAAATACACTAAGTTATTTTATTGAACATATATCGTACTTTATCTATCCGACTATTTGGACGACGGGGCTGGCAAACAGGTTCACCGGTAGTAACATGGTACCCTTTTAACTCTGTTAAACAAACACTACGTCCATTTGTAAAGAAAGTTAAATCACTACGATATTCTTGAATACACCGAGCAGGGATTTCTCCACTAAGAATGACCTCATTATTTTTCAATTGAGTGTCTACGATGTTCGCACAATATTTAGGAGCATCGTTGTATGCTCGTGAAAGATATTCCTGTGGCGCATAAATTTTAAAACTAAGATATGGCTCTAACAATTCTGTTCCAGCTTTTTTTAAGACTTGTTCCAATACAATAGGAGCAAGCATCCGAAAATCTGCTGGGGTACTAACAGGGCTATAGTATAAGCCATACTTAAAACAGATTTTACAATCCGTCACATTCCAACCATATAATCCTTGTTCGCAACCATAGCGTATCCCTTCCATAACTGCATTTTGAAATGATTGATTTAAGTATCCAAGAGAAACCGAGCTCTCATACTGCATTCCACTTCCCAACGGAAGCGGTGATACAGATAAACCAATGGAAGCCCAGAAAGGATTTGGCGGCACTTCGATGTGAATGGTATATTCTGCATTTTTTAACGGTCTCTCCATATAAATGACTGTAGGCTCTTTTAGTTCTATCTCCACATGATACTTTTCTTGCAACAGTGCACTAATCACTTCCATTTGTACTTTCCCTAAGAAAGAAAGTATAATTTCATGTGTCGTAGAATCCACGTAATATCGTAGAAGCGGATCACTATCTGAGATTTCCAAAAGGGCATCAAGCAACATTTCTCTCTGTTCAGGTTTACTCGGTTCAACAGTTGTTTGTAGTAGAGGGTGCGGATTTTCAATCTTTTTTCTCTGTGGCAATAGTTTTGTATCTCCAAGAACACTATTTAACTTCAAAAACTCATTTTGCAAAATAACAATTTCTCCAGAATAAGCTCTATCAATCTTACATAATTCACCATTTATTGAAGTATACATTTCTGTAACTTTTATTTTTTCTTTTTCTGATACTCTAACCGAATCTCGTAAATGTAGTACTCCACTATAAAGGCGTATATATGCAAGACGTTGTCTTTTTTTTGTATATTCAATTTTGAAAACATTTCCGCAAAGTTCAGACGGACCTCGATGTGTTGATGAATAAAATTTATTCGTAATCACTTCTATAAGGTTATCAATCCCTATATTGTTTTTTGCACTTCCGTGATAAACAGGGAACAGGGAACAATTATGAAATCTTATGCTTTCCTCTTGTTCGAGTTCCAATGCTTCTAATGATTTACCGGACATATATTTCTCTAAAAGGTCATCGTTTCCCTCTATTACCGTATCCCATTGTTCAGATTCGGTAAAGTTCGTCACACACATATTAGGATACAGTTCTACCTTCTGTTTGATTACAATTTCGGCAGAAAGTTTCTCTTTAATATCCTGATAAACCGTTGATAAATCAATTCCATTTTGGTCAATCTTATTGATAAAAAAGATTGTGGGAATCCCCATTTTCCTAAGTGCATGAAATAATATACGAGTTTGTGCTTGTACGCCATCTTTTGCAGAAATCAGTAGAATTGCCCCATCTAAAACTGATAATGAACGATATACTTCTGCTAAGAAATCCATATGTCCTGGCGTGTCTATGATGTTCACCTTCGTATTTTCCCACTGAAAAGAGGTTATTCCTGTCTGAATTGTAATTCCTCTCTGACGTTCTAAAAGCGTATTATCCGTCCTCG
The DNA here is from genome assembly GCF_003096635.1 of Ezakiella coagulans. GTDB lineage: Bacteria > Bacillota > Clostridia > Tissierellales > Peptoniphilaceae > Ezakiella > Ezakiella coagulans. Next base: position 58,771 of record NZ_QEKV01000002.1, on the reverse strand, counting down.
TTGTACCTTTGTCCACGCTTCCTAATTCTGTAATCGCTCCACTGTTATATAATAAGCTTTCTGTTAAGGTAGTTTTTCCTGCATCAACATGAGCTAAAACTCCAATATTAATAATTTTCATGTGATTTTCCTCCATTCAAAAACCCAAAAGGGCATAAAAATCCCAGTGATAAATACTTTTATCACTGGGATTTTTATGCATAACCATAGGTATACAAAGCATACAGATATTCTCTGGATACTTTAGAATCACATGATAAAGGTATTCTTAAACTGGGTACAAAAAACTAAGCCCTCCTAAAAAAGGACATCTAATTATTTGTTCCCGCTATCAAATTGACAGTTTATTTAAGAATACCTTGCCGCATATTTATTAACTCCTTTTAAATAGTCACTTAAATAATAGCACGTAAGAGCATATTTGTCAAGGAATCTCCAATTTTTTATCAAAAAGAGTACATGATTACAAAGTATCTGTAATCATGTACCAATATTTGTTATTTTACAATCTTCCAATTACTCCCGTTCTTTTCAAGTACCAAATCAAATTGAGATACCTGCGTTGCTTTGGTCTGCTGGTCGATATACTCCACTGTCAGCGATACCGTGACTTGATTATCCTTACGATTGTGAATAGGATTTACCAGTTCTTGAAAGATGTACTCTTTTCCGATTGGTTTTAATATCCCGTCATTCACATAGTAGGAAAGTTCACTGGCTGTCGCTGTAGGATAGAGCTTGAAGAACGTCGTTAAAAACTCATTGATTTCATTGGTTGTAATGGAATCAACCGTCCCCTCACTTTCAATGGCTTTTGGTTTATAACTTGATTTCTTAGGTATGTTGGTAATGGTCGGATTCTTAACCAGTACCATATTTCCAGAACCATCTACATAGACACTCACTATATAAGCAGAGTGGACGGTCTTTGTATTTTCTCCCTCTGTAATGAGCTGGTCTACACTGTAGGTTACATTAAACTCATTGTCGCCAGTTGGCTCTACCGTCCATATCTGAAATCCTCTTACAGAAGACGATACAGGAATATCTTTGCGTACTGTATCAACATTGAGAGCTTGAAGTTCATCTGTCAGATAGCCTTTTAGACTTTCCATTCGATTATCAATGGACTTATCGGATTGCTCCCATGAATAGTAGACTTTCGCAAAGTTCTCTACAAAATTTTCTACATGATGAGTATCAACGTATTCCTTTTCTATGATAGTTGTTTCGTGAATAGTATGAGTATCTATAGCTGTAAAGTGCTTGAATATCGCAAAGCTGAAACTAAGCCCTAAAAGTACCCACAAGGCAATCACAACCTTTTTATGAGGATTGACCTTATAGACACGAGGTTTCTTTTCCTTTGGTATCTGTTTTTCTTTATTCTGATTTTTTCTAAATTTCATCATTAAATCTTCCTTTCTCATTGTTTGATTCGTCCTGCTCCCACTAAATGCTGTTGCCAGTAGGGGCTTGTTAAGTCGGCATAACCGATTGGGTCGCCTGCATGAAACATACGGTTATTGCCAAGGTATATCCCAACATGAGTAATATAAGAGCCAGCGTTATAGGTAGAATGAAAGAAAACCAAATCGCCAGCTTGTGCTTCCGATAGTGGGATATGCTGGGTCACATCATATTGCTGTTGTGCGGTTCGTGGTAAGTTAATTCCAGCTTTTCCATACGTCCATTGTGTCAGTCCGCTACAATCAAAAGAAGTAGTCGGGGAAGCTCCACCGTAAACGTATCGCCAGCCCTCATATTTCAGTGCTTCGTCCATGATGGCTTGTACCGTATCATCATCAAACTCTGTTGTGACAAGATACTGCGTTACCAGTTGCACATAAAACATATTGCCATAGTTGTATCGCCAGCCCCCATTGATAGGTATGGCTATGGGATTGGGGTAAGACACTTTTTCGCCACCTGAATACTCTTTTGAGAAACTTTGAGCCAGTTCAAAGGTATATTTATTTCCACGATTAGCCACATACCCTAAGAAACCACCACCATAATTGTAGGACTGGATAACCGATTCTAAATCTACACTGAGCCTTTCGCTACTGGCTAATAATTCACTGAAATACTTCACACCTTGCTTAATGGATTCTTCTGTACTCAATGAATTAGGTGGAAGACCGAGGGATTCCGAGGACTGCATAACATCTTCCGCAGTACCGCCCGATTCCACCTGTATAATCGCAAGAAGTATGTTGACATATTCTTCAACGCCATATTCTTTGGCATATTTTTCTACCATAGGCTTATGAGCCAGCACTTCTGCGGAAACATTCACACCTCCATAATGAATATTGGAAATTCCGCTGTCCTGTTCATCTGAAAATAAAATGGCAACAAACAGAAGCAGTGAGAAGACCATCAAGAATAATCCAGAACCACCAATCACTAAAGTTTTCAACTTCATGGTTTCTTACCGACTTTCTTAATGGTGGCGGTTTTGATTGGTGGTCTACTTCTTGTATTTTGTAGTGGTACTCTTTGAACAGTAGACGGACGTTCTTTTGTGATTGGACGTTGTGAAGTTCTATCTGCTGTAGTGGTTGAAGTTGCTGGCTTTTGAACGGTTTTTTCTTGAACGGTATTGCCTTGGCGTTCCACTTTTGGACTTGAAAAATCGGACTTAACTGCTGGACGCTCTTGTTTGGCTTGTTGAGATTCCTTATATGAAGTCTGAATATTAGACTGTTTTGAGGTCTGTTCATCATGATATTGTTCTTGTCTTGTAGTCGGTCTTTCATGAACAGAAGAAGCAGGCTGTTTTTTCTGTTTGACCTGTTCCATTTCAGAGCGACGCTTCGCAATGGTTTTTCGCCTTTGTTCCTGCTGTTCCTTGCGTCCACTGGCTCTGTCCGCTTTGGTTTGAGAAATACTACTGGTTAAATCACGGACATTCTCTTTTACTTTGGATTTTCCTTGATATACTGCATATCTTGCATTGGTCGGCAAATCTTTAACCTGTTCTTTCAAACCACTAGCAGTGTCTACCATTCTGTCTTTGGTATCAGCTACTGTACCGATGGTTTGACCGATACGTTTTCCAAGTGTTGATTTTTCCTTTCCGTCTGGTCGGGAGTGATCTGCTTGTGTCCTTGCAGAACTCCCCGAACCCGACTGTCCTTTTTTACCTGTAACAATGGCAGACCCAGCCCCTAGAGTAGTCATGGAACGTCCAAGTTTCCGCTGTAGACGGTGCATGTGAGCGTGCATAAGCATACGAGGTTTTCTCATCACACGACTTCCCACACTTTGAGAATCGTTACTCTGTAGAGAAAACATACTCATTAAATCGCCCAGCTTGAAGTAGATTCCTGCAAAGGTCACAATCTGTAGAAAAGCAATCAAAAAGAACGGATAACCAGCCGATAAGGTATAGAGCATGGTTGAAATACTAAATGCTGTCGTAATAATCAATGTGATTCCAGCTCGTGTCAAAATGGTATTAAAGAGCTTTGTTATGGCTCGTTTTGACATACCATCAAATGATGGAATCATGCTTAAAATAAAGCTCACAGGCAGAAACATAGCATAGATGATAAAAAGTACCTGCGAGAAAATCATGATTCCTGTTAATAGGAATACAAATATGGAAATCCCAATATTGAAGACAAATAGGAAGAAGACTGTACCTAAACGGTTAATGGTCTTTGTAATGGTTAGATTGGTATTGCTTCTGTCTTCAATTTCTTCCGCAACAATTTTTTCTCTGTCTTCGCCATTGTTGGAATCTGGGCTGGTGGAGAGCAGGCTTTCCACACGGTCAATACCGATACTTTCAATGTCTGAACTGTTGTATTGAAGCAGTAGCCACGGTTGCTGAACCTGTATGGAAAACAGGCTATCTCTGATTAAGTCCACGCTGTCCTTGCCTTGACTATCGGAATGGGGCATGACAATCTTCGTGCCAAGTGATAAACTGGCATTACTGATGTCTGATGAAAAGTCATTGATTTTTTTAATGTAGTCGGGAGCGTAGGCAATAAAGGAAGCCGATAGGATAAACACCAGCACAAAATTCATAATGGCATGAATTGCCTTTGTGGTTTCTCTCTTTATCAGTCCCGTATAGGCAACATAAACCCCAAGAACCAAAATCAAGAGTAAGAGGAATCCAACATAGAAACCCTCTGTTGAAAATCCGTTTGCACTCACACCAGCTAAGGTCTGCATATTCTTACCAATGGAATCTGCTGTAGCGGAAATGAAGTCTAAGGAATAGGCTTCCTGTACTAAGTAACCTGTCGCATTGGAAACATACAAACTGATTGTCCAAATAAAATTGGTAATGGCATATAGTCCATACATGACCTGTTTTCCAATCCCGTCCGACCAGTTCCACGGAAGCCAGCCCCAGCTATTATCCACATAAAAATCCAGTTGATAGTTTTCAAGTGGGTATCGGCTGTATTCATTTGCCACATTGACCGTATCATCTACCAAGCCCGCAGCTTGAACCACCGTTCCCAGCATGGCTAAAAGAAAAATGGCAATCACAAGTGTGAAAGCCACTGTCATTGCCACTTTACCTAGACGTTTCAGCGTCCAGTTTGATTTTATTCTGTTTACTATTGATGGTTTCACATTTACACCTCTTTTCGCACAGGTGGTCTGGTATCAAAGGCATGGAGCAGTTCTTCAAATACAGGGTGGAACTGTATCACACCGACACGACCATATAAATCACTGATAAGGCATTGCCCGTTTTCCAAATCACGCAATCGCTTCTGATTGTTTTCGTCCTCTGGGTCTACACCAAAAAAGGCTAAGGTCTTTTTAATCTCGTTAAGGTCAGTGGAACGAAATGCAAATTTTAAGCCGAGGTTATTTTTCAGTTTTTCATCTAAGAGGTCGTCTGTATTTTGGGTCACGAAATATACCCCAGCGTTCATAGCACGACCAGCCCGAACCAGCTTCATAGATAGTGTTTTTCCTTGTGCTACCTGTAAAAAGCTCCATGCTTCGTCTAAATCTACAATCTTGAAAATGCTTCGGTCTGTATGGATAAAGTCTAAAGCAAAGGTACTAATGACAATCAGCATAGCAACGGATAAAAGCTCCATAGTGGTATATTCCTCAAAGGAAGTTTCCTTGTCGGGAAGTACCAAGTCCGCAACCTGTATAATGTTCAGTTGTTTTTCTAAGCTGATAGACTGCTCCACATAACCATTACTGAATAATAAATGTGCAAAGTCATAGTCTGTAAAACTTTCGATATGGTCGGCTATACTGGTACTTAGTGGCGTATTCTCAACCCGTAATTCCTCAATCACTTTCATCAACCCTCGTACTTCACTATTGGTTACTGCACGAATGGCTTTTCTAAGGATTGGGAAGCGTTCCCCATCACGAGAGGAAATCCCCGTAAGGAATGTCAGAATATCAATAGCCAGTGATTCAGAATCTTTGGGATTTTTCATAATCACATAAGGGTCAAGTAAGCCTTTGTTTTTCTCATCAGAAGTCAGAGTGACGATATTGATTTCATGGGAAATCTCTGGCAAGGTTTCTTTCCATCTGCCACGTTCTGCTTTTGGGTCTACAATCACTGCTTGTGCCCCATAAAGCACCGCATAATAGACGATAAGGTTATTCGCAAAGGATTTACCACCACCCAGCGAACCAACAAAAGCCGACGCTAACGCATTGGTTACTGAACCCTTAACCCCTTGACTGGCAAGAGCAGGTTTCAGATAGACATTGCGTCCAGTATCTAAGCTGTAGCCAACATAAATCCCCTCATTTTCCCCCAGCATTTGAGTAGCACCAAAACCTAAACCAGCGAGGAAATCAGAGGTCACGTATTGAATATAATCATTCATATAACGCTTGCTGGCAGGTAAAAATTCTTCATGTAAGCCGAGCATATCCCCAAATGGTCGTACCAGTTTTACGCTTAAATCGTCATAAAAATCTTTCACTTCATTACAACGACGTTTGAGTTCGTCAAGATCATTTGCTGATACCCTTACCACATAAGACAGCTTGTACATAGATTCCTTGCTTTGGTCTAAATTGGTTTCCAGCTCATTCACACTTTCCAGAGCTTCCGCCACATTGGAGCTGGTTTCATTATCACTTTGCCAAGCGTGGTTATCCAAGTCTTTCAGTTCTTTCTTTTTATTGCGGACAGTAGATAGGGCTTTACGATTCGCTACAATTTCCACATTCATTGACGTATCAATCGGGAATGTAAATTGCTGTTGCTGGTAGTAGAAGATTTCAGAGGACGGGAAGTCCAGTTCTCCGACAATGCTGTTAATGGTAAAGTAAGCTACATAGACGGTTTCATCTTCCTGCTGGATTTTCAAATATCGCTGTTTTTCTTCCACCAAACAGCGAGTAGGCTTAATCAAGTCATAGTATTTAATCAGCGTTTCATTATCCAGCTTTTTCTTTGATAGATGGTACTCATACTCTTCATAGGCAGTGCCTGTCTGTCCGTAAAGGTGTTCAATCAGATAGCCGAAGTCGTCCTTATCTAACCTGCGGATTTTGAAACGACGAGAGATTTTATTTTCTAAGAGCTTTTCCATCTTCTGAAAACGCAGGATTTCATCATTACTCATACTAACAAAATCGCCCATCAGCTTATGGTTCACATCATAGACAAAATCAGACAAAGCATTTTTTGCTTCAACGGTAAGACTTTTCATAGAAAACTCCTGATCGTTGAGAAGCAACTTAAAGCCGATAAAGAAACGGTAGTTCACTTGATTTTCGCCAATCATGGATATTAAAGCGTCTGTCTGTTGGTCGATTTTGTCATAGGCAACCGCTTTGAGCTTGCCAGTGACTTCATTTTTGGAACGCTCTTGTGCAGAACGTATGCTGGATTCTGTACTGATTTGTAAAGCATGAATTTTGCCATCACGATTTTGTGCGATAAGCTGTCTGAAAGAATCATGCACTTGTATTTTCTGTTCTGGACTTAGAAATGAGTAATTGTAAGGAACAAGCTCATAGTAAGCATAACATTCCCCGTCTTTATTCCAGACGAGATTGTTTTCAATGTATTTAATTGGATATGCCATAAAATTCACTCCTAACTGCTGTAATGGCTTCTTGTGGCTGGTTTCTGCCAAGCGTTACTTTTTTTCCTGCATAGGTCAGCTTTGGTCGCAGTGCATAAGCAATGACAGACTTCAAAAATCCATAAGGCTTTTTACCATCAAAAGTTTTTGTAGACATAAACCATGTGAAAGCCACAGGAATCCCAAAGTATTTGAGAAATGCTCCCTCTATCATGGAAAGAGGGGGCAAGTTGCCAAGTATCATCACTGCAAAGAGTGACACGACAAACCATGTCATTTGCGTAAAGGTTATGGGAAACGGAAGTCTAAAATCATTGATAGAATACAGTACCTTTTCCACAGACCAGATACTGGTATAGCTTCGTATTTTCTTCATGTAATCAATCCTTTCATAAAAAATAGGGGTAGCTGATTGAGCCACCCCGTAAAATAGAAAATCTGCCAGTAGTAATGTACCGACAGATTTAATAGACGATTTCAAAAATCCCATGATTGGTTGAGATAAACGTTCCTGAAAGGTCTAAATCCCGACCATAGGCTTGATAATCAATATAGTTTTGAAGACTAGCTGGTACTTCGCCTAAAGCACCCGTTTCTTCAATGTAGTAGCGTGCCACGTCATACATATCATCACAATCGGAATGAATGATAATATCCTCTTGATGTTCGCTTAGTTCTTCAATGCTTGAAAAATGAGTGAGCAGAGCAGATAGCTCCGATTGTAATTCTTCGGGTAATTCCGATACCATTTCCCATAGTCGATTGAGTTCGCCAATGGAAGTGTATTCGTCAACCGTAAAGGGTAACTCGTAGTCATGAATGGCGTATTCCTCATATTCATCATTCAAGCCGATTTTCTCTTTGACTTCCTCAAAGTCAATGGGAAAGGTAAACCACGCACCGACCAATTCGCCCTCATTGTATTTGCCTAAATTCGCAATATAGACTTGCATATCGTCCATATATTCACGTCCTTTCTTTGTAGAGATTCAAAAATCCCTACCGCACTTCGTTTGGTGTACCATTCCTTTGCGGAACATAAGAAAACCACTTATATTCCACAAAAGAACGGTTTTATTTAAGCACCAATAATGCGATTGAATAGCTCTAGTAAAATGTCTTTTACTCCAGCAGCGTTGAAGACTAAGCCAACCGCAATAATCGCAATAATTAAAAAGCCAATCAGTTTGCTAAACTCACGCTTGAAGCCAAGATACAAGCCAATCACAACGATTGCTAAAAGCACCAGTGATTGAGCGTTTGATAGAAACCAGTTATAAAGGTTTTGTCCAAAATTCATAAAAATGTTCTCCTCTCTATATTCAATGAATTTGTATTTGAGTTATTTTTTTGTTGTTATCACGTCCTGTTCTTTTACTGACTGTTGCTTCAAAATCTGCTTGTGTCGGTCTGTCAGTTTCGCATGGTCGAGAATGTCTTTTACAACCTGCGTCTGGTTGATTTCATCAAGTTTAATCGCAACCTTTAAGGTCGGGGCAACTTGATGAGATAGCCAGTTCAGCGTCCTTTGGAAGGAGTAAGGCTCTGGTTTTGTGGTTAGTTTTAATCGTTCACGATTGTTCCCAATAAACCAAGCCCATTCTTCATTCAGTTTCCAATCAGAACGAGGTTTGGAATCGTCTTTATCTACAAAACGGATATACCGATTGATAATTTTAAAGGCGGTATGCTCTGGATTGTCATAGACGAGTAAATCACGGACTGCATAATAGGCACGCTCATTTTTCAATCGAATCTCAAAACGGTTTTTTACTTCTGCGTCTTCAATGGGAATATCATTTTTCTTGTACTGCTCGTAGTCCTTTTCATAGATACAGAAATAAACTTCACTTTGTAATGAACCGATATAGAGGGTGTTTCCCATACATTCCTTTTCCTCTTTGCGTACCAGTTCGCCACTGCGATAGCTTTTAAAACTGCGGAAGACGGAGATACATTCTTCCTGTTGGCACTTTTCAGTGAGTACAGGGATATTTAAAATCCCTGTCTTATCGTTAATGGCAAGGTCAAGGCGTTTCATCACACCGCCAGCCACCAAAACGTCCATAAAGAACTCATACCAGCTTCTTTGTTGTGCCAGAAGATAGCTTTCAAATTGTCTGCACCCACGACCTTTCAATTCCACCAGAACTCCTTTGTCCAGTTCATGGGAGCAAAGGACGAATATGTCGCCTAAAGCATAATGCTCTGAATAAGAATAGAAACCATAGTCCTCATGAAGAAAATAGGACAGTTTCAGTTGTAAGATGTTTTCGACCACCTGCTGTACGTCTGTTGTCGGAAAGCGAATTCTTACATAATCAAACAGCATTTCAAGGGGAGCGTCGGGATTGAAGCGTTCCAGAGCTTCCCAAAGGGACTGCTGTAAATCCTCTGATGGCTTGACTTTTCCTGTTTCAATATCGCTTAGATACTGCCTTGTAATACCAGTCGCAACAGCTAAACGGTTTTGAGATAGTCCATAAGCCAAGCGTTTTTCTTTTAAATGCTGTAACCAAGTTTGTTCATTCAGTAAAAATCCCTCCAATCAAAAAGGCGTATGTCAACTTTTAAAGCCCATTTGACATACGCTGAAATTTTGTAAATCCCTTGTAACCAAAGGATTTTCTAATGTTTTTTTGACTGTTTCCTGTCGATTTGTACCCCCCTGTTAGATACGGGGGGTTAAGTGCTGGCGTGGCTATTGCCACACCAGCCAGCAAGATCAGTCCACACCTGCGACTTCCGCTTCGCACGTCGCCTGCGTGGACTGTCTGCTGTTGGATAACTTTTTAATTTCCTCCAAGAAATCATATCCTTTTGGTACAAGGGGAGTATAAAACTCTGATATGACACTTGTTCCTACATCAACATAGCCACGACCTTTGATTCGCTTTAAGAAGAAATCCTTTTGTACGTCACTGCCAAACATCATGCCATAGCCCATTTCAGACATACGACCTAAAGCCACTCTGAAATTAAACTGATCACGGATTCCGTCGCCTAAATATTTTGCGTCTGGACGTTGACAAGCCAGTATTAGAAAGAAGCCAGCTTGACGACCTAACATGACAATCTGTTTCAGCTTATTCATAACTGCGGTGTTTTCTTTTGTTCCCAGCATTTCCATGAAAGCGACGTATTCATCAAAGATTAAGAAGTGTGCCGGGAGACCTAAGTAAGCATAATTTTTGCCAGTCTTATAGTTCTTCATCTGCTTCATTTCCTCACTACGTTTCATCATTTCTTCATAGAATGTTTCAATGCAAGAAAGCAAGTCTTCTTTTCTATAGTAGACATTTGCCATCACAGAACCTAAGTCCGCAAGATCAGCATTTTTCGGGTCAAGAATATACAGTTTTGAATCTGTATGAAGCAAGGCTTCAATCAGTGTCAGTATAAAGTAAGTTTTACCGCCACCTGTACCACCAGCAATCAACATATGAGGGAGCTTATCATATTCCCACCATACGTTTTTCATTAAGCGAAGTTTACCATCTTTAGCTTCTACTTCATCAATAGAAATACGACTGGCTATGGTGTCATAGAGCAAAGTATATTCCACATAGGAATCCTTTAACTCTTTATCCGTCAGCTCACAGTACAAGCCACTCTCTAATTTCTTTTCCAAGTGTAAGAGTTGGTCTTGATATTTTCCCAGCGTGATTTCCACCCGTATCTGTATCAAGCCATTTTTAAGTCGATAATACATTTTAGGGAAGTAGGTTATCTTTTCCTTTGTACGACCAGCACTATCTTTAAAGAAACCCTCTGTTTTGACCTGTTCAGATTCATACCACTTGTTTTCAAGTATCATCTTTGCCAGTTTTTGACGGTGGTAAAGTTGTTTAACCGTATCATAGCGAACCCGTTTGAATACAAACGCTACCAGCAAGCAGATAAGAATTGCGACACTGAAACTGATAATTAAATAGGGAATGTCAATCTTATCTGCTTGTGATAGGTTAAAATCCTGCCAGTTGATCTGCTGGATTGTCTTCACATGAAACAGTCCGACAACCAGCAGGAAAACAGGCAGGAGTGACGCTATCGTAAAATGAAAGACTAAATCTTTACCAGATGGGCGAATCCTTTTACCACGCTGTTTCATGCGAAAAAGTCTCCTTTCTACCTAGCGACTATTTGTCTTGTGTCGGTTCTTTCTTTGCTTGTGGTTGAGCTTTGAATGAACTAGAATCCTTTGTCAGCACAATATCGTCTGCCTTGATATACCAGTCAACATCTGCTCCTTGATAGGTGGCAGTAGCAACGGTGTCCGCAATGGGATTGATAAGTTCCACCCGTGCGTTATAATCAAACTCTTTCAAAGGCACGCTGGCAGGAATACTTACTTGAATCATGCGTCCTTGTCCTTTGGATTTTAAGTCATAGGTACGTTCCTTGATTTCATCTGAAACCGACCCGTCTTCATTTTGGATTCTCACTTCACGACGTAGAGCAGAGAATTTCAATTCTCCAAAAGTCGTGTCTTTATCTAATACAATGCCATTTGCTAATCTCATCATTTTTCCTCTCTTTCTTTATTCTTTTATCATGTCGTCAGCATGTAAAAGGTAATTTGTAAAACCACGAGTGCCGATTTTGTAGCCCTCTGCGGTAATACGTGGATTGACTAACTTCACACGTTCCTCAAAGCCGAAATGTTTTTCGCCAGCTTCAGCAGGAAGCACCACCACAATATCATCTGCTCTTTGAACATCAGAATAGAGATTATAGCTTCTTGATAAGACAGTTAGCCGTCCGTTGATTCTTCGCTGAACGACTTTATCCTCGCCAGCAAATTCTAAATTGCCGAATGTTTTTTCCATGTTGGGAATCACAAATTTAAGTTCCATATTTTTACCTATCCTTTCTTTTTTATTGGCTGAATGAATGTTTGATGGTCTTAAAGAGTGGGGAACGACCTTTTGATTCTTGATTTTTTGTTTTCATAAGTTCACTTCCTTTCAAAATCGGGTAAAAAAATAGACACCTCATTTTTTGAAGTGTCTACCTATTAAATATTCAAATTTTATTGGAAGTATCTTTATATCTTCACTTTTCAAGGATAAATCGTCGTATCAAAGCTCATTCATAAGTAGTAAATTAGTAGTAAATTGAGTGGTTTTGACCTTGATAAAGTGTGATAAGTCCAGTTTTTATGCGGATAACTAGATTTTTATGCTATTTTTATTAAACAAAAATAGCAAAAATAGCAAGCACAGTAAGTGCATATGCACTTACTAAAAATGAAATAAGAATACTACGATTATATCACTTATTTTTTCCCATTTTACTTGTTGGGGAATATCCCCAAACCCCTAGATTTATAATAATTAAATTCAGCAACAAACGCTTATAATAGCCCCAACGTAAACTTGAATATTCCCTCAAAAAGTGATACAATATGAATGATAAAAATTTAAATCAGGAGATTTCCAGACGAAATATATAGAATAAATTAAACCTGTAAGTCAAGTAATCCTACTTGAATTTACAGGTTTTTCTTTTTTATTTCTATTAATAAATTTATTAGGTAGACGAACTTCAATGAGGTTTACTACGAGCTCTATATATACAATTATTATCCCATAATAAAGAGGGATTGAGAACAAAATGTAGTATTTTATTACTACAACTATAATATACGAGGAGGTTAAATTATGACAAGTAGATTTAGGAATAACGGAATCTATTTAATGTTATCTGATGAGGAGTTAGAATTGTTAAATGAAAAATATAAAGCATCTAAGTGTAAAACTCTTAGGCAATTTATTATGAAATGTATTTTAGAAAAAGATATTTATGTATTAGATATGGATGTCTTTCGTGAAATGTCAACAAATATAAGTCGTACTTCAAATAATATAAATCAAATTACTAAAAGGGTAAATACTACATCAATTATATATAAAGATGATGTAGAAGATTTAAAAATCTTATTAGAAAATCAGGCAAAAGATATTTTCTCTATACGTAAAAAAATATACTCTCTTACTAATTCTAATAGCATAAATACTGAGAAAGAATAATGGCAATTACTAAAATTCATCCTATAAAATCCACTTTAAAAGCAGCACTTGATTATATTATGAATAGTGATAAAACAGATGGAAAAATTCTAATTTCCTCCCTAAACTGTAACCCTATAACTGCTCATTTAGAATTTGAACAAACAAAAATAGAATGTAATTCTAAAGCAAAAGTTTTGGCAAGACATTTAATTCAATCTTTTTTCCCCGGAGAAACTACTGCTGAAGAGGCTCATCAAATAGGAATAGAACTATGCGAAAAAATCTTAAAAGGAAAGTATGAATATGTTCTTACTACCCATATAGATAAGGGACATATTCACAACCATATACTATTTAATAATGTTTCTTTTGAGACTGGTAAAGCATATCAAAGTAACAAAAAAACTTATCACCAAATTAGAAATCATAGTGATAATTTATGTAGAAAGTATAAGCTATCAGTTATAGATGAAGATTATGTAAAATTTAAGGAAAAGTATAAAACCAATGGTAAATCCTACAAAGAATATATTGAATTTAAGAAAGGAAAATCCTGGAAACATAAACTTCAAATCGCTATTGATCATACTATTAATAAAGCAAATAGCTATGAGAATTTCTTAAAGCTTATGGAAGAATATGGCTATGAAATTAAACTTGGAAAATATCTTTCTTTCAGGCATAAAAAACAAGGAGAAAAAGGGCGATTCATTCGTGCGAGAGAAACTACTCTTGGAAAAGATTATACAAAAGAGAAAATAAAAGAGAGAATTGAAAATAAGGTAAATGAAAATTACAAAAATAACAAAATTTGTTATGATAAAAAATCTTATAAGAAATTTGATAATATAATAGACACAGAAAGTAATGAAAAGGTTAAATCTTCTAAAGGTTATGAAATATGGGCAAGAAAGCATAACATGAATACTATGGCGAAGACCTTAAATCAGCTTAGAAAATACGGACTATCATCTAGTATGGATTTGGAAACTAAACTCCAAGAAGAGGCTGTTAATAGGCAAGAAATCCTAAATAAGATTAAAGATGTTGAAAAAGTTATGAGCAAAATTTACGCAGCTATTGAAGACATTAACACTATAAAAATAAATAAGGTTATCTATAAAACCTATAAAGAAAATCCAAATGATAAAGATTTTTATAGTGAATATAAGCCTCAAATTATCGCATATGAAAAAGCAATAAATACTTTAGAAAAGTGTCAATATAAAAATCCAAGTATAAAAGAGTTGTCAAAATTATATGATGAATACAAAAATAAAAAAGATATTCTTATGGATGACTACGCCAACGAGAATATCTTGATAAATGAATTGACTCAATTAAGAAAGAATACTGATAAGTATATTTATAATGAATTGTATAAGTAATTGGATCTATAAAAAAATGATAGGATAGTGTGGAAACTTTTCCACAGCCCCTTTCAAATATGAGCTCTCATTTTGCCTTTGCCAATAAAAATCGAGTAGGACTAAATATAACCCTCTCACACCATCGTACGTGCCATTAGACATACAAGTAGTTCAATGCAAATAATAATCAAAACAGCTTTAAAGTCCTCTCTTTTTGAGGATTTCTTTGTTTATATAGTACAATCCTGTTATGTTAGTTACAACTTAATAATAGTCGCCAAACCCCTAGGACTGTTTTCCATCTACAGTGGGACATTTAATTTTCTTTTAATCTTTTATAATGAATTCTCGTGTTCCCTAGCCTTCCAACTCTCTTTTCTTTTTCAGACTTCAAATCCAAAACATTTTAGCTTTGTTGGTTTAATAACTTTGAATTTTGTTGCATTTATTTTAATCCTAACTTCTTTTCTATACATTGGTTACTAAAACTATTACTCTATTTGCCACTACACTGTTTGCTACTGTTAGTATACTGTAATCTACATATCTAACCAACCTTAATATCATATTCATGTTCATCAAGTCAGGTCGTTCCTCTCTTCCACATATCTCCATGTGAAATTTCAGGATTGCTATGGAATTCGTCGACAAATACGCTATTTAGGAACTTTCACCCCAGTATTGGAACTTGCCCGTTATACAAAAAATTTTGATACTAATAATTTAGTTAATATCAAAATTTTAAATACCATTATATTTTAAAAAAACAATTAATACTAAACTTATAAAAATAGCACTAATAAAAGCTATCCAAAAAATAAATTTATCTACTTTAAACTTAGATTTAAATTTTTTTAAAGCTAAATTATATATTCCCACGCCCAATACACCACCTAATGTATTATTAATTATATCAGTTATATCAAATACTCCAATTGACAATGCGTACTGTAAAAACTCTATAGCTAAACTAAAGAAAAATACAAAAAGAATACTTTTTAAATTGTTTTTACGAAATAAAATAGATCTAATCATAATTCCCAAAGGTAAAAAAATGAGTATATTTGATACCATCTCATCAAAAATAACTTTAATATTAACTGTATTGTCATAATAAAATGGTAGTAAATTTATTTGTCGCTCAATCAATAAATTATTGATTGAAAATGTCATTTTAAATACTACAATAAAGATTAACCAAATTATATAGTATACAGTTAGCACTTTCATCCCAACTGAAATATATTGATTTTTCAATTTCATAATTAATTCCCCTTCAATCTATTAAAGTCACTTAAATTCCTTATTATACATTAACTTATATCTATTACAGTTTTCAATTAAATCATCGTGACTCCCATCACCTACTATTTTTCCATTATCCATCACAATAATTCTATCAGAATTCATCGCACATCTTATCCTATGGGTGATATATATAATAATCTTATCATTCGAATTATTTAAAATATTATCAAATATGATTTTTTCAGAAATTATGTCTAATGACGAGCTTGGCTCATCAAATAACAATAGACTTGATTTTCTATACATAGTTCGTGCTATTGCAATTTTTTGCCATTGTCCGCCTGAAAGTTCCTGCCCATTTTCAAACCAATTACCTACTACTTTATTAATATTATATTTACCATCATTTTTTAAAAATTTTGCATCAGCACTATTTAATGCTGTTAGAATCGAACAGTCGTCTTCATTTCTATCAATTTGCCCTAATATAATATTCTCTTTTATTGTCCCCTCATATTTCAAATAATCTTGAAATAATGAACTAATCTGTGTTCTATAAGATTCTATTTCAATATCATCAAATTTCATCCCATTAATTAAAAACACACCTGAATCTGGACTATACAATCCAGCTAAAATTTTTAGAAGTGTACTTTTTCCTGAACCATTTTCCCCAATTATTGCAATGGATTCTCCTTTTTTTATCTTTAAAGAAATGTCTTGCAGAGCTAAACTATTATCATCATAAGAAAAGTTTATATTAGATAACGATATTACATTAATGTCTTTTATTGATCTTAGTATAGTTTTTGTCTCTACTTTTAAATCGTCAGTTTTAAATTCAAGAAACTCTTTAAGTAAATTTATATATAAATTTGAATTAATAATATTGTATACACTGGTTCCTGTTTCATTTAGAGAACCTTGAAATATAACAATTGTGCTTATGTACACCATAGCAGTTCCAATTAAAAATTCTCCATTATACGTTTTAAATGCAAGTTCTTTAAAAATATATAAATTAATAAGAACTTGAAAAAAATTTATAACAATTATTAATAAAGCTTTCAATTTTTCAATGCTATTATTTTGATTAATAATAGTATCTGTAATTTCTTTATACTTACTAATAAAATAATTTTTTAACCTAAAAGTTTTTATCTCCTTAAAAGCAATATCGTGAGTTAATAAAAAAGAATAATACCAACTTTTCCTCTCTAAAGTACTTCTTCTATTTCTTATATTAAATTCTAATTTACCTATTTTTATTTCTCCAAACACT
This sequence comes from Ezakiella coagulans, assembly GCF_003096635.1. Lineage (GTDB taxonomy): Bacteria > Bacillota > Clostridia > Tissierellales > Peptoniphilaceae > Ezakiella > Ezakiella coagulans. The sequence continues at coordinate 41,805 of NZ_QEKV01000002.1, read as the reverse complement.
GATATTATGGTAACTGCAAACAAAAGAATAACCAAAAAATAATTCCATTTAATTAATACATACATAGCTATAATAGTTTGCGTTAAATTAAAAAGCAAATTAATAACTGACATCAATATTTCATATGGCTTTAATGTAGCATCTTGCTCTATTCTGTTCAAAATATCGTAAGTTTTATTATCTTCAAGTTTTTTTAAAGGCAAATCAGCACATTTTCCCATTACTTTCCTCATGGAAGAATAAGTAACTTCATTACTTAACCTTTGTAAATAGTAGTTTTTAATATTATCTACTATTACAGATATAAATTGTAAAGATAAATATATAAGTATAAGTATTATAATATTATCAAATCTAGTGGAATGAATTTGAATTATATTAATTATTGTTTGTCCTAATTTAAGAACTAAAAACGGAAAAACACCACTTACAATTGACAATATTATAGTAATCGCAAAAGAATTTTTATCTACTTCATAAATCATCTTGAATGCTATTTTTATACATTCAAGATGATTTATTTTATCCTTACCCATATATTTATCCTCTACTTCCCATTAAAATATTTATTGCTCTATTTTGTTATATGATTTTATACTTAGCAATAAATACAGAGCAATATTAATTAAAGCCATTATTACTAGAAACTTTGGAACCCATAAAATTTTACCTGGCAACTTAACAAATTCAAATTTTTGATACTGTTCAATTAAGCTATTTTCTGCAGTACCTAATCCCAAAGACGGCAAAAAATAAAATATTGATTTAAACTCAGTTTTTCCATACAATAATGATGGAATAAAAAATAAAGCACACGATATGGCTGTTGAAACCATAGAAACTTTTGAATTTATAGCGACAAATATTGACATCATTGAACTTGCAATAGTAAATAATATACTTAACAAAAATACACTTAATATAACTTTACCTATAGTTAAATTAGATATTGACAGTTGATTAAATAGTAACATTTGAAAAGATGAGTCTAAACCACTAGTGTAAATATATTTAATAGTGCCATAATAAATAGATATATTTAATATCAAATAAAGCGATATAATACTTGCTAAGGCAAGTATCTTGCTGCAAATATATTTATTTCTTCCATTTCTAGTTGTTCTAAAAATTGAATCTAGGTAATTTTCTTTATCTTCAACAATGCATTGTGATGAAATCAATATACATATTAATGATAATACTGTTACAAATATCATTACGAAAAATAGTGTATCTTCACTAAAATACCCTGCATAATAATATGGTTTATTAACCTCTTCATATTTTTTTAGAGCAAATTCTGTTATCTTGTCGTTGTTATATTTCTGTTCTATGTCTTTTTTCAACGCATCATTACAACTTTGATAAAAATTTAAATCTTTTTCTGTATCAAGTTCGTTTACATCAAGTAAACTTCCAGATGTTGTAATTGTATATGGGTATGTTATTACTCTTAATATAGGATCAAATTTCGATATATTTTTTTTAGCATCCTCTGATAAATTTTCTCTACTGTTTACATTTTCATTATTTAATATTTCTTTATAAGATTTTACTACTTTAGTTATTTTTTCTTCTGTCAAATAACCTATAGAATCTTTACTATCCTCATTAAAGTGTTCTATAGCCTCTTTACCAAAATAAGTAATTGTATCTCCAGAACTTATATCATCATATTGTATACTTACATAAGTAATAAATGATATCAAAAAAGTAAAAACTAAACCCATGCCCAAAAAGACTCTTACCGATTTTTTAAATAAAAATCTTTTAAGTTCCTGTATATATATATTCATAATCTATAAACTATACCTCCCTTACAGCTTTGACAAAGCAAACTAGTCTTATTATTTATAATTATTATAGAAGCCCACAAAATATAGACTAAAATTTCTATATATTGTGAGCCTCTATGATTCATCATTAATATGATGCTCTTGGAGTTTTTAAAGCGCGAACTCTGTTACCAGTTCTATATTCTCCTTTACCGCCACAACCACAGCCACAATGAATACAACTATCATTGTTGCCACGATATCCAGCAAAACCTGTTGAACACATGCATGCTTGTGGTTGAGCTCCACTGCCCGGATGTCTTCCTATAGGATTTATAAATTTCACATTCTCACCTCCTTCTCAATTATTTAAATATATATATACATATATACTTATCTAATTCATATCATTTTTACTGAAACTCAATTTCGTTAAATTCCTTGAGTACATCTGGATTTTCTTCCAATATCTCATGATATTTTATCAAGCTATCTAATAAATATTTTCTTTCACTTCTACAAGAATTATGTCTATAAGAAAAATGTGTGCCATATTGATCATAGCAATTTACATAACATAAAGTACATAAATTAATAGCCCAACAGTCTTTGCAATATTTGCTAGATTCTTTAATAAAATCATCAAAATATAATTCTTTTATTCTTTTTTCATCAAACCCTTTATGTACATTTCCTATCTCTGGAATATCTCCTACCTTTTCACAAATTTTGAAATTTCCGTCTACTGTAACATATATTCGTCTTTCTCCAGGGACACAACAACCATTCATCCCATATTTTTTAACAGGCTTTTCAGATAATAATCTTTTGTGTATAATCATCATAGCCTTATCTACATCAGCATCTGTAAATATTTCATTAGTATTATCTTTATTCCTTATTTTATTTTTTTCATCCCACGATAAAATTGGATCATAATAATCTTTTAAAATCATTCTTTCTTCATAAGATTGTGGTCTTGTATATATGCTTTCATGTGGTCCATAATCTATGGAAGATGTTAATATGTTTATATTCTTAGGCAACCAATCGCATTCATTTAAATAAACTTGTATCTTATCATACTTATTCTCATAATCAGGTCCTTCGATTACCATGTTTAAGGTAATGTTTTCTTTATTATTATATTTTTCTGCTGATCTCAATAAAATTTTTAATCCATTAATAGTTTTTTCAAAACTTCCCTCTCCAGTAACAAACAATCTATTTTTATTATGAAGTTCTTTATATCCATCTAAACTTACTATAATATTGAATTTATTCTTCATAATATAATCAGCAATTTCTTCATTCATTAAAGTAGCATTTGTTGTCATAGAATAAGTCATTTTATCAAATAACTTATTCGCATAATCTGTTGTTTTCTTTATAAGATCATAGTTTATTAAAGGTTCTCCACCATAAAATCCAATATGTCGTTCTTCAGAATTTTGTGAATGACTTTTCAAAAATTCTACAGCTTTTTTTGCAATTTCCCAATCCATATTCCTATGACCAAAAGCTCTATACTCAGGGTGAGATTCATTATAGATGCAATATTTACATCTTAAATTACATTTCTCTGTAACCTCTAAGGTAACATTTTGTATCTTATTATCTATTATCTCATCAATTTGTTCATAAGTTTTTCCAGTCAAACAATTAAATTTAGTTGCTGAGAGTATACTTTCTTTATTAATCGCATCTTTTATTTCACTTATAGCCTCACAAAATTCTTGTTCAGACATATCAAGTTTTATAAAATCCAAGAAATTTTCGCTCTCTAAAAATTTAGTTAAGACTTTATACACATTTTCATTTATTTGTGCTACTTTACCAGTACCACTATCATAATAGTAAAAATTATATTTTGTTTTAAATGTTTTGCCTAATCTCCCTGGATATTCTTCCTTACATAACTCTTTGTACTTATTTTCTAACTTTTCTTTTTCTAGGGTTATTAAGTCCATAATTACCTCCAATTTTTGAATACATCATTACTACTAAACTTGGTAAAATAATAATATATATTACAGCTGATATCATTATAAGACTTGATGAACTCATCCAATTTCCAAAAACATTTACAAAATTAAAATCAGCTATTTGATTTTGTAATGAATTGAGTAGTCCTACTCCTGAAGATGGAAAAATATAGTTTATAGCACTAATCATACCAATAGGAGAAATTATTGTTGGAAATACTGCTAATAAAATTGATTTCATTATGGATTCAACTTTTCTTTTACTTAATACAGAAATAATTAGTGTAGCAAGAATGGTTGAAATCAATATGATACTATTACAAATAAGCATATATTTATTAAACTGTCCAAAGTTCCAATTATGCAAACTTAAAGCACTAAACATCATCTGAACAGAAGTCTTTTTATACTCTGTTCCAAAAGCATAGTCTAATATAGAGCCTTGTATGAAGTTTCCTAAGAGCAAAGTTAATACCGAAATCGTAAGTATTGCTAGGATTTTATAGATGGCAAACTTTCTTCTGCCATATTTAGTTGTTTTAAATATATAATCTAAATCATTCTCACTATCTGACGAGAATATTGGAGCTGCTACTACAACCATTAAAATTATTATTATCGTATTATAAAATCCTCTATAATCATTTGCATCTGTACTATAATATCCATAATATTCATATGGAGTTTTTATTTTACCCAGTTCTTTTTCAGATTTTTCTATAATTTGATTCTGAGCTTTATTAGGATATTCATTTTCAATTACTTTATTTAGATAATCAAATACTTTATTGTAAAAATATTTGGTATCATTGATATCTATGCTTAAAACTGGAGGAAGGTTATTACTTTGAGAATCAGTGAATACTTCATTTACTTTCTTACTTATATGTTCTATAGGCATAAGCTTCTTTGTATTAATTTCAGGTTTTAATTCAGACCTATCAGTAACATTATATTCTCTTAGTATTTCTCTATATTTTTTTGTGCCATTATAAATTAAATCTTCTGTTATCTTTCCTGAATAAGGCTCTTTAGCTTTTTTAATATATTCTATTGCTTCTTTTCCTTTTAAATTTTTTACTTGATCTCCTTCTCCATAGGTAATTTTTGTAAAATTAATTGGAGCTATGGAAAGCAATATAGCAAGTAGTAATGAAAACAATATTATAATTTGATTTGATCTTATTGATAAAATCCTCTTTATCTCATTTAAGTAAATTTTCATTTTAATTCACCTTAAAACTTCTATCTTCTGGAAAGACCCATAAATAGAAGTCTTCTAGATGAGCTTTTGTTAATTTAGAATTATTTAAAACATCATCTTTATCTGATATGTATCTAATGAGTACGTTTCCATCATCTTGTTGTTTTACATTAACAACATTCAATTGTGTTTCTTTTTCTGCATATTCTCTATTTGATATAGATGCTTCGTATACCTTATTCTTAATTTTAGATATCAGTTCATCAGTTGTTCCAGAATATACAAATTTACCATCTTTCATAATTAAATTTGATGTTGATATATATTCAATATCAGAGACTATATGAGTCGAAAGCAAAACTATTTTATTTTTTGATATTTCCGTGATAAAATTTCTTAATTTTATTCTCTCACCAGGATCAAGTCCTGCTGTTGGTTCATCTAAAATTAATATTTTAGGATCATTTAAAATAGCTTGACATATTCCTACTCTCCTTCTCATTCCTCCTGAAAGCTTTACTACTTTTTTGTACTTGACATCAGATAAGTTTAATACTTCTAGGAGTTTATCAATCATTTCTTCTGTTTTGCTCTTGTCTATACCTTTTAAAGCAGCTACATATTGTAAAAATGAATTTACAGTAAACTCTGGAGCACAAATAAATTCTTGAGGTAAAAACCCTAACAAATTCCTATATTCTTCTCCTAATTTGTTGATTCTTTCCCCATTATATAAAATTTCGCCTTGACTCGGTGTACTAATTCCAGTGATCATTTTTATTAAAGTTGTTTTCCCAGCACCATTTGCACCTAAGAGTCCCCAAACACCTGGACATAACGTAGCTGATGCATTATCAACCGCTAATTTATCTTTAAATTTCTTACTTACGTTTTTAATCTCTAATTCCACTAAACTACCTCCCTTATCTTTTATGCTTCCTTATTAAAAAGTAAAAAATACATCTTCATGTTAGTGATAAAAATTTTACTCCTCTATGATTTTATTTTAATTGATACAATAAAAAAGTGTTTTAATATTCTATTGATTAATTCTTAAGATTTCATTAATTTTTAAAAAATAAAAAAACACCTTAATTATGTAGTTTTATACATAATTAAGGTGTAATCCTCATTTATTTTTTAATCTTACAATGACAATAACTTCATTATTAGAACTTTCTACCTCTATCTTACCCTCATGTAATTCAATAATTTCTTTTGCGATAGGTAAACCTAAGCCAGATCCCACTTTTTTTGAATTTCTTGCTAGATTTAATCTAGTAAATTTGTTAAACATATTTCTTATCTGCGCTTCTTCTAGTGTATCGGCCTTGTTAATAATTTTTAATATTACACACTTATACGTTTGATATATTTTAACTTTTATCTCTGTATTTGCATAAGAATATAAGATTGCATTTTTTAAAATATTCTCTAAGGCTCTTTTCATTTTATTTGGATCGACATTTACAAATATTGAGCCTTCACTTGAGATATTTATCTTATGATTATTCTCTTTCATCATAGGATAAAGCTCATCTTTTAATTGTATTAAAAAATATTCTAAATCAATTTTTTCTTTATGAATACTAAATTCACCATTATTTAATCTAGCAATTTCAAAAAATTGGTTTATAAGATCTTCTAATCCTAATGCTATTTCTAATAATTGTCTAATATATTTCTCTCTTTGCTTATTAGGCAAGTCTTTCATTTCATCGAGCATTGATAAATATCCAATGATAGATGTCAAAGGAGTTCTTAAGTCATGTGCTAAGTAGGTGATTAAATCATTATCTTCATTTTCTCTTTTTTTAAGCGTATATTCTATCTCTTTTTGTTTAAATTTTAATCTATTTATGGAATCTTCTAAAGTTTTATAAGGAGTCGGGAAACTAACAATATTCTCATCCAAATCGTCTATTTTTTTGCATAAGTCAATATAATCTTTCTCTAATTTTGAAAATTCTTTTATTATAATAATTAATATCCCCAATAATAAAATAACAAAAAAAATCAGATCCAATCTATTAACAAAAAATTCGTGTATTTCATTATTAAATCTAAAAATATTGCTATCTATTGCAAGCATACAACTCATTAGAATAAATAAAAATACCATAATTTTTATTACTATTTTTTTTAGTATATCTTTAAAATATTGATCTTTATCCAATTTTATACCCAACTCCCCATACAGTTGTTATTATATTGTTTTGCACTCCTAACTTTTCCCTAATATGTCTAATATGAACTGAAACCGTATTATTTTTTATATAATATTCATCCGGATATATTTTATAGAATAAATCTTCGGATCCTAGTACTTCAGATTTTTTCTCTAGTAATGATTTTAAAATAATAAATTCAATAGGAGTTAAATCAATTTCCTGTCCATCAACTAAAACTTCTCTTGATTTGATATTTAAATCCACATTTTGATAAGTTAAAATATTTCCTGTACCTTCTTTAGTTTTTAAATTATAATTATTGTATCTTCTTAATTGAGCCTTTACTCTAGCAACTAACTCTCCAGGTAAAAATGGTTTAGTTACATAATCATCCGCTCCAAAGGTTAAGCCCTTAATTTTACTTGACTCATCATCTTTTGATGTAAGCATAATAATTGGATAATTAAAAGACTCTCTAATCTTTTTGCATAAATAATATCCATCTTTATCAGGTAACATAATATCTAAAATCGCTAAATCAAATTCTTCTTCCTTAATATATCTAATTGCTTCCTCTGAACATGTTGCCTTTTTTATAATATAATTTTCATTTTCTAGATATATCTCTATTAAATCTAAAATACTTTCATCATCTTCTACTACTAATACTGAGTAATTCATAACTAAATTTCCTCCATTTTAAATCTATCACTTTTGTCAAAACAACTTTAAAAAAATAAAGAAATTTTTTAAGTAAAAGAATCAAGAAGAACAATACAACATCCTTTTAATGAATTAAATCTATCTTTCTAAATTTCTTAAATCTATAATTTTTGATTTAATATACATTTCTTTCGTTGTTTATAAATGTCTACTTATAAATAAGTATACCATTATTCTTTATCTCATTTCAATATCTATATCTACTATATTGATAATAGATTGTCTTTGCTGTCATCACATATACTATATCTTTTAAAAAGTTTTCGTCTGTTCTAGCCTTCTAATCGTCTTTTCTTTTTCAGACTTCAAATCCAAAACATTTTAGCTTGGTTGGTTTAATAACTTTGAATTTTGTTGCATTTATTTTAATCCTAACTTCTTTTCTATACATTTGGTTACTAAAACCATTACTCTGTTTGCTACTGTTAGTATACTGTAATCTACATATCTAACCAACCTTAATATCATATTCATGTTCATCAAGTCAGGTCGTTCCTCTCTTCCACATATCTCCATGTGAAATTTCAGGATTGCTATGGAATTCGTCGACAAATACGCTG
>NZ_QEKV01000002.1:0-33289 GCF_003096635.1 Ezakiella coagulans | reverse complement strand
ATCATATTCATGTTCATCAAGTCAGGTCGTTCCTCTCTTCCACATATCTCCATGTGAAATTTCAGGATTGCTATGGAATTCGTCGACAAATACGCTGTTTAGGGACTTTCACCCCAGTATTGGAACTTGCCCCATCATACAATACAGTAAGCAGACTAAAACCTGCCCCCTATAATCTTTTACCTTTCTATGCTATTATCCTTTTTCTTCTTTTCATCCACTTTCATATCCCCTTTAGTCTTAAATTCCTTTAATTTCCCTAGTGTTGATGCTTTTGCTTTAGTATGCTCTTTAGCTTTTAATAACTTTGCAGAGTATACTTTTAGACTTGTGTATTCCTTATTATCCTTTCCCATACTTTTCTTTTCTTTGCCAAATAGGTGTACAAAATCTCCTTTTTTCAAATTTTTTACTTGATTGATTTTGTCATTATAGGCGTAGCAGCTGATGAATTTTGCATTTCCTTCCTTGTCATTTTCAGCAATAGAAAAGGAGGCTACTTTAAAGTCCCTTCCATCTTTTGATTTTAAATCTTTAATTTCTATATCAGTTGCTATATTTCCATCTATATTTAATGTATCCTTTTCTTTATTATCTATATCTTTCATTTCTTTATCTCCTTGTTCTTGATTAGCTTCTAAGTTTTCTTTTAACTCTTCTTCATCTATATATTCAATAAACTTTTCATCAATAAGACCCATAACTGAATCGTTCATATAATTATCATAGGCATTATTAAGAACATTTTCATTTTCTACTCCTGTTTCAAGAGATATAATACCTTTTACAAATTCTTTATGATTATATTCTGCTAAAAAATCTATTGTATTTTTCATGCTTTCAAAATTTGTATTTCCCATATTTGCTATTGTTTTTATATCACTTGCGTATCTAACAGAATCCCATTCATACTTTCCACTTTCTTTGTTAAACTCTACTCTTGTGGCTAAAATAAATTGCTTCCCGTCAAATAAGGTAGCTTGATTATCTTTCACATCCAATACCATAGTGTCCCCAAATTCAGTTTCAATTACATTTCCCTTTTTTATATTCATTTTTATTCCTCCATTTCTATTTTTATCTTTCTTATCTGTTAAATCTTTTATTTCTTCTTCCTTTCCATCACTAATAATAAATTGTTTTATTTCTTCAACTGTTGGATCATCAATTGTAGTCTGAATAAATTCAACTAATTTATCTTCTGAATCGGCAAAATTTTTAATTCCATATTCAACTATATTGTTGATTATTCTTTGAGTATTACCATCAAAAGAAAAATTTTCTCGAATAAATTCATTAAATCTATCTCTATCAAATTCCATATTCTTTGTCCTCTAATAATCTCATTTAAAGTTTTATCTGCCACATGGTTCACTATTATTTATTTCTTTTATATTATTATTTACTACTAAATTTCCCTTATATTCCTTTAATTTATCCATAATAGATGTTTTTTCTTTCCTTTCAAAATCTCCTATTTCCTGCACTTTACTATCTCTAAAGTCAGCATCATTTCTATCTATTATTCCATCTAAATCCATATCTTTAGATAATGGATCATAGAAGTTGCCATCATCATCTATTTCAAGTCCCATTACTTCTCTCAGTTTTTCTTCATTTACTGATACAAGCTCACTAAAATTCCAAAAGCCAATAGATGTCTTTATCTGTACTAGCTCTTTTAAATCACTTGCATCTAAGGGATCATAGGTGTATTGAAAGCTGTCAATTAGGTTCTTATCTACATAGGTGTTCATCTTGTAATTTATTAAATCTAAACTTACTTGTATTTCATGTTTTTCATCTGGTGTAGTTGTATAAGCTATTCCTATATCTGTTAAGTCAGGAAATATAGTATCAAAGTCCTCTAACCTGTTTTCTTCATCATATTCTCTGTTAAGGAAGTCTATCAATTCTTCCTTTACTTCTTCTAGTAATGGATTATCTTGGCTTATATTTTCACTTTTTCCCATATCTAGTAAATTATTTACTTCTGCAAGTCTTAGTGTCTTATCCTTTAAAAGTTCAGCTTGTGGAAATGTCTTTTGTATTTCAATTTTGGTTGTTTGAAATTGCTCTTCTGTATCTTTTAGTTTTGAAATTGTATTTTCTAATCTTTCTGGTAATTTATCTAATACATTATCCATTCTTGTTATATTACCTATTCCATCTGTTCCAAACTCTCCTCTATATTCTCCCTTACCTTTTAATATAAAGTTATATTTATTGAAAAAAGAATCATATTTTATGGATAAATCAAAATTTCTATATTCACCTATTTTTTCTCCATCTTTATCCATTTCCCTATATATTTTAACTCCCTTAATTTTGTTCAACAAAAACTCTCCAGCTATTTTCTTATCTATATACTTCTTTCCGTCAATAATTAGAGAGGTAAATTTATTATCTTCTTTTAAATTTTTATCTACTTCTCTATAAGGCTCAACATTTTTAATATCTTCCTTTAAGTTCTCTATCCTTTCTTTTAATCTTTCTATTTCCTTTGGATAAAATTTAACTACTTTATCTTCCAGCTTGTAAAGATTTGATTTAAAATTGGACTCTAGCATTTTAAGTTTAGAAACTTCAACATCAAGGTCCATCTTCTCCTTTATTAATGGATTTCCTGTTGCAAGAGCTTTGATTTCGGCATAGTTTAATGTGGCTTCGTCTACATCTTCTGCAACTCTTACAGGAGTCTTTGACGTCATAATTTGGGAAATATATTTTTGTTTATTCTCTAAGGTTTGGAATAGGTAGGCATCAAAAGTATTTTCTGTTACATATCTAAATATATGGACTTCCTTATTCTCATTTCCCTGCCTAACAATCCTGCCTGCCCTTTGAGAAAGATCAGCAGGTCTCCATGGTATATCAAGATCGTGAATTGCAATTAGTTTGTCTTGGGCATTAGTACCTGCTCCCATTTTCTGTGTTGAACCAAGTAAGACTCTTATTTCTCCTTTTCTTACCTTATCAAAGATAGCGTCTTTTTCCATATTGTTTTTTGCCTTATGAATAAATTCTATTTCATTTTCAGGTACTCCCATATCTATAAGTTTTGTTTTAATATCATCATAGATATTAAAATCATTACTTGGTGTAGACATATCACAAAATATTAATTGAGCAGATTTTTTATCTTTATATTTATCCCAAATGCTAAATACATTTTTTATACAGGTATTCACCTTACTATTAGGATCATCAGAAAGTAAAGGATTGATTAACCTTTGGTCAAGTGCCATTTTCTTTCCGTCATTTGTAATCAAAAGCATATTATCAACACTTGCATCTACCTGCTTATCACGAACCTTATCTGCTCTCTCGGAAAAAGTTTCAAGAATTTCTTTTTGTTCTTCGGTAGGCTTTGTTTTTATAGTTTCATAATGGGCAATTGGTGTAGGAAGATTTAAAACATCAACTGTTTTAATATCCATAAATCCTTTTACAGTATTCATAAGTTCAGGAAGATTATAAAATTTTGCAAATCTGGTTTTGCTCCTATAACCATTACCCTCAGGATTTAATTCTATTGCCGTTATTGTTTCTCCAAAAGTAGACGCCCAAGAATCGAAATGTTGCAATTTCATCTTTTTTAATTCATCATACTGTAAATATCTCTGCATGGTATAAAGTTCAGCCATACTGTTGCTTACTGGTGTACCTGTGGCAAATACTAATCCTTTATTATTAGTTATTTCATCCATATAGCGGCATTTCATAAGCATATCTGATGATTTTTGTGAATCTGTAGAAGTAATTCCTGCTACATTCCTCATTTTAGAAAATAGATAGAGGTTTTTGTATGCGTGGGCTTCATCTACAAATAACTTATCTACTCCCAGTTCCTCAAAGGTTACAACGTCATCTTTCTTATAATCAGCATTTAGTTTTTCTAACTTTGTCTCTAATTTTTTCTTTGTTTTTTCTAATTGCTTTACAGTAAATCTTTGATCCCTTTCTCTCTTATATTCATCTATATAGTCAATGATTTCATCAATTTGACCTTGCAATTCATATTCTTGTCTTTCTTTTGATATAGGAATTTTTTCAAATTGACTGTGCCCTATAATAACAGCATCAAAACTTCCTGTAGCAATACGACTACAAAATCTTTTTCTTCTATCTGGTGTAAAATCTTTTTCTGTAGCACATAATACATTAGCTCCTGGATAAAGTTCATTAAATTCTCTTCCAAATTGCTCTACAATGTGGTTAGGAACAACAAACATTGACTTATTACTCATACCAAGTCTTTTTGACTCCATGGCTATACCTATCATTTCAAAGGTTTTTCCTGCTCCTACTTCATGGGCAAGTAAAGTATTTCCACCAAACAAACCTCTTGCTATGGCATCTTTTTGATGTGCTCTTAATTCTATTTCAGGATTCATTCCTTCAAAAGTAAGATTAGATCCATCATATTCCCTTTGTCTTATGGAATTGAATCTTTCGTTATAATCTTCTACTAATCTATTTCTTCTTTCCACATCATCAAATATCCAGCTTTTAAATTCTTCTTTTATCATCTCTTGCTTACTTCTTGCAAGCATTGTTTCTTTTTGATTAAGCACAGATTTTTTCTTTCCATCACTGTCTTCTACTTGGTCAAATACCTTAGTATCTCTTAAATTTAAAGTATCTTCTATCAATTTGTAGGCATTTACCCTATTTGTACCATAGGTAAAAGAAGCAAGGTCATTGTCCCTATCAGAGCTTTTTCCTTCAACTCTATATTCTCCTGTAAAGTCAGAATACTTAATATCTATATTCCACCTTGATGAAACTGGTGTTTTCAACAAATCAAACATAAATTTTTTGTAATCTTGTTCCGGTATCCATGTTGCACCCATTCTAACTGTAATCTCACTTGCATCTAGTGCTTTAGGCATTACTTCCACTAGCTTTGCTTTTTGAAAATGTAACTCTTCTAATTCTTTTTTTAAGAGTTTACTATCCTCTAGATTTTCTTCCTTTCCTAACTCTTTTTCGATGTTTTTAATATAAGAGTCTACAACTTCAATTTTATCTCTTATATTTCCTGACAAGTATTCATCAGCACTTACGTAAGGTCTTGAAAAATCTCCTAGCTCATTAGCAGACTTAAATGGATTTATATCATTAGGTTCAAAGGAATCTAAATTTAAAAATATTTCTCCCTTTAATTCTTCTATTAATTTATCTCTTGTTTTTCCTGTCAATTCTTCCATATAATCAAAATTTATTTTACCTTTTTGACTAATAGAGAGTACCAGAGCATCTATTGCCCTATCTGTATGATCTATTATTACAGCTTTTTTTATAGTTCTCTTGTTAAAGATGTCAGATTTTCCTATAAAGTTGCCTTCTTTATCTAATTTTTCCAAAGTTGAAATTAAAGAAAAATTGGCATCTTCTCTAAATAACTTTTTATTGGTTTTTGAATTTAGTCTTCCATGTTTGCTATTGAAATCATCGTAGAATTTATTTAGATTTTCTTGTTCTTTTTTTATCTCTTCATCTGAATAGTCTTCTCTTTGATAGGTTATAACTTTCCTTAGACTTTCATTTAATCTTAAATATTTTTTTACCTTATCTTTATCCTTTTGGTTTAAGGATATTCTTTGCATAATTGAATTTTCTCTAAAATATATTTCATCATCCACTAAAGCAAAAGAATAGTTTTTAACACTATCATCAGCTGGTATTGTTTCTTCTCCTAAATCATCATTTATTTGAGCTTCTTCATACCTACCTTGGATATTTTTAATGGCTTTTTTTAGTCCTTCTTCTAAAGAAATATCTTTATTTTCAATACATGCAAGGCTTGTCCCAAATCTTGACGGTATTTCTTCCATAGTCCCTATTACCATCTGAGGATTATCTACAAAGTATTTATTATATATTAGTCCTTTTGCATCTTTGTCTAGCTTTATCCAGTCTTCATCTATCTTTAATAGCCTATTTCTCTTTTTTAAAAAGATTATATCTGAAGTTACTTCTGTTCCAGCTACCCCTTTAAATGTAGTATTTGGCAGTCTTATTGCTCCTAAAAACTCTGCTCTTTCCGATATATATCTTCTAACATCTTCACTTTTTTTATCCATTGTTCCTGAAGATGTTATAAAGGCAATGATGCCGCCATCTCTAACCTTATCTAAAGTTTTAGCAAAAAAATAATCGTGAATTAGAAAGTTATTTCTTTCGTACTCACGATCTGCTACTTTAAATTCTCCAAAAGGAATATTTCCTATGGCCACATCAAATAGGTTATTAGAAAAAGAAGTTTCTTCAAAGCCTTTTATTTGGATATTGGCATTAGGGTAAAGTTCTTTGGCAATTTGTCCACTAATGCTATCTAATTCAACTCCATAAAAGTTTGACTCTTTCATTTCTTCAGGTAGATTTCCTATAAATCTCCCTGTCCCAGCACTTGGTTCTAATATATTTCCTATTTCAAATCCAAGATTAGAAAGACTTTCATAGATAGCGTCTATAACTACTTTCGGCGTATAAAAAGCTGTTAAGGTTGATTCTCTTGCCCTATTATATTCTTCCCCAGTTAGATTTTCTTTTAAAAAGTTTCTTGCATCAAGCCATTGACCTTCCTTTTCTTCATCAAATACATCAGAAAGTCCTCCCCAGCCGATATATTTTGCCAAAATTTCCTGTTCATCTTTTCTTGCACTTCTATTTTCTTTTTCTAAAGCCTTTAAGACATTTATAGCTTCAATGTTGTTTTTTAATCTCTGTGAAGGTGGTAGGATTTCTTCTTCATTAATAATTTTATAGTTTTCTAAAGAAACTTCAGAAACACCTTCTATATTCTCTCTATCAGTCCTTATTAAATCATTATTTTCTTTCCATTCCTTATATTCTTCTAACTTCTTATCAATAGTTTCTTTTCTATGAGTGGTTAATTTCAATGAATTACCATCTCCGTCAATTTTGTCAATTCCTTTGAGGTAAGAAAAAGGTAGAGTAAATTCCCTATGATTTTTTGGATTAGATGAACTATATACTAAAAATTCTTCCTTTTCATTATCAACACTTACTATAAACTGATCAGCAACAAGAGAAGATTTATTATTTATTACATCAAGGCTTTTATATAAGAGCCTTGAATTGTCTTTTTTAACTTTTTCTTCGTTATTATTGTCAATATCTTCAAAGCTAATTTGTTCTACTAATTCCTCTTTATCGATAGATTGTTTTTTACTTAATTTATCTTTTTCACTAGATTTATATTCTTCTAAATCTTCCTTTCTTACAAAGATATTAGAAACAGGTCTTTCTCTACTATATATTACTTCAGTAATACCACTCTTATCTATTGTACTTAAAGCTAATCTACCCATTCCAGCTTCATTAAATTCATTTTCTTTAATTAAATATTCCTTATTTCTAAATTGAACTGGTAATCCTAAAAGACTATAATCTTCTATTTCTAACGGAATTAATTCCTCTTTTTTTATAACTTCCAAATCAAGATCTTTGTAGTCATTAAAAAGAATTATTTCACTTCCGGTAATAAAACCATTCATTAGTCCTGTGCTATCTTCTAGTTCTATAGTTTTAGGACTTGTAGTATCGTTAATGGCAGTTATAGTGTATTCTTTTCCTTTGTATCTAACATTCATACCTTCTTTAAATGGATTTTCTTCTTGCCTTGTTCTATCATTTTCAATTTGCTGATTTAAATATCCATTTAAAAGCACTTCTCTATGTTTATCATCAAGTAAATAAGGTAAGTTACTTAATATGTCCTTATAACTTTTATATTTTATAGCTTGATTAGAATTTAAAATATACCCATTGTATCGTAAATTTTGTTTAAGAGATTTTCCCTTAACATCTAAGATTAGCTCTACCTTATACCCTTCTTTTCCATCTATAATATTTTCTGGTTTTTTTAATAATCCATCTTCTATTTTCTTTGACAGTAGTAAGTATTCTTCATCTTGAGGATCAAAATAGTATTCTCTTTTTTCTTTGATATCCTTATCTATTAACATGGAAAGAACTTGTTTCTTATCTCTTATTTCTTCAATTTTGGATTTTTCTTCTTGCGATAAATTTATATTAAAAGTGATTTTATTTTCTTCATTTATATGTGCTAAATTTTGATATGCTCCATTGATTTCAAGATTTTTATTAAAAACATATATATCATTATAATAATCTGGAAATTGCTGATTAAAGCTTTGAACATCTATATCATAGCCTTCCTCAAATTTTGTAACTTTATCATCAGTAATTTCAAATAAACCTTCCCTTTCCAATTCTAATACATCATTTAAATTTGTAAGATTTGCTTCTTTCATTTTGGCAGTAATTTCATCAAACAAACTGTCTATTTTTTTGCTATCTTCAAAAGATTTCCCTTTATATAAAGTATAGATCTTTCCTTGTGAGTTTTCCTTTCTTGGATAAACTCTAATTCCTGTTTCTTCTAATTCTATATCCTTTGTTTTATATTTATCTACTAAAGCATAATAAAATCCTACTTTTACTGCTATTTTATCTTCTACAATCTCTTTTGTTAATTTTTCTTCTACTTCATTTCTTAATACTTCTAAAGCTTTTAAATCGCTTTCTTTAAAGGAATGTGAGAATAGTTTTAAGTCCTTATCAAAATAGGCATCATATGAATAATATATTATTTGATTATGGTTATTATCATATCCACTGGAAATATCTTTTATTTTTAAATATTTATTATCCTCTGTTCTAACTATATCTCCCACTTTTATAGAGAGTATCTCCTTATCATCTTCTATATTGTTTTCATGTGAATTATTTAAATATTCTCTATATCTATTTTCTATTCTAATAGCTAATTCTTTAACCTTATCTATTGCCTTCATATCATCCGGAAGATTTCCCTGTTTATCGGCAACTTCTCTCATGATTTTTACATATTCTCTTTGGAATACAGAGTTAAAACTTGCTAAGGTATTATTTCCTAAGTTTTCTCTTGCCTTTATAATTTCATTTTCTAAAACTTTATCCTTAACTAATACATCAAAAATTCTATCTTCAATTTGATTTATTGAAATTATTTTTTCATCTATCTTATTTCCTTCTATAGTTTGATTAAGTTCTATCTGACTTTTTCCTATTTGTTCATAAAGAAATTCAAAGTCTCTTTGGTTGATCTCATTTCCATCACCTATGTCTATCTTATAGTGATCAACTATTTTCCCATCTACTATATGGTTAAAATAGAATTTGGAATACCCCTCCCACTTATCAGTCATCTGCCCATATTCATCTTCTCCTAAGGTCTTATTATGAAGTCTTATCTTTTCATCTATTTCCCTTATTTCATCTAATAGTTCTTTAGTCAGCCTTTGTCCTGCATAATCTTTTTCTATTAGACTTGAACCCTCATTAAACTCAATTATCCAATAATCATCTTTTCTATGGCTATCTAAATCAAAACCTATATTCTCTTTATTTTTATTAGGATAAAATTCCTTAAATTCTTCAAAACCATTTACTATATCATCATCTATAACTTCTTTGTTAGAATTAACTACAATATTTGGAATATCATCATATCGACTTTGACTTTCTAAAAGGTAATATTCTCTTCCTTCTATTTCTTCCTTTTCTTTAATATAAAAAGTGTCATGTATTCCCTCAAGAATAATTCCATCGTCTAACTGGTCTAATGGTATATCTAATTGTTTTTCAAAGGCTATGGAATATATTTCTTCTTTTAAAAAGTTTGGCATAAATTCATCATAAATGATAAGTTTTCCATCATCACCTATACTTGCTACAGACTGTCCTTGATAATAATATATAGAACTATTATTTGTTCTTTCTATATATACATCATTATCAGTTGGAGGCAAATCATCTTGATAATTTATATACTCCTGGCTTTCTTTTTCTGTTTTATTTATTTCCTGATCTGTTTTTTTCTTCCTATTTTCTTCAAAACTTTCTTCATCTATATATCTATTCTTTTTAATAAGGTCATTAATTCTTCTTGCAACATTAGACCAAGATAGTAGTATTTCTTTTGCATTACCTTTATTATATTTTATTCCCTTCGCATCGTGCCACTCACCACTTTCTCTTGCAGCAGATAGTGCATGAGAACTTCCACCTACGCCATATTCATTTTTCAAGAAATCTGCTTGTTCTTTTAAATCATGCTTTTCAGTAAAAAATTCATATATTCTTTTCTTTCCATCAGAAAACCCGCTTCCTCTTTTTAGGCTTTCATCTATTTCATCTTGTGTTATAAAACTCTGAATAGGTGCAATATCCTTTAAATTTGACCTATATAATTTTCTTTCTATTTCTAAATCATTGATATCATTATAGATTTTAGATAATTTATAATGATGAAATCTTAAAATATCAGGATTAATCTTATATTCTTCTAAAAATACCTCGTATTCTTTTCTGAGTTTATTTATAAAATTTTTATCTTCAAGTTTTTTCCCGAGATTTTCTTTTTCATCTGGGAAGCCTCTTCCTTTTATATCATTAAGAATCGCTAAATATCTATCCTTAGTTTCATCAGTAAGATCTCTCTTTAAATACAATAATTTTTCTGCTATTTTTTCTCTTTCATATGTCGCACTTTCTACAATCTCAACATTGCTAGCAAATTCTCCTCTATCTAATAAATTATTAATATTATTAGCTAAATCTTTCCAAGAAACTATTTGCCCTTCTCTATATCTTGCCTCATCTCCATCTTTAAAAATTGCTCCTTCCTTTCCAAACCATGCAGATATCTTTCTTCCTTCAATTTCAAGACCATTGGCTCCCCTATATATTTCTTTCAAAAAGTTTGCCTGTTCTTCTAAAGATTTACCCTTAGAAAATTCTGCTATTACTGCTAATCTTCCATCTTCATGATTTCCTCCATGTATTAAAAATGTATCTATTTCTCTTTGACTTATTGGATTTGAGAAGGATATTTGCTCTCCATGATTTTTAGCAGAAAAAAAGGAAGTAGACTCTACTTCCTCATTTTTTAGATTAGGATTATCTCCCTTTCCCCTATTTCTTGTAGGGTCATATCCATGTTCTTCTTCAATCTCAGATATTTCAGATAGTCCTCTTCTTTCAGTTCTTCTGTCAGACCCCAAGTTTCCATCATTTTGACTTCTTCCCTCGTGATAAAGTCCTCTATCTCTTTTTCCTTTGATAGAAGATGATCCATCAATGTCCCTTGCAAATACATTATCTGATAATCCTCTTCTTTGTTCTCCTTGAGAAAGTTCAATCTCATCCTTCCCCATCTGTTGAGTTTCTTTAAATCTATTTCCTTGGGAATTGCCATATTGGGTATTAGGACTTCCATGCCTTCCTCCAATTCTTCCATCTTGTATGTCCCTCCCTGTCTCTCGAAGGAATTCTCCTTGACGATTGGTGTGTAAATCCCCTCCTCCATGAGGTATTCCTTGCCTGCCAATGTTAATTTCTCTTTCATCTTCCAAGCCTCCTTTAAAATTTATTTCACCGTTTATATCAGAACTTAATTTATTATAACGCTCCTTAAGCTCTTTTGTCTGCTCCAAATCTTTTCTTTCTTGAATTTTCTCTAAAATTTCTAATCTTTTTATTTCACTTCCCAAATCAAGTAAGATATTTTTACTTATATTAGCACTTATACTTAATACTTTGTCTATGTCCGAACTTGATATTTTAGACAGTAAAGATAAGTTTTCTTCTTTTAGCTGATATGAGACCTCCATTCTCTCGCTTATAGAAATTTTTACGGATTCTTTTAACAAATTAAAAAGGTCTACCTTTTGAATGCTTTTTAAACTTTCATCAGATAGACTTTCTAAAATTTTATTGAATTTTCCTCTAACATTACTTTCTACTAAGGCAGCAATTTTATCTTCTTGGCTTAATAGAAGCTTACTATCTTTTTCTTTAAACTTATCTATCATTTCATCTAGTAAGTTTAAATGCTTTTTGCTATCATATTTCCATAACTTTACCTCAGAAATATTATGATTAATACTTACTGTTTGCCTTATGTCGAAGATATATTTTATCCTTCCACTATCTATATCTAAAAGTGGTATTCCTTTTTCGCCTCTTTTAACGCTTCTACCTATACTTTTCCAATAATCAAATTCTGCACAGGCTGTTGCTTTTGGATCCATATTGTATATAGATATTTGATGTATATATGGATACTTATAGTTATTGCCTGATACCTTTAAATATTCCTCATATTTTTTTATATCTTTCTTAAATTCTTCTTTTGCAAGATAGATTGTTCTACTTAAATCTACTATATCATATCTTGGCATTTTATCCCTCCTCATTATAGTGATAAAAATGAACTAAATTTTTATATATTTATTTATTAAACTTTATTTCTTTCTATTTTTTAAATTTCTGTAAGCAAAAGATAACTTTAAAATGTCATTTACGCTATCTTTTTATTGCAATAAAAAAACGATTGGAATTTTTTACTTTTCTAATCGCTTTAACTGCCTTTATTCTATTGCTTCCAATCCAACATTGCTTTTTCTAACTTTGAAAAATTGCAATTTGCTCTTCTTATAATTCCTGTTTTCTTTTGATTTTTGTATATTTTTTCTACCTTTATCAAGACCTTTGTTTTTATTTTTAAACAAAAAGCGTATTCTTTTTGAAATAAGTCTTTATATCTAATATCCTCAAGTTCGTTAAAATCAATTCTTTCATAACAATCAGTCGGTACAGGAATCATTTTCTTAATATCCAATATAGATAATATGTGCATTTTTTTCTATCAGAATAATATTTGTAGATATCTCCATCTATAGTAATACTATTATCGATCACTTCATAAATCAAAAAATGCTCATCAGAAACATTCTTCCATTTTTTATGTTTTTCCTTTGCAGAAGAAATTGGAATAAAATAATTATAATTTTCTATACCAACAATAATTCCAACAAATGGTTTTATACTGTTTCTATACGATGGGTTGTAATAAACTTCTGAATCTACTTTATTTAGATATTCAAGGTAATCAGAGTTTACAGTATAAAATCCATATTTTATAACTTCTACCATTATTTTCTCCTAAAAAAACAGAGAGGTTTAATCCTCTCTGCTTGCTTTAATGCTTCACCTTTGGGATATAGGTAGTGAGACACCTTCTTTAATGCTCCACCTTTAACGGTAGTGGGACACCATCTTTATCTGATAAGAGTATAACATATATTCATAGTAATATCAAATAAGTAAATTTCCTAATGCCTACTCTTTTATCACTTATATTATACCCTATTTCTTTCATAAATCACTCCTTTCTTCATTCCTATAACCGTATTCAATTTTTTATAATCAATTTACTTATAATATTTACCTATAGTATTTTTTATTTCTTCTTCAATTTCTTTTAAAAAATTCTCTTTATTTTCCTTACCCTTTGCTATATCACTTAATCTCATTTCCCATTTTGCTGTTGTCTTTGGAGATTTAAACTCATCTATAACTATAGTAACTAGGTTTAATCCCTTCCTAGTTGATATTAGGTTTTTCTTTTCTCTTTTTATATAACCTTTGTATATCAAATTTTCTATTATTCCCGCTCTTGTAGCAGGAGTACCAAGTCCTTTTCTTTCAATTTCAACATCCTTAACTAATTCATCATTTCCAGCTATTTCCATTGCTTTTAAGAGTGTGTCTTCAGTGAAGTGTTTAGGTGGATTTGTATACTTCTCTTTTATATCTTTATTTTCAATATATAAAAAATCTCCTATTTTTACATCAGGAAGTTGTATATCTTCTTTCTTCTTTGATGTATATTCTTCTAAATATTTTGTAAACCCTTCTTCTGCAATTATTTTATAAGTGTTTATAAATTCAAACCCGTCAAATTCAGCCACTATCTTTGTTGTATTTTCTACAAGTGGATATCCAAAACTTGCATAGAGTTTATTTGTTATAAGTCTATATACTTTGGCTTCGCTTTCCGGGAGATTTGAAATATCCTTATTTAATGAACTTATCGTTGGAATTATTGCATGATGATCTGTAACTTTTTCAGAATTAAAAACTACCTTAATTCTTTCTGTGTCAAAATCATTTTTTCCTATAATATTATTTACAGTGCTTTCTATCATGTCTACTGTCAAATATCTTGAATCTGTTCGTGGATAGGTAATATACTTCTTTTCATACAGGCTTTGGGCATAATCTAGGGTTTGTTTTGCACTGTATCCAAAATACTTATTACATTCTCTTTGAAGTGTTGTTAGGTCAAAGGGCAGATTAGGCTTTGTAATCTTTTCTTTTTTAATTACATCGGTTATTTCAATTTTTTCTCCGATTAAATTTTTAAGCTGCTCTGCCACTATCTTGTCATCAATTCTATCTGTCGAAAGTGTAAATCCATTCATGGAAATCTCCACTGTATAATATTTTTCTTTTTTAAAACTATTTATCTCATCATCTCTATTCACAATCATTGATAAAGTTGGTGTTTGTACTCTGCCTACACTATAATTTTCATTATATAGACAGGAGTAAAGTCTACTTATGTTCATTCCAACAAGCCAATCAGCTATGGCACGAGCCTTAGCTGAATCAAAAAGATTATCATAATTACTTCCATCTTTTAAGTTGCTAAATCCTTCTTTTATGGAAGAGTCTTCCATTGAGGAAATCCAAAGACGTTTCATTTTCTTCTTACAATTTGCCATCATATATACAAGTCTAAAGATAGCTTCTCCTTCTCTACCAGCATCACAAGCATTAATAATGGTGTCAACTTCATTACTATTCATTAGTCTTTTAAGAATATTAAACTGTTTTTTAGTTGTCTTCGTTACCTCATACTTGTATTCTTTTGGGATAATAGGTAAATCTTCAATTCTCCACTTCTTATATCTTTCATCATACACATCAGGATTTGCCATTTGTACTAAATGCCCAACACACCATGAAACAATGTATCCATTCCCCTCATAATATCCATTATTTCTATTTTTTGCTCCTATAACTTTTGCTATTGATGCTGCAACACTTGGTTTTTCTGCGATTACTAATTTCATTTTTCCTCCTTTAATTTTTTAATAAAAAAATGAGAGATTAAATTTTCAATCCCTCATCTTTTTATAGCTCTACCGATTTTTTATTTTTTCTATAATATTTATTCCATTATCTATTACATCTTCAAACTTTATGTCTCTAGCATAAAGATTTTTCTTCGAATAAGAATTCCATCCGTATAAAAAAGCTTGATCCGTTTTTAGCATTCTCATTAAACTTATGATTTTATCTATATCAAATTCTTAATTATACAATCAATCATTTCAACTTAGCTTTACTTATATATTAAGTTTGTGCTGTCGTTTTGTTCATCGTTTTTTATTAAAGTTCCAGAATTCTAATTGTACTTTTCTATCGTATGTTTATAAATTTACACGATAATTAATTTTATTGTTGTCCTTAATCTACTGCTTAAATCATTGAGAAGATTAAAATTCATCTTCATCTGGAATAATTTCTGTATCTTCCTTATCTTCAAGATCATAATCCTCCCCTTCAGATTCATAATCATCTTCTAATTCATTATAATCTTGCTCATCTTCAAAACTTGCTTCTTCATTTTTTTTATAGATTTTGAAGTAATATCCTGCACCCATTACACCAACAATAATTAAACCCATAAATAAATAAAGTCCTATCCCTGATTTCTTTTCTTCTTTCTCCTCTTTCTTCGGTTTTTCCTCCACCGGTTCTTCTTTTTTCACTACTTCTTCTTTTGGCTTTACTTCACTTTCTCCTTCAATCATATTTAGTAGATCTTGTTCTCCAACTTCTGTTAGTAATTGTACATTTTCTTGATTTTCCGAATGATCTACAATGAGGTGCATAGTTTTTCCACTCTTTGTTTGAAAGGTTAAAAATTGTCTAACATCTATTGGATTTTCCTTTTTTTCATCTCTTGATGTTTGATCTTCTACTTTCGGTGTAATATCCTGTCCATTTTTATCTACATTTTCTATAACTGTTCCTCTTGCCTTATTTTCTTTTGTAGCTAATGGATTAATTGCTTTAGTATTGCCACCTTTAACAAGTTTAGATGGCTTTTCTTTTTTATCTACTTGCTCATTTTTTATGTTATTTTCTTGTATTTTCGGCACTTCCTGATAAGGAATTTTTTGACTCTCATTAGATGGTTCATATACATCTTCATCAAATAAGCTTTCTAATTCTTTACTTTTTTCTGGCAAATAAATATCATTTGACTGATTTTTTATTTCATTTTCATTGCTCTTAGCTATGGATATGCTTGGCATACTGAATAGTAAAAGGAGTAGCACTAAGGCTACCCCTAATCTTTTTTTCTTCATAATTCTCTCCTTTTCTTACTTTATATTCTTGAAGACATAAACTGCCTTTCTGCTATTATCCCATTCTATACTTTGATCTTTTTCATCTCTTATATCCCCACAGCTTGCATTAAAAGCTTTAGCTATATTGGAAATAGATGCGTGAATTCTTCCATTTATAATTACAGGTTTAGTGTCAGAATGATAAATGTTTCCTTGACTATCTTTCATAACACCAGTATCTATATTTAATCTTAGAGTTTTTTTAGGTAAGGCTGTATTTTCTTTATTTGAAAAGATAGCCTCTCTCTTACTATCATCATATTCTACATTAAACCCAAGAGTATAAGCTGCATATCTAACAGGTAGCATAATGCGATTATCCTTAATATATGCTTTTACATCCATATACACAGTAGTTTTCTTTCCATCTTTTATAATGTTATAAAAGTTTTTGTCTACTTGGAAAACTGCAAATTCTTTTTCATCTTTAACTTGTTTTTTGCCTTGTTGGTTTTCTTGCTCTTTCATTTTGTTAAGATCAAATTGATTTAGGATATTCTTGTCATCAGCTTTCAAAAGTTCGTCCAACTTTTTATCTTGAGATTTCTTGTCTTCTTTCTTCTCTTTATTTTCTTTTTGGAGTTTTAGAATTTCATCTAATTTCTTGGATAAGTCTTGGTTTAAATTTTTGTCTTTTTCATCTTTAGCTTGTTTCTCAAGTTCTTCTTTTGCTTTTTTATTTGCTTCCTCGATTAACTTCTTTGCTTCTTCAATTTTCTTATCTAACTCTTCTTTTAGCTTTTTAATTTCTTCTTCAGAAGCTTTTTGTTTTTCTTCTAACCCTTTAATCTTCTCTTCTAATTCTTTTTTTGTATTTTCAGAAGATTCTTTTAAACTATCAATAGCCTTTTGAAGCTCTTCAATTTTCTTACAACATTCTGACTTAGAATTTTCTGTTTCTTTCTTTTTAGACTCGAGGTCTTTTATCTTAGTATCTTTTTCATCAAGAGCTTTTTCTAAGTCCTTAATTTTATTATCTTTATCCTCAATTTCTTTAGTCTTCTTTGCTAGTTCTCCTTCTAAAGACTCGAGCTTTTCTTGCATTTCTTTGATTTTATTTTCGTTTTTATCGGTCTTTTCTTTCTCAGCTTCTAACTCCCATTTTGTAGATGAATAATCTTCTTTTAGTTTTGCATTTTCATCTTGTAATCTTTTTAGTTCATCTTTAAGCTGAGTAATTTCTGCTATTAGTTCATCATTGTTAGAATTTTTAAGATCCTCAATTTCTTTATTCAATTGAGCAATCTTATTGTCTTTATCTCTAATTTCTTCTTCTAGCCTAGCTTTTTCTTGTTTTAGTTTCTCTCCATTATCTTTGCAAGATTCTAACTTTTCCTTTAACTCATCTATCTTTGATTGATCTTCTTGTTTCTTATCATTTAAGTCTTTGATCTGATTTTCTAAGTCCTTAATGTTTTTAGTTAAATCATCAATCTTATTGTCCTTTTCATCAATATCTTGTCCTGTCAAATCAGTTTGAGTATCAATGGAATATTTATTTGGATTGTATATAGTCATCTTTCCTTGATACATATCATTGTTATAATCAAATTCAAGTTCTACACTATCTACGTTCTTATCAAAGACAAACTCTCCATTTTCAAACCTTAATCCATTAGGAATAGATTTGAATCCTTGATTTCCGTTGAAACCAAAATGATTTTCGTAAAATGGATTTTGTTTTGGTCTATATTCAACATCTTGATTATGGAATACTCCTTTACTGTTAATGTTTGGATTGCCTAAAACTTTTATAGTGTGCAATTTATTTCTTGAAAAAGCGTATTGTTCAATTGTCTTTACAGACTTCGGTATAGTTATTTCTTGAAGGTTATTTCTTTCAAAAGCATTATGTTCAATATTTACCAAAGTATCAGGTAAAGTCACTTCTCTAAGTCCACAATTAAAAAATGCTAAACCACCAAGATAAGTTAGCCTATTTGATAGTTTTACCTCGTCTATACTTGCATCGTAAAAGGCAGCATAGCCTAAATGCTTAACAGAATCAGGAATAATTACTTTATCCCAATGTTTGCCACGTCCAAATTCTCTTTTATATCTAAGTTCATCGTTTAAATGACTTAAAGAATAATTTCCATTTATAGATTTTGTTCCTTCAGGAAATACTAGAACATTTGTCTTTTCTTTCTTTTCTAAGCCCTTATCACTAAAGGCAATTATATTTCCCTCAGAGGAATACATAAAATCATCTTCCGTCCACTCTACCTTATAATCTGTACTTGCATATACAGGACTTACAGCCACTATATTCACTAGACTTACAAGTAGCATTATCACAGCTAAAATTCCACTTGTTATTTTTTTCATAAATTTTCCTCACTTTCATTTGTATCTTTTCTTTTAAGTTCTTGTCTTTCTCTATTTTCTTCTTCCTTATTTTTTCTAACAATAAATAAAAATTCATCAAGAGATATTTTTTGACTTCGAAATTCCTTGATGACCTCTAAATTTTCTATTTCTTCTTGTTCCTCTACTAATAACTGAAGTTCTATTTCAATTTCTTCTTTTTTCTTTCTTAAATTCTTCTGTTTTTCTATGTTTCTGATTAATTTTTTATTCATAGATTTTTACTCCTTCCCCCTTATTTTGGTCTACCAAAGGAATAAAAGTGATTTTTCCAATATCTTGAGTTTATACTGGTATATTGGATAGGATCTCCTGCATGGAGCATCATTCCATTTCCGGCATATATCCCTACGTGAGAAATTGGCGTACCGCGGAATTATATGTGCCTTTAAAGAAAATAATATCCCCAGGTTTTGCCTCGCTTGGAGATATTGGATTACAATAGTTTTTATAAATAAGCCAAGCTGTAGTTCTTGGCATTCTCTTTACACCAGACTTTGTAAATGACCAACATACAAAACCTGAACAGTCAAAGTTAGATGGTCCACTTGCTCCAAACACATATCTTTTACCTATATGTTTTTCTGCTTCATTAAATAAGGCTTTGGCAGTTTCAGAATCAAAAGCAAGACCGGGATTTCCAAAGTTTGGATTGTCTATAATCTCTCCCAAGTTCCCATAGCTTGATCCAAAATATCCACTCATATTTCCCTGACTATCAAGTAATGCTAAATAATGAGCCATATTTGTTTCATAGTTTGCAAATTCTTCTCTTGCTATTTCATCAATACTTTTCTTTTTTATAGTTAATGTTAGAATTCTATAGGTGTATGGATTTCCTTCACTGTCATATTTTGTAATAGACTTTGAAGTATATTTTTTCTCATACATTTGATTAAATAGCTTTTTTAATTCCTTTTGTATCTCTTCAGCTGACTTAATCTCTCCATATCTTGCTGTTAAATAGCTAAAAAGCTCGTGTAGGTCATGACCAACAGAATCTCCTTTTATATGATATTCATCATAATTTGGATAATTTTCTTTAATACTATCTATTTCATCTTGTAAGGCATATTCATAACTTGTAAATTCATTGTTAATATCCATTAAAACTTCTTCTTTTGATAGATAGCTTGTAGCTATAACATTACTTGTTAATCCTGAAGTAAGACTGCCAACATTGCTAATTCCTTGAAATAGCATAAAAAAAAGTCCTAAAATACAAAGGGCAATTAAAATTTGCTTATATCCTTTGTTTTTTAAAGCTTCCAATGTTTTCTTTCCAATATTAGCGAAAGATTTCTTTACTCTATTTACTAAACCTTCCCCGTGTTTCTTCCTAAAATCTCTCTGAAACTTCTTTTTCATAAAAAATCGATTCAGTTTATTAGAGTTTTGATAAGCTTTAGTCTTCTTCAATTCTTCAAAATTTCTTTGAAATAGAAGTTTACTTTCTTTCTTATAAATTTTTCCTTCTAAAGATTTTATTTTTCTTTGAGTTTTTAAAGGTTTTTTTCTTCTAAAATGGCTAATTTCTCTACCTACAACTTCGGTAGTTCTACTAAGCTTATAAGCAGCGTTAACACCTGCATTATCATCTTTCCCACTATATAGATAGTTTGCCGTCATAGCACTCGCAAAAGTAATAGGTTTTTCTAAACCCGCTTTTTTTGACTTTTTCTTATACTTAATTAACTCTTTTTCTTTTTTATTCTTTTTCTCATATAGTTTTGATATTTTATCTTCCTTTTTATAAAACTTATCTTTTTCACTTTTGTTATCTTTTTTAGAATGGAATTTAGTTTTATTTTTTGTATCTACCTTATTTTCTTCAGATACATTTTTAGAATCCTGTACTTCTTTTTTTGTCCTGGTGTATTCTTTCTTTGGATCAAAGTTGCTTTTCTTTATAGTATTATCAAAAGCGTCTTTTATTTGTCTTTTCTTTCCCTTGTTTTTATTAGAAATTCCACTATGATTTAAATCAAGTTCATCTACTTCAAGATTCTCATTTTTTATTACGTTTTTTTCCTGTTTGAAGATTTCTTTTTTCGTGCCTATTTTTTCTTGATTCTTTTTATTTATATTATATTTATCTTTATTTTTTTCAGATTCACTTTTGAATCCTTCAGATAGGCTATCCTGTCTAAATTTCCCACTAGAAACCTTACCCATTAGCATATCTTTTTCTTCTAAATTTCTAACTTTGCCTTTGAAATATTTGCTATTTTGTTTTTTATTAGTATTCAGGTCTTGAATTATTTTTTTATCTTCTTCATTTGCCTTATATGATAGATATTTTCTTCTAAACTTCCCATTTAAAGATTTTAATTCTACTTTTTCCCCTTTATCCTTAAACTGACTTTGAGATTGATAAAGTTTTTTAAAGGTGTTTTTTTGAAAGCTTTCTTTCCCTTTCTCACCAAGAATAGAATAACCATCCCAATTTTTTCTTTGCACATCAGAAGATGGTAAATACTTATAGTCATCTCTTGTGTCCCTATATGATACATTGCTATCACTAAAGTTCATGTCATAGCGATCTATGACACCATCATTATCTGAGTCCTGCGATAAGGGATCATATGTTGAACTTACCTCTATATTAAAATCCTTATCTTCTTCTTTTCTAAATCTCCTTATTTTTTTCTCTTGCACTCCATTAAAACTTTCACTCTCAACGTTTTTCTTCCATTTTAAATTACTATTCCCCTTGTAATTTTTTTGGGGAGAAGTGCTACTTTTTAAATTAGAGCTAGTTGAATTTGGTCTATCATTAAAATCTTCTTTAAAGTTACTTAGCCTGTATTCTGTTTCTTGCCCGTAATATTCACCATATCTACTTTCCTCATTTTCTTCCATTTTTCTATGCTGCTGTTGCGAATATTCTGGCTGATATTCATTATGATAGGAGGCTTCTGCAAATTTTTCCTCATGGTTTTTTCTTTGTCTTCTTCCTCTATTTGACTTATCTTTTTCGTTGAGTAAATCCTGACTATTTTCTTGCAAATGAGATGAATAATACTTAGAGTTTTCATCATTATTGTCTATGTTATTCCTGCTTTTTACTTTATTAATTTCTTTTTTTGAAAAATCTGATTTTCTCTCTGTACTACTGAATTTTTCATTGCTTTCTTCTTTCTTTTCTGATATAAGTTTGGTCTTTGGTACATCTCTTGGGTTTACTTTCCCTTTCTTTTTCATATATACCTCCTATTTCATATTTTTCTCTATCCTTTCTTTAGCTATTTGACAGTAGTCTTTGTTTATGTCAATTCCAATATATTCTCTGTCCATCCTAATAGCTACCATTCCAACAGTTCCTGAACCCATAAAGGGATCAAGAATTAAGCCTTTTTTAGGACATCCTGCTTTTATACAAAGTTCTACCAGTTTTGGTGGAAATACCGCATAGTGTTTTCCTTTAAACGCACTGGTGTTAATAGTCCAAATATCTCTATTGTTTCTAAACTTAGGGACATTATCTCCTATATATTCTCCATACTCTCTTGCTTCATTTATGCTCTGTCTTTTAGCTCCTGTGCCTTCTTGTAAATACTTATTATCTTTTCCTCTTGCCCTCATATATCTTTTCTTGCTTATTTCTTTTATTGGTTCTTTCATAGCGTCAAAGTTATAGAAATACTTTCTTGCTTTTGATAGTAGGAAGATATGTTCATAAGACCTTGATGGTCTATCCCTACAAGACTCAGGCATGGCATTTTCCTTATGCCAAATAATATCGCTTCTTAAATACCAACCATCCTCTCTTAATTTTAAAGCTAGTTGCCAAGGTATCCCCATTAAGTCTTTTGCCTTGTAGCCACTGAGTTTTTCTGTAATAGACTCTTTTTGACCACTTCTTCCTTCTATGTTTTTAGGATCTTTATATTTTTTTTTGCTTCTTGTACCTGCATAAGAATCTCCAATAACTACCCAAAGTGTTCCTTCTTTTTTTAATACTCTTTTTACTTCTCTAAAGACTTTAATTAATTTATTTAAATATTCCTCCGGACTTTCTTCTCTTCCAATTTGTCCTTCTGCTTTATAATCTCTAAGTCCATAATATGGAGGAGATGTAATACAGCAATCAAATATTTTATCTGGAAATTCCTTTAGAGCAGAAATTGCATCTAAATTAATAATATAGTTAGTTTTTAACTTCTCTCTGTCTATCAATTTCTATCCCTTCCTTTAATTCTTCTGGTTTAGTTGTCATTAACTTATACAATTTTGTATCTTTAGGAAATCTATCTACAAAAGGTACTATTGTGTTTCCATAGAATAGTAATCCCTCTCCCTCATTGGAATTTGTTACGTAGGATAACTGATAAAGAGATATATTTAACTTGTTAGCTAAAATTTCCCTATCACCACTAGCTTGATTAAGCATTAAGATAAAATCTGTATTATCAAATATATTTTCTATTTCGGGACTGGCTAAAAGGTCCTTTACATTTTGTGTTAATCCTGTTGGAATCCCGCCCCATTTTCTAAATCTCTTCCAAATTTCTATGGAATATGAGGCTGTTTGTTCTTCTCTTAAAAGCAAATGGAATTCGTCACAGTAATATCTGGTTTCCTTCTTATTTCTATTAATAGTTACTCTATTCCACACTTGATCTTGAACAATTAACATACCTATTTTTCTAAGTTGCTTTCCTAATTCCTTAATGTCATAACAAAGAATTCTATTTCCTGTATCTACATTAGTCCTATGGTTAAATACATTGAGGCTGCCTTTGACATAAATTTCCATTTCTACCGCTAATTTTTTCCCTACATTTTCTTCTTGTTTTAAAAGTAAATTATATAAATCTTCTAAAATTGGCATATTTTCAGAAATTGGATTGTCGAAGTAATCCTTATATAATATTGGAAGACATCTATCAATTACTGAAGTTTCTTCTGCACTTAACCCTTCCTTTCCTACTACAAGTTCAAACAGTGAAAGAATAAAGTCAGACTTTAAAGATAAGGGATTGTCTTCATCGGCATAGTCTACATTTATATCCAACGGGTTTATATAATCCTTACTTGTTGGCGATATTTTTATAACTTCTCCACCTAGTGCCTTAGTTAAATTTCCATACTCCCCTTCCGGATCACAGATAATGATGTCATCTTGTGTGATTAAAAAAGCATTGGTAATTTCTCTTTTAGCTGAAAAAGATTTACCGCTACCCGGTGTTCCAAGTATTAAACCGTTTGGATTCTTTAAAAGCTTTCTATCTGTCATAATGATATTACGACTTAAAGCATTTAATCCGTAATATAAGCTCTCTCCTTCTAAGCACAACTCTTCTGTTGTAAAAGGAATAAAGACTGCTGTAGAGCTGGTTGTAAGTCCTCTTTTTATTTCTATTTCATTTTTTCCAAGTGGCAGGGAAGAAATTAGTCCTTGTTCCTGTCTATAGTTAAGATTTTTCAATACACAATTATGCCTACCTGCTATTGAATTTAGTTGAAAGATTATATTACTCAATTTCTTTCTACTTTTTTCCATATTTGTAAACAAAATAGTTATGACAAACATTCTCTCATTATGATTTTGAAGTTCTACTAATAGTTTCTTAGCATCATTACCGTAGGTAATTAAATCGCTTGGAAGAATATCAATGTCATATCCTGATCTTATAGCCTTCTTATTTTCTTCAATTTTCATTTTATCCAAGTCTGTTATTTTTCTTTTAATCATCTTTATAGCTTCTGTTTGATCAATGGAATTTATATGAAATGTTACAATCATATTTTCTTCAACTCCTAAAAATTCTGATAATAATCTATCTGATAATTCAGGTGCTAGAATTTGTAGAAAGTTTACTTCTCCAAAGTATTCTCCAATTTTAAATTGATTGTTAGATGAAAAGTTAAATGATGCTGGTACTATATAATCCTTAGTAGATAGTCCACTATATTTTAGGTCTTCAAATGAAAAAACAAAATTCTTATTTGGATTTAAGATATCGTGAATAACCTTTAACCTTTCATATCCACTTAATACATAAGCTTTTACTCCCATCTGCTTAAAGTTATTTAATATATCCATTTCCATTCTTTCAAGTCTTGTAGTTGCCTCTTTTAAATCTTGTGCTTGTAAGCTAAAGGTGATATACATATATTTAGTAAGTCCATTATTTCCTTTTTGACTCTGATTTTTTAGCATTTCCCTGTACTCTTTTCGTATTTCATTATATGAATCGTTTCTATCCGGAACATTGATGTTTTTTTCTACTTCTTCATTTTTTCCTATGCGATTAATATATGAAAGTTCTATATCAACACTTGGATCAAAATAGTTTAAAAAACTTGAAAATTCATTAAATATACTTTCCTTATCTTCTTCTGTTGAAAGCTGGTAGTTAATATCTAAAAAACGTATCATTTTATTAAATTTGTTCTTCTCAACTTGGCAAATCCCATTTCTCAACATTCTTAAATAAGGGATTGTTTCCTGAACACTCTTTTTCTTCTTCCCACCAAAAAAGGAAAGCTTCTTTTTGGGCTTTCCTTTTTCTTTAGAAATATTTGCTTTTTTCATCTTTTTTTGACTTATACTAATGCTTTTTAAATCTTCTTTTTGTTTTTTTAAATTTCTTTTTTCTTGATTTAATTTTTTCTGTTGTTTTTTCTGTATTTGATTCATTTACTCCTTTCCTTTCTTTGTTTCTTTATATCATAAATACATTCTGTCTTGTATATCCTTATACTTGTCTGTCTTTTCTTATCTATAATATACTTTAAATATTTTTCAAAATAGATCCCGTCCTTTTCATAAAGAGTTGCAAATATTATAGGAAAAGACACACCTATCATGATTAACATAGATAGGTCATTAGGCAGCACTTTTTTTACCATTAAATATACTGGAAAGCCTATTAGACCTGCAATTGTAAAGCCAATTAATTGTCTTTTTGTTAGATTTAGAGCTACCTTTGTTTTTACTTTTGTTAAGTCCTTTGGGACATTTACATAAGCCATTATTCTAAACCCTCTAAGTAAAAGCCATATATATCTTCTCTGTTCAGATCTTCTAATGATTTTCCCATATTCACTGCTATTTCTAATACTTTTTCATTCGTTTCTTCTCTATTATCTAAAACTTCCGATGTTTTTCTTATAATCATTCTATTTTGTATTTCTCTTGTAATATATCCCCCTATTAAAAGTATTGGGAGTCCTATTGTTCCAAGTGTTTTTAAATTAATTTTTTTGTCCTTTTTTCTTCTAATTTTCATCATCTTCTCCTTTTTTATTAATGAGCATTTAAAATTGATTTTGCAATACTTCCTGATTTCATCATAGTTATCCCAAGTATTAATGTGTATCCTAGTAATTCAAAAATACTTTTGTGTATGTCTGATATATTTAAAGTCTTAACAAGTACGGCATAAATTCCTACGCATATAAGTAAGAATAAACCTTGCAAGCCAAGTGCGAAGAGCCCTCTTATATAGTTTGTTCCAATACTTCCCCATTCTTTATTACCCATTGTGGCAAAAGGTATGGCGCAAACTGAAGTATAAATATATATTTCTATCATCCTGCCGTATAGAATAACTGTAATGAGTATTGATATCCCTTGAATTATCATCTTTACAATTGATGTCTCTAGTACTATAGTCATTAATTTTCCTATTGACTCTCCTTTTAGGCTATCTACCATATTAGCTATATCACCCGGAGAAACTTTTGCACTAGCATTTGCCACACCTGCTGCCTTTCCTATTAAATTCTGTGCCACATCAAATACTGCCATAGAAAAGTCAAAAGCATGAGATACAAGCCATACTGCTATCCACATTTTTATCATATATTTAAAAAAACCAAAGGTATCTGTGTCATGCATATTATTTTTGTTCATTACCATTTGAATTAATTCAATACATAGTACAGCCGTTATGATAAGACCTGCTATGGGAAGTATAACATTTTCTGAAATAGACTTTATGAAGTGGAAAACCTCCGAGTTCCATCCACTCGGAGTCTTTCCTACCTCATTTGCTATCGTTGATACTTTGTCATTTATATCAAGGAGCATTCCGCTTAAATTTTCCTTGATCATATCAATAAGTATCTCCGAAAAAAACTCTTTGATCTTATCTACTATATTAAACATTTTATTTTAACACGTTTGCTAATAGCGGTATTAGTTTTAAACCTATGAGTACAATTCCCCCTCCAGCCATAAGCTGCTTTATGGCTAATTAGAGATTGTAGCTGACCTGTAAGCTGTCTGTATTTCCTATGAAATTGTAATGTATTTCTATTATTTGGGTGATTTCTCCGTCCACTACTTCCTTTTCGTGAACATAGATTTTTGAGATGAGTTCATTTAAGGTTTCTTTGTCCAGCTTCTTAATATTCTTGTGTTTCTTGATGAGTTCTATCCATTTATAGACACCATTTTCATCTACTCTACTTGTAACAACTTTTCTTTCCATTTCCTCAATTCGCTTTGTTAAAAGCTCTTGCTCATCTTGAGATTTTTCAAGTATTCTTTGGAAATTGCTCTCGCTGATTTTCTTATTTATCCAATCATCATAGAGTTTCTCAATCTTGTTACCAAGCTCTGCCACTCTTTTACTATCTTCTTCAATCTTCTTTGCGATATAGATTTGTTCTTCTTCATTTTCTGTATCTCTTGATTTTTCAAGAGCCTTTAAGACTTCCTTTTCATCTTTTAAAGCGAAGTCTGCATTCTTTCTAATATCTGCAAGTACGATTTCATAAAGAGTATCAAAGTATATCCTATGCTGAGTACACAAGTTTTTTCCGTATCTGCGATAAGTGTTACAAGTGAGTATTTTCTCTTTTTTCTTTGAGTTGTTTCTTCCAAGATTTAAGGCTTTCCCACAATCAGGGCATTTGACAAGTCCTGCGAAGATACTTTCTTCTCCTGTCTTAAAAGGTCGCTTCCTACTTTCTATCTTTTCATTTGCCATTTTGTAGGTATCTTCTGAAACGATAGGTTCGTGGGTATTTTCTACAACTATCCAATCATCTTTTGGTTTGTCTGATAGCCAACCGATTTTGAATTGATAGTTTGCTTTCTGACTTGCCGTGTGTCCAAGATAAACAGGATTTTCAATTATCTCCTTGATTGTTGTACAATCCCACCAATACTCGCCGTCTTTTACGGTTTTTTCTAATTTGGTAAAAACATTTCTAAGTCCCTTTTTCCTGTTCCACCAAGTAGGTGTAGGAATTTTTTCATCAAAGAGTATTCGCCTTATTGCCTGTACTCCATATCCACTGATAGCAAGGTCATAAATCTTTTCCACTATCCACGAAGTTTCTTCATCTACCATAAGAGAGTAAGTATCATCAGGATTTTTCATATATCCGAATGGTGCAAGGCAGCCTGTAAATTTACCTTGTCTTGCTCTTGTAAGATATGCCGATTTCATCTTCTTTGAAACATCTCTTGAATAAAACTCATTTAGTACATTCTTAAAGGGTACTATCTCATTATTGTCCTGTAAGGTATCCACTCCGTCATTGACTGCGATATATCTCACTCCGTTTTTTGGAAAGAAATTCTCGGTATAATATCCTGTCTGAAGATAGTTTCTTCCAAGTCTTGATAAGTCTTTAGTAATGACTATATCAATTTTTCTTTCCTCAACATCTTTTATCAGTCTTTGAAATGAGGGGCGGTTCGTATTTAAGCCTGTGTATCCGTCATCGACATATACATCAGCTATATTCCAACCTCTTGCCTTGACATAATGTTCAAGCATATCCCTTTGGTTTTGTATGCTGGCACTCTCTCCTTTCTGCTCATCATCTTTAGACAGTCTGCAATAAATTGCAGTCCGATATGAAAAGTGATTTGAATTTGTTTGTATCATTTCCTATTCCTCCTTTAGATTTTTAGGAATGACACAACCCTCTCTAAAACTGTCTTTAGTATAGCACACTTTCTTATTTTTATCAATATTATATTGTGTATATTCAATGTTGTTGTCTTTTTTAATCAGCTTGATAAACGCTTCTGCTCCTGTTCTTTGTGTTGTATAGTTTCGTTTTACAATATATTTTGTCTTTTCTTTTTTCATCGATTGCTCCTTTCCTTGCAATTAAAAAAGCGATTAGAATTTTTTACTTTTCTAATCGCCTCTACTCATCTATTAAGTTTTGTGCTTTCTTCAGCTTTTCTTTACTTTGTATTTTTCTTCTGTCCACTCCTATAACTCTAAGGGGTAAACACATCTCTATTATCCTTGAATAAATCCTCCCAAGCATTATATCTTCCTGTTCTTTCTCTATATCCTTAAAATTAAGGTTTGTAGTTATAATGGTCGGTCTTGCCTTTAGGTATCTTGCATTTATCACATTGTAGATTTGCTCTAAGGCATATTCTGTATTTCTCTCTATCCCAAAATCATCAAGAATTAGTAAGGTTGGATTTGTTATTTGCTCAATATATTCGTTTCTATCAAGGTTAAAGCCACCTTTTTGTAAGTCATTTAGTATTTGTGCGAAATTTCTCATCTTAACTGTATAAGAATACTCTGTGATTATGGCATTGGAAATAGCACAAGCTATATAGGTCTTACCACTTCCTACATTTCCATATAAAAGCAAGCCTACATTGTCCTTTCTCATTTCTTCAAAATGCTTTACATAGTTTTTAGCTTTTTTGATGATTTCTTTATCGGTATCTTCATCAGCATTTTCAAAGGTATATGCTTTTTGATTTTTGGATATAAAGCAGTTTTGTCTTAACCTATCCTGTTCTATTTGCTTTTCTCTTTGTTTTTCTCGTTCCTGTCTATCTCTATCACATTTACAAGTTGTTCTGATAATCATAGGCTTATCCAACATCTGAATTACTTTGCCATCTATTATTTCATTACAAGCCTTGCAATAGATATGTCCGTCCTTTTCATGCTGAGTATCTTTGTTGTAGGTAAAATCTGTACCTCGTATTTTTGTAGTTACCATATTTTGATTTTCTTTGTTATTCATAACTTTAATTCCCCTTTTTCCTGTTAATTAGTGGAATGCGTTTTAAGGTTTTTTTATCTTTGGTGTATTCTGATACCTATTTTAGCTTTAATGCTCTAAAAACACCTTTCCACCTTGTTATATGATGTTTATAGGCTATCGCTATCCTCATAGTTGGTTGAGTAGGTTTTAGAACTTCCATTTTGAGTGTTTTTCTGTGTTAGTTTTTCTTTATCCTGTTCATACCAATTAAGAATGGTTACATAGTGGTCTTTATAATCTGTTCCTTTACTTTTAAGATACCTTGATAGCTTTTCAATCATGGTATCGGTATGACCTTGAAGCTTATCCTTTAGCTTATGGTATTCTTCGTCAGTTAATCGAACATTTTGATATTCTCCGTAAAAAGAAAAGGGGGCTGATTGGTTTTCTTGTTCTCCTCTCCCCTTATCTATACTAATCTTATCTAATCTACCCTTATCTATACTATGCGGACAATTGACGGACACTTGGTTGTCAGTTGGTTGACTTTTAGTTGACAAGTGGTTGTCATTTGGTATACCAAGATTTTCAAGCTTTATATACGCTCCATTCTCTGTTTCTGATAAGAATTCTTTTTCTTTGATATACAAAGTTTCTTTTCGTCTATCATTTCGGATATAGTTATTTATCTTCCAATGGGTAATGACTATAATTCCTCTTTCAAAGACAATTACAAAGCCTTTTGTAATTAAGATTTTTAAATCATCGTCATTTGCTCCTATGATCTTTATTATCTTCTTTGGATTATCCACAAAGCCGTCATCATCTGCCCTCATTGATAAATGAAAATATAGGCATTGGCTACTTAGTGGCATATCTAAAAATAAATCGCTATCCACTATCTTCAATGAAAACATTCTTTTATCTGCCATTTTCCATATCCTCCTCAAATAAAAAGAGAAGTATCGGCACCTTTGCTTTTACTTCTCTAAAATATTTCTGTAATTTTTACTATTATTTTTTCTTGTACTTTTTTACTACTCTTTCTACCTGTTCTTCTAATTGTTCTCTGTCTGGAATGTATAGCGTATACTTAGAAGCAAATATCTGGTTAGATAAGCTACCAAGTGCATATTCTGCCTGTATGCTATCCTTGTTCGCACAAAGGATAATTCCAATAGGTTCATTATCCATTTCGTCATTAACTTCTGCTTTATAGTAGTTAAGATACATATTAAGCTGTCCTACTGCTTCTGGCATTAGCTTTCCTGTTTTTAATTCAATCAAAACATAGCTTCTGAGTATCTTGTTGTAAAATACCATATCAACATAATAATGGGTATTTCCAAGTGTTACCCTTTGTTGTGAGCCAACATACATAAAGCCTTTACCAAGTTCCAATAAGAATTTTTCTATATGAGTTACAAGTGCTTTTTCTAAATCACTTTCCATCATTGGCTTTTCTTCAGGTAGTCCTAAAAACTCAAATACATACGGATCTTTTATTACATCACTTGGCGTAGCTATTTCGTTTCCCTTTAGAGCTAAATCTAATACTTTTTCTTTATTTTCATCTCCACTTGATAGCAATAATCTCTCAAATAGTGATGTATTTATTTGTCTTTTTAATTCCCTTACAGACCAATTTGCATTGACCGTTTCTTTCTCATAAAAACTACGCTTATTCATATCGTCAATAGACAACAACTCACAATAATGCGACCAACTCAATTTAACAGACAGTGTCTGTTGAATTTCATATTCTTGATAAAATCTCCTCATAAACTGTAGATTAGAAACCGAAAATCCACGCCCAAATTCTTTAGTCAGCATTTTAGACAAATCTTTCAGTAGAGTTTTCCCATACTCAGCTCTATCTGAATGACCTTGCTCATCTTCTACAATAATTCTCCCTATTTCCCAATAAGTTTTTACTAATATATTATTAACTTGCTTCGCTACATCAGTTCGTGCATTATCCATTAGTTTTTTTATATTTGCATAAACATCTGCATGAAGATTTTCAACTAAATTATTCATAAGTTTACTCCTTAACTCATCATACTATATTGCTAATTGTACCATAAATATTGAGTGTATTCAATATTTATACAGCTAAAGGAAGTAGTAATTTATGACACCCTTTATAGTTAATACACCCTGAAATATGAAGTCCTTATATAGCTGCCATCGTGAAACACGACACTAGTTATATGTGTCCCCGAAACAGGGACTCATCTTTATATCTGCGTTCACAAAATGGGTACACAGCCTTATGCAACGAAATAGTGCGTCAGTTTGTAGTACTAAATGATTTGCTCACTCCCTACTAAAGGTTGTCCTATTTTATGATTTCATCTTTCTTGTTCCGTATATTTTTCTTTTGCTTTTTGTCTATACTGATCTCTTTTTTCTTGTTGTTCTTGGAATTTTTTCAATTGTGCAATTACACTTGGCTTTTCTCCTCTCTTAATTGCTTTGTCTATCTCTATGGATAAATCTATGCCATACTCATCATTGACAATCTTTACTGCATATTTGATATGGTCTATCTGCTTAAATTCATCTTGAATTTTGATTTTATCTTTGTTTAAGACTTCTATTTCTTTTTCAAGTTTTGTAATTTCTTTTTGCCAATCATTTAATTTTATGGCTGAAGTCCCAGTAAATTTTTCTATAGTCTTTCTTGCTTTTTTGTAGTTTTCAATTTCATCTTTATGTGAATTGTAAAATTTATCTTTAAGAAAAGTTTTATCTTTATATTCCTGATAGACTTTTTTGTTTTCTTTTATAGAGTCTATGCAACTTACACATTGATTTAAGTCTTTAATTCTTTGTGTTTTTTCTTGAATATCACTGCTTATCTTTTTACTTTGCTTTGCAAGTTCAAAGACTTTTCCTTGTAGGTCTGCTATGGTTTGAAGATGATTATCTTTCAAATAGTAGATTGCTTTTACAAATCTCTTTAGGTCTGCATTTCCCTTTTTTATCTGTCCATAGTATGATAAATTCTTTGTTTTTTCTCCCTGTATATCGTTGTAGATAGAAATATACTCATAGAGGTTAAAGAGTTCTGCTTTGTTCTCCAGTTCATCTTTCTTGTCCTGTTTATACTCATCATATTTTGCTTGCAGATTTCCAAGTAAAGAGTCTATCCAAAAAGTTATTTCTTTTATCTTGCTCTTAATAGCCTTTACTAAGGAGTTGTGCTTTTTGATTTCTCTATTGATGTTTCCTTTGTCGGTTTCTATTCCTTTTTTCTCTAATGCACTGGCACTTGCTCCCATATGAATGGTTGGAATTTCTTCTATCCCTTGTCTTTTGTAGGAACGATGATCTACTCTTTTTTCCTGATGATTTTTTTCTAAATACTGATTACAAAGGCTTGCAAAATTCTCTCTCCATTTCTCTGCGTTTCCTTTATCGTTCCAGTCTGTCAGCTCTACTTTTCTTGTTTTGTAGTTCCCACTTTTTAGTTTTACCTTTTCTCCGTTTTCATCAAGGATATATTCTTTTTTTGATTTTGCTTGCCACTCTCCTTTTTCATTGATTGGTCTAAGGGTAGTCATAATATGAGCATGTATATTGTTGTTATCTTCACTTGTTCTATCATGGATTGCAAG
>NZ_QEKV01000001.1:71533-324500 GCF_003096635.1 Ezakiella coagulans | reverse complement strand
TATGCACCTCCTTACTTGTGGTTTCTATTTTTAGTATAGGATGTTTTGCGTATAAGTGCAATTTTTTTACATAAAAATATCTATGGAGGGTTTTACTCCCCCATAGATATTATAGAGCCAAAAATAACGAGATAAATCTCGCTATCTTCTGTATTTTCTACCTGATTCATTATTTTTTTCAAGGACTTCAACCCAATCAAGGCTTTTTCCTGTTCCAATTGCAACACATTCGATTGTATTTTCAGCGACTCGAACATTAATGCCGGTTCTTTCTTGAATAATTTCAGGAAGCCCCTTTAGAAGAGCCCCACCTCCGGTCAAAATAATTCCTTGATTTGAAATATCCGCTGCAAGTTCAGGCGGAGTTTTTTCGAGTACATAGTGAACAGCTTCGAGAATTTCCTGAACAGGTTCTTTCAAAGCTTCAAGCATATCATTCGAACTTACAACTACATTCATCGGAAGTCCGGAAACAAGATTTCTTCCCTTTACTTCCAAAAATTGTTCTTCTTCAAGAGGATAAGCACAGCCGATATTCACCTTTAATTCTTCTGCTGTTCTTTCTCCAATCATCATGTTGTGTTTTTTTCTGACATATTTTGTGATTGACTCATCGAAATTGTCTCCGGCAACCTTGATTGATTTAGAAACTACAATACCGCCAAGCGAAATTACTGCAACATCTGTGGTTCCACCACCGATATCAACAACCATATTTCCGGTCGGCTCTGTGATGTCAAGCCCAGCACCAATTGCAGCAGCAATAGGTTCTTCAATCAAATAAGTTTTAACTGCGCCTGCTTCATTTGCAGCTTCAATAACCGCTCTCTTCTCAACTTCCGTACATCCCGAAGGAACACACACAATCAAACGTGGTTTCAAAAGCATTCTGCCGAGAGATTTCTCTATAAAATATTTAAGCATTCTTTGTGTAATATTGTAATCTGAAATGACGCCCTCCTTCAAAGGTCTTACAGCAACAATATTTCCAGGTGTTCTTCCAAGCATCTTTCTCGCTTCTTCTCCAACGGCGAGAAATTTATTTGTAAATTGATCAATTGCAACAACTGACGGTTCTTGAAGAACAATTCCCTTGCCTTTTACATAAACAAGTACACTTGCCGTTCCAAGGTCAATTCCAACGTCATTTCTAAGCATAAAACCCATAACTATCTCCTTCTTTGTAAACTACATTACTCTTTCAATATCTGCACCCAAGGCTCTAAACTTCTCTATTACATCCTCATAGCCTCTGTCTATATGATAGACATCGCCGATTTCCGTTTCGCCTTTAACAGTTAAAGCAGCAATAATAAGTGCTGCCCCACATCTTAAATCTGTCGCCTTTACCTTCGCCGCTCTAAGTTTTTCAACGCCTTGAACAATCGCCGTTCTTCCGTCGATGTTAATATTTGCACCCATTCTCTTAAACTCATCGGCATGCATAAATCTGTTTTCAAAAACTGTTTCAATAACCACACTTGTGCCTTCTGCAATTGTTGCAAGAGCCATAAATTGTGCCTGCATATCTGTAGGCATGCCCGGATATGGAAGTGTCTTAATATCGAAGCTCTTAACTCTTCCGTGGTGACTTACATTTATCGTGTCACCATTTTCAGAAATATTTACTCCGCATTCCTTTAGCTTTGCAATAACAGGCCTCATGTGGCTTGTAATAACATTTTCAATAATGATATCCCCACCCGTTGCTGCTGCCAAAATCATAAATGTTCCGGCTTCAATTCTGTCCGGAATGATTTGGTGTCTACAACCATGAAGTTTTTTTACTCCTCTAATTTTAATCGTTGAAGTTCCGGCACCTCTTACTTCCGCGCCCATTTTATTTAAAAAATTCGACAAATCGACAACTTCCGGTTCCATAGCTGCATTTTCGATTGTGGTCTCCCCTTCAGCTAAAACTGCTGCCATCATAATATTTTGCGTTGCACCGACACTTGGGAAATCAAGATAAATGTCATCACCAATCAATTTTTCAGCACTTGCATTTACCATGCCTTTTGAAATACTTACTTCAGCGCCCAAAGCCTTGAAACCTTTTATATGAAGGTCAATAGGTCTTGTTCCAATAGCACAGCCACCCGGCAAAGCATTTCCCGTGTGACCCATTCTTGAAAGAAGAGGTCCCATAACGCAAAAACTCGCGCGCATCTTGCTCATAAGTTCTTCGCCCGTAACCGTATTTGTAATATTCTCCGCATTTATAACATATAAATTTTTATCTTTATGCTCAACTTTTACTCCGAGTCCTCGTAAAACATCGCATAGTATTTCAACGTCTTTTAATTCAGGCACATCTTCAAGCACAATTTCTTCTCCGCAGAGAATTGTTGCACACAAAATAGGAAGCGCCGCATTTTTTGATCCGCTTACTCTTACACTTCCCTTTAATTCACCTGTACCTCTAACAATAAATCTTTCCAAAAGTTATCATCCTTTGTATATAATCAATTAATTTTACCATATATAAAAATTTTTATCAAGATAAAAAATTTATACTATATAAAATATAGCGTTAAGTCCATAATCCTTCCCTTCGCGTCTGTAACTGTGAAAATGCGTATCGCAATATGTGTCGATGTCTTCAATAAAAATATTCTCAGGCTTTATACCGAAATTTATAAGTTCAAATTTTACAAAACTTTTTAAATCATATAAATATTTTCCTTCAACTTTGTCTTTTGTTGCAAAATTTCTAAAACCGTACTTTCCTTTAAACTCGTCCATAAAATCTTCCCCAACTTGAAAAGATGGTTTAGAAATCGAAGGAAGAAGATATGCTTTTATATCTTTTTTGTCTTCATTCATTTTATTTATTGCTTCAAAATAAATTCTCTTTTGAACACCCCTCCACCCGGCGTGAACAAGACCTGCTCTTTTCTTACCTTTAAGTAAAATCGGAATACAGTCCGCCGTCACAATCATTATCGGAGTGGACGACGTGACGAAACCGTCAA
The DNA here is from genome assembly GCF_003096635.1 of Ezakiella coagulans. GTDB lineage: Bacteria > Bacillota > Clostridia > Tissierellales > Peptoniphilaceae > Ezakiella > Ezakiella coagulans. Next base: position 321,525 of record NZ_QEKV01000001.1, on the reverse strand, counting down.
CATTATAATATTCACCCGGATGCGGATTTACAACCACATTCTTCGTGTGTTTTTGATATGTCTTAGCAATTTTTTTCTCACTAATTTCATAAAATTTTAAAAATTTATTTGTGTTTTTTAAATTATATTTCCTGAAATTGAAATCTATTCCGGTCATTAATAAACGTGAGCTATCTGAAAATTCCTTTTCATAAAATGTTTTATCTTTTATTTTTATCGGTTTCAAAAAATTACATAGCATAATAAATTACCAGAACTATAGCTGCAGGAACGCCGAAAATTCCAACCAAAATACAATTTAGATTTGTGAGAGGAACAATCGCTCCGAAGTTTGAAAGAAATAAATTTACAATCAAAAGCAAAACCGCCCCTGCAATAGCGTTCACAACAAGTTTGAATATAATTTTAAATGGAACTGAAAGAATTTTTAAAATTAAAAATAAAATAACTCCACCAATAATAAAAAACATTTTACCACCTAAGCCAATCTCTTAATCCATTTTTTCTTTAGTATTCTCGGTGTTCCAATTGCAAGTTTTACAACTTCATCAATTGATGAAAGAAGAAGTGCTCCCCAAAGCGGTACTCTGAAAAATACAACTCCTATGGCTGCACACGGAATACCTACAAACCATGAGCAGAAAAGTTCCAAAAACATCGAATACTTGACATCTCCACCTCCACGGAAAACGCCGACAATTGAAACGGAATTGTACATTCTAAACGGATATGTCAATCCGAACGCCATTAGTGCAAGTCTTGCCGATTCACGTACTCCCGGTGTCAAATCCGGAAACACCATCAAAAATATATGCGGAATAAAAATTAATATAGAACCCAAAAGCACTCCGGACGAAAAGCCTACCGTCAAACTTTTAAGTGCCATATCGTGTGCTCTTTCAAGCTTGTTTTCCCCAATCTTCATGCCAATTATTACAGCGGATGCCGAAGAAACGCCTCTTGCTATGACATATAGCATATTTGAAATCGCCTGTGCAACTTGAATTGCAGCTGTTGCCTCAACCCCAATTTTCGCATATATCGCACCATAAACAACTTGAGCAAGGCTCCAAAGAGTTTCTTCAATAGTTACCGGTGTAACAACACGTACAAAATATTTTCTGAAATCCTTGTCGATTGAAAACAAATCCTTGACTTTCGCATAAAGCGGACCTCTGTATCTTCTGATTACATAAATCAATACAAAGCATTCCGTAAACCTTGCGAATATTGTTCCCACTGCGGCACCTTTTACACCGAGAGCCGGAAAACCGAATTTTCCAAAAATAAAACAATAGTTAAAAAATGCATTTACAAAGAACGAAACAAAACTTGCTATAAACGGGCTTCGTGCATTTCCGGTGCTTCGCATTGCAATACCGATCGCAAAGCTCATGCCTGTCACAATGTACGAAAGTGAAACTACTCTCATATACTTTGCCCCTTCAGCAATTACTGCTGCATCATTTGTAAATAGAGAGATTAAATACTCCGGAATAAAATATGCGAGTATATTAAAAATAATAGATACCGCAATCGAGAATTTTAGCGAGTAGTTTAGTGTCTTTTTAACTCTATCCAACTCATTTGCGCCATAAAATTGTGCAAATAAAATTGACGCTCCCGTATTTATTCCAAAAAGTATAAAGCTATAGAAAAAGAATATTTGATTTGCAAGACCAACACCCGCAATTGAATTTGTCCCAAGCTTTGTAATCATAAATGTGTCCAGCGTATTAAGGCTGCTTGTTATTAAGCTTTGAAGCATAACCGGGACAGCAATTTTTGTCATCGAACTTGTAAATTCTTTATCTTTAATAATTTTTCTCCACATATATAATCCCTCAATTCGTTATAATTATTCACTATTACACTGTTTTTATATGTTCTAAATTTAATTTCAAAATTATACTCGTCTTTAAACCATCTGTTTAAAAAATTTAAGTAATTGTCCCCTTCTCTCGACTTCACACGTATTTCACGTTCTCTTCTGTCGCAATTTACAAAAAATCCCAAATCTCTGTATGAGTCAAGACTCGGAGTTGAGGTGTAACTTCCCTCTAAAATAGTTATGTTCCCTTCCGGGATCCATTTTTTATAAAATTTGCCGTTCCTGCAATCATATGCTCTAATAAAGAAGCCACTCCCCCTTTTTATTTGAGGAGTGACTTCTTTTATAAATCTTCTTACATTAAAATTGCCGGCTCTTTTATCTCTTTTTTCTCCGCATTGGTAGAAAAAATCATCCGCTTTGATAACCCTTATTCCGGGAATCTCACTTTCAAGTTTTTTTGCCAGTGTCGACTTTCCACTCCCGGAAAATCCGTCTAATGTAATTAACATTTCTTATCTATTGTTTTCAAGCAATTTTCTAAGCATAAGAACAATCGGTGGAACAACTACAACAAGCATGATAATGCCTGCAATAACCATTACGAATGCTCCTGCAATAAAAGCTTGGAATGTGAAAGGTTTAACCCCTGCAACAACTTGTACCTCGATAAATTTCATAAGTGCATAAACAACTCTTCCTGCGAGCATAGCAAGTACCAATGAAATGATTGTTCCAACATAATCTTTTTTGAATAAACGTTGGAAAAGGCCTGCGAAAAGACCATAGCTTGCGAGTTCAGGAACCATTACGAGCCACTTTGCAACAGGTGGCATACCTGTAATAAGTCCGCTTAAAACAACGGAAAATGCTCCGGTCAAAAGTCCGCTAACCGGTCCGAGTAAAAGTCCTGCAACTAGTGCCGGAAGATGCATAGGTAAAAATGTCCATGCATTCGGCACACTGTGAAATGCCCATGGTATAATAACGCCCATTGCAATAAATACAGCTGTTAAAACCATTTGTCGTGTAGTAATTTTTTGTTTCATAAAAACCTCCTAACTTATTTCTTCATCGCCATAAACAGCAAAGAAGAATCTTTCATCTGTATCTTCAATTTTTTCCAATAAATCGATACAGGTATCAAGACTTATATTTCTTGTTGTAATAACAAAACTGTCTTGCGTTTCAAAAATGGAGTGCACGTACGGTAGCAAAATTCTTTCGATTTTGTAGGAGCTTTGATCGAACGAAAAATAAAATCTGTGTGTAATTCTCGTTTCATCAATAGTCACTCTTTCAGGAAGTGTAAGCTTTATATCATCACCATTTATAATTTCTAACAAATCAAGCAAAACACCGTTTGATGCGGAATATTTACCCGCTCCTGCCCCTATAATCTGCACTTCTCCAATAACATCCCCGACCATTCCGAGCATATTATTGTTGCCGCGTACATTCGCTCTCAAGGTGGACTGTTCATATAAAGTCGGTGCAACAATTGCCGCAACTTTATCGTTGTCAATCATCGCATAACTCATGAGTTTCGGCGTAAGTTTATGCCTTTCAAAAAATCCAAAGTCGAGACTTCTTATATTTTGAATGCCATAAGTTGGAATATCTTTCGGTACAACAAATTTATTAAATGCAAGCATCATCGAAATTATGAGCTTGTTTCTAGAATCAACTCCGGTTATATCATCAAAATAATCCGGCTCCTGATATCTTAAAATTCTACTTTTTAAAAGAGCTTCTTTAAAATCTATCCCGTCACGCTTCATCATGTCCAAAATAAAATTGCTGGTTCCGTTAAAATTCCCGTAAACCTTGCTTATATTATTTATCTTGCCGTACTCACAAAGCGTTTTGATCCACGGAAGACCTGCGCCGACCGTCGATTCAAATCTAAATTTTACATTGTTTTCATTTGCAAGTTTAATAAACTCAGACAAATGATTGACAACTATTTCCTTGTTTGCTGAAACGACGTTCTTACCCCTTTTCAATGCCTCGGTTGCAATTTCGTATGAAACGGCATCGTCACCAATTGCTATAACAATTGTATCTATATCATCATCACGCAAAATTTCATCTTTGTCAGTTGTGAAAAGATTCTCGCTGCGTCCATGTAGTCCCCGAACCAATATTTTTTTTACTCTTATATCATTGAATTTAGAATTTATAAGCTCATATACTCCGCTGCCGATAGTTCCAAATCCCATAAGGCCGATTTGCATCCATACCACCTCAATCTAATTCTACCATTAAATTAAAATTCTGTAAACATTAAAACAGAATTTAACCCATATAATATAATTCTTTTCTATAAATTATTCCTGCCGAATACATTAAATATTCCATCACATTTGCAAGAAACAATCCCCACATAAGTCCACCCGCAACATCCGTTGGATAGTGAACCCCGAAGTAAAGCCTTGTGAATGCTACATATACTCCGAAAAGTGTCGCAAAAACCGCTGTAATTCTCCAAGTCTTTTTTGACGACGTATTATTTCTAACTATTAAATATATGCATGCAAAAAAACATGCAGCAGCTGCACTGTGTCCCGAAGGAAACGAATATCCTGATTCGAGAAAATGTGCATAAGGCGGTCTCACTCTTGTGTATAATGATTTTATGCCCTCATTTATTGCAGTCGAAAGTATCATAGTAAAGGCAATGTAAAAACCGTACCTCCATTTTTTTATTGCAATTAATGTTATAACCGCAACCGCACACAATATAACCGCATTCACCGGATTAAAAAGCTTTGTAATAAATAAATTGAGTCCATAAATGGGATCACTTTTTTCTCCCAAAAAAATAACTGCGATATCTTTGTCAAATTCAGAAAATAGTCCACTCGGAATTATTGTTGTGATTAATATTGTTAAAATAGCGAAGATGAGAAGATTTATTCTCTTCATCCAATCAACCTCTCGATTTCCGCTCTAAGTTCGTCCACATTATGTGCAACATTTAAATCGTAATCAACTTCGCGACCATTAAAATAAATTGCCTTCATTCCTGCGGAAATTGCTCCCATGACATCTCCTTGAGGATTGTCTCCAATCATAATCGAATTTTCCTTATCACATCCGCTCTTGTAAATTACATGTGCATAAAATTTCGGATCAGGCTTTCCATAACCGAAGTCCCCAGATACAAAAACATCTTTGAAAAGATGGCGAATGCCCAATGTATCGACTTTTTTGTGTTGAATCTCGCTAAGTCCGTTTGTGACTATGCCGAGTTTATGCTTTTTACTAAGGTCAGTCAAAAGTTCAATCATCCCCGGAATTGCATCTGTGTAGTCATGCTGTCTTTTTAAAACAGTTTTATAAAATTCATCTTTTGAAACACCTTGAAAAATATTTTTCAAATCATTCCAAACCGCTTCCTTAAAAAGTTCCATATGATCTTCCTCATACGGAGTTTCCATCAATAAAAAATCAAGCGGATCAATTCCAATTGTTTCGTTATATTGAAACTCGAAATACTTAATCATCCTTGGCCTTAGGGATGTTCTTAGCTTCTTTCTAAATAAATCCGCATCCATATCGACGTTTAAATCCGCTCTAATCTTCTCATAAATCTTTTTGTTACAATTTTTTGTATCCAAAATTGTGTCGTCCAAATCAAAAAATATCATAATTCCTCCATAAAATTAATAATTACAACTTCCGGTTTATTAAAGAATCTCGGCACCAAATATTTTTTCTTTGATGACCCGGAAGTTAAAAACATATTCTGTTCCCCTTTTGTATAAAGCCCCTTTTGATACCTCGGAAAAAGCCCTTGACCCGGTGCTACAATTGCTCCTATAAACGGTAGTCTAGCGTGTCCCGCATGAGCGTGCCCTGTCAAGACTAAATCGAATCCTGCCTCCAAATATTTTTCAAAATATTCCGGACGATGCACGAGTAAAATATTGAATTTCTTCATATCAAGTTGTTCTTTAAAATATAAAAGCGAATAATTAAAATCGTTTTCGTTTACCGTCACATCGTCGATGCCGTAGATGTCGAAATTTGAAATTGAAATCGGTGAAGTTTTTCTTGTAAGATATGTCGAATTGTTTTTAAAATATTTAATCAAATCCGAAAGGTCTTTCCGTCTAACCTCGTGATTTCCAAGTACATAAAAAGCTCGCTTCTCTCCAATCATAGAAAAAAGTTCGTCGACTTTAAAATTCTCCGCTTTATCATCGACTATGTCACCGCCCAAAAATATAAAGTCAGCATTTTCAGATTCACTTTTTATAATATCGTTTATTCCGTCCGCCGGGTTCGAGTGATAATCCGCAAAAAATATCGCCTTATATTTTCCTCGAATCTTTTTTGATTTTAATTCTATGACTGTTCTTTTAGCTTTTTTTGAATAAAAAAATCCATAAATAACGATTGCAACTAATTCAAAAACTAAAAGCTTCATAGATTTAAAGACAAAAACATTAGTAAATATAAAAGCTGAAAACAATATAAATTTATATAAATAAATTTTTCGCATTTTAAAATTCATATTAAAATTTTACAAAATCAAAAATTATACCGATAATAAACGCTCCCAAAATAATAAATCCCGGGTGGAGTTTATTAAGTTTCTCACGCAAGAAAAACACAATCGTCATAATTGCTATCATTCCCAAAATATAGGGACCTTGAACTTCTTTAAAAAGTGAAATATAAATCGGGATTATAGCCGCAGCGATAAATCCGATTGAGACAGGTTTTAAGGTCTTTAGAATATTTTTCATATATGGGCTTTTTCTGTATTTTTCAATGAGTTTTGCAATAGTAATTATAATGATTAACGACGGAAAAACTAAACTTATAGGGGCAATAACTCCGTATAAAATTCCGCCCGCCTTTATTCCCGCAAATGTCGCCATATTTATTCCAATCGGTCCCGGAGTTGACTCACTCACCGCAATCATAGTCAAAAGTTCGTCCTGCGTAAAGTATCCAAAAGTTTCACCCATCTTTGCCAAAAATGGAATTGTTGCAAGACCACCACCTATCGAAAAAAGGCCTGTTTTAAAAAATTCATAAATCAGTCTTAGCATATTTCACCTCTATCATCGAAACGATTGCAAATCCGAGAACAATAAGTGGAAGCGGAAGCTTCAAAAGTGCAAGAACGAGTGCCAAAGCAATATAAACAATGCTTCTCGCAGACTTTACTTCCTTCAAAAACATTTTGTACAATGTGTGAAGAATTAACGCAGAAACAGTAATTTTTACGAGCTTTGTGCCGTAGTAGAACTTGTCTGATAAAATGTCAACGAATCTGTATATGATGCTTATAATGATAAGCGATGGTGTTATAAATCCGAGAGTTGCAATAATTGCACCTAGCACTTTTCCCCTTTTGTAACCCACAAAGGTTGCTGTGTTTACACCTATTATTCCGGGAGTCGCCTGTCCAATTGCAAAATATTCTAGAAGTTCATCCTCCGTCGCCCACTTTTTATTCTCAGCAATTTCTCGTATTAAAATAGGAAGCATTGCATAACCCCCACCAAAGGTGGTAATTCCTATCTTAAAAAAAGTGATAAATAATTGAATCACGCATATGCCTCCTTCACAGTCTCATCGACAAGCACATTCATTGCATCTATTACATTGTCATTTGTTATATCGAAGAGAGAAAGCTCTGTGCATGCTAGAATAACTCCCGCTTTTTCGGATTTTTCCTCAAGCATTTTTTTAAATTCCGGGAAATTACTCAGTTCCGGTTCTTCGCCCTGTTTTATTCTATAGATTGTTTCGTTAGAAACTCTCTTTTCCTCATCTGTTAAAGGCAAATATTCTTTGTTTTCCTGTTCAAGATATCTTTTGTAAATTTGAGACTTAAATGTCCCCTCAGTTGCAAAGACATAAGTTCTATCGCTTGCCTTTTTTGCAGCTAAATGAATCATATTTAAAATTTTTATATCCGTCATCTTCACAAATTCGTCATAATAAAAATGGCTCGTGTTGCACGGAATAATTATAAAATCCGCTCCCCAAACTTCTGCCATTTTAAAATTGTTTTTAAAATGTTCCAAAAGCTCTTTCGAGTCACCACTTATTATGGACTTTGTTCGGTCCGGCATAAGACAATCGGAAATTATAAGAGTTTCAATATGCTCCTGGTCTTTGGTTGCAGGAGATTTTTCAATTATCCTCGTATAACAATCTGATGTTGCAAGCGGACCCATTCCTCCGACAATACATAATTTCTTCATTATCTTCCCTCAAATTCTTTTGATGTTCGAACCGACTCAAAATGTCCGTCAATTAAAACTTTTCTAACTCGACCGAAAAAATCAAACCTTGTAATCATTACCTCGCGGCCACAACCCACACATTTGATTTTCATATCGACTCCCGTCTTTATGATTTGCCATTCATTTTTGCCACATGGATGTGGCTTTTTCATTGTGACAATATCGCCTTCAAATATTTTAAGCATCTTTATCCGTCTTTAAATTGATATCCATCTTGTTGTATGGAATTTCAATATTATTTCTATCAAGTATATTCTTAATTTCTTCTCTCATTTCCCGTTCAATTCTCCATTGTTCACCCGGAACAGTATATGCCACAACTCTTAACAGAACACCCGAATCCATCAATTCAACCGGTGCTTGAAGAATCGGTGCTTCAATAACTGATTTTGCACCCTCAAATTTTTCAGCAAGGCCTTTTGTCAACAATTCCTTGGCTTTTGCTAAATCTGACTCGTAAGAAATCTGCACCTCAACAAGTGCTCTTTGAATGTTTTTTGACCTGTTGGTGACAATTTTAATGAGGTTATTAGGAATTGTGTGGAGTTCTCCGTTAAAATCTTTGATAACTGTGATTCTTAGGCCTACATCTACCACAACTCCCTCTTTTCCCGCAATGGAAACATAGTCCCCAATGTTGAAAACATTTTCAGCAAGAATAAATATCCCACTTATAAAGTCTTCTATGAACGTCTTTGCAGCAAGACCTATTGCAAGACCACCGATTCCGGCAGTTGCGACAAGCCCTTTCGCATCAATCCCGAAAATACTTATCGTTGCAAAAAACCAAATAATAAGTATAAGTGTCTTTGTGAGCGATTCAATCAGAGAAATTAGCGTTTGAAATCTCTTTCCTTCGGGACCATGAAGAGTCTTAAACCTCTTCTTTATAGATTTAAGTATAACCTTTTGGACCATTCTTACAATAAAAAACGACACAATTAAAAGTCCTACAACAAGCATAACCTTGCTGTAGAACTTCAATTTACCATTCTCATTTAATAAAAATGACTTTAAAACTTCCAAATTTATCTCCTAAATTTCAATTAAATGTCCTGCATTCTTAGCCGTTGTGTAAATATCGTACATATTTGTGATTGTTCCGACTTTTACACTTTCTTTAAGTTTGAAGAAATCGAGGCATAGTCCACATGCTGCAACTTTCACGCCGTTTGATTCCAATTTTTTCAAATCTTCTAAGATATCTCCTTCTTCGCAAACAAGTTTTACGCCTTCGTTTACAAATAACATTTTGTCCGGAAGATTTCCGCTTTCAAGAACTGTATAAATAAAACTCTTAATGAGAATCTTTCCAAGTTCCTTGTCGCTTCCGAAGAAGTTTTGTTTGAACAAAATTACGGAATCTCCATTAATAAATGTCCCTTTGGCATCTGTTGAAGTAACTTCGCCGTATTTTGTTATTGTTACTTCAAAATCGCTTCCGACTTCCTTTGCAACAACTTTACAATTCAATGATTCTCCAAGTTTTCTCAAATTTTCCTTTGCAACTTCATTGTCAACAACAGAAACCACTTCATTTACATCCGTTTTATCCAATTCTTTTTTGGTTCTTATAACCGGTTCCGGACATTCAAGTCCTCTTAAATCAAGTTTCATATGAACACCTCCTAATAAATTATGAAACCATTTCTAAACTCTACAATCGGTCTATCTTCTCCATACATGTTTAAAATATCCCGATCTGTTTTTACCCTTTTACTTATACCCGTATCATTTACGATTAAAAACTCTCTATTAGTAAAAATCAAAACTTTGTTATTGAAATTTTTAATACGGTCGAAACCTGATAATTCTTCTTTTACAACAATTTCCATATTTGGCTTCAAAACATAAAGAATATTATCTGCAAATAGGCAATAATTCTTTTGAAGTTTATAAAGACCTCTAAAACCTTCGTACGAAATCTTACCCTCAATATTTTTACCGTCATAATATACAAGCTCCTTGTCAGTTGCGATCAAATAGCCGTCTTTTGTATTATAAAACTTATACGGCACATATCCGCCAAGCTCTAAAATCGTTTCGCTTTCATCGCCTTTAACACGATTTAAAACTGCCGAAAGTCCCTCTTCGGTCTTTTTGATATTTAAAACTTCTATAGCATTATCCAAAATCGAAACGTCTATCGTCGCATCCTTTTGAATATATGTTTCAATTATGTTTAAATCGTCATCGTATATAGTTGTCTTGTAATTGTCTGCATCTCTTGAATATACTGCAAAGCCTTTTAAAATCGGAGAAATACCGTCAATCTCGCCTTCATCATCCATCTCTTTTATTAGGTGGTTTTCATCATCAAGTATAATAACTTTTTTACTGTTCATCAAAAAAATCTTGTCCTTGACCCCCGCCATTTTAAAATCCTCTGTATCGAGAATTCTTTCATAAAGCGTATTTCCTTCGAAATCGACACCGGTGAATCTACTTTTGTTCAATGTATATATTACATTGTTGTAAACATAACTGTCACCTTGGGAATGAACTTCTATATATTTGTATTGAACTCCCGGATCTTCACTAAGCTTTTTTTCCTTAACATAATAAACAACATCTTCAAGATTTATATATAAAAACCCTGCCGTTATTAAAAAAATTACAAAAAAGCCTATGAAAAACTTTTTAAATAAACTCATAAAGTCACTTTGCCCCAAACAATTTTATTTTCTTCTTTTTCTGCGCTGATTTTAAGTTCAAACTTATCATCTGAAATAAAAACTGCAACCTCATTTTTATCAAGTGTAACACTTTTTTTCTTAGAAATTATTTGAACGCTGTTTTCTAAACTATAGAAGAAAAGAATTTTAGACTTTTTAATGTCGTCCTTAATCAAAAGTTCATTATAAAATTTAACGACCTCAAGTTTGCCTACTAAATCTTCAGAAAGCATGAGATTTAAATCATGCCCTGTACTTTCAGAAACAATGTCATCACTACCGTCAAAGTAAAAAGCAGTATACTTTTTTATAGGAATTTTATTCCCTTTCATGTTTAAAATAAGAGTATTTGTAATAGGAATCAAATATCTTTTATAACCCGGAAGCTTTGTGAAATCTGTACCGGTAATATCTACGCTTGCTTCTGAAAATCTGATTTTAAAATCCCTATCTTTATATGTCGAATCGACAGGATAAATAAAATATTCTCTTGTCTTTCCGCCGCTCCATGAAGTTTCTTTATATTCATCCAATTTATATAAATTTTCCATTCTTCCTCCAGAAAAATAAAATTATTAATAATTATTCATTAAAATATTATACCACATTCGTTGCAATTAATAAAGTTTGAAACGAACATACTATTCATAAAAAGTTTTTTAAGCTGCAATTTTTTTACATAAAATAATAAAAATGAGCAAATTAATTTCTTAAAAAATATTTTTTTGTGATATAATATTTATGAATAAAAATAAAGGAGACAATTATGTACATTCACAATTTTGCAAGAGAAGACTCCAAAGGTGCCTTCGTTGAACTGTCAGATTTTTCTTTCGATATAGGAAAAATTTTAATCAATTTTGTTAAATATGACGAAAACACACACAAGACTGAATTTACAATTCCAATCTACCTCGACTTCAAGGAATACCTCGCACTTGTCGAGGAAGTCCGCTCCGGTCGCATATACAAACACATAATCGAAGAGAAAAATAAAGGCAATATATTTGCGAACATAAACCAAATTCTTTCAGGCGATTCACCGGAAAAAGCTAAGACAAAAAAATATCCGTTTGAAGTTCCAAATGGAAAAGCTGTAAGCAAGTCTTTCTCATTTTCAGTCAGTAAAAAGTCCGGATATCTTTTAAAAGCAAGTTTGGGACTTGGACGTGAAGATGAAAAGGGACTTATAATTCCCGACGGCAAAATTATAAATTACATTCAAATTCCAATAAATCACAAAGAACTTTTCGGATTTTTAAGATATGGCGAAATTCGCATCATGGCATACGAAAATATGAAAATGATGCATTTTAAAGATGAGTTTAACCTCTCAAATTGGACATGGCAAAAATAGACAGAAAAAAAGACCCCTCGAGGTCTTTTTTTATTTGCTATTTATTTTCATCAAGCAAGTGCTTTGCAGCAATGCCCGGTTTTGTGAGTTCCATTGGATTCATAATTTCGTTGAAATCTTTTTCATCCAAAATTTTGTCTCTAAGCACGATACTCTTTACTGATTCACCTGTCTTTAAGCTTTCTTTTGCAATTGAAGCAGCGTTCTTGTATCCGATGTGCGGAGCTAGAGCTGTGACCATTCCGACAGATGCATTCAAAAGTTCTTCAATTCTCTTTTCATTTGCAGTGATTCCGTCAATACAATTAATTCTCAAAGTATTCATTGCCCCTGTCAATGTTTCGATTGATTCATAAAGTGATTTGAAAAGTACAGGTTCAAATGCATTAAGTTCAAGTTGACCGGCTTCAGCACACACGGTGATTGTAATATCATTTCCTGCAACCAAGTATGCAACTTGTGTTACAACTTCAGGAATAACCGGATTTATTTTGCCCGGCATGATTGATGAACCATTTTGCTTTGCAGGTAAATTGATTTCTCCAATTCCCGTCTTAGGTCCGCTGCTCATAAGCCTTAAGTCATTACTCATCTTTGAAAGAGTCATAGCCATTGCTTTTAAAGCACCTGAAAGGAATAGAAGTGCATCGAGGTTTTGAGTTCCATCGACTAAGTCTTCAGCTTGTGATAATTCATAACCTGTAATTTTATTTAGTTCCGGAACGATTAATTCAAGATATTTTGTGTCAACATTTATTCCCGTTCCGATTGCACTTGCACCCATATTTACAACTTTTATTCCGTCGAGTGCATAATTTATTCTTTTAATATCGCGACTTAACGCGTCTTTATATGCTCTAAACTCTTGACCGAGTCTGATTGGAACAGCGTCCTGAAGTTGAGTTCTTCCCATTTTTACAATGCCGTCAAATTCAACAGCTTTTTTGTCCAATGAGGAAATTAATTCTTCAAGTTCAGCAAGCATTTTATTAGCAAGTTCAATTGCTCCAAGCTTTCCGGAGGTAGGATAAACGTCATTTGTAGATTGCCCCATATTTACATGATCGTTAGGATGAACAAATTTATATTCGCCCGCTACTCCTCCCATTTTTATCTCAGCTATATTTGCAATAACTTCATTAGCGTTCATGTTTGCAGTTGTACCTGCACCACCTTGAACAGGGTCTGTAAAAAATGCTTCATGATATTTTCCTTCAATAATTTCATCACATGCTTTTTCAATTGCTTCGGCTTTGTCAGCATCCAAAACTCCCGCTTTGCAGTTTGCAATAGCACATGCTTTTTTAATTTCAGCAAGAGCTTTTACCATAGCAGGATGGAGTGTCAATCCCGTAATTTGAAAGTTGTCATGTCCTCTTAAAGTTTGTACGCCGTATAATGCATCAATTGGAACTTGTTTTTCACCGACTGAATCGCTTTCCAGTCTGAATTTTTCATTATCCATTGAAACCTCCTTCAATTTATTACGCCTCAAGTATAACACAACTGCATTTAAAAATCAAACAATTAATAGATATTGATAATTTTTATAATTAGGTGATAGAAATCACCTCACTTGGAAAGAAATCCACCCACAAGCTTAACTGCTTCCAAAATTTCTTCATCGTTCATCTTGTCGCTGAATGAAATTCCACTAAACCCAAGTTTATATACATATTGTGCCTCATCGTAACTGTTTAAAATCGCAACTATTCTTTCAAGAGGGAAATTCTGTTCTTTCAAAGTTCTTAAATTATGAACCGCCTGATCTGTAGACTCAAAAGCAACTTTTACTTTTTCATCCGACATATAATTCTTTAAATCTTCAATTGTCTTTAATTCATCGTCATCAATTTCAATAGATTCGGTTTCATAATTGTAGTTTGCAACAATTTTCTTAAAATAATTTTCAGAGTTTTCATCCTCGAAATTTATCTTTTGAATTTTTGCCTCTTTCGGCTCATCGGATTTATTTTCAAACTTATCCACTTCTTCGATTGAATATATCTTAGGCTCTTTGTCCATAAAATACGTATGCTCTTTGAGCTTTTCATCATTTGCGTTCTCAAAAATTATTTCCGTGTTGTTCTCATACATCGAAACTTTCATATTCTCATCAATTTCATTGCCCGAAATCATAATCCGGTAACCATTTTGTCTTACAGAAACATATTCATAATCTTCAAGATTTCTCACAGCTAAAATCAGATTTTTATATAGTCCCGGCATTTTTCTAATATAGTCCGCAATCTCTCTTGTGTTCTCCGCGTCAATTATAAACGAAACATCTTCGTCGTAGCCGCGAACCAAATCACCCAAAGTCATCAAATCCGGATTTGCTGTTTTTAATTCTTTCAAATCGCCGGATTCTTTTGATGTCGTGTAAAAATTATCCGTACTTTTAAATAGACCAAGTCTGAAAGTCCTAAATCCTTTTTTAAACGCACTTTCAAACTCAGTTTTATTTTTGATTTCAGCAGCATTTCGCACGCTTACATTTGTTTTTACTTCGTGACTTTCATCAGTGTTACCCTCTTTAAGCATCGACTCCAAAAGATTATTTTCGAGCACATATTTTGAATAATCAATTTCTTTTAATGCCCGCTTATAAAGTTCTCTCGCCTTTTCGCGGTCCACGACCTCGCCCGTTTTTCGGCTTCTGAGTTCACCGTTTTCAAAAATACCGTCACGCTTCATTTGGAAAATGTAATCGTCGTTTATAAACGAACCTCTTATGAGATAGCTTTGCGGAAAAACAACTCCAGGATTTTTGTCTGATAAAATGTCCGTTCCCATCATCACATAATTTTTCTTACTTATGCCGAAAAGATTTAAAATTGTCGGTGCAAAATCAAGCTGACTTCTCACACCTTCGACAGTTTTTGTGCCGTCATATCCGCCAATGTGAATTATAAATGGTATATTTAACATTGTATCGAAATCAAATTTTTTTCCGACAAAATTTCCAACTCGTCTGTTGTCGTCAGGATTATTCATTAAAATTCCGTGGTGATCGCCATAAAGTGCAATGACCGAATTGTCATAAAGACCCTTTTCTTTTAATTCTTCAATAAATTCTCCGATTGCTTCGTCGGTATATCTCACAGCATTTAAGTAGTTCCCGAAAATCGAACCCTCATCTTCTTTTTTTATTTTTATCTTCTTCGTTTCATCCGGCATCTCATACGGTACGTGAGAAGTTAGAGTAACCAAAAATGAAAAGAACGGTTGCTTTTGACTGGACTTCATTATCTCTGCCGACTGTTTGAAAAAGCTTTTGTCTGAAAGACCCATTCCGATTTTATCCGACAAATCAAAATTGTCCTCCGCATAAAACTTGTCGATGCCAATATGAGGATATGCTCTGTCCCTTATCCAGAAGTCTCTTTTGTAGCCGTGATAAGCTGCAACATCATATCCGAAATCTTTGAAGATTTTAGGAAGACCGTAGAGATATGAATCGAGATAAACTTCATAACTCGGGTTTTTCATCGAAGGATACATCGAGTGAAGACTGACGAACTCTGCGTCGGACGTGTTTCCCGCACCCAAAAGTTCAAAATAGTCATTCGCATAAATAGTTCCTTTTTCTTTAATCAGTCGATTCAAATTCGGGGTTATTTCCTCGCCCTCGTATTTTCGTCCGATTGGAAAATTGTTTAAGCTCTCGACTTGAATCATAATAAAATTTTTGCCCTTTGCGATCCCTGTGAACTCGTTTTTCTCGTCATCGCTTATAAAATTCTCTTTTGAAACGTCAATCTCAGAGTTCTCGTCTTCAAGTTTTCCGAAAATATCAAGAGTGTGATATGAAAAGAGAGAAAGTTTTTTCACGGAGCTCAGTTTGCTCAAATTTGCTAAAAGCACAATTCCCGTCACTAAAACAAAAAATGCCGGAATTATAATTCTTCTTATATTAAGTTTTTGAACAAGAAATTCATCGATGAAGTTTAGCTTTCTTTTTATCGCTAAATAAATCACAACCGGCAAGTCTATTACAAAAAGCAAATTCTTTATATTTAATAACATTAAAACTGCCCCTTTAACATCGCCGAGATTGCCGGCGTGTCCCATTTCTTTTATTACGGGAAGTCGATTGAAATATGAAAAATATGTTGCATCCGCAAACATCACGATCGACAATAATACATATAAGCCGAAATAAAGCGACTTTGTGCCTTTAAGTTTTGTGTTTTTAATGAGATAAAAACAAGAAAAAATAAACACGTCAACAGACAGTACGACAAGCGGACTGTACGAGACATGAGTAAGATTATAGAACAATATAAATTTAAAAATTATAAGAAATAATAAAATCATTTTTCCTCCAAATAAAAATGCACCGGCTATGCCGATGCTAATATGTAGGCGCAGCCGAATTCGAACATTCACAACCGTGCTCATATTATAAACTTTGCTCCCACAGAGTTGCCTAATGTCACACGACAATTCTGACTATCGCTGCTTCGTTCCCGACCTGACGAGTTTCACCAAACTTGTTCGTTGCAAAAGGGCCCCATGATCAACACAACGCCTATAACCAGCTTTCGACCATAAATGACCTCCAACGGTTTTAGACCCTGCTATAGCGGATTACAGGTTACAAGGAACCGCTACTTCCCCATCTGCGCCATGGCGGAGAGAGAGGGATTCGAACCCTCGATACGCTATCAACGTATACCCGCTTTCCAGGCGAGCGCCTTCAACCACTCAACCATCTCTCCAAGTGCTCTACTTTTCATATGTTATCATATTTTATAATCCTTGTCAAGTAAAAATTTCTTTAACATAAAAAGGACCGGCTTATTATAAACCAATCCTTTCTGATGTTATTTTATTAAATAAAATTGCATATTTTGAAAGCTTTTCTTCGTGCAAAATTTTCTCTTTTGTTTCTTCATATTTATTTGCATCGATTGGAATATGCGTAAATTTTTTAAAAGCCGAAGCATCTTTTACATCTCCGCTTCTATCCATTTGAACGAATGCGTCATTTGTAAAAAACGAACCCTCTTCAAGATATCCTGAAGGCATGCAGATATTTTTCGGTCTATTTATTATATCGCTTCCAAAGACCACACCCTTGCTTTTATGAATGCCGTAGAGATTTAAAAGTGTTGGCAAAATATCCATTTGTGAACATGTGTTTTGAAAAACTTTATGCTCAAAATTCTTGTTTCGTATAACAAGCGGAATATTCATCATGTCATCGTACGAATATCCGTAAACATAGTCGAGTAAATTTGCCATATCTGAGGCATCGACTGTGTTCGCCGCAGAAATTGCAAAATGATCTCCGTACAAAACAACAGTTGATCTGTCCATAAGACCACTTGCTTCCATTTTTTCAAAGAACATTCCGAGTGCTTTGTCCGCATAATTTATCGCGTTCAAATATCTTCCGACCATTGTATCTGTCGCTTCATTTCCGGCAATTTTCGAATTGAACTTGTCCGGAAGATTAAAAGGCGTATGGCTCGAAAGCGTGATTATAAATGCACAAACCGGTCCATTCTTTTCTTCTTCAATAATATAATCAAAAGTCTGACTCAAGAAATCTTCATCATTTATTCCAAATCCAATTTTATTTTCTTCGTCAAATTTAAAATCTTCTTTTCCAAAAAATTTATCAAAACCAAGCCGCGGATACATTTCATTTCTGTTATAATAGTGTTTTTCATTTCCATGAAAAATCATAGTCGTGTATCCTATGTCTTTAAAAGCTTTTGGAAGTGAATAATAATCTCTGTCGGGAAAGTCCATATAAACAGGGGCCTTTCTCGGCGGATAAAGTGATGTAAGTGTTGCAAACTCAGCGTCACTTGTGTTTCCGCGTCCGATAATTTGAAACATATTGTCAAAGTAAAAACTGTTTTTGTCTTCGGCAAATTTTTTTAGATTCGGAACAACCTCAACACCTCGATATTTTTTTTGAAACAAGAAATTTTGAAGTGCTTCCACTTGAATAACTATCAAGTTCGTTCCCTTAGCAACTCCATATAGTTTATCTTTCTTGTCGGTTTTATATATATAATTTTTAAGCTCTTTTTCATCGACTTCTTTTTTTATTTGTGCGGCCTCGATGCCGATAGAATCCAAAATGTCGATGCCGTGATATAAAACCAAATCCTGTTTTACTACTTGCTTGCTCTTGTTGAAATATAAAAGCTCAAGTATAAAAATTAAAAATACGAGAAATATGACTTTAATATCAATTCCACTGATAATAAATCTTATTATTTTTTCCGGCAAAAACGGAATTATCACTAAATCAAGTACAAGAGTGAGCATGCTCCAATCGAGCAAAACGGCAAGTGAATCACCGACAGTCGAGAGATGCTTTATCTGTTTTATAAGATTTATTGTTGTCAGTTGGTTAAAATGCTTATAGTAAACTACGTCGATTAGCATGACTATCGAAATGGTATAATAAACAATCGCCCACCACTCAAACCCGGTTCTTATTGATAAAAGTTTCAGCCCAATGGTAAAAATCGACACTGAAAGTGTCGAAAATATAACCGTATAGATGTAGTTCTTTTGAACGTTTACTTTGCTGTAAAAGTAAAAGAACTTCACTAATATTAAAAGCATTAAAATCATTCAAGGTCTTCCTTAAATTGCTTGTGTCTTAAAAAATTATAGAGTGCAACAATCAAGAGCACAATGATTACTCCTGATAATATATAGTATCCTGTAATTCCAATTTGTTTCACAACTCTCGGTTGCATAATGAGATTTATTCCATAAAGAATTGCATAAATTATTGTAAGTGGAAGAAATTTTTTCGTTTCTTCATCATGATGTGCATGAAGCATCTCCTTGTAGAATTTTACAGGCTCTCTGTGAATGCTCTTCACGAGAAGATAGTTTGCATTGTTTCTTGTCGGTCTTTCTACTTTTGTAAAAGAAATTCCGAATGCTCTTATATATTTTTTTCTAACAGAGAGTTCAACATATCCGTATCCGCTTTGCTTGTAATAATCTCTAAGTTCTTTGCTGTTTTGCGGAATCAAAAAGTTGTAAGTCTTGACACTCTTTTCAAGTTGCAACTTATTATCCAAAACGTCAACAACTTCGTATCCATGCCTTGTTTCCTGATCCAAATCTCTCTTTAAAGTTTCAGGATAACTTATATGTCCTTGCTTAACCTTAAATTCCATCAATAGTTACCTCCATTATTTTTTCAGCACACTTGAGTCCGTCAAGTGCCGCACTTACTATGCCGCCTGCATAACCTGCTCCCTCGCCGCATGCAAAAAGATTTGAAATGTTTGTATTAAAATATTCATCTCTTTTTATGCGAACAGGAGAACTTGTCTTCGTTTCCGGAGCAGTAATAATCGCATCATCTATAAAGCCGCTCATCTTTTTGTCCATTTGAATAAGGCCTTCTCTCAAATCATCTGCAAAGCCCTTTTCAAAAATTTCATCAATCTTTGTGTATCTCACACCGGTTTTTATGCTCGGTCTGACATTAATAAGAGTTTTTGCTTCACTGTTGTTTAAAAAATCTCTAACGTGAATTGCAGGAGCGGTGTAATCCTCACCGCCCAAAATAAACGCTTTTCGCTCAATCTCCCTTTGATATTCAATAGCCTTTATAGGATCATCGATATCATTTACAGTTCGAACAATTGCTGAGTTCGCATTCGGAAGCCCCCGATCATGAAAACTCATACCGTTTACCGAAAGGTGAAATTCTTCGCTTGCACTCGGTACAACTATTCCGCCCGGACACATACAAAAGCTGTACACTCCATTGTCGCCCGACTTTGCAGTCAAACTGTACTCGCCGTGCAAAAGTCTCTTGTGTCCGACATAATTTCTAAACTGTGCCTTGTCGACAAAAAGCTGACTGTGCTCAATTCTAAAACCGACTGAAAAAGATTTTCCCTCAAGGTGCACTCCTTCGTCGATTAGATTTAAAAATGTATCTCTTGCGGCATTCCCTATTGCAAGCACCACTATATCATAATAATATTTACCCGTTTCAGTCTCAATTCCAACAACTTTACCACCCTCAAAAATCAATCGCTTGACTTTTGAATTAAAATAAATATTCACACCTCTTTTAATCAAATCGTTTCTGAATTTTTTTATGACCTCCGTCATTATATCAGTACCGATATGAGGTTTGTGCATAATCTTAATGTCTTCAGGTGCCCCAAAAGAATAAAGCGTGTCTTTAACATATTCCTTGCGATCATCCTTGCTTCTTGATGTAAGTTTGCCGTCGCTGAAAGTGCCGGCACCGCCTTCTCCGAAAGAAATGTTTGACTCAGGATTTAAAATCCTCGTCTCAATAAATTTAAAAACATCCTCTTTTCTCTTATCAACATCTGACCCACGCTCATAAACGTCAACATTAAAACCTGCCAGATTTAAAATATGTGCTGCATAAATCCCGGCCGGTCCAAATCCTACAATTCCAACTTTTATTTTGTTTTTAGGAAGTTCCTTCGGTTTGTATTTTTCTCGATATTTTCCGGAGCCTTTAATTTCAAAATCAAAATCCACCAAAAGCTTTAAATTGAATTTTAAAATGCTTCTCCTTGCATCGAGACTTCTTTCAATAATTTCGTAGGACTCCAATTTTAAATTGTAATCTTTTTTCGCCGCTCTTTTTATTTCTGAATCGTCATAATCGAGTGAAACATTCACATTTATTGTTTGCTTCATGGCTACTCTTCACCGTCAAGAAGTCTTAAAATCGATTCCAATAAAAGCTTTGGCAACTTATTAAAATGGTAATCTTCATCAAATACATATTCACCGTTAATAAGCTTTGTCATTGCTCCAATTGTTACAGAAGGAATGCCAAGCTCTTTACTTATGTCAAGCATTTCAACATGGTCTTTTTTGTCGCCAGGCACAAGATCTGTTGCCGCCTTCAAATCTCTATATTCTTCGGTAAAGTCGAAAAATGAACTATAGCTGAGTTCAGGGAAGAAAAACCTTCTCTTAATTTTCGGGTCCACATCATTTATTGCTGACGTTACCGCAAGCATCAAATCCCTTTGGGCGTCGGATGTTCCCGTTATATCAACCCTGTGGAAAGGAAATTCTTCGAGATACAAAATTAATACCGGCTCATTTGCAGTCCTAAAATTATCATATAAATATCTGACCATTCTCAGTCTGATTTCACTTGGGTTTACGTCGTCTTCACGATTCTCCATAATCTTGAATTTATTTTTCAAAGAAGCATTTACAACTTCGCCTCTAACCGTTGCAACTTCATTTAAATACTCGTCCCAAGTGTAGATCTTCGGCATATTTTTCATCGGTGTAAACTTTATATCCCTCTTCAAACAATACTTGGCATATTTAGTATTTATTTCATCAATTGACTTCTTGAGTGACTCAGTAAGCACTCTTTTAAACTCTTTCATAAATCCGACAATCGAATGAGATACACTTGTTGTTGTGAACGATACATATCCAAATGCCGCACTTTGGAACTCCGTTCCCCCCGGCACGAGAAGACGATTTACGTAAATCGGTTCGCTAACTTCATTTTGATATATATCCATAAGTTCGCTGTTTAGAGTAATGTCTCTAACAATAGTAGAGAGAATATATCCCGGGTCGATTCCGTCATAGAAAGCGGTGGTTCTTGCAGTCTTTCCCGCAAAAAATATGCTTGGACGCAAAATCGCCTGCGAGCCAAAGAACACACTCTCTTCACCGTTTGAAAGATAAAGTGAAGTTTGGAAGAGTGCTTTAAAATTGTAACCCTCTTCACTCAACTCTTTAACAAATTTCGACGCCTTTTTTATGCCCTCGTGTTCACCGTATCTGTCACAAACATTTATAAGTACAACTTTTCCTTCTTTAAGCTTTTCAGACAATTCCTCCATCATTTGAAAAAGTGCTGCAGTCGTCGCCTTCATCGACATTATATCGAGACGTGAAAGCTTCTCCGAAAGTGCCGGTTCATCAATTGTGTTTACAATCAAAACAGCATCTTTCGATTCACCCTTTTCCAAAATCGAAACTTGATTGAAACGCAAAATGCTTTTCTCATCTGTCGAAACAAGTTTTACATTTTGAGGATTTTCCTTGAAATACGGAAGTTCCATAAAAAGATTGTATAGAAGCTTCGCCATATCAACTTCGCCTTTTGTATATGTTATGGCATCCATTTCAAGTAGTTTTTGATAAATATTTTCTATATTAAACATGATTCAAGTGCCACCAAAATCATATCGTTAAATGATTTTTCCCTTTCTTTAGGAGTTGTTTGTTCTTTCATGTGAAAACTGTCGGAAACTGTCAAAATTGTAAGAGCCTTTTTGCCCAATTTTTGTGCAGTTAAATATAAGCCGTAGCTCTCCATTTCCACAGCCAAAATTCCCATGTCTTCCCATCTCTTCCACTCGTCTTCATTGTTATTATAAAAAACATCGGATGAGAAAACATTTCCGACTTTTACATTCATATCAAGTTTTTCAGCTGATATTACAGCTTTTCTAAGTAAATCAAAATCACAAATTGCAGAAATTGTTCCCGGCAAATTGAATTGATGTGCAAAGTTCGAATCGCTCGACGCTCCCATCGCAATGACGAGGTCAAAAAGTTTTAAGTCTTTATTGTATGCTCCACATGAACCAACTCTTATAATATTTTCCACATCGTATTTCTCATATAGCTCATGTGCATAAATACCTATTGAAGGAATTCCCATTCCAGAGCCCATGACCGACAATTCTTTTCCCTTGTATTTTCCTGAAAATCCTAACATATTCCTCACAGCATTAAACTGTTTTACATCCGTCAAAAAATTCTCCGCAATATATTTTGCACGAAGCGGATCTCCCGGCATCAAAACAGTTTTCTTTATATCGCCTCTATTTGCTTCGTTGTGTGGTGTCATAAAATCCTCCTAACGCTTTTTGATTCTTATCTTCGAAAGTTCCAAAATTGACAGTATTATCATAACAACTACGAAAGTCACAGGTGCAATATTTCTTCTAAAAATTAAAAGCACCGCAAGAAGACTCCCGCCGATTGTTATCGGAAGGCCCATGAAGCTATTGTCTTCATCAAGCCCGACAATATTGTATCTTGCAAGTCGAAGAGCACCAGCGCAAATTAGCATGACCGTTGCAATGCCTCCCAAAAGTCTAATATTATTCGGTGCATGCAAAAAAACGGAATTGTACGCATGCACAGAAGGTGCAACTCCGAAACTTATAATGTCACCCATACTGTCCATTTGAACTCCCATATCGCTCGAAGTACCAAGCATCCTTGCAACTATACCGTCATATCTGTCTGCAATCGCCGCAATCCAAATCATTGCAATAGCTGTTTTATATTTTCCGTTCATTGTTGCAACAATCGACATTGATCCGCATACCATATTAAGAAGCGTAACGAAATTTGCTGCATTATTTAAAAATATATTATTATCTTTCTTCATTATCTTTCTCCTTCTTGAGAATATCTTACATTTATATTATACTAGATTTATTCAGAGTAATCAAATAAAGAACGGAGATGATAAAATGAAAGCTTATAAAATTTTAATTGAATTTTTTAATCTCGGTTTTATAAATAAATTGTTTTATAAATTGATGCGTACAAAATTCTCGTCGCTTTTCATACCGATTTATAAAAAGATTTTTAAAATCGATGAATCCTTAATCATTAATGACCAATTCGATTCGCTTGAAGATTTTTTTACAAGAAAAATAGATTTAACAAAAAGACCTGAAGGAAGAGGTAAATACATCTCACCTTGCGACGGATTTATTAGTGCTGCCGGAAAACTTAGCGAAGAGAATGAATTCATAGTTAAGGGCCATACTGTAAACACAATATCTCTAACAAACGACTCGGAGATTTACGAATATTATCAGGTTATTTATTTGAGTCCTAGTGATTATCACAGATTTCATGCGATAGATGAAAATGAATTTATATCTTCAACTACAATTGGCGATAAATCGATTCCCGTAAATGATATGGGCTTTAAAATCGGAAATCCGTTTTTAAAAAACTACCGAATAGTGTTAAAGACAAATGACTACGCATACATTCCGGTCGGAGCAACAAATGTAAACAGCATAGAAATAAAAAAACACAAATTCTTAAAAGGCGAAGAAATCGGACAATTTGGGTTCGGCTCTACAATTGTAATTCTTTATAAAGAAATACCGGGCACATCTAAATTCGGCAAAATCAAA
This sequence comes from Ezakiella coagulans, assembly GCF_003096635.1. Taxonomy (GTDB): domain Bacteria; phylum Bacillota; class Clostridia; order Tissierellales; family Peptoniphilaceae; genus Ezakiella; species Ezakiella coagulans. The sequence goes on along the minus strand of NZ_QEKV01000001.1, from coordinate 297,196 downwards.
GTTCGTGAAGACTTATTTTCATGACTTAAATTTTTAGCTTGAAATTGTCCGTGAATAAGTGATATAATATCAAGAGATTTCCATTAAAGATTGAATAGTTAAACTGGAGGAATTATGAAAAAGAGACTTTGTCTTTTGCTTTTGATTGTCTTTGTACTATTTGTTTGCGGCTGTAAGGAAAGAAGTTACAATAACGGCGGCGAAAATACTACTGAACCGACAGAAAATACACCGAAAGTTCATAAAGACCTTAAAGAATATATAAAAGAAAATATTAACACTTCGAACAAAAAAGAAAATACAAATTTATTGATGAATTTGGAGGATGCACTCACCGAGAATCTTTCGGTTGTCGAAAATATCGTGCTACAAGAGGACATTCAAAATTATCTTTTAAACAATTTCGAAAAAACAATTTTGAGTGAAGAAGATCTTGAAACGATTGAAAACGACGATATAAAAAACGAACTCAAAAAGATTTATAAGTCCGGATATTTCGTTCTTAAAATGGGTGTGAACTATCTTCCGGCTATAGATTATAGAAGTTTTCTTATTGCAGAAGATGAACTTGACGACGACGTAAAGGAATACTATGCCCTGAAAGCTCACGGTGTTGTAAATCCTGTGCTTGCAAGTGGAAAAGTTCTGATTAAGCCGGTTGAAATTCTAAAAAGAATAAATAATATTGAGAATTTTATAAAAAAATATCCTGATTTTCCAAGAAACAACGACTTCACTGTTCGCTATCAAAGTTGGCTCTATCTGCTTTTAACAGGCACGACTTTAAATCCTATTGTGGATGAGAACAACCATTTGACTCCGGATTATGCGGATCTTGTAAAAGAGACAGAAAATCCTGTTACTATGGCGGAAAGCGGAATAAAAGAAGGATATGAATTACTTCAAAAAACAAACTATTCAAATGATGAAAAAACCATGGCTTCTTTAAGGGGAATTGTAAAAGAAAAAACAGAAAATTTGAGACTACTTTCTAATAGAGAAGAGGATAATTAATGAAAAAAAAGTTTATAATATCATTTTTGGTTGCATTTTTAACTTTCGCAGCTTTCTATGCTTATGCCGAGATTAATCATGCACCAAATCCATTTGCGAAGTTAATCGGAATTGAAGAAGAACCGACCGCAAATGATATGAACAATGTCGAAAACGATAAAACGAATGAGGAAAATCCGGATTCTGAAGAACCGAAGAAACCTGAAAAAGAAATCACCGGCGAGCTTTTCTTTGTAGTTATGGGCGTTGACGGTGATGACGTCAAGGACATAAACTCAGTCAAAGGTCAAAGAACCGACACCATGATTTTAACAAAACTTAATTTTGACACCGGTGAAATTGATTTGATGAATTTACCTCGTGACACAATGGTAAATATTCCAAATCATGGAACAAACAAGCTTAATGCCGGTCACGCTTTCGGCGGAAACGAAGGTGCAATGAGTGCAATAAGAAGTCTGACAAATTTGGACTTGAGGCACTATGTAAAAGTTGACTATGAAGCAGTCAGAAATCTTGTTGATGCTATCGGTGGAGTCGAGTTTGATGTTCCTGTAAGAATGAAATACTACGACCCTACTGCAAAACCGCCGCTCGACATCGACCTTCAAAAGGGTCTTCAAACAATCGACGGCAACAAAGCGATAAAACTTTTGAGATGGAGACACAACTCCGACTGGACAACAGGCGGATACGGAAACGGTTCAGATATTTCAAGAATAAAAACTCAACAAGACTTTATAAAAGCGACAATAAAACAAGCACTCACGTTTAAAAATATATTTAAACTCCCATCAATTCTTCAAAAAGTGCTTCCAAATGTCGACACAAATCTTTCAATCGAAAAAATGATTTCAGCTGCAGCAAGTGCCGGAAAACTTAACTCTGAAAATATCAGAACGGAAACTCTTCCGGGGGACGCTCAATACATCGGCGGTGCAAGCTATTGGGTCTATGATAAGACAAAATCAAAAGAACTCATCACTTCCCTTTTCGGTAACTATTATATTGGAGATTAATTTTGAAAAAGTTAAATACAGATTTAGAACAAGCTATGATAAGAAAAATTGAACACCTTTTCTTTTGCAATAACTGCAAAAGAATGGGTGTTTTTAATAATGTAAAACTTGAGCCGGAGGAACTATTGGATTTGTCAATTGAAGACATCGACACAAGTGTTGATTTTCTTGACATGAAACTCTCGTTTCCTTCTTATGTAAACGCAATAACCGGAGGTTCATATATCTCGGAAAATATCAATCGAAAACTTGCTATACTTTCTCGCGAATTTGATATACCGGTTATGACCGGATCAATGTCCGTGTTTTTAAAATATGGCGAACTAAAAAGCTATTTGCCTCTTAAAAACTCCTACAAAGTCATTGTAAATCTTAGTGCGAGAAACACAGTTTCTGAGCTTTTAAAATGTGCAGATGCTATGGACACAAAATATGTTTGTCTTCATGTAAACACTGCACAGGAGCTCATTCAACCCGAAGGCGACAATTCATTTAAAAATGAAACAAGAAATATAAAAGACGCTGTAAATGAATTTGGTGAAAATCTTATTGTGAAAGCAGTGGGACAAGGCTTCAGCAATGGTACGATAAAAAGGCTTTGCGACCTTGGCGTAAAAAACATCGACATAAGCGGTGCCGGCGGTACAGATTTTTCTGAAATCGAAAGAATGCGAACAGTTAAACACTTTGATACTTTTCCTTCGATTGACACCGAGACAAGCCTTTCCTATTTAAAAGAGTTTGACGTATACAAAATTGCAAGCGGCGGCATCGACACTCCACTCGACATGATAAAAGCAATAAAGTTAGGCGCAGACATCACAGCAAGTGCTTATTACTATCTTATGCTCACAAAATTAGACAAATATGCCGCATTCGACAAAATAAAAAATGATCGACTGGAATTCAAAAAACTTATGCTTCTTCTTGGCAAAAAAAGTTTGAAAGAACTTGGAGGTGATTAAAATTATAAATCATCTACCACCACCGTATGACGAATTTGAAAAAAATAATAATAACCAACGAAATGTTGCAATCGGCCTTTCGTTATTTATCATAATTTCAATTTTTCTGCTTTATGTTTTTGCATATCAAAAAAAAGCACCGGCTGACAATGTTGAAATAAAAGAGTCAAACTTAAAAAAAGCGGAAGTGCTTCCGAAAGTTGATGAAAAAAGTGACAAAGAAGTCAAAATAATAACAGAGGAAATAAAACCGGGAGACGCAAATAAAGACGCTCCAACTGACGAAGCTGAACAAAGTGAAGAAGTCGAAATAAATGATACACTTTCTGATAATACCTCAAGTGAAGATTCAGATTATACAGATGAAAAAATCCCAAAAGATGCATTTTTATTTCCATCGGATTCAGTTTTGATAACAGATGAAAAACTCGAAAGTCTTGATGACAAAACAATTGAGCTAATTAAAAATGAAATCTATGCAAGACACGGCTATATCTTTACCGACCGAGCTTTAAAGAAATACTTCGAAACATTCAGTTGGTATAAACCGAACGACGACTACAGTCCGAAGCTTCTCAATCAAACCGAAAAAGCAAATATTAAAATTATAAAAAAATTTCAGTCACGTGAAAAGTAAGTCAAAATCCTTGACTTATTTTTTTTTCTATTGTAAAATGTACTTATGGTTGATGACAAAGTCTTCATGAAAGAAGCTCTAAAACAGGCAAAGAAAGCCTATGAAAAAAATGAAATCCCTATAGGTGCCGTTCTTGTAAAAGACGGCAAAATTATTTCACGCGGAAGAAACTCCGTTATTGAAAAAAATGACATGACTTCGCACGCCGAGATAAATGCTCTTAGAAAAGCGGGGAAAAAATTGGAAAACTATCGCCTTCCTGGTCTTACACTCTATACAACTCTTGAGCCATGCTCAATGTGTGCAGGTGCAATAATCGAATCTCGGATAGAAAGAATTGTTATTGGTGCTCTCGACCCGAAAAGAGGTGCAATAATTTCAAATCTTGAACTCACAAAATCAACCGTCTCCAATACCGACATCGCCGTTACAACAGGCGTCATGGAAAAAGAATGCCTCGAAATCATACAGGAATTCTTTAGAGGACTGCGAGAAAGAAAAAAGAAATAAGAATGGAAAAGTACCGAAGTGGTCGTAACGGGGCGCTCTCGAAAAGCGTTTGCGGGCAACCGCACGTGGGTTCGAATCCCACCTTTTCCGCCAAAATAAAAGTGTGGGCACAACGTGCCCACGCTTTTTATTTTAGAGGTGGGATTCGAACGCCGAGCATTTCCCGAGCGAACAGCGAGGAAAAAGAAATGCGAAGGCCGGACGATAAAATACCCACCTTTTCCGCCTTTTTAAAGGAAGGTGGGATTCGTCGCCGAACATTTCCTTAAGCGTCAGCGAGGAAAAAGAAATGCGAGGCCGGACGATTGCTCCCCACCTTTTCCGCCTTTTTAAAGGAAGGTGGGATTCGTCGCCGAACATTTCCTTAAGCGTTAGCGAGGAATCAGAAATGCGAGGCCGGACGATTGCTCCCCACCTTTTCCGCCTTTTTAAAGGAAGGTGGGATTCTCTCCGCAGATTGTTGTTCACAATCGAACTTCGCTTTGCTCGTTCTCTTGTACAACAAGTTGCGTTAGACCTACTAGCCAATCGAGCTTCCCTACGGTCGCTCTCTCGGGTTAGGTCTTAAACGCCGAGCATTTCCTTAAGCGTCAGCGAGGAAAAAGAAATGTGAGGCCGGACGATTGGATTACCACCTTTTCCGCCTTTTTAAAGGTAGGTGGGATTCGTCGACGAGCATTTCCTTAAGCGTCATCGAGGAAAAAGAAATGCGAAGGCCGGACGATTGGATAACCACCTTTTCCGCCATAATAAAATAGGATTCGTCGCCGAACATTTCCTTAAGCATTAGCGAGGGAAAAGAAATGCGAAGGCCGGACGATTGGATAACCACCTTTTCCGCCTTTTTAATAAAATAGGGTTCGTCGCCGAGCATTTCCTTAAGCGTCAGCGAGGAATCAGAAATGCGAGGCCGGACGATTGGATAACCACCTTTTCAGCCATAATAAAATAGGATTCGTCGCCGAGCATTTCCTTAAGCGTCAGCGAGGAATCAGAAATGTGAGGCCGGACGATAAAATACCCACCTTTTCAGCCATAGCAGTACAACCTTTTTACTAATTTTTCATATTACTCAGACCATTTCAATTTCTCCGCACAATTTCAAAACATTAATACATATATAGAATTTTTGATTATTTTATGCTATACTTTAGTTGATTAGCTTTAGCTAATCAATTTTTTTAAGGAGAAATAAATGCTAGATAAATACTTATTTAAAGCTATTGGCAATGCCAAGAAATATATTAGAAACAGTGTCTTTATGATGATGCTTAGGGTAGTCGGAACCGCCCTATTTGCTTATGCTTTCGGTACATTTGCTGAGAGTTTATACAAAAATAGCCCCATAGATTTAGAAATTCCTTGTATTATACTGGCGTTTGGTATATTGATCAGAGTTTTTGCACTATACAAAGTTACCGATTATCAATCCAATATAATCGGTGAAGTTAAAGGTAAGTTGAGAGAAAGACTGATCACAAAAGCGGTTTCAATCGGTCCTTCATATAAGGAAAAGCTCTCAACTTCAACGCTTATAAACTTGGGTTCCGACACAATCGAGCAGTTGCAAAATTATTATGGACGATTTTTACCGGAATATTATGGGGCTTTTGGAGCAAGTCTTGTAACTTTTGCAGTGTTTTTTTACTTAAATTGGAAACTTGGAATTTTATTTTTATTTTTAATGCCTATTATTCCCCTTCTGCTCAAATTTATTTTGACAATGGTTGGAAGGATGCAAAAAAAATATTGGCGTAAATATCAAGATGTAGGCGAGCTATTTCTAGATAGTTTACAAGGTATAACTGCTTTGAAAATTTTTAAAGCAGACTCTAAGAGAGCGGATGAACTAGACAAAAAGGCGGAAGACTTCAGAAAGGAAACCATGCGTATTCTTGCAATGCAATTGAATTCCATAACTCTTATCGAATGGATTGCATACGGTTCTTCCATTGCATGCATTTTTATGGCTATTAATATTTTCGTAAAAAACAATTTAAGTTTGCACTTATTAATTATGATTCTTATCATGTCGATGGATGCTTTTAGACCTATGATTACTCTTACTGCAAGTTTTCATGTAGCAATGACAGGAGTTGCCGCCGGAAAAACTCTTATGGAATTTTTAGAGCTTCCTGAAGATCAAAGACCGGATACTTTCCCACAAAACGATAAAATTAATTTAAAAATAGAAAAACTTTCATACTCATATCCTGATGGAGATTCGTATGCCCTAAACAATGTCAACATAGAGTTTCCGGATCGAGGTTATATTGCACTTGTCGGTGAATCCGGCTCCGGTAAGTCTACAATTGCAAAAATTTTATCCGGAGCAATGAGAGCAAAAGAAGGCGATGTTTTTGTAAATGACATTCCTTACAGTCAAATTAATTCTGCTTCCATTGCAAAAAACATTAATAGAATTACACACAATGCTCACATTTTTGAAGGTAGTATTTTAGAAAATCTCGTTATGGCAAAAACAGATGTGAAAAAAGAAACTATAACAGACGCTTTAAAAAAAGTGAATCTCTACGATGAAATCACGACTAAAGATGGTCTTGACGCAATGCTTACAAGCGGTGGACTCAATCTTAGCGGCGGACAAAGACAAAGGCTTGCTTTAGCAAGGGCTATGATTGAAGACTCAAAAATATTTATTTTTGATGAAGCTACAAGCAATATAGATATAGATAGCGAAGAAATTATTTTAAACAATATTAAAGAAATAGCCAAAGATAAAACGGTAATCATTGTCAGCCATCGCCTTTCTTCAATTAAAGATGCAGACAAAATTTATGTTATGGCAAACGGCTGCTTGGTTGAAGAAGGCGACCATAATAGCCTAATGGCAAAAGGTGGAGAATATAAACGCATATATGATGCACAAGAAAATTTGGAAGGAGCTTTTACAAATGCAAAATAAAACAAACGGATTAACAGTAATACGAAAATTACTTTCCCTCGTAAAGCCCCTAAGCAAATACATGGTTATTGCCGTAACAGCTGGAGTTATTTCCTTTTTATTTTACACAGCCATAAGTGTGTTGGCGGCAAATTTAATAGTTAAATACATTGATGGTGGCAATAATATCGCTCGTATAATAAAAATTATGATTGGTGCCGTGTTGTTGAGAGGGCTTTTCCGCTATCTCGAACAATATATGAACCATCTTATTGCATTTAAAGTTTTGGCATTACTCAGAAATAAAGTTTTTGCAGCAGTTCGTAAATTGGCACCCGCAAAAATCGAAATGATGAATAAAGGTGATTTGATTGCAGCGATTTCATCCGACATGGAGTTGTTGGAAGTTTTCTATGCACACACCATTTCACCTGTATGTATCGCAATAATCACAAGTATAATTTATGCCTGCTATCTTTCTACGATTTCTCCGGTAGCAGCAGCTATTATGATTATGGGGCATATTGCGATTGCTGTAATCTTACCGATGATATTTTCAAAACATGCAAGTGCTGCTGCCGCTAAAACAAGACATAACCTCGCAATGATCAGTTCAAGTTTTTTGGACCTCTTGAGAGGTCTCGGAGAAATAATCAGCTTTGCATATCAAAAACAAGCTGTAAAAAAAGTAAATGAGCTCAATCATAAATTAAAAACCAATCAAGATATTCTCATTAGACAACTGGCTATACTTCTTGCACTTGTTGATCTTCTTGAAGTTTTCATAACGGCAATTATATTCGCCGTGCTATCAATGACAGGACTCGACGGTAAATCTGCTTTTATTGCAGCAGTTCTTGTGTATTTCAGCTTTGGAGCAGTGCGAGCAGTTGCATTACTAGGAAACGGTCTTTCGCAAACTCTTGCCTCTGCACACAGAGTTATGGGAATTTTGGAAGAAAAACCAATGGTTCAAGAAATTATCGGAAAGCATAATCTAAAGAAAAATGAAATTGCAAACTACAGTGGAGATATTATCGAAATAAACAATATTAATTTTGCTTATAAAGAACGTGCCATTTTAAAAGATTTTTCCACATCAGTAAAAAATCATGAATTCATCGGCATACAAGGACCTAGTGGATGTGGCAAATCAACTCTACTAAAACTTATAATTCATTTTTGGAATTTGGACAGCGGCTCAATTAAAATTGCCGGACATGATATTTTGGATATCAACACTGCATCTCTTTACGAAAATCTCAGCTACATGACCCAAACAAGCGAATTTTTCGAAGGTAGCATACGAGACAATCTCCTAATTGCGAAACCGGATGCATCTGATGATGAAATTAAAGAGGCACTAAAAAAGGCATCGATTCTCGAATATGTTGAGGGACTTAAAGGTGGACTTGACAGTCCTATAAAAGAATTAGGCGACAATTTCTCCGGCGGCGAGAAACAAAGACTTGGACTAGCAAGATGTTTTTTGAAAGACGCAGAAATATATTTATTTGATGAACCAACAAGCAATCTGGATGCATTGAATGAAAGCATAATTTTGAATTCGATTAATCAATATATGAAAGAGAAAACCATAATTATGGTTAGCCACAGAACATCTACACTAAGAATATGCGATAAAATTATACAAATGTTATAAATACAAGCCATAAAAATAAGAAAATTGAGAAAAGACCCAATGGATTTCTTAAGTTCAAAAATATATACTATAAGAAATATGAATAGATGAAAATATTATAATAGCATGTCCTTTTTATCTGAGTAACCAATAAAAAGGGCATTTTTATTTATATTTTAAACATTAATATATATTCATTTAATTGAACTTGTCTATATTAAAATGTTCTATATTGAAATTTCCTATACATATACATTTATATTATCAAAGTGATATAATATAGTTATAATAAAAAGGAGGTCTCATTATGAGCAATAGTAAAAAATTAGCCTTTGCCGGTATTTCTATCGGCATTAACATTGTGCTTGGAACTATCGTAGGTTGGATTTCTATTCCACTGCTGTTCCTTGACACTGTCGGAACAATACTCTCAGCTGTTGTACTCGGACCATTATATGGTATGGCTGTAGGCGGCATAACAAATGTTGTGCTCGGATTTATATATAATCCAAAAGACATTCCATTTGCCCTCGTAAATATTGCCATAGGTCTTATAGTCGGACTTATAGCAAAGAAATTCAGATTTGATCTTAAAACCGCAATTATTACGGGATTAATCTTGGCAGTTGTAGCTCCTGCAATCGGAACTCCAATAGCAATTTATGTATATGGCGGTATTACCGGGGATTTTAATGACGTATTATTCACTGCTTTAAAAAATGCAGGTAAAGATATATTTTCAGCAGCATTTATTCCAAGAATCACCAGCAACATCATCGACAAAGTAGTATCTTGCGTTTTGGTTGCCGTCTCATACAATAGATTGAAAGGAGCAATCAATGGACGTTAGGTCCAAAAAAGTTGTCCTCGTCTCTCACTGCATTTTAAATCAAAATTCAGTTGTTAACGACCTGGCTCGCGCAAAAGGTGCTTACAAAGAAATTGTCGAAACAATTATGGATGGCGACATCGGAATCCACCAACTGCCCTGTCCTGAAATGATTCATCTTGGAATGGAAAGGCCATCAATGACAAAAGAACAATATGACACCGAAGATTATCGTAAACTTTGTCGGAGCCTTTCCGACCACACAATCGCAATAATTAATAACTATTTAAAAAATGATTATAAAATTGTCGGTATAATCGGAATAAATCATAGTCCAACATGTTCTATCAAATGTGGCGAAGGGGTTTTTATGGAAGAGCTGCTAAAAAAATTAAAAAATCTCGGCTTAGAAATACCTACCACTGATGTATCGACAGCATATGTAGAAGGCGGCGACAACAAATTAGAAATTGACGAACTAAAAAAATTTTTAAATAAATAAAAATAGGCTCTACAATCTTTTTATTTTAAACCAAAAGATTATAGAGTCTTTTATTTTAATCAAATTTATTTAGTTGCTTCATAAACTTCCCTACAACCCGACAAAAACATCCACAAGATTTTGTACTTTATAAAGCACTTCTTCTTTTTTCTTTTCTCTTGCACCTTTACGTCTTGATGTAGATGGTAATATACTGTCGTGTTCTTCGCCATTGTTTTAAGCAAAGCCTTCGGCTATAGATTTATTTTATAAATTTTTCTGCATTAAAACGAAATATAAAACCCTCCTATCAAAATTACATAAATAATAAGGACCACACGCCGCTTACTTTAAAGATATTATACCGTATAAAAAATAAATATGATAACCCCAATAAAAAATGAGGCCCCAGCCCCATTTTTATTTTATCAAAGCAACTAATAAGCTTTTAGTAGTTGATGATTTCTATTAAATTACTCTTGCAAAAATTTTTTCAAAACCTGGACATGATTAATCTCTGGATCCTTGGCTGCGTAAATCAAAATTACATTCTCAGTTTTTAAAATGTTTTTTACATGGATTTTAAATTTTTCCGCTTCAGGATTTTCCTCCAGCTCTTCCAAATAAAGTTTGGAAAATTTTTCAAAGTTTTCCGCCTTATGTGCAAAAAATTTTCTTATTTGTGTAGAAGGAGTAATTTCTTTTGCCCATTCAAAGGGCTCTAAACTTTCTTTTTTAATTCCCCTGGGCCAGAGCCTGTCGACCAAGATTCTCCTGCCTTGGCAAGTATCATCTATATCATAGGCCCTGATCATTAGTAATTTTCCAGCCATATATTCATCTCCTAAGCTTTTAATTTATAATATGCAAGGCCCAAAAGACCCCTGCCTGTGTGTACTGCTAGTGTTGGTGCTATCTGCTCTTCAACGTAAATCTTTGCTCGATCAACTTCACAATTTTTTTAATAATAAATTAAAACAATTGCTCCCTTACTTATTTTTCTAATCTTCTTTCAACCTTACAGCATCTAATTCTTTAATTATAAAATCTTAACCCTTTCGGTTTCTCTATCGTCAATTTCAAAAGAGCCGTCATTTACTTCTTCAATTCTTTCCATAAGTTTCCCAAGCAAATCAAGCATTTTATATTTATCCTTTTTCTATTGTTCTTTGTCAAAATATACGTGTTCTTCATTATAATTAATTTTATAATAGGATGAATATAAATCCGAAATTTCATCATTTAGATTTTGAATATATTCGTCATCATCAACTACATATATTCCAGTAACTAATTCTTTCTTTTTGTATCATATATATCCTTCCAAACCAGCCCGGATATTTAATCTAGAATTATTAATTTCTTCATTATCTTGAACCGCTTTAACTGAAATTATCTTCTTTTGTGTTCCCGTTATTAACATTATATAACAATATTTAGCTTTATTTGTCTTAATAATATTAATAGTATTTATACTTTATATTTATGTGCTGCAATATGCTCATCACTGAACAAAAAATCTGCGTGATTATGATTGTGTGTCTCCTCATTTATAAAATGAGAATGCTCATGCAAATGAGTAATAATATGTTTGTGCGTTACTCCGTCATGTGTATGAACAATTGTATGAGTGTGCGAATGCAAATGTTGTTTAATTAAAGTGTCATATACGACAAATGCAGTTCCAATAATCATAAATAATAAACCGGCATAATACATATTATTTAATTTTTCACCATTAATTAAAAATGATAAAAATGTCCCTACAAACGGTGCAACTGCATAATAAGCACTTGTTTTAGCCGCTCCTAATTCTCTCTGTGCTCTTACATAAAGAAATATACTGAGGCCGTAAGATATAAATCCCAACAACAAAATAAAAGCAATATATTTCGCCGCAGGTACTTCCTCTCCTATAATCATTGCAATAGCAAGTGAACCTCCACCTGAAAAAATTCCCTTCAGCAGAACAATCTGATAAGTGCTTTTCTCAGAAATTTTTCTCGTGCAATTGTTTTCAAGACCCCAACAGCATGTTGCAAGAATTACGAAAAACGAACCGACGGAAAATTTAAAACTGCCGCTGCCTTCAAATGAAAGTAAAATACTCGAAAAAGTAATAAACCAAATAGCCGTCCACAATCTTTTAGAAACTTTTTCTTCAAATAAAATCAAGGCAATGAGAGTCGTTGAAACTATCTCAAAATTTCCAAGAAGAGACGCGTTCGATGCCGTTCCGAGACTTATCCCAAGCATTAAAAATATCGGTGCCGCAATATCCAAAACCACCATTCCAATGGCATAAATAAAGTCGTCACTTGAAAGTCTATCCGACTTTTCTTCATATTTATAATTAAATAAATACATAAAGCCGACGCCAAGACCGGCACCAATATACAAAAACGCCGCCATAAATGTCGGCGAAACATACTCCAATAACAATTTTGAAAAAGGTGTATTGATTGCATAAAAAACAGCCGCCAGCAGTGCTAAACAAATCGCCCATACTCTACTTTCACTTTTCAAAAATATATCCCCCTATACTAAATTATCACTGTTTAATCCATTTTTAGCTTTGTAAAAGTTGTATTTTTCATCATGAAAAATAGTAGAATTAAAAAATCTTAAACACCGGAAGAAAAAACTTCCCTGTTTTAATTATATCATAAATCGGAAAATTACACGACTATTCCACTATAAAAGCAAGACTTCCCTAAAGCCCGACAAAAACATCCACAAGATTTTGTATTTTAAAAAGCACTTCCTCCTTCTTCTTTTCTCTTGCGCCTTTCCGTCTTGAAGTCGGCGGAATTATACCGTCGAGTTCATCCCCGTTATTTTCGGCAAATCCTCTCGAAATCGATTTTTCAATAAATCTCTTTGCATTTTCATTAAGATTTTCCTCAACTATTAAATCATTGATACTTTTAATTTGTTCTTCGATTTTTAATCTTGTCGTTGTCTGTTTTATTTTTATGTATCCGTTTTATTTTGTTCCTTGCTTTTCGGCGTTTTTTATATTACTCCTCTCCTGTTTTTTTCTTTCCAATTCGGGTAAATCTATAGATATACATTAGTTTATCCGGGAGATGTTTTTATGCTTATTTTAGCAATTATATTTTTAATTTTGTTTGTGCCGCAAGTTTATTACGCTTTTAAGAGGAAAAGATATAAGTCGCTCGATATGGCGAGCAAGTTTTTCAAGAGAATGACAGTCCTTAAAGAAGACGGTTATGAGGAGATGTATCTTACAAATACTGACGGGGCTGATGTTTTTGTGAGAGTTTTATCGTGCGAAAATCCAAAGGCTGTTGTGCAATTGGTGCACGGAGTTTCGGAGCATTCCGGAAATTATATGGAGTTTGCAAGATTTTTAAATCAAAACGGCTATATCGTTGCTATTGATGACCACAGAGGGCACGGGCGTTCCATTTCGAGTGCTTATCCGAACGGTTATATGAATATGGCGGAGGAGCTTGTCGACGATGAGATTATGATTGCAAATTATATGAAGGATGAATATCCGAATCTTGAGCATTATATGATTGGACATTCTATGGGGTCGATGATTGCAAGGCTTTTTTTAAGAAGGCACGACGATATGCTCGACAAGTTTATTGTTATGGGGACGGTGCCGGTAAACAAGTTTTCATTTCTCGGTGTATTTTTCTTAAATATTGCTTGTTTTTATTTGGGCAGCAAAACCGAGATTAGGCTTATTAACTCAGTCGTCGGTGCAAGCGGTCTCGATTTTATAAGTTATGACAGAGAAAATATTGAAGTCAAGTCGAATGATCCGTTGAGAATTTTCAGATTTAAGCTCGGCTATACGAGAGCGCTTATAGATTTAAACAGAAAGCTTGGAAAAAAAGCAGATTATGAATGCAAAAATCCGAACTTGAAAACTTATAATATGGTGGGAGCCGAAGATATTATTACAAAGGGCGAAAAAGGTGTCGCCGACAGTTTGAATTTTTTAAAATCCATCGGATACAAGGATGTTTCGAGCAAAAGTTATGAGCATATGAAACACGAGATTTTGTGTGAAACGAATAAAGAGGTTGTCTATCATGATATTTTGAATTTTTTTGACGAAAAATAGAATAGCTTTTCGAATTTTTATTGAGCCGTTTTCGGCTCTTTTTAGTTTAGCTAATTTTGTTTTCTCTCATAAATGTTGTATAATATTATTGATTGATTTTTGGAGGTTTTTATGAGAATCGGAATTGTTAGCGATACGCACGGTGGATACAAGGATTTTATGACGGCACTTGAAAAGATGGGAGATGTAGATTTTATTCTTCATCTCGGCGATGTTTTATATCACGGTCCGCGAAATGATTTGCCGGGCACTTATGAGCCGAAGAAGCTTGCGGAGTTCATAAAGAATATGGACAATATCATTTTTGTGCGCGGGAATTGCGACAGCGAGGTTGACGAGATGGTCACGGATAAAAATATCCACGAGAATTTCAGGATTATAGATTTCGGTGACATAAGGATTTATGCGACCCACGGCCACAGGGAGTCGGAGGATGAGAGAGTCGCCGCTGCTGAAAACAAGTTTTGTGATTATTTGATCACCGGGCACACTCATATAAAAAAAGATGTGAAAACCGACACACTCCACATTTTAAATCCTGGTTCAACGACGATTCCGAAAGACGGTTCGCACTCTTGTGCCGTCATTGACGACGATGGTGTTCATTTTTATGAATGGTGATTTGAATCGCATTTCACTTGATTTTTTTCGCCCTTGGTATTATAATGGACTTAACCGATGAGAATCGATAATATTATTGCAAAGGAAAGGTAATATGATATTTCTAAATTGTGATTATAACGAAGGCTGTCATCCAAAGATTTTGGAAAGACTGGTTGAAACAAATTTTGAACAATGTTTAGGCTATGGAGATGACAAGTATTCAAAGCATGCAAGAGAACTCATCAAGAAGTCTCTTGGCACTGAAGATTGTGATATTTATTTCTTAGTTTCAGGCACTCCTACAAATGTATCAGCTTTAAATCAAATACTTAAACCATATCAAGCCGTTATGGCTCCGGACACGGCACACATAAATGTTCACGAAACGGGTATGCCCGAAGCATGTGGACACAAGATTTTAACTTTCCCAAATCAAAACGGAAAGATTACAATTGAGCAAATTGACGAGTTTATGCGCCAAAGAAATTTCGAAGCTGTTGTCGAACATTCAGTAGAACCGAAGCTTGTTTATATAACATACCCGACTGAAATCGGTACTCTTTACACAAAGAAAGAACTCGAAGATTTGCACAAATATTGCAAGAGTCACGATCTTTATCTTTACCTCGACGGAGCAAGACTCGGATACGGTTTGACCGCCGAAGATGGAGACATCACTTTTGAAGACATTGCAAAGAACTGCGATATGTTCTATATCGGCGGCACAAAGTGCGGTGCTCTTTTGGGTGAAGCGATGGTCATTATGAACGACGAGTTAAAAAAAGGTTTCAGATATATTATTAAACAAACCGGCCAACTTCTCGCAAAAGGACGTGCAGCCGGCATACAATTTGAAACACTTTTCACTGACAATTTATATATCGACATTTGTGCAAATGCAAACGCACAAGCTTGCAGAGTAAGAGATAAGCTAAAGGAAAAAGGCATCGAGTTTTTATATGAAACTTCTACAAACCAACAATTCCCTATCGTCCCGAATTCATTCCTTGAAGCGACCAAAGATGAATATGTATTCGACAAGACAAAAATCATTTCGGATGATTTGAGTGCAATAAGAATTTGTACAAGCTGGGCAACAAAAGACGAAAATATAGACAAGCTTATCGAAATCATAGATAAAAATTTATAAAATTTACGGACACATTTTGATGTGTCCTTTTTTTAATGAAAAAAATTTCTCAACAAAAATGGACCTGTAAATTAATACAGGCCCTGAGATTTTTTATGACTTTAATCTATAGAAATTCTATTTCATAGATTTCAAATTTGTCACTTGTCTTGGATGTTTCGTGGCTAACATTCGCCGACAAATATCCGTTTGCTCTTGCAGTCTTTGTTGTGATTGATTCTACTTGACCAGGTGTGAGAGTTGATGGAACTGCAAATTTTAAAGTCTTTTTGCCGTCTTTTGCAGCTTTTGTAAGACCCGCTTCGATTTCTTTTATCGAACCGAAATAAAGTCCGTCAGCTTCTTTTTTAACTTTGTCTATGTCTCCACCTGAAGCAGTTGTTTCTCCGCCCTTTTTGTCGTCAACCTTTTTGTCGGCCTTTGCCAATTCCGGAGCGTTTAATTTCTTTGCAAGCTCTGCAATATATGTGTCAACGTCAGCTGTTTTAACATCTTTCAAAGATTTGTATTCAAGTTTCTTTGCAGCAGCTAATGGTTTTACTTCCGCAACCTTGGTCTTGTTGTCCCACTTTACTTCATATCCTAGTGCATCACAGAGAGTTCTTAGCGGAAGATATGTTCTGCCTTCTTTTGCGTCGATAGTTGCCGGCACATCGAGTACATAGAGTTTTCCATTTACATAAAATGCCTTTTTGTCAACCGGGAAAATAATATTGCCCTTGTCGCCGTTGTTTATAACAACAAGTTTGTTTTCCTTGTCCCAATAGACTTTTTTACCGAGTGCTTTTAAAACATCGGTAACCGCCAAAGCACTCTTATTGTCAATGACCTTCGGTGCATATTTAAATTTGTAATCCTTGAGTTCACCTTTGTCATTCGGCACTTTCAAATTGAATTTTGAAACAAACTCACCCAATTTTGCAGGTGTCTTCTTTACTGCTTTCATCTCATCTATGAAACCTGCAGCCTTCAAGCTCATTGTAAACACCATAGTAAACGCAATTAAAATCGCAATAAAAGTAGTTCTCTTCTTCATAATAACCCTCCTTGATAAAATAAGATTTTCGTATTTCCACGAATATGAAAACATCACAAAATATCTTCTAATTATTATTACCCATATCTACTTAATTTAAAACACTAAATCGAAATCACATTGCGTTGAAAAGTTAAAAAAAGAGATGCTTTTGCATCT
Organism: Ezakiella coagulans; assembly: GCF_003096635.1. Taxonomy (GTDB): domain Bacteria; phylum Bacillota; class Clostridia; order Tissierellales; family Peptoniphilaceae; genus Ezakiella; species Ezakiella coagulans. Next base: position 280,144 of record NZ_QEKV01000001.1, on the reverse strand, counting down.
CAATTTTATTCTACTATTCCATTTTCTTCTCTGTTCAAATACATCAAATTATCCCTTATGCAAATCACAATGTCCGGGTTATATTCATCGACGATTTCAGTCAATGTTTTATTTTTTTGATATCTGAAATCAAAGCTATAAAAATTATTTGCATTTCTAACAAGAAGCGTTTCTAAAGGATTTGTGAAAGAGTCGCCATAAACAAGAATATTTGGCAAATTTTCTCTATGCGTAGCAATTTTTGTAAAACCCTTATCTCCGTTCATATAGACACCGTATCCGACCGCTCCGTCAAATTTATTTTCTTCCGGAAAAAATAGTTTGCTCAAAGTTTTTTCTCCGTCATCAAATCTTTCGAATTCAAAATCCGGGTTGTAGGTGTAATAGTCGTCGTTATATCCACCTACAAAAAAGAGTTTTCTTGAATATGAACCCTTAAACGGTTCCGGCATCTTTACAAGTTCTACATTGCCGTCAAGTTTAAATTCTGTATTTTCATTTATCTTTTGTATTATATTTTCATAAACATTTTTTGCACCGATATAAGAAAAATGGTGATCTGTTTTGGTGTATTCCATTTCTTTATCTTTTATAAATTCGCTCATTTTTATATTTGAGATATTATTTTTATTGAGTGCTGCAAAAAAATCTTTTTCAATGTTGTGCCATTCTTCATATTTGTTTAAAAGATATTTCGGATAATCATCTGAAAATACATAACTGTGCTCCGGCACGCCTACGTAAAGAAAATAAATTCCCTTGTCCTTCAATGCTTCGTTAAGACCTTTATAGCCTAATGTCATTTTTTCGAGGTCCTCTTTGTAGTCGTACGGCCACCATCTTTGCCAACGCGTCATATAGTGCTTATCTGATTTATAAATTCCATTCACAACCGGTCGCTTCAACAATTTAAGATTTAAAAATGTATCAAATTTCAAAATTCTGTTTCTGAGTTTAAAAGAGTCCGACAAATGCTCTTCAACATCTCCAAAGTAATTATTTTCAAAAACATTTTCATAATTTAAAGTCGGACATTCCTTAATATTTCGATTTTCAAAATAGAGAAGTCCTTTTTCATTTCTGAAAAATGTAATCATAAAGCACATTCCGAAAATAATCATGAGAAATCCTGTTGTTATAAAAAAATCTTTCTTTTTCATCGGCATCTCCTAAAATCTAAAATAAATAAATGGATTGTATGAACTACTGAAGAGAGAAACAATCGACAATATCAAAAGTATAAAATAGATTGAGATTGCCGGTATTGTCTTTTTCCCTTTTTCAAATGCCTTTAAAATATTCGCAGAAAAAATTATTCCCAAGAAAATTTCAATATAATATTCTTTTAAATAATAAGTCACTCCACCAATTGTCGGCTTCAGTCCCACGCTAAACATAGCTTTTAGGTATTTCAGAAGTAAGAAGCTGTTCTCCTCTTTAAAAATAACCCATCCGACAAGAATAACTATTAATGCATACAGATGTCTGAAAATTTCCGGCACTTTCTCAAATTTATTTCCAAAGACATATTTTTCAATTACGAGAAAAACAAAGAAGTATAGTCCCCAAATTATATAGTTCCACGAAGCACCATGCCAAAATCCGGTAAGAAACCATACAATAAACATATTAAGAATATGTCTCGGCACGGAAACTCTGTTGCCGCCAAGCGGTATATAGATATAATCTCTAAACCAGGTTCCGAGGGACATGTGCCACCTTCTCCAAAATTCCGTTATGCTCTTTGAAATGTATGGATAGTCGAAGTTTTCAAGAAAATTAAATCCGAACATTTTCCCAAGACCGATTGCCATATCCGAGTATCCGCTGAAGTCATAGTATATCTGAAGTGCAAACATAAGAACTCCGAACCAACTTAAAGGCACACTCAAATTATAGTTGCCGTTCAATTTAAATATTTCATCAGCAATTATCCCAAATTTATTTGCAAGTAATACTTTTTTTGAAAGTCCAACTATAAATCTTATTACACCGGTCGAGAATAAGTCAAGCGTTTCAACTCTTCCGTCTATTTCATCCGCAACGGTTTTATATCGAACAATAGGTCCTGCAATTAATTGAGGGAAAAGAGAAATATATAGTGCTATATCCAAAGGATTTTTCTTAACTTCCGCATTTTTCATATAAACATCAAACACATAACTCATACCTTGAAATGTGAAAAAGGAAATTCCAATCGGCATGTAGATGCTTTTCGTTTCAACACTGAAGTCAAAAATCTTTGAAAGATTCCCAACTATAAACATCAGATATTTGTAATAGAAGAGAATTGTAAGATTTAATATCACTACAATCGTGAGCGAAATTTTTCTTTGCTTTTCTCCTCCACTATTTACCGCAATACCTCCAATATAATTTATAAAAATCGAAAGAAGCATCACAACTATCGCTTTTGGCTCTCCAACAAAATAGAAGAATAAAGAGCCTATGAGAAGAACGAAATTTCTCCCGTATCTAAATTTTTTCGGCAAAATATAATACAGAAACAGTATTGTCGGTAAAAAATAAAATAGAAATGATAAACTTGAAAAAACCATATCTGCCGCCTAATACATATAAATTTGTTCTAACTCTTCGAGTTCATTCGGACCGACATTAAGGTCGAGAACTAGATTTGTAAAGCCCATTTTTGTCACAAATGAAACTTGACCCGGAGTTATAAGTTCAACCATGATTCTGTCTTTCGGAGGGTTCAGCTTTAGAAGTGCCCTCATAATTTCAACTTGTGAGCCGTCGGCGGTTAAATAAATTTTTATATTTTTATTTTCTTCCATAAGTTTAAAGAGTTCTGCAGGGTCACTGCTGTCCGTTAGATTTGTCGTGACTGAATCGCTATTTGCATCATAATAAACCTTGATTGGAACAAATTCATCGCCCGCCCTTTCGGAAATTTCTTGGAGGCTTGTTGCGAGATTGCCATCAGGAATTTTAAATTCTTCGCTCACAGTTTTTATCTCTGCTTTCGAATCGGTCGTTTCGATACTTTCAAAAGGAACTATTGCAAGTTCTCCCTCTTTTTCTTCGCCAAATTTTCTGAATGTTTGGTCTTTAAATTCTGTCAAATCTCCACCGTAAATTAATAAGTCCGGCATGCCGAGTTTGATTGATTTAACTTCGTCTTCAGTATAATCAGAAACATCAAGAAGAATGTTGTATCCGTTTTTCCTGTAGAAAATTTCTTCATACTCATCTTTCGAATTCGCTTTTATTATAAGGCTGTCATGATTTCCGCTGACAGTCTTTACAAAAAATGCAAATTCACGTGGGTCTTTTGTGTCTACGATGAATTTATAGTTTTTGTATTTTCCAAGCACATCTCCAAGGGAAATATATCCCGTTTTTGCCGCTTCGAAATTCATATTTTCGCCGTTTGGATTTGTGACATAGTAGTCGTCAAGCGTTTTATGGAGCGTCAAATAGAAATATTTGTATCCGTTTTGAATCGCGCCTTCAAGTTCGTCTTTCGTTTCGACAACAACTGCATTTGACGGCTTTTCATAAGCATTTGTAAGCTCGTCTTTGTTGCCTTTAGCCATAAGTTTTTCAATGCTGTTTGTGTCCAAAATTTTATTTGAAAGAGTGATTTCTTTTATCGCCTGTTTGTAGAGTTTCTTTGCTTCTTCGTTCGGCGGCGTTTCCTCGCCCGTCTTTCTATTTACGAGAGTTCCGTTTTCAAAAATTCCGTCTCTTTTCATCGTGAATATATAATCGTCGGAAATAAACGATCCCTTTCTCATATATCCTTCCGGAAAAGCGACACATGGATGATTTTTATCAAAAATATCGTGTCCGAATGTGATATATTTCGACGCATCGATGCCGAAAAGATTTAAAATTGTCGGCATAAAGTCGAGCTGTGATCTCACCGATTCAACTGTTTTCTTTTCTTGTAGTTGTGGCACATGAATGATTAACGGCACATTCATAAGCTCATCGAAATCGAATTTCTTTCCGATAAATTCTGCAACTCTTAACATCGCATCCGCTTCAACGCCGGTTATTCCGTGGTGGTCGCCGTAAAGTGCTATAACGGATCTGTCAAACATTCCGTTTTCCTTTATCTTATTCAAAAATTCTCCAAGCGCCTTGTCCGTATAATGAACAGCGTTTATATATCTAAAGAAAAATGTATCCTTGTCTTTGTCGAGTGCGCTTAAAGAGCCTTCATAATCCGGCATTTCGTACGGAACGTGGCTCGATAGCGTAATCAAAAATGAATAGAACGGTTCCGATTGTTTTGAAATAATATCAAAAGATTGTCTTAAGAAACTTTCGTCTGAAAGTCCCATTCCGACAGTGTCATCAAGATTAAAATCGTCCTCGGCATAAAACTTGTCAAATCCGATGTGCGGATAAACTCTGTCACGCATCCAAAAGTCTCTCTTGTAGCCGTGAAATGCATCTACAAGATAGTTGTTGTCAGCAAAAATTTTCGGAAGACCGTAGAGATATGTGTCGATATATGCCTCATAGGACTGCGCCCTCATTGTCGGATAGAGAGAGTGAAGACTAACGAACTCCGCATCAGAAGTGTTTCCCGCTCCGAGCATTTCGATATAATTCTTGCAATAAATGCTTCCCGTTTCCTCAATCAATCGATTTAAGTTCGGCGTGATTTCCTCGCCGTTGTATTCCCTTCCAATCACAAAATCATTCAAACTTTCGATTTGAATATGAATAAAATTGTCACCTTTTGCAATACCTGTGTATTCATTTTCATATTTGTCTTTGTTTAAATTATTAATGCTTTCAGAAACATCGTCCTCGTGTAGCTCGCCCGGCTTCGAAACGCTTTCCGCAATATCTCTTATGTGATAACCGAAGAGCGAAAGTTTTGAAGCCGACGCCATCTTTGAGCCGGAAAATGCAAATGCCGCAATCAAAACTGCAGCTACAACGCTGAGAGAAATATATCTTGGAATATAAATATCAAAAAAATTGTTTTTTAAAAACTTTTCGATATATCGCTTAAAATAAATATAGCCTGTAATCGGCAAATCCAAAATCAAAATGAGATTATTAATCTTAAACAATCTCTTAACGGCGTCTGTAACGCCGCCGAGATTTCCCGCGTGTCCAAGCTCGCTTATGACCGGCATGCGGTTGAAATATGAAAAATAAACCACATCCGCAAACATGATAAAACTTAAAATCGCATAAAGCACAAAATTTAAGACTCTGACTTTCTTACCTCTTTTTCTAAGAAGAATATAAAACGCGTTAATGACCGCAAAGTCCATCAAAAAAACTAACATCGGCGCAAATTGGACCTTGGTCTCCGTGTAAAACAAAATAAGTTTTAAAATAAGTAAAATATATAGTAACATATTCTCTCCATTTCTAAATCATTTTATAAAAATAATTCTACTACATATTAGTTATATAGTCAAGTTTAACGTTTTTACACAATAAAAAAGACTGCATTTTCTGCAGCCTTTAAAACTATGCTAAATTCATATTTGCAATATCAAGTTTTTCATTGTTTCTTAAAACGGTTCTATCGAGAATGAGTGCGATGACCATTCCTATAATTGCTGTGAACACCCAAGCAAAACCGTCTTTTCCGAGAGGGAGTTTATATAAGAAGTTTTGAATAATCGATAAGTTTTCATTTATAGCAGCAACTCCATAAAGAAGTCCCATTACAAGTGCACCATATGAACCTCCGATATAAACTGTTCTTCTTTTCATTTTGTGTCTGATTAAATTCAATAGTATTAAAACTATTGCGACCGGATATAAAACGCTCAAAATCGGAACTGAAAGTTTGATGATGTTGTTTACTCCCTTTACCGAGAGGAAGAATGAAATGATTGTTACAACTGTAACTGTAAAATTATATTTGATTTTTCCGTTACTCATTTCGCTGAACGTGTTTGCAATTGTTGTCATAAGTCCGATTGAGGTTGTGAGACATGCAAAGCACATTGAAATCGAAAGAAGTGTGCGTCCGAAAGTCGAGCCGATTGCTTCAACGAGTTTGATTGTTGCTTCGGTTCTTGCGATATCTTTAAATCTGATTGAGCCGGTTGCTCCGAGATATATAAATCCGCCGTAAACAATGAATAATCCAAGTGCTGCAATTATTGCCGCGCCGATTGTCGCTTTTTGAATTTTCTTTTCGTCTGTGAGCTTTGATTTTATAGACATTATTGCAACGCCCGCCATTGCAAAACTTCCAATTGCGTCCATTGTTTGATAACCTTCTCTGAAGCCCATTCCAAATGGATCCGGAACTAAAGGTTCACCCGGTGCACCGATTGGATTTATAATACCTTTAACAATAAGTGTTATCAATAGTATAAGAAGAATTGGAGTGAAATATTGTCCAATTATGTCGATTACTTTCGATGGTCTCAACACTAAAAAATATGTCAATAAAAAATAAACAAATGAAACTACAACTCTTGAAAGTGGCATCCCTAAAATTGTACCCCAATCAAAGTTTCCAAAAATCGGAACGATACCGATTTCAAATGTTGTTGCAGCTGTTCTTGGAATCGCAAGAAAAGGCCCGATACACATAAGTATAAGTGTGTTGAAAATAAGTGCAAATTTTTTTGAAACTATGCCTGTAAAGCTGAGCATGCTTCCCTTTGTGTTTGTAGTTGCAATGATACCCAAAAGTGGCATTGCAATTCCGGTGAATAAAAATCCAAGTGTGGCTATAGGGAATAATCTTCCGGTGTTGATTCCGATATTCGGTGGGAAGATCAAGTTGCCCGCCCCCAAAAACATTGCAAATAAAGCAAAGCCCGTCACCATCACATCTTTAATAGTGAATTTTCTTTCCATAATAGTAAAATACCTCCAATAAAAATATCTGTATTAGTTTTTAGCTTTACTATACTAATACTGTGTATAAAAACATGAATCCATGATTCATGTTCAATAAAAAGCAAGTTCGACCAAACTTGCGAGCAAAGTCAAACCCACTTTATATCCAAATTATTCGCCTTGTTCTTCCTTTTGTTTTCTCAAAGCTTCTTCTTGCATTTTGTGTCTTGTTTTAAGATCCATTGCATCGACCGATTCTTCCTGAGCTTTAGCTTCCACCGTTCTTAAAACTCTTTTTTCTGCTCTGACCGGAGTGTAAACCGTGTCGAGTTTTCCCATCAATTCGTCCAAAGTTCTGTATGCTTTTTGTCTTATTGCTTCAAAACGTTCTTCCATTCTAATCATCTTCTCCTTTAAATGCTATGACGAAAATCGCCATTAAAAATATGCTTGCTACAACAGGCACAATGAACATCCATCCATAGTAGTGTTCAACCCCACCGAAAATCGCTCCGGCGTTATTTATCATTTCCGCCTTGTCATCGAAAAATCCGAGCCAGTTTGCAATATGGTAAACCGGTGTGACGCTTATTGCTCTGAAACACACCAAATAAAGTGATTCAGTGAGTGCAATGTTTTTTATAATTCCCGGAATGTTCGGCCAAAGTATTGCCGCCACAATCGAAAATATATTCGAAACAAGCATAAACCAATGCATTCCAAAGAATGCTCTTTTAAACGAGATTCCTCTTTTAGAAATTTTTCTCGTATATATAAACCAAATTGCTCCGGTTACAACCGCCCATATTAATGATATTATATCACTTATTGTTGCAATTGTCGTTAGTCCGTAGTAAAGCAACGAAGACATAGCCGGAATTGCAAATCCGACAAACAAAAACATTCTGTCCGTTGCCTTTTCTGTGAACTGTGTGTGTAAAATTTTATCCTTTATATCTATATTCAAAAAATCACCTATTCCAAAGTTGCGCCGCAAGATTTGACATATTTTTTCAAACCCTCGCTCACAAAATGTGTTCCGTCTTTATAAATAATGTAATATTCATATCCAGGAAAATCTTTCAAACATTCGTCAATTTCGTCCTTGCTCTTTAAAAAGAGTGTTGTTGAAAGAAAGTCGCAAAGAAAAGCATCATCCCCCACAATTGTGATGGATCTCTTTTCATTGTCCGACGGATAACCGGTATTTAAATCGACAATGTGGTGATAATTTTTCCCGTCAATTTCCACAAATCTTTGATAGTCACCGCTCGTTACGAGGGATTTGTCAGTTGTGTAAATGATGTCAAACGGATCGCCGAGGTCAAATGGATTTTCGATGCCGATGCTGTAATTTTTTCTGTCAGCAGCTCTTCTCCCGTGAACCGTAACGTTTCCACCCGAGGAAATAATAAAATTTTTTATTCCAAGTGAATCAAAATCTTTTTTCAGTTCTTCGTTCAAATAACCTTTGCAAACCGAGCCGAGGTCAACCGCTGCACCGCTGTTGAGTGAGATGTGGTCGCCGTCAACAATTACGCTTCCCTTGCCCCCTTGCATAAGAGCATCTTTTATATCACTTTCCGGCGGAAGTACGCCACTTTCTATTGCGTCTCTCCAGATATCGAAAAGTTTTCCCTTTGAAATATCAACCGCATTTCCGGTTTGATCTTCAAGTTTTAATGTTCTTTCCAAAATCGGTGCAAGTTCAGGCCAATCTTTTTCACCTGATTTGTTAAGTTCATCAATCGCACCGCCTTCAAAATTTGAAAGCACATCATTTAAATGTTTTATCTTATCTTCAATTACAGTTTTTACTTTTGCTTCGTCAACATCGTCTTTAAAATAAGTAATCTCAATTACAGTATCAAAATAATCATAAAAGACCATGTCATGCTTTGCTTCATCTTTAGGCTTGCACGCACTCATAAGAATTGCACAAACAATTAGTCCGAAAACAATAAATCTTTTCTTCATCAAATTTTATCCCCCAATAATACAATCGCTTTTAAATATACATCATCATTTGAGAATTTTATCGCCTTTCCGGCATCACTAAGCGTTTTTCCTGTCGTAATTACGTCGTCCAAAATAATATATCGCCCCGTTTTCACCGGTTCTTTAACCTTTATGCCGTGGTCAAAACTTGCACGTTTAAAACCTGTCATTGTGTGACTCGGCTTTGTCGGCATACTCTTTTTTAAAATATCGTAAAGCGGAATACCGTAGTCCACAGAGATTCTTTTCGAAAGCTCATAGCTCACGTTGAAACCTCTTTTCAGCTGTCTTATAAAGTCCGACGGAATATAAATTATGCCGTCGATATTTTCAAATGAGCATTCTTTCTTTATTATATCATAAAAGAAATCAAGATAACCATAAATTTTTTCAAATTTTAATTTTGACATATATTTTTTGAGAATTCCCATATATCGAAAAATCACTTCGAGCTCGTCGATAAAGTCGATTGAATTTATCGTGTTTGCCCTTTCAAATTCGGTGTAACATTTTTCACATATAGGATATTCGCCCTCGTTACATATCAAGCAGGCCTTCTTCAAATCTTATTACCTCGTCAATCTTTTCTTTAAGTGTTGTATTTCTCTTTTGCACTTCGGTGTTTTTTATCATTGTGCGGAAAACATCCCGGCTGCCCATCGAAATTAAAAGTTCTTTCGCACGCGTGATTCCGGTGTAGAGAAGATTTCTGTTGTTCAAAAATATATTTCTCGCCCATGCAATGAAAATTATGCACGGAAATTCCGAGCCTTGCGATTTGTGAACGGTGATTGCATAAGCAAGCTCGAGTTCTCTCAAGTCGTCATCGTCATACACCGCATAGTAGTCATCAGAAAAAAGAACCGTTAGTTGTGAATTTTCAATGTCAACGTCAGTCACAATTCCGATATCGCCGTTAAAAACTCCCTTCGTCGTGCCACGTTCGATTGTCTTATATTTAATCTCGCGGTCATAGTTGTTCGTTATTTGCATAACTTTGTCACCGAGCTTAAACATTCTATCGTTGTGCTTTAAAATCATTTTCTTTTCCGGATTCAATTTTTCCTGTAGCACAACATTTAAATTGTTCACTCCGATTTCACCCTTTCTCGTTGGAGAAAGGATTTGAATATCATTGAATTTGTCAAATCCGTAGTGGTTCGGCAGTCTCGTGTCCACAAGTTCGACCAATTCATTTAAAAAGGCCTCATGGTTGTATTCATCCAAAAAGAAAACGTCCGAATCCTTTTCATTAAATTTTGGCTCACCGCCCTCTTTTATAGTCTTTGCAACAACCGCAATCTCGCTTGTGTCGACAGTTCTGTGAATCGTTTCGAGCTTAACCTTCGGCATTTCCTCGACTCGAAGGAGATCCTTTAAAACATTTCCCGGTCCGACACTCGGAAGCTGGTCCGCATCTCCCACCATAATGAGCGACGTGTCCTCTCCCATAGACTCCAACAGCTTTTGATAGAGATTTATATCGACCATACTCATCTCGTCGACAATAACCACATCGGCGTCGATGTCCTCTACGTCCATTATAAAATTGTCGTCATCATCCGACGGTCTCAAACTAAGAAGTCTGTGGAGTGTCGCCGCTTCGACTCCCGAGCTTTCCTCGAGTCTTTTTGCCGCGCGTCCTGTCGGTGCCGCCAAAACAAAACTGAGTTTAAGCTCGCGTAAGCCTTCGAGAATTGCACGAACAATCGTGGTCTTTCCCGTTCCCGGTCCGCCGGTTATGATTGCAATATTGTTTAGAAGAGCCATCTCAATCGCCTGTTTTTGCGTTTCGTCGTATGAGATGTTCTTGCCCGCGAAAAGATTTTCAAGTATTTCCTTCACGCCCGCCCTGAAAGGCTTCGGTCTTTTTATGAGCTGAACGGTTTTACTTGCGGCACTGTTTTCAATCGCATTTAAAACTGTCGGATAAATCATCGGCTCTCCCGTCGACGGCTTTCTTACGACGTCGCCCTTTATTATGAGCTCCTGGAGCGCAACGTCAAAATCCGGTGCATCTTTTTTTAGAAGGCGTTTTAATCGAGTTCTGATTTCGCTCTCATAAAGAAAAATATTTCCCTCGAGTCTCGAATCGTAAATGACGTACATTATCGCCGCTTGCACTCTTCTTATGTCGAGCTCTCCGATGCCCACAGTTCGTGCGATTCTGTCCGCCTTAAAAAAGCCGAAACCGCGCACATCTTTTATGAGGCGATACGGGTCATCCATAATCATACTTTTTGCATTGTCCTGGTAAATATTGTAGATATTATATGCGTCTTGCCCGAAAATTCCGAGCTCCGCAAGGTCGACAATCGACTTTCTCGCAAGCTTTCCGATTTCCAAAGCTTCCTTTATCTTATGTAATTTTTTCGGACCGATTCCCTTTATCGTCAAAAGTTTTTCCGGATTGTTTTCGAGCATATCCATCGTGTCTTCTCCGAATTTGTCCACGATATCCTTCGCAACTTCTTCGCCGATGTAAGGAAGATTTCCCGACTTTAAATAGTTGTAAACTCCGGCGGCGCTCATATCGTCCAAAACTTTGTAACTCGTAAAGCTGAACTGTTCTCCGTATTTCGAATGAACGATAATGTCTCCTTCGAGCTCCAATGGAATTCCGACGCTTGGCGATAGAATATTTCCGGTACAAATGATGTCGTCATCTTCCGTATCAAAAAGAAATACGGCAAAACCGTTGTCGTCGTTTTTATAAATTATTCTTTCGATACTGCCCTTGATAATCATATTGCCTCCTCGCGATTTCGCTACATATATTATATAATAACCGCTTAAATTTGTCTAATAAAAAAGCAAACCCATAAAATGAGTTTGCATAAAATGATTAGTATCTGAGTCTGAAAGTGCGAATAAAATATTTCTTTGCGAATAAAAATATCAGCACAGTTACTCCGAATGCAATATAAATATATTTTTCGATATTTAATATATTTGAATTTTTTAAAATGAAGAGTGCAAAAACAAGTCCGCTAATAAATCTCACAACTTTATATGCCGGAGATTTTACATTGAGCTCCGCTGAATAAGGCGAGAAAATATAATAAACCATAATTTCAACAAGTCCCATGCTTGCCATCATCGCCAAATATGCAGCCATAATTCTCGCAAACTCAACAGGTTCAAATTTCAAACCGTTTAAAAATATTAAAATCAAAAATCCCAATCCTACACTCAGTAAATCAAAAAAGCTGGATTTTATAAGCATTCTTATACGATATTTGAGCGATTCATAGAGCCCCTTTTCGGTCAAAATTTTATTTTTCAAAAGTATTCTGTCCACATTTCTAAAACACATTTGAAGAAGCGCTGCAGAATATCCCGTACCGACTGCAAATGCAATCGCAAGTCCGCTTATTTCCGAAAAGCTTTCAGGCTTTTTTATAATTCCAATCTTTATAGCGATTGAATAAATTATGAGTATGGCGATGCTCCCCGAAAAATTGCCCCTTAGATTTTTTATGAAAACTTTCCTATATCTACTGAAAAATGCCATGTCGATATATTTCGCCGGATCGACATCTTTGTATTTGTTTTGAAAATTTTGAATTTCTTCCGCATCGGACACAAGATATTTCGAGCTGTCTTCGTTAATCGCCGTGCTTACACTCATCTTAACAACTTGTCCCGATGAATTTGCGGTAATCCTTTTTAGTGCTGGATAGTTTTTATATTTTAAAATAAATGCTATTCCTAAAATTGAAATAACAGCAGAAGCTATTGCAAGAATGTTCAAAATTTTGTCGTCGAGATTTAAATCAACTCTAAAAAATATTACTAAACCGCCGAGAATGACAAATAATGCAGAGATGAGGGCTCTGATTTCAGATTTCGGAAGAGTCTCTCTTTTTTTGATATAAGTTAAATATATCATATTTACAAGAAGCATCGACGCCAAATTTAGAACCGCTAATTTCAGGGCGATTCCCAAATCTTGGAACACATAATATGTCGCCGGAAAATTTGCCAAAATCGAAATCACGATGTTCGTAAAAATTTTATTTAAATAATAAACCCTTGAGTTTATTGAAAACAAATTCAAAAATATATAGTCGTCTTCATTGTGTATCAAAAAAGTCGGCTTCGATATCTTTGATGCTATGACCGCAATCAAAATATAAGACAAAAGTTTTACCGATATATTGTCGATGCCGAGTCGAACGAACAAACGCCAGAATATCAATGCCGTAAAAATCGACGGCAGAATTGTTTCTTTTATAAGCTCGAATAAAAACCCGAAACCCGCAAGAATATTTTTGAGTCCTGTGTTTTTATAAAGCTTTTTAAATGAAAGAATTTTTAAACCCGGCAACTTCGACAAAAAGTTGATAAAAGCATTTGTACTCATCAATTGTTTTAGAGAACGCAATTCATAAAACATTATATTTCCCCTATCAAATAATCTTCAAATGCTTTCAAATCGCTTCTGTCTCCATCGTAGTGTGCAACGTTCAGCTTTTTGTCCTTCAAAATCGCAAGTTCATCGCTCACATCCGTTGCAAGCTGAACAATATGCGTCGACATAATTATTATGTGCTCGCTCTTCATTGAAATCAGCATTTCTTTTATATCGTGGCTAACGATTATGTCGAAAGAGCTGAGCGGCTCGTCCAAAAGAATAATTTTCGGTTTTAAAATAAACGCACACATAAGTTGCACTTTGTTTTTCATGCCGAAAGAATATTCTCTAATAAGTACATTTCTATCGCTTTCATTTATATTGAACAAATCGAAAAGCTTTTCCGTGTCGAGACTGTGGTCAGCGTTTTTATTGAGTTTAACAAATGCGTCGATAAATTCCCTTCCCGTCAAAAACTCCGGCAAAATCGGAGAATCGCTTACAAGATATATGTCCTCCTCTTTTAATTCTCGAATAACTCCGTCATCTTCGATCTGAGGCACCGGGCCCTCATACTTTTCCTCGCCGTTTAAACAATGAAAAAGCGTTGTCTTCCCGGTTCCGTTTCTGCCTATGACACTATAAATTTTTCCCTTTTCAAAAGTGTATGACAAGTCTTTTAAAACTTCTTTGTCGCCATAACTTTTCGAGAGATTCTTAATTATGAATTTCATATTGCCTCCTCGCCGCTTTATTTACATATATTATATATTACCCAATAAAATTTGTCTAATAAAAAACTGACACTTGAAATTTTCAATTTCAAATGTCAGTGTATTTTACAATTCGTATAAGCTTCCGAATCTATAACCCATATTCACAGCTTTGTCAATAATCTCTCCCAAAATCTCCGCGTTTGTGTTTGAAACGGCGTGCAAAAGAAGTACGCTTCCCGGATGAAATTGTCCGGTTATTTTTTCAATTGCGAATTTTTTGTCGGGTTGATTGTCGCGTAGCCAGTCTTTGTATGCGAAGCTCCAAAACACAGGTCGATAGCCCATATCGTTTATAAATTTGAGCGTTCTTTCGCTGTAGACACCTTCCGGCGGTCTCATAAAACTTGCAAGATTGTTTCCTGTTTTCTCTTTGTAAAGAGTTTGAAGACCCGTAATATCGTCCTCGAGCTTTTTCGGATTTTTTATCGCCTCAACTTGGTTCAAGTGGTTGACCGAGTGGTTGCAAACGAGATGTCCCTCGTTCGCCATTCGATTCACAAGGTCGAGATTCGATTTTACATATGCTCCCGTGACGAAAAACGCTGCCTTTACACCTTTCGCTTTTAGTGTGTCCAAAATTTTCGCGGTGTTGTTGTTAAATTCATAACCCTCGTCGAACGTGAGATACAGTACTTTCTCGTCGGTTTTCGCCTGCCAGATTCCGTTGTATTTGTTTAAAAGATTTGACGTCTTTTCAGGAATTGTGCTCTTGCCGTTTCCACCTGCCTTTTTCGGATTGAACCACCAACCCGCTTTTTCGTTTGAAAGCGAAGCATAGTCGCCCGATTCCTTTTTGACCGGTTCTTCGTTTTTGACCGGTTCTGCAGGAGTGTCGTCTTTTTTTGACGAAACCAAATCTACAGTTTCATCTTTTTTATCCTCATTTTTGTCGGCCGCTTTATTTGTATCCTTGTTTACATTTTTCTTTTCGTCGGCCTTCTTATCAGTTGTTTTGTCGTCAGTCTTTTTATTCTCTACATCCGACTTTTCATCTTTTTTCGAGTCTTCAGATTTCTTTTCCTCGGTTTCTTTTTTAGTTTGAACTTCGGATTTTTTATCTTCTTTCGATTCATTTGTCGTGGTTTCGTCTTTTTTCGGCGTTTCAACATCGGCTTTTGCGGTTTCTTTCGAATCTGAATTTGAATCCACATTTGTATCTACATTTGATTCATCATTTGCTTCGCCGTCAGTCACGTCATTTTCGTCATCCAAAATCGGTGACATCTCGTCCGCTTTTTTTATCTCTTTATTTTCAAGCGTTCCTCTGCCGTATTCCTCAACGATACTGCATCCCGAAAAAATAACCGAAATCGTGCACAATAATACTAAAAATTTTCTTTTCATTAAACATTAAACCTGAAGAGAACGACGTCGCCTTCCTGCATGATGTAGTCCTTGCCTTCGAGACGAACTTTTCCTTCTTCTCTCGCCTTAACAAGCGAACCGCCGAGTTCGACAAGAGTGTCGTAGTTCACGATTTCCGCACGAATAAATCCGCGTGCGATGTCCGAGTGAATCTTTCCTGCAGCGTCTTGTGCCCTTGTGTTTTGCTTGATTGTCCAAGCTCTTGTTTCCTGTTCACCTGTGGTCAAAAAGCTCATGAGTCCGAGCGTTTTGTAGCTTGCCTTGACAAGTTTGTCGAGTCCCGATTCCTTTAGACCCATTTCGCTCAAGAACTCTTTCTTTTCATCATTTGAAAGTTCGCTCAGCTCTTCTTCGATTTTTACGGAGACAGTCAAAACTTCTTCGCCCGTATTTGAAGCGTATTCTCTGATTGCATCGACATATTTGTTGTCGCCCGAAACCAAATCATCGTAGCTCACATTTGCAACATAAATGAGCGGTTTTGCAGTCAAAAATTGGTAGCCCGCCAAAACTTTCTTTTCATCTTCATTTAATCCGAGACTTCTCACCGGCTTCGTGTTGTTCAAACATTCATTTACTTTTTCCAAAACTTCAAGCTCCGATTTGAGACTCTTGTCTGCTCTCGCTTGCTTTTCGAACTTCGGAAGAATATTTTCAATCATTTGCATATCCGCAAGTAAAAGTTCAGTGTCAATCGTTTCGATGTCACGAACCGGGTCGACACTTCCGTCGACGTGCACAATGTTTTCGTCATCAAATGCTCTTAAAACGTGAACAATTGCATCCACGCTTCTTATGTGGCTCAAAAATTTATTTCCGAGCCCTTCTCCCTTGCTCGCACCTCTGACGAGCCCGGCAATGTCGTAAAATTCAATAACTGCCGGCACAATCTTTTTAGAATTGTTAAGCTTTGAAAGCACATCGAGCCTTTCGTCCGGAACGTTTACCGCACCGACGTTCGGGTCTATCGTACAGAACGGATAGTTTTGTGCATCCGCCTTATTATTTGTAATTGCATTAAAAAGGGTACTCTTTCCAACATTTGGAAGCCCTACAATACCAAGTTTCAAAATATTTCACCTCTTATACATTATAACTTATTTTGTAAAATAATAAAAGACCAATCGGCTATTGGTCTTCGAGTTTATCAGTAAATTCATTTTTAAAATCACGCTTTGAGTATGTGTAGACATGTCTGAAGATGTAACCCTCATATCTTGCGAGTCCGAATTGTGTGTATCTCTCCTTCGCCTTGTCGGAAAGTTTTCGAACAAATGCATCTCTGTATCTGTTTTGGCGATATTCTTTTATATTGAACGGATTTTTCTCGTAGTTATAAACGAGAATAAAATCCACATTTTCTCTCGAGTGTGCAATTGTTTCGCCCGTGATGTCCGTGTACATAATCACGGAATTTAGCATCTTGTCAATGATCGAGTTTATTAAAGCCTTATCCACAATGCCGTTTTTAAATTCAATCATTGTCGCGTGGTTTTCGTGAAAAACGAGCGCATCGATGCTTTTCGGATTTACATAAGTGTCGAGTCTCATCACGTAGTCGTCCTTAACCGCATCGAAATCAATCGCAACATATTCCGACTCAGTCATATATTCGACATCGGAAGGGTTGTGGTTGTCCACGGAGATGAGTTTCAAAGTACGTAGATGTTTTTTAAATAAATTATTCATCTCGATATGCCTCATCGTCAAGTTTTAAAAACGGATTTACAAGTTTCTTATAAATCTTCTCGACGTTTTCGGTATAGTCTCTTATTATTGCGAAATTCCCCTCATTTTCGCTGAAATAGAATTTCAAATTTTTATAAATATCATTTTTCTCGGAATATACTTCGATTGCATTCAAAAGATACGGGCTGTGCGTGTTTAAAACAATTTTGCTCTTCATCGTTTTATTTATCTCGACAATGATTTTTGCAAAAAAGAGTTGCCACTCCGGATGAAGATGAATTTCCGGCTCGTCCAAAACTATAATAGTATTTTCATCAATCCAACCGTTTTCAATCAAGCGTGCAACAATCAAAAGCGTCTTCACTCCCGACGAGGTGTTTCTTATGTCCACAGTCTTTTTGTTTTTTGTTTCATACCAAAAACGTCCATCCCTTTCGGCGAGCGTTCCCTCAACTTTTTCATAAATTCGTCCGGGAATTTCGCTCCCGTCGACAGTTTTGTTTTTTGAAACTAGCTTTTTTTGCAAATCGATTCTGTGTTTCGGATAAAACGATTCCAAATGTTCAATTGAATTCATCGGCACGTCCAAAATATGCGGGTCGTCAAGATAAATCGAGTGATAATTGTTTTCTCCATCAATTCTCGCCTCGATTTTCGACTCCGTCACATCGATTTCCCCTTCAATATGTTCCGCCGAAAAAATTATCTTACCGTCATTTTTTGCATTGAAATTGTAAACCGCACCGTTAAATTCGTCCGAAATTCTATTTTCTATCATCTCGCCCGTTGGCTTTCGTCCACAGTCGAAAATGCTGTAAAGCACACGTCCGACCGTACTCTTTCCCGAACTGTTTTCGCCGGCAATGACGGTTATTCCGTCGACAACAACGTCCGCTTTGTCAATCTTCGTAATATTTTCGAGTTTTATCCTCATCTGATCCACCCTTCATCTCTCAGAAATTTAGTGATTTTCTCTATGAAACTGAGCTTGACCGGCTCCTCATATTTGCCGTTCATGCTTATTTCCATCTCTTTCTTGTGCGAATTAAATGGCACTTCAGAAACTTCTCTATATATTATATCATATTGACCGTCGTTTTTTAAACGCCTTGCGTTTTCGGTGTCTTTCCATTGTCTTTCGATAAATCCGTTCAGTCTGTTTTTTAAATACGGTGCTTCAATCGGAGTCAAAATCTCGACTCTTCGAATTGTATTTCTAGTCATCATATCTGCGGAGCCGATGTAGATTTTTTCATCACTTCCCTCGCCGAATTTATAAATTCTCGAATGCTCGAGAAATCTTCCGACAATGCTTCGAACTTCTATATTTTCCGTCACATTCTGAATGCCCGGAACGATTGAGCAAATTCCCCTTATCATGAGTCGTATTTGCACACCCATCATCGATGCGAGCGCAAGCGCACGAATCACTTCGCGGTCAGTGAAGCTGTTCATCTTCATAAAGATTCTTCCCTTTGCTCCCTTTTCGATTTCCTCAAAAATCATATCTATGATCGATGACCTTACCGTTGACGGCGACTGCAAAAGTTTATTGTAAACGCCGTCAAGTTTTCCGAGACACATATTCTTAAAAAACTGCGTTGCATCCTCTCCAATCGCTTTGTCCGATGTGACGAAGCTGATGTCGGTGTAGAGTTTCGACGTCGACTCGTTGTAGTTTCCCGTTCCGATTTGCGTTATATAAATAGGCTCTCCGGATTTCGCCCTTTTTGTTATAAGGCAGATTTTAGAGTGCACTTTAAAACCTTCCGTACCATAAAGAACATTGCAGCCCGCATTGAAAAGTTCTTCGCTGTAGTCGATATTGTTCTTTTCGTCAAATCTCGCCCGAAGCTCCATAAGAACCGTCACATCTTTTCCATTTTCCGCTGCGCGCACAAGATTTTGAACAACTTTTGAATTTTTCGAGAGCCTGTAAATCGTAATCTTTATGGATAAAACATCCGGGTCGTTCGCCGCCTCTTCCAAAATCTTAATAAACTGCTCCATGCTGTCGTACGGATAGAAAAAGAGAAAGTCCTTGTCCATCACTTGCGAAATAATCGGTTCTGTCGGTTTTATCGCACTGTTAAGGCCGCCTTTAAATGGAGGATATGAAACTTTTTTCAAAGTCTCCTCGTCGATTATGCTCGAAAGTTTAAAAGCATAGTCCATATTGAGCGGAGTTTTTGTGACAAAAATTTCGTTTTCTTTTATGTCGAGATTTGACATAAAAAATTTTTTCATTCTCGGACTCAGCTCTTTTGAAGAAGTCATCCTTACGCATCCGAGTCTCTTTCTTTTTTTCAAAATATTTCTCATCTGCGTTACATACTCTTCCTCGCCGACTTCCTCGTCATCAATCGTGAGGTCAGTGTTTCTCGTAGCGCTTATAACGCACTTGTCCTCGATTTTAAACTCCGTATAGAGCTTGTCCAAAAAATTTAAAACTATATTTTCTGTCAAAATATATCTCGTGCCTTCGGTGCCCAACTTAAAAAACTTCGGCAGCGTTTCCGGAATATTTAAAATTCCGAAAGTCCCTTTTTCTTCAACAGGCGATTTCAGCTCGCAGGTAATATAGAGTTCATTGTTTTCAAGAAATGGAAATGGGTGACTTCTTGCAATTACCATCGGACTTAAAATCGGCTCAATTCGCGATTTGAAAAGTTTCAGCACATACTTCTTTTCATCTTCCGTGAGCTCCTCAAACGAAACATTTTGAATGTCGTATTTTCTAAGCTCATTTTCCACATCGAAAAAAACATTGTCCTTCAGACCGTAGAGTCGTCTCACCGCATCCAAACATGCTTCGTGTTGCTCTTCCGGCGTCATATTCGTGCGCGAATCGCGCGGCGGATCTTTAAGTTTTTGAAGATCCGAAAGACTTCCGATTCGAACCATAAAAAACTCCTTGAGATTCGAAACGAAAATTGCAATGAACTTGAGTCTTTCGTAAATCGGCACATTTTTTATAGTCGCCTCTTCAAGCACTCTTTCGTTGAACTTTAGCCATGACAGTTCTCTGTTTTGGGTGTAGGTTTCCATCTTCGGTAACTTCTTATACAAATTTTCTCTCGCATTTAAATCTATATCGCTCATTTTCTCCCCTCGCTCAAATAATTTGTCAAAACTCCTTCTCTAACGCCGAACTTCGAGACATAAACCGTCTTCGCTTCGGACATCCTTAAAATTTCCATCAAAATTATAGTCCCCGGAAAAATTGTGTGAACTCTTTCAGGTGAAACCTTCAAAACATATTCATATGTTTTTTTGTCCTTCTTTTTCAATTTGTCGTAAAGCTCAAAAACAAACTCCGACTTAATCATCTTGTTTGATTGGAGCGACTTCATCTCCATAATCACATTAGAAACCGCTCTTATTGTTCCGCCGACTCCATAAAGTTCGTCGCTTTTTAAATTCTCGCTGTAAATCGGATCGAATTTTTTTACGACATATTTCTCCGCTCTTTTAATGCTTTTCTTCGGAATGAAAATCCCCGAGCTATATTTCTTAAACAGATTTAAAGAACCTAGCGGAATCGAATTGTTGTATACCGTCTTTCCCGCATCAATCGAGGTGATTTCCGTAGAACCGCCGCCGATGTCGACGATAAGTCCGCTTGAAACATCGTACTTTTCCTTGACTCCCAAATAACCGAAATAGGCTTCGTCAACTCCCGAAACAATCTCAACCGGCTCGTCAATCTCTCTCTTTAAAATTTCCTTCACTTCTTCAATATTTAAAATATTTCTAAGAGATGCGGTTGCAAAGATTTTTATCTCTTCAAAACCCAAAACCTTTGCCGTCTTTATTAAACCGTTTAAAATTCTAAGAAGCTTTTCAATCCCGTCTCTCGAAAGAAAACCCTTTTTGACATAACTTGCAAGCCCTGCCGTGGTCTTTTTGTTTAAAAGCTCGTAAAATTCTTCGCCCTCCACATTGAAAAGCGACATCCTTATTGTGTTTGAACCGATATCTATGATTGCGATTTTTCTCATATTCCACCTCATATAAATTACATTTTATATCCAATAAAATTATAAACTTCAAATATTAAAACTATGTAAAATTTATACAAATAAAACCCAATTTAATAAAAACATTCTCTTTATATACTAAATATACCCGATAATGTATAGTTTTGTTATGACTAAAGCTGTAAATGTTTACAACAAAAAATCTGTCGGAGATTTTCCAACAGATTTATTTCAAATATCTAATTTTGTCATCAGGGTAATATGGAAACTTGAACTCGTAACCATCGTAATTAAAACTTATTGTACACATTTTTTCACCGTCATAACGTGACCACGCTTTTTCCATCATTTCCGTCATTTCTTGTAGATTTTTTCGGTTCAATATGTTTTTCTTTCGAAGTTCCAAAAATACATCTTTGTCCGTGAATGCGTTGCTGAAAAGCTCTGTGTTCTTAGGACCAATCCACTTTTTTTCAATATTTTCTTCACTTAATTCATTTTTACAAATCTCTTTGTAGTAAAGAATCACATGAAGCAAATCGCGATACTCATCGCCCGTCATCTCCACATCTCTAAAATAAAGGCTCGCGTTTAAAGTTTCCGGTGCATTTGTAACATAAAGAAAGAAAAAGAGTATCAAAAGATAAGCATAAAAACTTTTCGGTATAATATCTTTTAAAAATTTTCTTATCATTAAAAATGCCTCGTTGGATCCCTATAAACTTCAACTTCATAGAACGGGTAGTTCAAATAACTTTTGTAACTGAACCTTAGCGGCTGCCAAAGAAAATAAACAAGTTTTGCTAGATAAAAAAGCGACAATAGAATATATATAATATTTAATCCTTTTTTCGCATCCCTAAAAAGCCATTCATTCCTCATTTTTAATTTTTCAAAACTGTTACTCTCCATTTAACTTCCTCATAAAATAATTTCAATCACGAATTCAATTGATTTCTTAAATTTACTACACATTATCTTGAAACACTTCTCTCAACACTTATCGGAAACTTAAACTTGTATCCCTTATATTCGAAACTGATAGTCGACATAGTCTTTCCATCGTAGTTTTCAATCGCTTTTTTTATTATATTATTTATCCTTGAAAGATTTTTCTTGTTTAATATATATTTTTTTCTGAGTTCAAAGAATGTGTCCATATCCGTAAAAACCGAGCTGAAAAGCGCATCGTTTGCCGGAGCGATCCAATCCTTTTTTTCTCTCTCTTTGCTTGTAGGCTTTGACAAAGTCGCGTCGTAATAGTATGTCAAAGTTTTTAAATCTGCAATTTCTTTTTCGCTAAGTTCTATCGTTTCCGTTTCCACATCCGCAATCGCAACTCTCGACCTGAAAGTCGTGTGGAAATTTGTTATTAAAAACAAAATGAAAGCGTATAGAAAACCAATACATAATAATCTAATATCGGCAGCTATTATATCTTTATTCATAGCTCTATCTCCTATCATCCAATCTCAAATTTTCCGTTTCCACATAATATATTCCGTCTGCTTCATTATATGTAAAAACAAACCCTTTCGGGCAAAGAATCATATGGATGGTATAAATCAACACAAATATAACGATAATAATCTCCCACCTAGATGCTCTTCTGTTCATTGTATCTGGGTCTTCAAATACTAATATCATACATTTTCTCCTTTTTTATATACCATAACATCTTATAAATTTTAATATGTTATTTCTACTATTGTTAAAATGCGTTACTTTAAATTAAAAATTTATTCTCTTATACACTAAACATATAATTAGTGTATAAGAGAATAAAAATATAATTAAATTATCTATCCTTGACCTTCTTCTTATCCTTTAGTGCATTTAATGCTCCGGATGAGATCCAACCACCGCTTACATGAACTCTTTTGATATTTCCTCCGCCTTGAATAAATTCTACATCACGATAATTCCAGTTTGTATACACACTAAATTCGACTTCAACTTCTATAACTCTTCTACTTAACCATTCTTCTGTACTTTTGTACCCATCAATCGCTCTTTCTATAGCTTCCAGCCCGTATTCTGTAGCCTTTCTTAAAAGACTGATTTCTTCAAATCTGGCAACTACAAACAATGCTTCAAGTCCATCTATAATTGCTGCTACCTCTTTTCCAAAAACTCTTTTAACTGCTTTCTCAAGCACACGCCTTCCAATGTATTTAGCTAAGCTGTCAACATCTCCGAATCTTAATGAATTCTTGTAGTCTTTTGTAAAATCACGAAGTTCATATAACTCGTCTAAATCGAGTATAAATAATTTCATATACTCATCTCTCATCAACATTTCTTCGTCTTCTTTCTTTTCTTCAAATGCACTTGCGCTAATTGGCAAACACATAGTTATAGCTAAGACAATAGCTACAAATTTCATTAAATTATTTTTCATATAATCCTCCTTAAATTTTTTATTTACATTTCCTATTTTCTTCATTCTTTACCTACTTATCAAATATTAAATAAATACCATATTAACCTCCTACTAAGAAATACTTGTATAAAACAAATATTGCAAGAAATCATCTCTAGAAAATAAACCTCTTTTAATACTTGCCATATACAACTGATTAAATCCTCTTATTCCAAGTTTTTTATAAATTCGCGAGAACTTGGATGAAAGGCCTTTCTGACTATAGAAAAACTTTTCAGCAACGTCACTAAAGCCGTCGCTCATTGTATAATATTTTATAAGTTCCATATCTTCAAAACTTAAAAAATTTTTATCTCTATTTATATCTATTTCTTCTAACTTGACAAGTTTAGTTAAAAATTCTTTTACAACTTCATAATCATCTATTATATAAAAATAATTTGCTCCCAATGTCTCTGTCTTCATATAGCTATAATATGAAAACCCGTGGCTGTATATATACGTTCTTTTATTATGTCTTTTTATAAATTCTTTTAAAAAATCTATGTATGCTGAATTAATTAAAAATACAGAGTCCTCTCCGTATTCTTTAAATTTAAAATCTTTGACCCTTATATTTTTTTCATACTTCATATTTGTTATCATTTTCTTTAAAATATCATATCCGGATAAATAATAAATATCTAAGTTATCGTTCATAAATAACTCCTATTTTGTAATCATTTTAATACACTATCGTTAATTTTATGTTAACATGTATAAATTAATTATTCAATACTTTTTCAATTTGTGACGTTTTAACGCCATATTTCTCAAAACCCCTTGTAGGGATTATCTGTACATTGTAGATTTTAAACACCTTTTATTAATCATCTAAAACTATTTAGGTATTTGTTTCTCCTTTTTTATAAAAACCACTCCATAATATTTTGCAATTATGTATTTCTAATATAACATTTCCCTATCAATTCTATTATATCACTATACTATTTCAATTTCAAATGCTCCGATAAATCAATTGCATAATAAAAAAAACTGCAATCAAAGTTGCAGTTAAAATCCTTTTAAATCTCTGTCCACAATATTTCTAAAAATCTTCCGCGCGTTTTCAAGGTCCTCCGAATCCGGATGACTCATTCCTATTTCCCGTCTAAGCGTCGACTTCTTCGAGCGCTTCGGATCGTCCGGCGGAAGTGCCGCAATTCTCTTTAAACTTTCGTCGCTCACTCGCCCCTGACAAATGTAGCAGCCCTCAATTCTGTTCGACTTGTCGAGCACTTCTTCCGCTCTCGCAAAGACTCGAAATGCCTGCATCGAATAAGGATATGCGCCGAGTGTCGAGAAGAGTCCAAGCTTCTTCTCTTTCAATTTCGGCAACAATTCCATTGTCGGTTCGTCGGGATAGCCCTTGTCCACAAAAAATCCGATAAATATATATTCATATCCATCGATTTCGGAAATATCCTTTATCGACTTCGTCTCCATCAGCTTCGCTTCGCCTTTAAATTCTTCATAAATCGCCTCTGCGACTTTTTTCGTGTTTCCCGTTTCCGAATTATATAAAACTAAAACTTTCATTTCCACCTCTAAAATTTTGATTTTATTTTTTTCCAAAGTCTTTTAAAGAAACCGCTTCTCTTTACTTCTTCGGTCGTAACCAAATCTATTTTTTCAATCGGCTTACCATCTTCAACGAGTGTTATGCTTCCGAGCACCTCGCCCTCCGGAATTGTTTCCTTTCCCGGCTCCAAATACTCAATTCTGAGCTTGTATGTGCTGTTCACATTGAGAAGCTTATCACACTGCGTTTTCGGCATAAGTCCTATCTTATCACTTTTAAAATTTATTCCGTCAAGATCGAGACTGTATCTTTCTTTTCCCGTTACAACTCGCTTGTAAACATAGTTGTCAAGTGCGTAATTTAAAAGCCCGAGACTCACAATGCCCCTCTCTTTGTCGTTTGCCGCACCGAACACATAGGAAATAACGCGTCTTTTTCCGTCTATTCCGCTCATATCTTCTGTTGTCGTTGCAATAAGGCATCTCCCCGCCTTTGTCGTCGTTCCCGTTTTAAGTCCGTCAACACTTCCCGTTCCCAAAAGCGGATTTGTTGAAACTGTTTTCAAATTTAATCGCTCGATTGCGTATTCCTTTAATTTTGTAATCTCGAGAATTTCCGGAAAATCATCCAAAAGTTTGTTCACGAGAATATTGAGATCAACAAGCGTCGACATATTTTGCTCGTCGGTTTGTATGATTGGAAGACCGTGGCAATTTATAAAATGCGTGTCTTTCATTTTGAGTTCTGCAGCTTTTTGGTTCATCTTTTCGACAAATGCAGCCTCACTTCCTGAAATCACCTTGGAAAGTGCGAGTGCGGAGCTGTTTGCCGAGCGAATAAGCAAAAGATGTAGAAGCTCGTTTACATCGAGAGTTGCTCCCCTTTCAATCGGCACGTCGGAACCGCGAAGATACAAATCGAGTTCTTCCTGAGTGTATGTGTATTTTGTGTCCATTGCAATTTCATTGTTTTTTATTGCCTCGTATGTCAAATATGCGGTCATAAGTTTTGTGATTGATGCGATGGCAATTTTTTCATTTTCCATATTTTTTACAATGCTCTCGCCCGCCGCTCTATCATAAACCATGTAAGGAATTTCGAGCCCCTCAACAACCGGAATGTCTGCACCTTCAGCTAATACAATTTGAAAAGGAGTTGCGACCGAAAAAAATACAAATAAATAAATTAATATATTTCTTTTTATATTTTTTATGTTAACCATAAATAAAAACCTCCCTCAACAAATGGTATGCCAAAAAACCGAGCGATGCCCCCAAAATGTTTAAAACAAAATCGTCAATTGACGTTATACCCGTCTTTGTAATATATTGCAAAATCTCAATTCCTAAACTAAAAATAGCAGAAATTAATAGCACGACCCAAAACTTTTTAGTCTTGTCGTGTGCGAGAGGCAAAATTAATCCCATCGGAAGAAAAATCAAAACGGGACCCAAAAGTTTTCTTATGCCGACCGAAGTGGAAATAGATTCCAAACTGAACATGCCCGATGAAAAAGGCACATAAACAAGACCTCTCATGAGGTTGTTCGAAAAAAATCTATTGAATATTGATGTCTTAAAAAGCACATACAAATAATACAATAATACTATGTAAACAAAAAAACGTATCATCAAAGTTTTTTCTCTATTTCTTCTTGTTGCCATATTTTCTCCTTAAAATTAAAGGGACCGATGTGTCACCGGTCCCCTTCACATCCACTATATATCTTCTCTTACAACCGGCATGCTCATGCATCTCGGGCCTCCACGGCCACGGCTGAGTTCTCCGGATTTCATTACATGAAGCTTGACGCCTTCCTTGTCCAATATTTCATTTGTAACATCATTTCTGTCATAAACGATAACCTCTCCCGGTTTTATTGCGAGAGTGTTCGAACCGTCAGACCATTGTTCACGTCTTGAATCTATAGGATTTCCCCCTGCACATCTTATAAGTTTTACATCAGTTCCAAGTTCATTTGAAAGGAGCGTTCTAAGATCTTGTTCAATTCTCTTTACCTTCAAATCTTCGCCCGGCTTTGTTATTTCGAAAACTTCGAGCGGCCCTTCAATACCAGGGTGGACTGTGAAAACATCTCTGTCTATCATTGTGAAAACAGTGTCGAGGTGCATAAAAGCTCTCTTCTTCGGAATTACAAAAGCCATAACCTTTTTGAATTCACCGATTTCAAGTGCCCTCTTTGCAAAAGTTTCGAGTCCCTTTGCGGAAGTTCTTTGGCTTATGCCGATAGCAAGACAGTCCTTTGAAAGCACGAGTTCGTCGCCGCCTTCAATAGAAAACTTTTCTTCCCTGTCATAATAGAACGGAACATCTTTAAATGCTTTATTATATTTAAAAATATATTTACCATAAATAGTTTCTCTATTTCTTATGTCGCTCCACATCTTATTTAAAGAAACACCTGATCCCATAAGTGCGAACGGGTCTCTTGTAAAATATAGATTCGGCATAGGTTTTGTGATGAAAAAATCATCCTTTGCGAGAAAATCATAGAGAGTCACAGCTTCATATTTCGGAAGTTCTTCTCTTCTTATGCCGGACATAGTACGCTCTATCAATTCTTTTCCTTCAAGTTCACCAAGTAAATCCTTTAAAAACTTTATTTCTCTTTCATCGACAACATGAGCTTCTCTAATGAATTCATCTATAAACTCTTCCTTGACGGAAGCGTCTTTTATTGCCTCACCAGCTAAATCTTCGAGATAATAAACTTCAGTTCCGTTGTCTCTGAAAATTTGTGCAAAAACATCATGTTCCTCTTGAGCTTGTGCAAGATATGGAATTTCATCAAACAAAAGCTCTTCGAGCATATCCGGTTCAAGATTAAGGAGTTCCTTCCCCGGTCTTTTTAAAATGACCTTTTTAAGTGGTCCGATTTCTGAATATACTTTAATCATATAAACCCTCCTGAAATATATTCTAACATATATTAAGATAATTTTAAAGAGTTTATCCAAAAACAAAATTTCTTTAATGAAATAAAATGATGGAGAGAATGTTGTCCCTTAGATTTGGAATTGGTTGGGATTTTATGGTTTTGTTTCGATATTGTATTTAAGCAACATTGTTAGTTTGCATACATATTTCAAATACACAAAAATAGGCGGCGGGATTCGCAGAACCCGCCGTTACAGCAGCGTACAAACTCCTATACAAAAAAATACCTTGGAGACGCATTGTTCCCAAGGTATTTTTATTATATATTTCACCCAAATTCTTCGCTAAAATGGATGAATAATGACGCTTTGGAAGAAGCGACCAACCGTGTTCTTTTTCTAATAGTAATTGTATTTAATTTTTTAACTGAGTTATCTAACTTGTAAACAGCGTAAACCAAAGAAAAAAGGTAAATGTAATTTAATTATATTTATTTGCATATTTCCCTCCATTCTTTTAAATAAACCTGCTTATTATTCATTACTTGAATTTTTCAAACTAATTTTATCCATCCTATTTAATTCCCCAAACATCATTACTACACCAGCTATTATCATAATTAAATCTACAAGGGGTTCTGCAAACCATACTGCTTTAACTCCAAATATCATTGGTAAAATAATCATGGCAGGTACGAATAAAAATAACTGTCTTAGCATTACTATTATGCCGGCTTTTTTAGCGTTTCCTATTGATTGGAAGAATGTTATAGTCATTACCATTACTCCATATAGGATAAAGATAGAATAAAATAGTCTAAAGTTCCCTATTCCCTGAGTTATAATACTTTCTTCTACTCCAAATAAAGAAAGAATATTCTTTGAAAATGCTAATGCTGGTATCCAAAATATTGAAGCAAGAACTAATCCTCCGATAGAAAATACTTTCATAGCTTCTTTTACTCTGTCGTATTTTTTCGCTCCAAAATTTGTACCAACTACAGGTTGTAAACCTTGACTCATTCCCCAAAGTGGAATGAATGAAAAGGCATATATTCTAAGTGTTGCTGCCATCAAGATAGCATTTGTATCTCCGCCATATTTAAATGACATTTTATATAGCATTGTTTGTTGAATCATAAATAAAATTTGCATCATCATAGCAGATGACCCTACGCCAAACATTTCTTTTTTTATTTCCTGATCAGGTTTGATTTTATTTATTTTTACTGCTTTACTTTTATATTTGAAGTAATGGAGTGTTATTATTGCTTGAACAAATTGTGCTGTAATAGTTGCAAGTGCAGCCCCTTCTATTGCGTATTTTCCCATTAATTTCATTAGAATGGGATCAAGAATTATGTTTAAAAAAGCCCCTATCCCCATAATGAGCATTGCTTTTTTCATTAATCCTTCTCCACGCATAACCATGTTTGCTGATTGAGTAAAGTTTACAAATAAAGAACCAATGAAAATTACTCGTAAATATCTGATACCATATTCTTTAATTTCTCCACTTGCTCCAACCATATCTAAAAAATGTGGTGCAAGTAAAATTCCGCCTATTGTAATAATTGATGAGAATAGAATAACCCAAAAGATTAAATTCCCCATAATTTTATCAACTGTTTTTTGGTCACCCTTTCCTATAGCTCTTGATAAAACTGATGCTGAACCTACACCTATGAGTGTAGATACTCCACTATTAAAAAAGGTAAGTGGCATAGCTACACCACAAGCTGTCATTGCAGTTTGTCCTATAATATTTCCTGCAAAAATTCCATCCATTAGTGGATAAAGACCTATTACTATCATTCCTATTACAGCAGGGACAGATAATTGAAAAAGTAAATCTATAGGTCTTTTTGTTAATAATTGTTCTTTCATATCTTGTTTCATAAAATCATCCTCTATTAAATTTTATTCAATTTTCCAACCAGTAGCTTTTTCTCTTTTCTCAATAAAACTCTTGTATATGTGTGATTTTTCCATAAGCTCTTTATGTTTACCAATACTTTCAATATTTCCTTTATCCATAACAACAATTTGATCAGCATTTTTAATAGTTTCAAGTTTATGTGCAATCACAATTACAGTTTTATCTTTTAACAAATTGTTTAAAGCAGTTATAAGTTGTTGTTCATTTTCTGGATCTACACTTGAAGTAGCTTCGTCAAGAATAACAATTCTGCTTGGTTTTAGCATAGCTCTTGCTATAGATATTCTCTGACGCTCTCCTCCAGATAAATTTGAACCACCCTCTTGTAAAACTGTGTCATAACCATCTGACAACTTCATAATAAATTCATGACACTGTGCTTGCTTAGCAACATTAATAACTTCCTCATCACTAGCTTCTGGATTTCCGAACTTAATGTTATTTTTTATAGTGTCATCAAACAAATATACATCTTGAAAAACAAAAGTGAAATTAGATAACAGATTGTCATACCTAAAATCTTTTATGTTATTATCATCAATCAATATTTCTCCAGAATCTACATCCCAAAATCTAGCTATCAAATTACAAAGTGTTGTTTTTCCACTTCCAGAACCACCTACAATTGCTGTAGTCTTACCTTTTGGAATATCTAAATTTAAACGGTTAAATAAATTCTGTTCGTCATATGAGAAGTCAACGTCCTTTAGATTTATATCTCCTTTTTCAAAGCTTGTTCTTGTGCCTTCTGAAATTGTTGGTAAATTCCTAAGTTTAGCAATTGAATCCAAGTTTTGTATAGCTATTCCCCTAACGTTTTGCATACTTCCAGCCATTTCAAAACCAGAAAAAACAATAAAACTAGATACTACAAGCATTACAGCTTTATAGTGATCAATTTCTCCTATACAAAATCTATAAATAGCTGAAAATATAATAAGACAAATCCCTAATTTAAATATAATTAGAAATATCAAAGCAGCAGGTGCTACAGTTTTTTCAACATTTATAAAGCCTCTTCTATTTTTATAAATCTCTCTGTCCAATTCTTTAGTCATTTCACCACTTTTTCCAAACGACTTAATGACGCTAATACCTTTAACATACTCTAAAGTAGATGCGTTTAGATTTATTTTCAACGCTTGTAATTTTTTAGTCAACTCATCTGATTTCTTTTGAAAGATAACATTGCATAACATTCCTAAGAATAAAGTTCCTAAAATTATAGAACCTGTAACTATATCAAACGGAATCATAAATATCGCCATTATTATAGTTTGAATTACTCCCACAAATAAAGTTTCTATTATATTAACTCCTACGGTTTCAAGTTCACCTATAACTGTGGTTAATCCGCCTGAAATGTTTCCAAGGCGATTACTGCTAAAATATCCCATATTCACTTTTTTTAGCTGATCACCTATATATAGCCTATTTTCTGCTCCCATATTGTAAGTTGCGATGTATTTATTTCTATCAGCCATATAACTAGATAATATTTTCCCTACTACACTTAGTAGAGCTATTGCAAATACGACATAGATGTCTTCTTGTGTAATATTTCTTCCTTCAAATATATTTTGAAATATTTTAAGTAAAAGCAACATTGTAGCTCCAAGGGATATTCCTTCAAATATACTTTTTAATACTTCAAAGAAAAACATCTTGCTAATTTTGGAAGATTCTTTTCCAGCGACCCAATATAACTTGTGAATTAATTCTTTCATTTACTCACCCCTATCGTTTGATAAACTTATGTGTGATTTCCACATTTTTGCATATGTTTCACTTTTTCCAAGAAGTTCTTTATGAGTTCCTTCTGCTTCAATTTCCCCATTGTTTAATACTATGATCTTATCGGCTCCTATTATTGTAGAAAGCCTATGAGCAATCATAATAACCGTTTTATTTTCAACTAATGCATCTATAGATTTTTGAATTTCAGCTTCATTATCTGGATCAGAATATGCTGTAGCTTCGTCTAATAAAACTATTGGGCTATCTTTAAGCAAAGCTCTTGCTATTGTAAGTCTTTGTCTCTCTCCTCCAGACAAGTTGCTCCCAGATTCTCCAATTATGGTTTCATATCCATTAGGAAGACTCATAATAAAGTCATGACAAGAAGCTTTTTTACAAGCGTCTTTTATCTCTTCAATACTAGCATTTTGATTTGCCATTCTCATATTATCTATAATACTTTTTCTAAATAGATAATTTTCTTGTGATACATAGGTTACAAGTTCCATGTTCTTTTCAAGAGAAACATCTTTAAGATTTACATTTCCTACGGATATTTTCCCTTTATTAATGTTCCAATATCCCGCAATTAGCTTAGCAATAGTGGATTTTCCACCGCCAGAATAACCAACAATAGCTGTAAGTTTATTTTCTTTTGCACTAAAGGATAAGTTATCAAAAACTTTTTTCTTATCATTATAGGCAAAACATACATTTTCAAAATTAATATCGTATGATCTTATTTTTTCCTCTCCATTACCTCGTTCTAACTCTGGTAACTCCATAACATTTTTTATTTCATCTATTACAACTCTTACATTCGCCATAGTATCCATATGACTCATAGCTTTAATCAAAGGTTTGTAGCAGGCATAAGATAATAAAACACACATTATTAGATTGCCTACTTCAATACTTCCATTCATATACAAGTATAAAGAAGTTGGTAAAACAAATAATAAAGTTGATGGTAAAACTTCCATTGCTGCTGTCATATAGAAACAAACACTTAAATACCAATTTAGCATACTGTCTCTATTACTATTTACAGCATCTACAAATTTTCCATATGATGATGCAGATTTATTGAATGCCTTTATAACTTGAATACCTCTAATATATTCAACAGCTGTTGTATTCATGTTTTTTGCAGCTTCTTGATAATTTCGTGATTTTTCTTCATATCCACCCATCATTAGAATTGAAAATAACACCCCTAGTGGTAATGTAATAAGATTTGCAATTCCAATCCTCCAATCCATTATAAAAATAATAACTACTAAAGCGATTGGAATGATAAGATTAGCTATTACTTCAGGAATAACATGAGCTATCGGTTGCTCAATTTTATTCAAAGTTTCTACCATAAACTGAGTCCATTCTCCACTAGATCGTTTTTCAATCTCTCCCATTGATAATCTATTAATTTTTCTTACAAGTTTCTTCCTCTCATCCTCTATTATGCGAAATGCTAAATTGTGAGAAATTAAAGTTGAAATCTCATGAAAAATAACACTTCCTATTAACCCACCTAAAATAAGCAAAATTGGTCTTATATAGAATTCTAAATCTGTATTACTAATTGCTATATTTTGAGTAATCTTAGCTAAAGCAAAATATGGTACAACACTACAAAAAACACCAATTACTGCAATAATAACTGATGATAAAATTTGTCCTATATGCTTTTTTAAAACTTCCATTACGCACCTCCTAAATTATTTAGCCTCCATAGCTCTTAACAGCTGTCCTATATTATCAATATAAAAATCTTCTGTTATTATCCCATTCTCTAGTTTTACAAGTCTATCACACGTCTTTGCTATAAATTCAATATCATGAGAAATTATCAAAAATTTTGTTCCTTTTTTTTGTTCCTCTTTGATTAATCTCCCCACCTTATCCATACTCCTGAAATCAAGCCCTGATGTCGGCTCATCCAATATAATAAAAGGTGTTTCTCTCAACATAGCTACGCATAGAACCAATCTCTGTTTTTGACCACCTGATAAAGTTGCTGGATGCTTATCTCTTATATCAAATAATCCAACTTTTTTTAAAAGTTCCTCTGCTTTCGTGATATAATCTTCTCTATTTTTTAACCCAGTTAATAATTCATCCATCAAATCTTCCCCAAATAATTGAGAGTCTAAATCTTGAGGAATATACCACACTTTGCTTAACCTCATCTTTTTATTAGCTTTGTGTCCATTTATCTTTATTTCCCCATCAGTCTGATTTTGAATCCCAGAATAAATTTTACCGAGCGTACTTTTACCTGTGCCATTTATTCCTACTAAAGAAATAGTCTCATTGCTATCAAATTTAAGTGACACATCTTTTAGTACGAAATTATTTTTATATTTTTTACTAATATTTTTCACCTCAAAATCAAAAGAATTGTCACTACTAATTTCTTTTTCTTTAACTTTGTGGTCATCTACAACAATATCATTAAGATTTATTGAGCGTAAGCCCAATGCATTTAAGTCTTTTGAACTGATTTTTTCAAATTCTTCTGCTTTATAACTATTTATTAAAGATCCATTTTGTATCAATAAATACCTATCAGCTATTCCTTTTAAATAAAATAACCTATGCTCAACAATTACTATAGTTTTTCCTTCTTTTTTTAAGTCCATTACAAGTTTTGAAAATTTATATATTGATTGTAAATCAAGATTTGCAGATGGTTCATCAAATACATAAATAGATGGTTCAATGGCTCTTGCTGAACAAATTGCTACTTTTTGCCTAATTCCATAGGATAAATTGTATATCCTATTATTTAGCAATTTATCAATATTCATTTTCTCAGTTGATTCATTTACTCTTCTTATTATTTCATCACGCTTATATCCCAAATTTTCCGGTCCAAATGCAATTTCTCCATTAACTTCATTGGCAAAAAATTGGCTTCTAGGATCTTGAAATACATTACCAACTAACTTTGCTATTTCCCAGGATTTTAAATTTCTGATAGATTTACCATCAATAAATACTTCTCCATCTAAATTTCCTTCGTAAAAATTTGGAATTAATCCATTTATAGCCCTTGTTAAAGTAGACTTTCCACATCCAGACTCACCTATAATTACACAACATTCACCATCTTTAATGTCTAAATTTATATCTTTCAACTGTTCATCTTTATTGCTATTATATGAAAAAGATAATTTCCTAATTTCCAGTTTATTATTCAATGATGCACCTCTCATATAAGACATAATATAAATAAAACAAAGCTTGCAGTTATTATAATTATGTCTAATTTACACAACTTGTTACTATAATATGAATCCCTTTTTATTGGGTTTTCAATTCCTCTAACAATCGCTGCTGCTGATAATTCATCTCCTACTTTTATAGAACGAAAAATTAAAGGAACTATAGCATATTCAAGAGTCCTCAAAGGATTTGATAAAATATGAAAAAAGTTACCTGTAAATCCCCTTACTTTCATAGCTTCTTTTATTGTTCTAAATTCCCCAGCAATTGTTGGTACAAATCGAATAATTACCGTTAATATAAGTACAAAATTTCGTGGCAACATTAATTTGTGAAATATTGAAATTAATTTTCCTGATGGTATCTTAAAAGTTAAAAATCCTGCCATGATTGGAACTATGAATTTATACAACATTCCCAAAAGCATTGGTGAAATTATAACTACACCACTAGGTATCATTTTTAATAACCAAAATGTAGTAAAACTATATATCATAAAATAAATTATGCTCTGTTTGATAAAACCAAAATATGCTAAAAGCATACAAAGCCATCCTACAAACAGAGCATGCATATAGTAACTTTTTGTAAATATTGACACCATACAGGAAATAATAGTTAAAAAAAGACAAGTTATTCCACTTATTTTTTCTATTTTCATTTCCCATATATCTCCATTTACTCTAAAATACCCGCCTTTTTAAAGTGCTTTTTAAGAATTTTTTGTGCAAACAAAACACCTAAAGCAGATAATATAACGGTTATTGTTACACCTAATAATAGTAGTTTTGGTGAAGATACCAAATTATATTGCAATGTTAATGTCTTATCTGCAAACCCACTCTCTAAAGCTTGCTTTTGATAAGATTCCCAAGCTATCCAACATGGGACTCCTATTCCCATGAACATACCAGCACCATAAACACTCCAGCCAATCATATTTCTTATTGGATTTATATAAGTATCTTTGCCTATCATTACTATTTCACACAAAATAGCAAGTCCAATAAAATATGGAAGCATAAACACATAACCCATAGCTGCTGTGATAAGACCATAAATTAATATCCATATAAATAATAGCCCGTGTTTATTAAGTCTGTTAGCTGCTACTAAGTAGAAAATAGCTCCTATAAACATTTCAATTCCAGCAGTACCATAAATATATACAACTGGAACAGCAACCATACTCATTCCAATAACAATAGAAATTGCATAAAATAAAGCAATCATAATAGCTACTGTTACTACATCTTTTGTAGTCATTTTTTTATTGTTCATAAAACACCTCCGTTAATTAATAAAATGTACATAGAATGTGTATAGAGAATATTTACAAAAAAATATCCATCTCAACTTTATTATAAAGTAAGATGGATATTTTCTTTATAACCTGACAGCTCTTTATTTGCTCTAAAAAGGTCAGATGGATTTTTTTCTATATTCTTGAGGAGTTTGCCCAAAATGTTTTTTGAATGACTCAGAAAATTTACTAGGATTCAAATATCCTGACAAATCAGAAATCTCTCCTATTGACATTAAGGGTTTATGAATTAATAATTTAGCAGCGGCTTCTAAACAATTTTCCCTAATAAAATTACCTATTGAGCTTCCAGTTATGTATATAAAACATCTCTTCAAACTGGATTCTGAAATAGCATATTTTTTTGATAAATCAGAAATAGAATATCTTTCAAAAGGATTATTTAAAATCGTCTTATATGATTCTACAGTTGCTTTATATACTGGTTCTGAAAAAGACGTTAACTTAAATGTATCTGAACTTTCAACTAAATTTAAAAATAATAACAACTCTATTGTCTTTATAATTGAATAAGAAAGTCTTATTCTAGAATCTACTCTATAAAGTTCACTAATAACATGGTCTATCTCATGACGTGAATGAATAATTAAAGCTGCACCATTTTTACATAAACGATCTTTTATTTCTAACAAATCAATTTTTGCATATGGAAAGTATTTATCGATAGATTTTTGTGCCTTTTCAATATCAATAAATATTGAAAGTCCCACATATTTTTTTGTTGGTATGCATGAATCTTCAAAAGGAACTTTACCTATTTCGATTACACTTAGATCACCTTTACCTATCAAAGCACGTTCATTATTTTCAAGTTTAAACTCATAACATCCCTCTAAGCAATGATCTATTTCTAAAACCCCGCTTTTAGGATTTATTTTTTGATATGCCGTCTCCATATTAAGGTTATTATAAGATAACTGAACGCCTTCAAATAAATTGTAGCAACGCATTTCGCCACAGCCAGTAGAATTTTCAATTGTATAAATTTTACATTCATCAGTAACCTTTTTTTCAGAAAAAACATATCCTTCAAGGACATCTTCTATAATATCTTCATGATTTAATTCCAAAACTCTACCTCCTAATGCATCATAATAATCAATTAAATTATACCCAAAAATTAGTTTTTATACTAAAAATACACTATAGCATATTAATCGTACATCTATATTTTAAGCTTTTCTATTAGATACAAACATTTCAATTTTATGGTATAATGGTAGTAATTAAATAACAAGCTTAACGCTTATAACTTTAATAGCAAGCTTAACGCTTATAACTTTAATAGCAAGCTTAACGCTTATAACTTTAATAGCAAGCACAGTAAGTGTACGGACACTTACGAAAAAATTAATGGAGCAGCCCTTTACGGAATGCTCCATTTTTTTAATTTTTACCTTGTTAGGGAGAACCCTAAGACCCCGAAATATATTTTATAAAGGAGAATAAAATGGCAAATAGATTTAGAAATGAAAGAATAGAAATAAAATTAACTAAGGAAGAAAAGGAAGTTTTTGAAAAGAAAATGAAACTTGCTAATTGCAAAACTATGTCTCACTTTCTTAGAAAGTGTGTATTAGAAAAAGAAATTTATATAGTAGATTTAGAACCATTTAGAAACCTACAATGGCTACTTTCAAATGCAACAAATAATATAAACCAGATTGCAAAAGCTACAAATACAACTGGTGTTATTTACAAAAATGAAATTGAATCTATGAATAATCAGATAGAAAAATTATCAAAAGAAATATGGCAGATCCATTCCCTACTCCAACAACCTTATCAAAGGTCAAATCACCAATATACTTATTTTCACTGAGATATACTTACCACAAGGATCTTAGATATGAATCTTCTTTTATGTCCTCGATTATTTACTCATAGTCTTTCATTATCTCCTGACTTCCTCTTTTATTTGAGGTTCTTTCTATTGCTTCTTTTAATATTTTATAATCTATCTCATTTTTTTAATTTGTAGAGGGTGTATAGGTCGTAAAAGTCTATCATTCTTGTTGTTGCTATATTTCTTCTGAATATTGTTTCGTATTTTTCTGCTAAAATTGTTTCTAATGGACATACCATTATTTTTATATTTTCTTTGCTAAAGATACATGGATAGGTGTATTCTATTTCCCTTGGTGTCATTGCATCACCTGTTGTTAGGTCAAGTTTCATAGGACTTTTTACTCATTCCTATTTTTACTAATATCAATCAAAAAAGCACCTACCATTTGATAGATGCCGTTAAACAAATTTAAATTATTCTTTTACTATAGGAACCCATAATTCCATTTTATAATCTTCTGAATTAGGGTCTCCATCTCCATATACTTCAAAATCGGGACTTTCATCATGTCTATATCCCTCTTTTGGGAAGAAATATGAAATAATATACTTCCATCCTTCGTGAATGCACTTTGGTATAGGACCTTCTAAGCTTACAATAGCATACTCTTTTTCAGGAATGCTGAGTATATCTAAACCTAACTCCTCAGCTTTTACCTCATCCGTTAAATCAAAACCAGCTAAGTATATAAATGAATCTTCTTCATCCATTACATAGTCATATCCTACGCCAAAGATTTGACCATTACCAAACTCTTCAAATTTTTCTCTTGGTACTTTTTCAACCAGTCTATCCCAAACTTTTGGGAAATTTGAACTTTTAGTTACATCTGATTTAATACCAGCTACTTTAAACGCTTTCTTTTTCTCAATCTTAATATCCATTTGATTTCCTCCTTGAACTGAAATTGAAAAGTAGATTCTTGGGAAATATTGATACTTTTCTCCTTTTTTTACTTGACCTGGAGTTAGCTTATGAAAACTTTTAAAAGCTAAGGCAAAAGAATCCTGAGAATTATAACCATATTTTATTGCGATGTCTATAATTCTTTTATCTGAATTTTTTAAATCAATTGCAGCATTTGTCATCTTTCTTAATCTTATATATTCAGATAATGAATATCCTGATACGATTGAAAATATTCTTGAAAACATTGGAAATGAATATCCTGTTATCCGTGTTATTTCTTTTTCATCAAGTTCATCAGTTAAGTTATCTTCAATATAGTCAATTGCTAAGTTAAATGATTTCATTATATCCATCTTTCCACCACCTTTCATTTAAATTGTACAAGGATTTATTAAATTATACCCGATAATGCTAATACAAATATTATAGCATCACATGTTTATACTATTTTTCTTCTCTGCCAGACTTCTTATCTTTCCCTTTATACTCTCGATATTAATCACAATAATACCTCCATATATTTTCTAATTTCATCTTCTATGTTAAATAGTCTACTGTACTTTATTAGTCGTCTTAGATTTTTATTTGGTGATTTAAAGTATCTTTTTATGGCTTCTGTAAAAATTTGCTTATCTATTTTTTCTCTGTCTATTATGATATCGCAAATTGTTCTTTCGATATCGTAATCTGGTATGAGATTGCCTTGTGGCGATTTTATTTCTGCCTTTCCTAGTTCGTATAAATCTTTTTTTACATAGTGAACTTGTAAATCTTCATATCTCTTTTTTATATGACTGGCATTGTAGCCTTGGGGTACAGATATATGAAATACATTTGGGGTCCTATCGTATAGGTCGTGGAGGTATAGGGCTGTTTGATGGGAAAATATAATTCGATTGCTATTTGATGATATTAAAACAAAATCGTCTATTACTTTTCCTTTTAATTGATATAGTCCCGGTCTTAATCTTTCTAATTGTCCGCTTTCTGTTAATTCAGATAAATTATGCCTGGTATATCCAAGTTCTTCTGCTTCTTTGTTGGTTATCACTAAATTTTCTTGGATATATTCTTTAAGTGTATTCATAGTCCGCCTCCTCTCGTTTACGCTTTTATTATATGTTGTAAAAGCGAATATGTAAAGTTGCTTATGAGTTTTCCATTTTTTGAAAAAGGATGTAACGAATCCTTACTCCCTTTAATAAAAAAAGAGCAGCCTTTTCAGCTACTCTTGTAGAAAGTACAAAATGAGTTAATTATATTTTTTGTGTTTCCTCATACTAGTCTCAAAACTACTCTTACGTTCATGTAGTTTTTTGAGTCTTTTTGACATATCCTTCTTCATCTTTATCAAAAACAAAATGATTATAAAACTGCTTGAAATGCAGGATTTCTAAATTTACATCTTTTGTATCAACGCTATTGCTTCCACATGAGGCGTATTGGTAAATACGCTGTAGGTTGGGAACTTCTGAAAAGCAAGTTAGTCGCCATTTTAGCAAGAATAATTACACATTCGCAGATAAAATGGATGAAAAAGGCGTAGTACAGACAACACTCGAGTGAGACGTGCTTAAACGCACGTCGCAATGAGAGTGGTGACGAAACAAGCCTTTTTCGCCATTTTAGCAAGAATTTTTTTATCTGGTGATTCCTAATCCTATGGGAAACCTAATCTCCTCCCCCTTGTACTCAAAACTGAGCACATTAATCTTCTTTTCATCTCTCAATCTTGTACACTTTTCCATAAGCATACTTATTTCAAATAAGATCTTGTTGTTTAAGGTACCGTTCTTGCGATTTTCATAAAATTTCTCGGGATCCATAAACACTTCGCTAAAGAGCCTTTCATCCGTTGGAGCGTAAAATTCGTAATTCTTCTTTTCTTCTTCCAATACTTCGGACCTATGCATTGATGCACTTCCAAAAAAATCCCACATTTTCCAGATTTTATCATAGATTTCATCTGAATCTTCATTTTCAATGTCGACGTGTGTTATTTTTGCATCTATGACTTTCTCTTTTCCGATTAAGACAAATAGCTCAGTAAATATAAATGAAAATAAGACGGCGAAAAGAATTATTTTTACATATGGAATTTTTTCTAAATTCATTTCATTTTTCATATTAATACCCCGGAGAAGTTTCCACAACTATTTTCATATATTCATACACTTCATCAAAAACAAATCTCAGATTTTCTTGTCTCGTTGAATAGAAAAACACGGCAACCAAAATTCCAATTAAAACGGAATATATCCACCAGTGTTTTATGCTGAATTTTTTAAATTTTTCCTTCATTTTTTCATCCACTCCTAACACTTATATTTTATCACAATAGAAAAAAATGTC
Source organism: Ezakiella coagulans (assembly GCF_003096635.1). Lineage (GTDB taxonomy): Bacteria > Bacillota > Clostridia > Tissierellales > Peptoniphilaceae > Ezakiella > Ezakiella coagulans. The sequence goes on along the minus strand of NZ_QEKV01000001.1, from coordinate 239,002 downwards.
AAAGATGTATTTTTTGCTAATGAAAAGATGATATTATTGGATAATTATTATAGGGAGATATTCTATATACACAGCGTTGTTCGTAATAACAAATATTTCCCATACACAAAAATGGGCGTCGCAATGTTAAAGACCTAACCCGTAATTTTTGATTTGAAAAATCAAAAATACGATGGTAGGTCTTATACAAAGACGTCCGACGATATTTCGACGAACAGGAGAAATGAGTCTATGACGTCGATTGTGCACCCGACGCTACTTTTTGGGATACGTACAGATCGAAAATACGTTTATAAATTATAAAATAGAATAGTTTATATATTTTATATGCACAACGTTGTTGGTAATGTTCCAAATTTAATACACGTCATATATGGCGGCGGGATTCCCGGAACCCGCCGTTACAGCAGCGTACACACACCTCTACAAAAAAATACCTTGAAATGATTTTTAATCAATCTCAAGGTATTTTTATTATATATTTCACCCAAATTCTTCGCTAAAATGGATGAATAACGCCGCTTTGGAAGAAGCGACCAACCGAGGCGTATTGGTAAATACGTCGCAGGTTGGGAGCTTCTGAAAAGCAAGTTAGTCGCCATTTTAGCAAGAATGATTCCGTGCGAGACTTTTTTGGAGCGAGGCATACTGCTAAGTATGTCGCAGCGACTAAAAAGTCGAACAACCGTTTTTCGCAATTTTAGCAAGAACAGTTATACTGTAAATTCTTAGATAAAATGGATGAAAAAGGCGTAGTACAGACAACACTCGAGTGAGACGTGCTTAAACGCACGTCGCAATGAGAGTGGTGGCGAAACAAGGCTTTTTCGCCATTTTAGCAAGAATTTTAGAAGGTAACTTCTTCTCCGTAATAAATGCATTTTAACAGTTTTTCCATCGTCGCATCGTCAATTTTTCTTGGGTTTGAGCCTGTGCATGCGTCGAGGACTGCATTCTTTGCAATTGTAGGGAGTTTTTCGAGGAATTCCTTTTCATCGACTCCGAATTCTTTCAAGGAATTTACGATTTCGAATTCTTTGTTGAAATCTCTAATCATTGCAATATATTTGTCGCTGATTTCTAGATCTGTTCCTTCAAAACCGAGCATTCTTCCGATGTCACCATATCTCTTCAAAGCTCTTTCGTCTTTTCTGTTGTACTGAATTACATATGGAAGATACATTGCGTTTGCGTAGCCGTGAACAACGTGTCCGCAACTAAATGCTGCGCCTGTTTTGTGAGCAAGTGAGTGGACAATTCCAAGAAGTGCGTTCGAGAAAGCTTGTCCTGCCATGCATTGTGCATAGTGCATTTGTTCACGTGCATCTTTGTCGCCGTGGTATGATTTTTTTAGATATTTATCAATCATTGCAATTGCTTTTAGAGCGAGTGGATCGGTAAAAGGTGATGCAACTGTTGATACATAAGCTTCAGTTGCGTGTGTAAGAGCGTCCATACCTGTGTCGGCTGTAAGTCTTTGCGGCATAGATTCAACAATTCTTGGGTCAAGGATTGCAATATCAGGTGTTATTTCAAAGTCTGCAAGTGGATATTTTATTCCTTTTTCGTAGTCCGTAATAACAGAGAAAGCGGTAACTTCCGTTGCTGTTCCTGAAGTTGAAGAAATCGCAACAAATTTAGCTTTCTTTCTTAGTTTCGGAAAATTGAAAGGTATGATCAAATCTTCAAATGTCACTTCCGGATGTTCATAGAAAGCCCACATTGCTTTTGCAGCGTCAATCGGAGAACCTCCGCCGATTGCAACAATCCAGTCCGGTCCGAAGTCTTGCATTGCCTTTGCGCCCTTCATAACAGTTTCAACTGACGGGTCGGATTCAACATTTTCAAAAAGTTCGACTTCCATTCCGGCTTCTTTTAAATTGTTTACAGTTTCGTCGAGGAAACCGGCTCTTTTCATCGAACCTCCTCCGACAACAACAATCGCTTTCTTTCCTTCAAGTTCCTTCAAAATGTCTAGAGCGTGATCGCCATAATACATATCTCTTGGTAAAGTAAATCTCATCATAATAAATTCCTCTCTTTCTATAATTACATTCTAACAGACAGAATTGTTGATTTCAAATTTACAATATGAGCATGTTTTTATTGTATATTAATATATTTTTAACGATAATCGCCTATATAATAACTTCTTATTCCGTTTTGTGTGCAAATTAAATCATATATAGAGATATATAATGATTTTTTGTCCAACTATTACACGTTTCAATGTTTATTGTTAAGAAATCATAATGTTTGTGAATAGTATGTTTTTTATTTTTTTAAATATGTTATGAAAATTATTAAAATATCAATTGTCTTAATCGTTGTGGGAGCGATATTTTATATATAGCATTGTTGATGTGGTTGTAAATTATATAATTAAGGTGGTTTATATTTTTTATTTACACAACGTTGTTGGTAATGTTCTAAATTTAATACACGTCATATATGGCGGCAGGACATCGTTACTCCTTACGTCGTAACGTATGCCAGCCGCTACAACGCGTATACATGCTTATACAAAAAAATACCTTAAAATTATTTAACAAAATCAATATCAAGGTATTTAACGTCTCCTAACTAAAATTCTTCGCTAAAATGGTTGAATAACGCCGCTTTGGAAGAATCGAATAACCGAGGCGTATTGGTAAATACGTCGCAGGTTGTGAGATTCTGAAAAGCAAGTTAGTCGCCATTTTAGCAAGAATAGTTACGTGCGAGACTTTTTTGGAGCGAGGCATATTGGCAAGTATGTCGCAGCGACTAAAAAGTCGAACAACCGTTTTTCGCAATTTTAACAAGAATAGAACCGAGCAACCGAGGCGTATTGGTAAATACACTGCAGGTTGGGAGGTTCTGAAAAGCAAGTTAGTCGCCATTTTAGCAAGAATAATTACACATTCGCAGATAAAATGGATGAAAAAGGCGTAGTCCAGACAACACTCGAGTGAGACGTGCTTAAACGCACGTCGCAATGAGAGTGGTGGCGAAACAAGCCTTTTTCGCCATTTTAGCAAGAATAGTTGTTATCTAACTCACTTTGCAGTATAATGGGAATAGATAGAATATAACAAGGAAGTGGGTTAGAATCCCACACAGTGCCGCTACGGTATTTGCATTTATGCATAAGTCCGATACTTGTACCTTAGTTTTGCTCCGGTTCAGAGCAATGCTAGTTTTTTTACCTGTTTATTTCTATACTATAATTAGTTAAAGGAGAATTTTTATGAAAAAACTAATTTTAATTGCAGTTTTAATTGCTATGTTATTTACATTCGGCTGCAAAAAAGACGACACACAAGCAGATGTTAAAGAAATTGTTGTCGGTCAAACATGGGTTATCGCAAGCGATGATCCGCTTGACGGTGCAAACGGTTGGAGTTTAACAAACCATGGTATCAGTGAATATGTTTATACTCTTCAACCTGACGGAACACTTAAGTCAAGATTTGTTAAATCAATCGAGGCTAAGGACAACAACAATTTTGTTGCAGAGCTAAACGAAGGCGTCTGTTTCTCAAACGGAGACAAAGTTGACGCTCAAGCTTTCTGTGATGCAATGAATATGATTATGGACAAAAACGAATTTGCACGTGCATCTGCCGGCAAGATTGTTTTCACTCCAATCGATGAATACAAGGTTCAAATTGTTACAGAATTGCCGACAGTTAGCCTTGAATCAATTTTTGCAGAATGGACAAATGTTATGTTTAAGAAAGACGGCGACAAGTTTATTTTCACAGGAGCTTACAAGATTAAGGATTTAAAACCGGGTGCCGAAGTTGTTTTGGAAAGAAATGAGTTCTACGACGGTTTTGAAGACAGACCTGAAACAGTTCTTATTAAGGCATTCCAAGATGCAAATGCACTTAGACTTGCTTATGAAAGCGGTGAAGTTGACGTTGCTTTCGGTTTAACAAATGATGTTGCAACAAGTTTGAAGAAAAAAGGATTTAATGCTGTAGATTATAGTGCAGGTTATCAATATTATTGTTTCTTGAATTTGAACAGAGACCATATCAAGGATATTCATTTCAGAAAGGCCCTTGATTTATTGGTAAATAGACAAGAAATAATTGATGCTCTCGGCGGCGGAGACATTCCTACAGGATTATTTGCAAAGAATTTCAGCTTCAACGGCGATCAAAAAATTGTTTACGATGTTGATAAGGCTAAAGAAGAATTTAAACAAGCAGGCTATTCATATAACGGCGGCAAGTTGGTTGACAAAGACGGCAACAATGTTAAGCTTTCAATTTTAACATATTCTGCAAAACCAGATCTTCCGATTATCGGTCAAGTTCTCGTTTCAGATTTGGAACAAGTCGGTATTGAAGCTACTGTAAGACTTGCAGACAGTATCGATGAAGAAGCTGAAAAGGGAGACCACGATATTCTTCTTTATGCACAAAATCCTACAGCAAGCGGCAATCCGCACTATTTCTTTGCACAACACTTCAAGACAGGTTCTGTAAAAAATCACAGCTACTATGGAAATGAAGAAGTTGACAAGTTGATTGATGAACTCGGAGTTACAGCTGATATCGCTAAGAGAGATGAACTTTCAAAAGAAATTCAAGCAAAGATCTATGAAGATCTTCCAATTTTATACACAGTCGACCCGCACTGGTTCGTAATGCTTTCAGACAAGGTTAAAGGTTACGAAATTTGGAACGGAGACTTTTTTGTTACAAATCCGACTTTAAAAGTTAGATAAGATGAAATTTGTAAATTTTTTCTGTAAATGGTTTCTAATTTTCTTCATAGGCTCTATCATCGCATTTGGCGTTGTAAGGCTTATGAGCGGTGACCCGGTTATGATGGTCCTCAGTGAGAAAAATCTGCCCGCCACCGAAGAAAACATTAACTATTTGAAAAAAGAATTCGGTCTTGATAAACCCCTTATCACACAGTATTTCGACTGGATTTCAGATTTTATTAAAGGAGATTGGGGCAAGAGCTTTATGACCGGTGTAAATTTAAAACCTGAGATCATAAGGCGTGCTCCAACGTCTCTTTTGCTAGGCTTTTTAGGGCTATTATACGCAAGTATATTAGCCTTTTGTCTTGGCTATCTGTCCAGTTTGAAAGACGGTTTTTTTGACCGTTTAACAAGAGCACTCGCGCTTTTTACCCAAACTGTTCCTGTCTTTATCCTTATAATTTTATTCGTATACTTTTTCGGGGTAAAGTATAAATTTATCAGGTTTTTCAGATCCGGATCAGTTGCAAGTCTTGCTGTCGGCGTTTTTTTTGTTGGACTCCCGCTTATCGGGCCGATGTCGCGAACGGTTAGAATCTACTTTTTAGACGTTATTAAAAAACCTTTTTTCAGATTTTATATCGAAAGAGGTTACAGCAAACAGAAAGCTCTCCTAAAGTATTGCTACCACGAACCGCTTCAAGGGCTGTTCGGGCTTTTGATAAGCCAAAGTGCCTATGTCATCGGGGCAAGTTCAGTTGTTGAATTCGCACTCTCGATTCAAGGGCTTTCAGCATTTTTAATCGAGTCGATAGCACACAGGGACTATCTGATAATTCAGACATATATAATGATGATTATAATATGGATGTTTTTTGTACATCTAATATTTAACATCTTTTCGAGCCATTTTATAAAAAGGGGGAATGATTAATGAAAAGAGCTTTAATAGCAATTGCTGTCATCGTTTTGTTGGCAATTATTTTTTCTATAATTCCCACACAAAATCCGAAATTCGTAAACATAGCTAATAAATTTTTGCCTCCATCGTCGGAACATTTAATGGGAACCGACCATTTGGGGAGAGACATATTTTCTCTCATGGCACAAGGTTTTTTAAGAACGCTTTATGTAGTTGTTGTTGCAAGTACTGTGTCCTACATTTTCGGGGTCTTTCTTGGAATTATTGCGGGATTCTACGGAGGATTCCCCCTTGTTGTCATAAGATTTTTAACTGACCTTACACTTATAATTCCTACATTTATTGTGGCACTTATTTCATCCATCATGTTCAGCGACTCCGTCTTTGCGGTCGGACTTGCCCTCGGATTTTCAAATATCGGCTTTTTCGCAAACCAAAGCTACAAACTGTGCGATATAATTTTAAGAGACCCGTATGTGGACACGCTAAGGATGCTTCAGGCTCCAAATTCATACATCATGAGGAAGTTTTTGTTCCCGGAACTTCTTCCGTCAACATTAAATCTTATGGGCAACAAAGCATCAAATCATATTTTGGCATACGCATCGCTAACATTCATCGGTTTGGGTGCTGACATCACCTCTCCTGATTTTGGAACTATGCTATATCAATATAGAGGATTCATTATTGAAAAGCCGCTGGTCGTGCTTTGGCCTGCACTCGGAATATTTTTCCTGAGCTTGATATTCCACTACACATTTGACGAGGTTCATATATGATTGAGTTAAAAAATTATTCAGTAAGTCTATCCGACAATACTATTATAAAAGATATCAACTTGAATCTTGAACCTGGCTCTTCACTTGGAATCATCGGTGCTTCCGGTGCCGGAAAGAGTTTTACCTTCCGCTCTGCACTCGGTCTTATAAACAATGCAAAAATTGACGGCGAAATTTTTTATAATCACGAAAAAGTTCAGACGAATTTAAAAGATAAATTAAAAAAATCCATCGGCTATATCACGCAAGATGTTCAAAACTCATTAAATCCGTATATAAAAATCATCGATCAAATGGTCAGCGACTTGATTTTTGTAAAAGGCATTTCAAAAAAAGCCGCAACGGAAATTGCCCTCGATTCATTAGAAAACATCGGCATCAATAAAGAAAACGCCAAAAAATTTCCTGAAGAATTTTCGGGCGGAATGCAACAACGTGTCGTAATAGCGATGATATTAAATCGTGAGCCGGAGCTTTTGATAGCTGACGAAATTTCCAGTGCTCTCGACAGAGACTCCACCGACATGGCAATAAGCATTATAAAATCTCATATTGAAAAAACAAATATGAGCCTTATATACATCACGCATAACCCATTTGATGCAATTCAGCTCACAGACAGAATCTGCGTGTTTAAGGATGGAAAAATTACCGAAGACAAAAACTCCAAAGAGATTTTTGACAGCAAAGATGAAAACACACAATCTCTTTTACAATCAGCAAGGATTATTTATGGACAAAATTCTAGAGATTAAAAATTTAAAAAAGAGTTTTAAGATGGAAGACGCTCCAACCATTATGGACCTTAACCTGGATTTATATGAAAATGAATTTTTGGGAATAATAGGTCCGTCGGGCAGCGGCAAAACCACACTATTGAGACTTATTGCAGGCCTCATTGTTTTGGACAGCGGTGAAATCCTATACAAAGGAAGGGATCTTCCGATTGTCGGTGACAAACGGAGAAATCTTGAAGATTTTCCGGTTCAGCTTATTTTCCAAAACGCAGTTTCATCGTTTGACTCGAAAAAAACTATCCTTCAAAGTTTCAAAGAAGCACTTCACTTCTCCAAAAAAGAATTTAATGAAGCGGAACTTGAAACACTTATTGAAGATTTTGAACTGGATAAAGAATGCCTCAAAAAGCGTCCTTACGAATTGTCAGGCGGAATGATAAGTCGTGCACAAATCATCAGGGCACTTCTAACTGAGCCGAAAGTTTTGCTTGCCGATGAAATCACTTCCCCGCTTGACGTGAATTTGAAATTAAAAACAACGGAGCTTTTGGATTCATATAGAAAAAAACACGGCATGAGTATAATTCTTGTAAGCCACGACGTTCAGCTTCTTTACTATGCTTGCGACAGAGTGGTCAACATCAAAGACATCATGCATAAACAAAAGAAATCACGATTTAAATAAAACAGGAACCGGCGGCAAAAATGCTTTCGGTTTTTATTTACATATTGACACAAACTGAAAATTATAGAATAGGAATGGTATATATATTTTAAAAACACAACGTCGTTGGTAATGTTCCAAATTTAATAGACGTCATATATGGCGGTACCCTTCCCGCGTTCAAATACGAAATCAAAGATGTATGCCTGTGCCCGGCAGTGCGAAAAAGAAATCTGTGATTTCGTATTTGAGCACTGAGAGGGTATTTCACGCGGTTGGGCACAGGCAGTTCTATCGTTACTCCTTTCGTCGTAACGTATGCCAGCCGCTACAACGCGTACAAAAGCTTATACAAAAAAACACCTTGGAAATGTATCTTCCCAAGGTGTTTTCATTTCAAATATCACCAAAATTCCTCGCTAAAATGGATGAATAACGCAGCTTTGCAAGAAGCGACCAATCAATTGTTCACCCTAATTCTTCGCTAAAATGGATGAATAATGCCGCTTTGCAAAAACCGACCTATTATATCTCAACATCATTCGCAGATAAAATTGATGAAAAAGGGGTAGTACAAACAACACTTGTGTGTAGTCGAAACAAGCCTTTCTCCTTAATAGCATAATTGTTATTTTTACCCTAAATTCTTCGCTAAAATGGATGAATAACGCAGCTTTGGAAGAAGCGACCAACCGAAGCGTATTGGTAAATACGCTGCAGGTTGGGAACTTCTGAAAAGCAAGTTAGTCGCCATTTTAGCAAGAATAATTACACATTCGCAGATAAAATTGATGAAAAAGGCGTAGTACAGACACCACTCGAGTGAGACGTGCTTAAACGCACGTTGCAATGAGAGCGGAGGTGAAACAAGCACCTATCATGATTATAACAATTGTATTTTTGTCCTCACATTCGCAGATAAAATTGATGAAAAACGGTTAGTGCGAGACTTTTTTGGAGCGAGGCATACTGGCAAGTATGTCGCAGCGACTAAAAAGTCGAACAACCGTTTTTCGCAATTTTAGCAAGAATAAAAATACTTAGCTTGGGCCTCCCACATTTCTCGATACCTCTCACTCCCTCTAATCATTTCCTCATGCGTTCCGATTGCTGAGATTTTACCTTTTTCAAAGAGTATGATTCTGTCGGCAAATTTGCAGGCACTCATTCTATGAGAGACGAAGATTGAGGTTTTTCCTTTCGAGACTTCGTTGAAGCTTTCAAAAACTTTCATTTCCGATTTCGGGTCGAGTTTTGATGTAGGTTCGTCAAAGAGCAAGATTTTTTTGTTTCCATATATTGCCCTTGCGAGTGCAATTTTTTGAGCTTCTCCGCCCGAAACGTCGACACCGTCTTCGTCAATGTCTTTGTAGAGATATGTTTCAAGCGGATATTTGTCGCCGAAGCCGGAGGTTTCGAGTGCGAGTTTTGCATTTTTCACATCAACATCCCTTGACGATGTAACATTTTCTCCGAGCATAAATGAGAACAAGAAGAAGTCCTGGCTCACAACTCCCGCTTCTTTCGAAGTATTTTCAAGTGTCGGAGTTTTTCCGTTCACAAATATTTCTCCCGATGTCGGTCTATAAAGTCCGGTCAAGAGATTTATAAATGTTGTTTTTCCCGAGCCGTTCTCGCCCACGATTGCAATTTTCTCGCCGTTTTTTATTGTGACATCAATTTCTTCGAGTGTGTTTTTGTCGCTTCCCGGATAAGCAAAGCAAATATTTTTTGCAACAATTGCATTTTCCGTGCTTTCTTCAATATATTTTCCTTCGTCGCTCTCCGATTTAAGAGCGATTACGTCATATAAAATTTCTATTTTCGGCTCGATGGATTTTTTATAGCCGACCGATTCAATCAAAAGTTTTATTCCATCGACAATTTCTTTGAATGCACCGTAGTAGATTATAAGCGCATCCGCCCCAAAGAGTCCGCCGATTGCCTTTACCGCAAGCACGAGCAAAAATAACACATTGATTCCCGTCATCAAAAATTCGTTCATGGCTTGCGAAAAAGCGGTTCTTACACTCACTCTTCTGTCCAGTGACAGTCCGTCTTTCACAAATTTGTCGTTCAATTCTCTTTTGATGAACGGCTTTTCATCAAATATTTTTATTTGTTTGAGCGACTCGTAGTCGGACAAAAGGCGCATATAAAAATCGTAGATTTTATATTTTACCGAATATTCTTCGCGGTCATCCTCATTTTTCTCCTCAACTTTTTTTCTAAAGATTGCTAAAAGCACCGAAAGTATAATAAGCGCCGCAAGTAAAATAAGCGGAAAATATCTTTCCCCGAGAATTTTTATATCCACCGACTGATTCAAAGTTTTATAAAATCCACCGAGAGAAATTGCCGCAATAATAATCGTCAAAACTCCGCTCACAAAATCGCTCAAAAGATAAAGCGTTTCATAATAAACTCCGCCGATTCCGTCGGTCTCCTGTCTGTGTCTCGAAATCTTATCCTTGTATTCCTTGGATTCGAAATCCTTGAAGTCGAGATTAAACATTCCCTTAATCAAAAGATTTTTCTCTTTGCAATTCAAATAGTCCATAAATTCCATTTTGTAATTTTCCGTTATGTTTTTTATAACATAAACCGCAAGAGAAATCGCCGCCCCGACAAGAGAAAGCGTAACTATTTCTTTAAACGCCCTTCCCTCAATCAAATATTTCACCAATTTCCCCGACACAAAAATAAACACAAAAGGCTCAATCGCACTGAATAGACAGTTTAAAAGTATAACCGGAAGAATGTTTTTATTAATTTTGTTTATGTCGCGATAAACATCAATCATCTTCATTTTCGTCCTCCTTATAATACTTCGCTTGCAAATCGAACATCTTTTTGTATTTTCCGTTCAGCTTCATCAGCTCCTCGTATGTTCCGTATTCCGCAATTTCGCCGTTTTCCAAATAAATTATTTTGTCGCAAAATCTCGTCGAGGTGATTCTGTGCGAAATAAAAATGGAAATCTTGTCCCTGCTGAAATCCTTGTACTCATTGTAGAGCTTTTCTTCGCTTATCGGGTCAAGTGCAGCCGTCGGCTCGTCAAGAATCAATATGTCGCTCTCTTTCATAAGCGATTTTATAAGGAGAATTCTTTGAAGTTCCCCTCCCGAAAAACCTTCAATTTTATTGTTTTCCACATCGATCACTTCGCTTTGAAGCCCATCTGTCAAGCCGTCTATTCTATCTTTAAGTCCAAGCTTTTCCACAAACTCCGTCGCCCTTTTTTCGTCAAGACCTTTGTTGTCCATATTTTCAAGAAGCGTCCCCGGAAGCATGAAATAATCCTGAAAAAGAATGCTCGTCCTTTTATAAATAGACTCGCTCGAAAAATTGTTAAAATCTTTACCATTTACATAAATCTCGCCCGCCGTCGGCTTGTATAAACCGGCAAGCACTTTTATAAGCGTGGTTTTTCCGGCTCCGTTTTCACCGACAATTGCAACCGAGTCGCCCCTTTTCATCGATAAATTTATATCCTTTAAAATCTTCGAATCCTCGTCATATTGAAATGAAAGATTTTTTAGTTCGATATCATTTATGACGTCAATGTCCGGCTTCTTATCCTCGTCTTTCTTCTCATCGACAAACTCGCGATACTTGCCGCAGCCGATTGAAATTCTTTTAAGACTCATAATATGACCCGTGAAATTGTTCAGCCATTCCGAAAAACCGACAACAAGAGTGAGATAAAAAATAAAGTCACCGGTCGAAATTTTTCCAAGTGCCGCATTTTTCGCCAAAATATAATATGTGAAAAAATCTCTCACAAAACCAAGCACCGCTTGGAGTTCTGTGGATGTGTTCGCCTTTTTTGTATATTTTCTTAAAATTGAATAATATGCGTTTGAAAACTTTGCAAGATACGAATAGACCATGCCGAAAGCATTCAAAATCCGCACCTCTCGTTGTGCACGCGACTCGCCGGCTATCCTATATAAATAATATAGGCGCATCTCCTCGAGCGACATCTCGTCCGCCGTCACATTTCCGAATTCCGTCAACTTGTGTTGGAGAAAATATGCAATAAACGAAGTCAAAATAACAATCGCAATCAACACAAAACTGACCTTGCTGAAAATGATCGTGTAAGTAAGAAAACCGACAAACGATGTCAAAAGCTTTGAAAATCTTATCGCTGACCACGCACCGTCCGCTTGGTCTCCGTCAAATGCAAAACTCTTTGCACGCTCAAAAAGCGAGCGGCCCTTCGTGCTTTCAAAATCCGCAAGCTCCTTGTCCATGACCGCATCCATCAAATCGACTCCATAGAGCATGCTGACCTTGTTTTGAAAAAACCACGTCCGTTCCTCCGCCCACACATTTATAAACTTCAAAACTATATAAACGCAAAAAAGAACCGCAAGCTCTCTTATGAAAAAACTAATCTCCGCACTTTCAATTATCGAATTTGCAACAGTTCTCGTAATAAATGCATCAACCATCGGAATTATAACGGAAATAATAGCCGAAACAAAAACGACAATCGCCCCGAACGTGTCCTTTTTGAACCAATTTTTTATTAGAAAAAATAAATTGCTGAAAAAACTGTACTTGTCTTTCATAATGTACTCCCTTGTGAAAATAATATGTATATTTATAGTATATCAATGCTTGTTGATGGTGTCAAATCATAAAAGGAATGTGAAGGTGTAGGACGAAATAGATGAGGTTCTTATTCGATATTATATAAGCACAAAGTTGTTGGTTTGTCTTCATATTCCAAACACACAAAAATGGGCGGCGGAATGTAATCCGCCGTTACAGCGGCGTACACACACCTCTACAAAAAAATACCTCAAGATGATTTTTAATCAATCTCAAGGTATTTTTATTATATAGTTCACACTACATTCTTCGCTAAAATGGATGAATAACGCCGCTTTGCAATAAACGACCAACCGAGGCGTATTGGTAAATACGTCGCAGGTTGTGAGATTCTGAAAAGCAAGTTAGTCGCCATTTTAGCAAGAATATTTCCGTGCGAGATTTTTTTGGAGCGAGGCATACTGGCAAGTATGTCGCAGCGACTAAAAAGTCGAACAACCGTTTTTCGCAATTTTAGCAAGAATATTTCTCCACCTTTAACAACGCATAATACACCCCAAATACAACCAGAGCCACCGCGTATATATATTGTGTCATTATGCTTCCATATTCTTTTATTACAAATGCTCCTGCAAAAGTTCCTAAAGGAATTATTGCCGAGATAATGCTTTCATTTATTGTCTCAACTCTCCCCAATATATTCACCGGAACAGTTGATTGGACAAGCGATATAAATAAAATATTCATAAAGCTTATAAAAGCACTGCAAAAAAATATTGAGATGCAACACAAAACAAAAATTCTATTTATTGTTATCGCAGTTATTAGTTTAAATATCCCGGATGATATCAAGCACATTGCGACCGTTTTTCTAAGATTCGCTTTTTCAATATTTTTAAATTGTGTAAATGCGCCACCCACAATTGACCCAATTGCACTGATTGATAGTATAAGCCCATAGCCTGTGGCTTCATCTGAAATATATTCGCTTGCAAGCCTCGGTAGCCCTATATCCGCAATTGCAAAAAAGAAGTTTATTACCATAAGAGGTATTATGAGTTTTAGAAGTTCATTTTGTTTTCGAAGTTCCACAAATCCCTCTTTTAAATCCGCTATATATTCTCCTACCGTTCCCTCTTCTTCATAGTCTTCAATCTCTGAAAAGTCAAAATTTTCATCATAATTTAACAGCGAATATAGCTTTATCCCAATTAAAAAAACTACCAACGAAATGATCAGATTGAAGCTTACGTTAAAAGATGAAATTAAGAGTGTTGCTCCGGCATTAAAAAGCACATCAAATATTTTTTCAGAGAGATTAAATATTCCGTTTACTTTAACCAAAGGTGTCTCACCTGCTACCATCGGTATCATTTTTGTCTGTAATGGATAAATTATTGTGCTTGCGAGAGTGGTTATAGTTAAAGAAAGAACCATTATAATCGAATATATCACATTACTTTTGATTCCAAAAGTAATATTTATCACACACAAAATCAGAACATTTATTATTTGTACTGCAGAACATTTAATCAACAATTTTTTGCTGTTCGAATTATCAATCAGCGGTCCAAATAAAAAACTGATTACATCTGCCCCGGATTCAATCGCAAATATTACACCCAACAAAAAAGGTGACTTAAATGTCTCGTTGAAAAACCAAAGAATCATCATATATTGAAGTGAGTCCGCTATATTTGTGGCAATTCTCCCTCCAAGTAAGTATTTTGTCTGTTTGTTATACATATATTGTCTCCCGTTTTAATTGAATTTATGTATGTCATTTTAATTGAAGTACATCAAAATTTATAGCTTTTAATAGTATTATAACATAAATATTAGTTTGCTCCTAATTGATGTTATAATTATAAATTTTCGATCTTCGTTATAATCAAATTGGTTAGTTTGTCTACATATTCTAAACACACAAAAATGGGCGTTGGGAAGCGTACAGAGCGAATAAAGGTTTATGTATTATATGATTAGGTATGTTTATATATTTTGCAACACAGCGTTGTTGGTAATGTTCTTCAAAACACAAACGTCATATATGGCGTCAGGACATCGTTACTCCTTACGTCGTAACGTATGCCAGCCGCTACGTCGCGTACAAAAGCTCCCACAAAAAATACCTTGGAAACACATTGTTCCCAAGGTATTATATCTCACCAAATTGCACTCTAAATTTGATGAGATTGTGGGATGAAAGAAAAAAATACCTCGAGTCGTACTTAAAATGTACGTCGAGAGGTATTTTTTGAATTTCAGACCGCAAGGTCGCAAATTTAGTTGCAATTTATGCTAGGGAGCCCATTGGGTCCCATGGGCTTAACTCTATTGCTTTTTTCTCATAAGCTTTTCTGAGTTTTTCCGGCAAGTATTTTTTGTTGACGACGACTTGGTAGACGTATTGGTCGAACCAGTCTGAAGTCATGACAAAGTGACCTTTGTAGCCGAATTTTTCTCCCCATGAGTTTTCAACTTTGAATCTTAGAGCTTCATTGCCATTCATTTGAACTCCGGTGAAGGTCATTGCGTGTGTCATCATCGAGTAGCCGTAGTCAAGGGCGTCTTCTTTTGAAAGTTTCAAGTCGACGTTGAAGAGGGATTCGTAGTCGACAGCTTTTGTGTCGAGCATTGCTCTTTCATCTTCCACTACAGATGAGCGTCCTACGTCGCAACCGAACCAAACAGGATATCCGTCTTTTAATTGTTTTACGGCAGCTTTTTTAAGTTCTTCGATAGGAAGATTCAAGTGCTTTACAATTTTACCTTCAATAATGTTTCCAAGATATTTTATGGTATATGTTTGGTTGAAAGGTTTATCTTCTGTCGGTGAGTTGATTAATGAAATATATTGATCAATTTCTACGCCGATATATTTGTCAAAGAAGCTGTGTGCGTCCATGCCCTTGTCTTCAATAAGTTTTCCGTCTTTGTCGTGAAGAACCACGTCAAATTTTTCCGGCATTTGTCCAAGTGTTGAAGTCAAAACATTGTAGACGTCTTTCAAAACTTCTTCTTTTAACTCTCTTGCCTTTTTCACGCCTTCATTTTGCACTGCGTCTCTAAGTTCAGTTGTATATTTTCTCAAAATTTTACAGAGATATTTGTTCAGTTGAACAGTTGCAGATGAAGTTTGGGATTCAGGATATGCATATTTTGGAACAAGTCCGTATTTTTTTACGATATTCACAAACATATCCCATTGTCCGCCGTCCGACAACAAGTCCGACATAAGATAGTCCATAACTCTGTCTTCAAGTGGTTCATTTGCCTTTTCGATTACCGCTTCCATATAGTAATTGCATCTTTCGAGTTTGTCCCAAAACAATGTGTAGCTTTGTGAAAGTTCAAAGTTTTCAAGATTGAACTTTTTAATCACGATATTTCTCAAAACATTCATCGAAGCAAACATCCAGCATCTGCCTGATTGCTTTTGGTTTGTAACTTCGCCGTTTTTAATATCCACATTAAAAGCGAACGGTTCATTTTTCAGCGCATTCACATCTCTTGCAACCTTTTGAACTCCGTTATATGTTGCGGCGTTCATTGCTACGATATTTCTCTTGTCTTCTAAAAATTCTTTTTCATATTCATTTATTTTATCAATACTTAATCTCGTCATAATTTCCTCCTAGAGTTCCCAAGGTAGTAGTTTTACAGGTTCTTTGTTAAATGCAGCAAGTTCTTCCTTGTTAAGGAAAGATTTTTTAGGAATGATTTCATAAGCATAGTTGTCAAACCATGCTTCATCCATAACAAGATAGCCTGCAAGTCCTGCCTTTTCGCCCCATGAATTTTGAACCTTAAATCTGAGTCCCTTTGAAGAATTATCATATCCCACAATAACCATAGCGTGTGTAGCTTCGGATTCGCGAGTTTCCATTCTTTGGACCTTGTTCGTCTTTGTGTCAACTCCAAAAAGTGAATCCCTGTCGAGAATATTGTAGAGCATAAATCCCGTGTCAAGACCGTCTCTTGAAATCAAAGAATCCTTGCCCACGTCACACGCAAACCAAACCGGTTCGCCGGCGTCGATCATCGACATAACAATTTCCTTCATTCTTGCAATCGAAACATTTACATATCTCAAGCTGCCACCGATTCTTTGTTGAATGAAAACTCTTTCATAAAGAACATTTTCTTCTTTGTTTTTGCCCGGATAATTTCCAAGTTCAACATATTCCGAAACATCTTCCTTGAAAAATTCATTGTAGAATTCAATCGGAGAAATATTTCTTCTTTCAATCAATTTATTGTCCTTGTCTTTTACGCAAAGATCAAATCTCTTTGGTGGAACGCCCAATGAAATCGCGGTAATTCTATACACATCCTTCATTGCCTTTTCCTTGATGCATTCGATTTCGGATTCTCTGCCTTCTTTAAAAGCATCTCTTATTGCCTTTGCCGCAATCTTTAATCTCTTGTCGAGATTGTCAATCAAATCATTTGTGCGACTTACATTCTTTGAATCCGGATATGCATACTCAGGAACAATTCCGTATTTTGAGACAAGACGTTGGAAAGTTGTCCACCAAGCACCGTCATCTGCAGCATAAAAAACAACATTTCTATTTAATCTGTCATCCAAATCTTTATCTTTCAACTCAATAACATCGTCCAAATATTGGTTTGCACGTTCGAGCTTGTCGAAGAAATAAAGATAATTGTGTGAAAATTTAATATCTTGAAGATTGAAATTCTTCAAAACGCTCACCTTTAAAGTATTTAAACCGGCAAACATCCAACATCTGCCCGATTGCTTTTGATTTGTAATCTTTCCGATTTTCAATTCCTTTGAAAAAACATTCGGATTTTTATTTACCAATTCATAATTTATGGACGCATCCATAATACCAACCGATGCAACCGCATTTTGAGACATCCTGCTGAAGTTCTTATCATAATTTTCTTTGAACTCTTTGAGCATGTCTTTCGTAATTTCTCTATCCATAAAATCCTCCTTATATCATTTTGAAAGCTCACCTTTCAAATTTCTTCTATAACTTTTATTCTAACACTTTTAAAATGTGATTACAAGCATAAAACTTACATCAAAATAATTAATAAATTGATATTGAGGTGTGGGAGAGTTGCGAGATTGTTTTGTGAGGTGTTAATTGTTTTATATTTTTAAATCGCTTATACGCGTATGTTTGTCTATATCTCATGCGTCGCAATATGATAGCCCTAACCCGTGCTTTTTGATTTGAAAAATCAAAAACACGATGGTAGGTCTTCCGCATAGACGTCCGGATACATTTCGACGAATAGTAGAAATGAGCCGTAGACGTCGACTGAGCGACGGTTACTACCTGTGGCGTTTATTCACTTGTTATTTTAATCGTTCAGACGCCGTGTGTTTATCTATATCTCATGCGTCGCAATGTAATGCGACGCTACAAATTCTGTCATCTTATACATAAATAAAACACATCCATACATTTATTTTCACATTTTTCTATTTACGCCGTTTATAATATTTATAATTCATAAATCTATCGTCTTACGTTTCCAAAAAAGTAGCGTCGGGTTACATCCCGACGCCCATTTTTGTGTATATTGAATATGTATTATTACCAACAACGGTGTGTATATATAATGTAAACCCAACAATTAATTCAATTTATAAATTCACCCATCATTGTGTGTTTTTAAAAATTTTTCCACCCATTCTCCATCTTGGCGGCGATACACCTTTTTATCTCATCTCACGACGAAATCAAAGATTTCTGTTCGATGGATAAAAAAACTGGTCGGTAATACAACATTTATTTATTTTTAAATGGCATCAATCGCAATCGTATATTAACTCATATCCCATGCGTCGGGATGTAACCCGACGCTACAAACAACGTTTACCAGTTTCTACAATCAACATTCAATTTTATTTGCGAGAGATTTTGATTATATGCGTCGCAAAATAGACCGCAAAAGATCCGCAAATAATCCCCCTATTCTACTTCAAAAACAACTTCTATCTTCCCTTCCGCTTCTTCAAACGAAACGTCTGTATCCACATCTTTTCTATCCAAAAGCTTAAATCTTATAGTCTTGATATCCTTGGCGTTCTCAATATAGAATTGATGGTTTACAGTCGATTTGCCTGTCGGTCCGGTTTTAAACTCATCTCTTACGTCTCCCGGAATATAATAAACCATTTCCGTCACTTCCACACCGTCATCAATCGCCCACTGTCCAATCAATTCATTTTCCGGAAATACGATTTTATAGCTGTCCGCTTTTTTTATTTTACATTCCACTTTACTCGAGAGATTTTCGCTCAATTTCGGCTTTTCATCCTTTTGTAGTTCGAAAAAATTCTCCTTAAAAACTTCATCATTTACAAAAAACCAATCTCCGTTATTGTAAAAATCATCCGCAAGCTGTTCTTTGTAAAAACTGACCTCAAATGTTTTAAACTCATCACTCTTTGAATTGTCTTTCGCTCCGTTATTTGAACCGCATCCAAATAGCATTGAAGCCATGGATATCGATAAAAATATTAATACTCTTTCTCTAAATTTTCTTTGCATGTTAATCTCCTTTTTACTATAATCCTACATTTCTTTAAACTCAATCTTTGCAAATAAACTTTTGTGCATAAATCTATCTTTTTTTATTACAAGCCCTTCGGAGGAATTGTAGATTTCGAATTTATCCAAAAGCTTTCCATTTTCATCATAGAAATTATACTCGCCTTCCAAATCATAAAGCTCAATGTCCTTATGAGATATAAATAATCTGCGGTCTTCATTTTCGAAAGCGTATTTTTTGCTTTCATCATCGACACGCTCGGCATACTCCGCATGAAACAAAGTATTCCCGAGTTTATTTACCGGCTTTCTTATAGCAATATCCTTGTAAAGAGAAACCGCAAATAATACTAAAACAACCGCGAATATTAATGTTATTATTGTCTGCCACTTAATCAATTTTACTTCCGGTTTATATTCTTCCATAATCTTTCTCCTCCTTAAAATCCTAAAATTTATTCTAAATCTTTTTCAAATTTTACTGACAAAACTATACCAATGATTTAGATAATCCATACTTATAAACTTTGTGTCAGCCTTGTATTCTTCTTGAAAAAATATCTTCCCTATCTTTAAACTTATAAAGCTAATTCCAAAAAATTAATTTTATTAACAATCAATTTTAATATTAGAATAATATTAATCCATATTTATTATAAATCTTTTTAAAAAAAAATCAAGTCATAGTATTTGATTTATTTATAGACATACTATTATTTAATAATCTTATCATTACTTATTCGACGGGTTACATCCCGACGACCATTTTTGTGTATATTGAATATGTATTATCACCAACAACGGGGTTTATAAATTATCTATCTCAAAAACTCTTACAATATATAAATTCACCCATCATTATTTGTTTTTAAAAATTATCCCAATTATTCTCCCTCATGGCGGCAGGACATCGTTGTGTCTTACGACACAACGTATGCCAGCCGTTACGTTCTCCATACAAAAATTGTTGAGTTGCGTCTAAATATTTATACAATTAATACACACTTTTATTTGCGATGATATTTTGATGAGATGCGCCGCAAACTTAATTTTTGATTGCGCAGGTGTGCTCAATTGCACTCCGAGCAATCAAATAATTGAAGTTTGCAAGCAGGTCGCAAAATAGACCGCAAATAGCCGCAAATAAAAAAAGGAGCATAATGCCCCTTTTATCATTTCCATCTTATACCAATTCAATAATACACATTTCCGATGCATCGCCACGACGAACACCTGTTTTAATGATTCTTGTGTATCCACCTTTTCTATCGGCATATTTAGTATTGTATTCAGTGAAAACCTTCTTTGCCGCTTCATTATTAAATAGGAAAGAATTGACTTGTCTTATTGCGTGAAGATCGCCTCTTTTACCAAGAGTGATCATATTATCTGCAAGTTTTCTCAATTCTTTTGCTCTTGTGACTGTTGTAACAACACGTCCATTTAATAAGAGAGAGGTTGTAAGGTTTCTAAGCATTGCCATTCTGTGGTCAGATCTTCTGCCAAGCTTTCTTTGTGCCATTAATAACCCTCCTTAACTTTCAGTTTCTTTTAAACTAAGACCGTATTCAGCCAATTTGTTGATGACTTCTTCCAAACTTTTTCTTCCAAGGTTTCTGACTTTTAACATATCGTCTTCCGACTTTTCTGTAAGTTCAGCAACTGTGTTGATGTTTGCTCTCTTCAAACTGTTGAATGAACGAACGCTCAAATCAAGTTCTTCAATTGACATCTTCAAATATCTTTGCTTTGCACGATCATCTCTTAATTTTAATATCCCACCTTGGTCCATATTTTCGCATAGACCGCTTATGAGACTTAAATGTTCGATTAAAATTCTTGCGCCCAAGGAGGCCGCTTCATCCGCGTTTATGGTTCCATTCGTCCAAATTTCCAAAACCAATCTGTCATAGTCTGTAATTTGTCCGACTCTAGTGTTTTCAATTTTGAAATTCACTTTCTTTACAGGTGTAAATTCTGAGTCGATTGGAATATCCCCTATGGATGTGGATTCTTTTAAAGCTTCTTTATTCTTTTCTTGGAGCACATAACCTCTGCCGTGTGTAAGGTCCATTTCAATGACTAGGTGTCCATTTTTATTTACGGTTGCGATTTTTAAATCTTTATTAATAATATCACAGTCCGTTCCTGTAATAATGTCCGCCCCTGTAACTTCCTTCGGGCCCTTTACATCGATAAGAAGTTTTTGTGGTTCTTTTGTATAGCTTTTTATAGCCAAGTTCTTTATATTTAGAATAATTTCCGGAACATCTTCATAAACACCTTCAATAGTTGAAAATTCATGAAGAACTCCTTGAATTCGAATATTAGAAATGCTGCTTCCCGGAAGACTTGATAGAAGTACCCTTCTCATTGAGTTTCCTAAAGTAGTTCCATATCCTCTTTCAAGCGGCTCGATAGAGATTTTAGCGTAGCTCTTGTCCTCGCTCATATCTAAAATTTCGATAATAGGCTTTTCAATTTCCATAAGGTTCCCTCCTTGCAAGATTAATCCCTAAACTCTTCTGCGTTTAGGAGGTCTGCATCCGTTATGTGGAATAGGTGTTACGTCTTTGATAGATGTAACTTCAAGTCCTGATGCTTGAAGAGCTCTGATAGCAGCTTCTCTTCCTGAACCAGGTCCTTTAACATAAACTTCCACCGTCTTTAAACCATGTTCCATTGCTTTCTTTGAAGCAGTTTCAGCAGCTTCTTGTGCAGCAAATGGAGTACTTTTTCTTGAGCCTCTAAATCCGAGTCCTCCGGCACTTGCCCATGAAATCAGATTGCCTTGCATATCTGTCAAAGACACCATTGTATTGTTAAATGATGAAGAGATATGGGCTTGACCTTTTTCTATATTTTTTCTGGCTCTTCTTTTAACTCTAGTAGCCTTTCCTTTATTACTTGCCAAGATTTATCCCTCCTTATTTTTTACCGGCTTGTCCCGGACCTTTTCTTGTCCTAGCGTTCGTCTTTGTTCTTTGTCCTCTTACCGGAAGACTTCTCTTATGACGTTGACCTCTGTATGAACCGATTTCGCGAAGTCTCTTAATATTAAGAGCAACATCACGGCGAAGATCTCCTTCAACCTTAATATGTTCCATAGCAGCTCTGATTTTAGCAGCATCTGCTTCGGTCAAATCACGTACACGAATATCCGGATCAACTCCGGCATCTGTCAAAATTTTCTTTGAAGTAACTCTACCAATTCCGAAGATGTATGTTAAACCGATTTCGATTCTTTTATCTCTAGGAAGGTCGATACCTGCAATTCTTGCCATATTAATTAGCCTCCTTAACCCTGTACTTGTTTATGTTTAGGGTTTTCACAGATTACCATTACTTTTCCGCCTCTTTTAATAATTTTGCATTTGTCGCAAATTTTCTTTACGGATGGTCTTACTTTCATCTTTATTTCATCCCCTTAATTATTTGTTTCTCCATGTGATCCTGCCCTTGGTAAGATCGTATGGAGATAGTTCCAAGTTTACTCTATCTCCCGGCAAAACTCGAATATTGTGCATTCTTAATTTACCGGAAATATGCGCGATAATTTCATAACCATTATCAAGTTTTACTTTAAAAATAGCATTAGGGAGAGCATCTACAACAACGCCCTCAACCTCAATAGTATTCTTTTTTGACATTAATACTTGTCCCCCTCGTTGTACCTTTGCATTAGTTTCTTTAAATTTTTGTTTGTTAACGAAAATGATTCGTCTTTAAAAGCATTGTCATTTAAAATAGCCAAATGTTTTATTTTCTTTTTCTTCGGCGTTTCCAGCTTTCTGGTTTTTCCATCTGAAATTAAAACAAAATCATTATCAACCACTTCTACAATCACAAAATGTTTAAACATATCGTGACCTGCCTTGCTTCTAACAATTTGTCCGGGTACTATCTTCTCTATCATTGATTACTTAAGACCCTCGAAGATTTCTTTTGTAACTTCTTTTGGACTCTTGTTACCATCAATGTTAAGGACAAGTCCTTGTTTGTTGTAATAGTCGATTAATGGACTGGTTTCTCTTTCGTACACACCTATACGATTCTTAACCGTTTCTTCATTATCATCAGCCCTTTGAATGAGCTCGCCTCCGCAGTGGTCACAAACGTTTTCCTTCTTTGGAGGATTAAAGGCAATGTGGAAGCTTGCCTTGCAATCTTTGCATACACGGCGACCCGTGATCCTGTCAAGTAGAACACTCTTGTCTACATCTATATTAACAACTCTGTCAAGCTTGATTCCTTCTTCTTTCAAAAATCCGTCAAGCGCTTCAGCTTGAGGAATTGTTCTTGGAAAGCCATCCAACAAAAAGCCCTTATTTGCATCGTCTTTTCTTAGTCTGTCTTTCACAAGTTCAATTGTCAGCTCGTCAGGAACAAGTTTACCTTCATCCATATATCCCTTTGCTTTTTTTCCAAGCTCTGTTCCATCTTTAATATTTGCTCTAAAAATGTCACCTGTTGAAATATGTGGAATACTAAATTCTTCTTTAATTTCTATAGCTTGAGTGCCTTTTCCGGCACCCGGTGCACCTAATAATATTAGTCTCATTAGCCTAAAAATCCTTTATAGTGACGCATGGTCATTTGTGCTTCAATTTGTTGTACAGTTTCGAGTGCAACACCTACCACGATGATCATCCCTGTTCCTTGGAAAGCAACGTCAAGGTTTGAAAAGTGTGATAGTAATAGCGGTAAGCTTGATAAAATAGCAAGTGCAAGACCACCGATGAACGTTATTCTGTTAACAGTTCTTGAAAGGAATTGACTTGTTGGCTTTCCAGGTCTGATTCCCGGAATGAAACCGCCTTGTGATTGAATATTCTTTGCATATTCAACTGTGTTAAATTGAATTGCATTGTAGAAATACGTAAAGAATACAATAAGCACAAAATTTATGATAAGATAAATCCAAAAACCGAATTTACCGTCTTGTGTTAACCAATTGTGTAGGAAATTTGCAAAACCACCCTTTGAGAAAAGAGCAATTGTTGCAGGAATTTGCATAAATGTCGATGCGAAGATAACAGGCATAACTGAAGCCATATTAACCTTAATTGGAATATGTGTAGCTTGTCCGCCATAAACTCTTCTTCCAACAACACGCTTTGCATATTGGACCGGAACCCTTCTTTCACCTTCTTGGATAATAACAACAAATGCAACAATTGCAACCATAATCAAAAGATAAATGATAACAGCAATCCATGATGTTACACCTGCTTGTGCAAGTCTGAAATTCTTCATCAAAGTTTCAGGTAATCTTGCAACGATACCAACGAAGATAATAAGTGAAATACCGTTTCCAACTCCGTTTTCTGTAATTCTGTCTCCGAGCCATACAAGGAAACTTGTACCGGCTACTAATGTTATAATAATGAGTGAGTTTTGAATGAATCCGGTTGCTGTAACAGCCTTGCTGTATAGTCCGAAAACTGTACCCATAGATTGAATGAGTGCCAAAACAACACCTGTAACTCTTGTAATATTATTGAGTTTTCTTCTTCCTTCTTCTCCTTCTTTTGCAAGTTCTTCAAGTTTAGGAATTGCAACTGTAAGAAGTTGGATAATAATTGACGCCGTGATATATGGATAAATATTCATGGCAAATATACTCATATTGGAGAGCGAACCACCGGCCATCAAGTCCAAAAATCCGAGAACACTTTGTCCTGCACTTTCAAAAATCTTTGCGATTTGTGACTTATCAATAAATGGTGCCGGTATATGACTTCCTAAGCGGAAAATAAAGAGACAAAATAATGTGAAAAGAATCTTGTTTCTTATTTCCTTAACTTTCCATGCGTCTCTTAATGTTTTAAACATTAGTTCACCTCAGCTGTTCCACCAGCTTTTTCAATCTTTTCTTGTGCAGACTTGCTGAACTTTTGTGCTTTAACAGTAAGCTTCTTGGATAAATCTCCTTCGCCTAAAATTTTAATAGCACCAACACTTCTGTGTACAAGTCCTTTTTCGATCATTGCAGCCTTGTCAACTGTTTGACCGTTGTCAAATGCTTCAAGTTCTGAAACATTAACGATTGAATAATCCGTTCTCCATATGTTTGTAAATCCTCTTTTCGGCATACGTCTGAAAAGTGGCATTTGGCCCCCTTCAAATCCAGGACGTGTACCGCCACCGCTTCTGGAATTTTGTCCCTTCATACCGCGAGTAGAAGTTTTACCCATTCCGGAACCGATTCCTCTTCCAACTCTTTTCTTGGAAGTTCTCTTAAGTCCTTTTAAATTACTTAGATCCATAATTCCCTCCTAGTCAATAACCTCAACAATGTGTTTAACCTTGTTGATCATTCCTCTAATTTGTGGAGTATCGGTTGTTTCAACTACGTGGCCAATTCTGTGAAGACCTAAAGCTTTAACAATCCTTCTGTGACTTTCGGGTTTACCGATGAGACTTCTCTTTTGTCTAAATTTTATTGTAGCCATAAGACGCCTCCTAACCTAATATTTCATCCACTGACTTGCCTCTCATCTTTGCAACGTCTTCCGGACGTTTCAAACTTGATAGACCTGCCATTGTTGCGTTAACAACATTTCTTGGGTTATTACTGCCAAGACACTTTGTACGAATATCTTTGATACCTGCAAGTTCGCAAACTGCACGAACAGCTGCTCCTGCAATAACTCCGGTACCTTCTTTTGAAGGCTTTAGAAGTACACTGCCTGCACCGTATCTACCAATGATTTCGTGTGGAATTGTTGTATCTTGAATAACAACCTCGATCATATTCTTCTTTGCATCAGCAACAGCTTTTCTAATAGCTTCCGGAACTTCAAGAGCCTTGCCCATTCCGATGCCGACGTGAGACTTTTGATCTCCGACAACAACGAGTGCGGCAAATCTGAAGTTCTTACCACCTTTAACAGTCTTAGAAACTCTGTTGATTGCAACAACTCTTTCTTGTAAATCGAGTTCTTCGTGATTAATTCTCTCAGTCAAAGTAATACCTCCTTCTAGAAGTCGAGTCCGGCTTCTCTAGCGCCTTCAGCCAATTCTTTAATGCGACCGTGGTAAACATATCCGCCTCTGTCGAATACTACTTCCTTGATGCCATTTTTAATAGCACGCTTTGCAACAAGTTCGCCAACCTTCTTAGCAGCTTCCTTGTTTGATGTGTGTTCAAGACCTAATTCCTTGTCTAGGGATGAAGCAGCAGCGAGCGTCCTCATTTCAACATCATCAATGATTTGAGCATAAATATGCTTAGAACTTCTTCTAACACAAAGTCTTGGTCTTTCAGCAGTACCGTTTACCTTGTTTCTTACGCGAAGATGTCTTTTTATACGAGTTTGATTCTTATCAACTTTTTTTATCATTTAAAAGACCTCCTACTTACCAGTCTTACCGACTTTACGACGTACATGTTCATCAACGTAACGAACACCTTTTCCTAGATATGGTTCAGGTGGTCTGTAACCTCTGACGAGAGCCGCAAATTGTCCGACTTGTTGTTTATCAGCACCTGAAATTACAATAGTTAAGTTGTCCGGTGTTTCAACTGTCAAACCTGCTGGAACTTCAACATCGAGTGGATGTGAAAAACCAAGGGTAAGACCCAATTTTTTACCGTTCATACTTGCTCTGTAACCGGTTCCGATAATCTTTAATTCCTTCTTAAATCCTTCTGTAACACCTTCAACCATATTTGCAACAAGACTTCTTGTCAAACCGTGAAGACTTCTGACTCTCTTTGTTTCGTCAGCTCTAATTACATGGATTTCATTATCCTTTACTTCAAAAGTCATTTCCTTAACAGCCGTAAAAGAAAGTTCACCCTTAGGTCCCTTAACCTTAACTGTTTGGTCCTTAATATCTACAGTACAGCCTGAAGGAATTGCAATTGGTTTCAATCCGATTCTACTCATAATCTCCTCCTTACCATACGTAGCAAATAACTTCGCCGCCAACCTTTTGAGCACGAGCATTCTTGTCTGTCATAATTCCCTTAGAAGTGGAAATAATGGCAATACCAAGACCGCCTAAAACTCTTGGCAGTTCATTTGTATTTACATAAATTCTTAAACCAGGTTTAGAAATTCTTCTGATACCTGAAATAACTCTTTCTTTACTATTAATATATTTCAACGCAATACGAATTGTCTTAGAAACTCCGTCTTCAAGAACCTCAAAATCCTTGATGTATCCTTCATCTTTTAGAATTTCAGCAATCGAAACTTTAATTTTACTAGCCGGAATGTCTACGAATTCGTGCCTTTGACTATTTGCATTTCTAATTCTCGTAAGCATATCTGCAATAGGATCAGTTAACATAATTTACCTCCTTCAAAGCTTACCAGCTTGCCTTTCTTACTCCAGGAATTTCACCCTTGTAAGCGAGTTCTCTAAAACAAATACGGCAAATACCATATTTTCTGAGATAGGCGTGTGGTCTTCCACAAATCTTGCAACGATTGTATTGTCTTGAAGAGAATTTAGGAGTTCTCTTTTGACTTGCTATCTTTGATTTCTTTGCCATTAAAATCCTCCTTATTTTCTGAACGGCATACCGAGAAGACCCAATAATTCTTTTGCTTCCTCGTCTGTCTTAGCCGTTGTAACAATAACGATGTCCATACCGTGTATCTCTTCAACTTCGTCATAAATGATTTCAGGGAAAATCAATTGTTCTCTGACACCCGTAGCATAATTTCCACGACCGTCAAAACTTCTGTCGCTAACCCCTCTGAAGTCTCTAACACGTGGCAAAGAGATATTTACAAACTTGTCCAAGAAGTAATACATCTTGTCACCTCTTAGAGTAACCTTTGCACCTATCTTCATACCTTCACGAAGTTTAAAATTAGCAATAGACTTTCTTGCGTGGGTTACAACAGGAGCTTGACCTGAAATAAGGGCCAATTCCTTAACAATTGCATCCAACATCTTCGGATTGTCCTTTGCCTTACCCAAACCAACGTTTAAAGTAATCTTTTCAAGCTTTGGAACTTCGTTTATATTCTTATATCCAAATTTCTCAACCAATTGAGAAACTACTTCATTCTTATATTTTTCTAATAATCTTGGAGCCATCTATATCATCCTCCTAGTCTATAACTTCGCCATCAGATTTTCTAAATCTTACTTTAGTGCCATCTTCAAGGAACTTATAGCCGATTCTTGAACGCTTCTTTGCTGATGTATCGTAATACATAACATTTGAAACATCAATCTTGCCTTCTCTCTTAACAAGTCCGCCCGGTTTTTGTGGTCCCATAGGTTTTTGGTGCTTAACTTGAATATTAACACCTTCAACAATAACCTTCTTTTCTTGTGGGAAAGAACGCAAAACCTTTCCGGTTTTTCCTTTATCTTTACCGGCAATTACTATTACTGTATCATCTTTTCTAATCTTCATATGAAACTCCTTATAGTACTTCCGGAGCAAGTGAAACGATCTTCATGAAATCATTTTTTCTTAGCTCTCTTGTGACAGGCCCGAAAATACGGGTGCCAACCGGGTTCTTGTCATCTTTTATAATAACGCATGCGTTGTCATCGAAAGAAATGTAACTGCCGTCAGCACGTCTTACAGGACGAACTGTTCTTACAATAACAGCCTTTTGAACATCACCTTTTTTTACAACTCCGCCGGGTGTTGCACTTTTGACAGCAACAACTACAATGTCCCCAACAGATGCGATCTTTCTTCTTGTTCCTCCGAGAACCTTAATAACGAGGACTTCTTTAGCACCTGAGTTATCAGCAACTCTCATGCGACTTTCTTGTTGTATCATAATTCCTCCTTAATTAACGTGCTTCCTCAATGATTTGAACGAGGCGCCATCTCTTAGTTTTTGACAAAGGTCTGGTTTCCATAATTTGAACCTTGTCACCGATCTTAGCTTGGTTTTGTTCATCATGAGCTTTAAAAACTGTTGTACGATTAATTCTCTTCTTATAAACAGGGTGAGCGACTTTGGTTTCAACTTTAACTGTGATCGTCTTGTCCATCTTATCGCTTGTAACGATACCGATCTTAGTCTTTCTTAAACTTCTTTCCATAACCTTAAGCCTCCTTCCTTATTCCAAGAGCTCTTTCGCTCTCAATAGTCTTAATCTTTGCTATTTCTTTTCTAACAATACGAATCCTCATCGGATTTTCAAGACCACCGGTTACAGCTTGAAAACGAAGATTGAAGAGCTCTGCTTTCAATTCTTGAAGTTTAGCTTGTAATTCTTGATCCGATAATTGTCGAATTTCATTAATCTTCATCAGCTTCACCGCCTTTAGCTTCTACATCATCACGAGTGATGAACTTAGTCTTAATTGGTAACTTGTGTTGGGCAAGTCTCATAGCTTCTCTAGCGTCTTCAAGAGGAACGCCGCCCATTTCAAACATAACTCTTCCCGGTTTAACAACAGCTACCCAATATTCCGGAGCTCCTTTACCGGAACCCATACGTGTTTCAGCAGGCTTCTTTGAAACCGGCTTATCCGGGAAAAT
The DNA here is from genome assembly GCF_003096635.1 of Ezakiella coagulans. Taxonomy (GTDB): domain Bacteria; phylum Bacillota; class Clostridia; order Tissierellales; family Peptoniphilaceae; genus Ezakiella; species Ezakiella coagulans. The sequence goes on along the minus strand of NZ_QEKV01000001.1, from coordinate 209,618 downwards.
CTTAATCCAAATACTACCGCCACGCTTAATATATCTTGTCATAGCACGACGTGCAGCTTCTATTTGGTTGGAGGTAATCCATGCAGGTTCGAGAGCTTGAATAGCATATTCGCCGTAAGTAATAGTATTACCCTTGTTTGCGAAGCCCTTCATTCTGCCCCTGTGGACTCTTCTTCTTTTGACTCTTTTAGGCATCAACATAACTACATATCCTCCTACTTATTAGATTGTCCCTTGACAAATCTCTTTCTTCTTCTCTTCTTTCCGTCGTCAGCAGGCTTTACTTCAGGAAGCTTACCATTTAAAACTTCGCCCTTGTAAATCCAGACCTTGCAGCCAATCTTACCATAAGTAGTATTAGCTTCTGCAAAACCGTAATCGATATCTGCTCTGATAGTTTGAAGAGGAATTGTACCTTCACTGTATCTTTCAGCTCTTGCAATATCAGCTCCGCCTAAACGACCGGAAACTTGTGTCTTAATACCCTTTGCTCCAGCTCTCATAGTTCTTTGGATAGCAGACTTCATAGCACGTCTAAATGCAATACGTCTTTCCAAAGCAGCTGCAATATTTTCTGCAACCAATTGAGCATCAACATCAGGATTCTTTACTTCTTCAACGCTTACAACAACATCTTTACCTGTGAGCTTGTTTAACTTCAATCTCAAAGTTTCAACACCTTCACCGCCACGTCCGATAACTACGCCCGGCTTTTGAGTGAAAATAGAAACCTTAACCTTGTTTACAGCGCGTTCAATATCAATCTTGGAAATTCCCGCTTGGTATAATTCCTTCTTTAAAAACTCTCTAATCTTGTAATCTTCAATAAGATTGTCGGAGAAGTCTTTCTTACTTGCAAACCATCTGGAATTCCAATCCTTGATAACTCCAACTCTTAGTCCATGTGGATTAACTTTTTGACCCATAATTCAAACTCTCCTTTACTCATCTGCGACTACAACGCCAATGTGACTGGTACGTTTTATAATAGGATAAGCCTTACCCTTAGCCTTCGGACGATATCTCTTCATCCTTGGGCCTTCATTTGCGAAAGCTTCCTTAACAATCAACTTTTCTCTATCTGCTTCAAAATTATGTTCAGCATTAGCAACAGCACTCTTTAAAACATCAGAAAGAATGCGTGCACCCTTCTTAGGAGTAAACATCAAGAAAGCTAAAGCTTCGTCCACTTGCTTTCCACGAATCTCTTGACAGATAAAGTGTACTTTTCTAGGACTGATTCTTACATATTTAGCAATTGCACTTGTCTTCATATGAACTCCTCCCTACATACCTGCCGTCTTAGCATCTTTGCCGGCATGTCCTTTAAATGTTCTAGTAAGAACGAACTCTCCAAGTTTGTGGCCAACCATATCTTCTGTAATATATACAGGCACATGCTTTCTTCCGTCATGTACAGCAATCGTGTGACCTACAAATTCCGGAAATATTGTTGATCTTCTAGACCATGTCTTAATAACTTTTTTATCATTCTTCTCGTTTAATGCTTCAACCTTCTTCATAAGATGTTCATCAACGAAAGGTCCTTTTTTAATCGATCTAGCCATTTTTCCTCCCTACTTGGTTCTTCTTCTGATAATCATTGCATCAGACTTTTTGCCCTTCTTACGTGTCTTTACACCGTGGCTCTTCTTGCCCCAAGGTGTCATAGGTGCAGGACGTCCTACAGGAGCTCTACCTTCACCACCACCATGCGGGTGATCTACCGGGTTCATAGCTGAACCTCTAACATGTGGGCGTCTACCCATCTTGCGGCTTCTTCCTGCCTTACCGATAGTAATAAGCTCGTGTTCTTGATTTCCAACAGAACCGATAGTTGCACGGCATTCTGCAAGAACCATTCTCATTTCGCCTGAAGGAAGTCTCAATTGAGCATACTTACCTTCTCTACCCATAAGTTGAGCTTCATTACCTGCTGAACGAGCTAATTGTCCGCCTTTGCCAGGTTTTAACTCAATATTGTGAAGGAAAGTACCGACAGGAATATCCTTTAACTTCAAAGCATTTCCTACCTTAATATCAGCGTTTTCACCTGATAAAACAGTATCGCCTACCTTGAGTCCTTGTGGGTGAAGAATATATCTCTTTTCCCCGTCCTTATAGAAAATAAGAGCAATATTTGCACTTCTATTTGGATCGTACTCAATAGCATTTACAATACCTGGAATACCATCTTTATCTCTCTTGAAATCGATAATTCTATACTTCTTCTTAGCACCGCCACCTCTGTGACGCATTGTAATTCTACCCTTGGAATTTCTACCTGCATTCTTTGCTAAAGAAACCACCAAACTCTTTTCAGGATACTTCTTTGTGATTTCTTCGAAAGTAGAAACCGTCATATGACGACGGCTAGGTGAGGTCGGTTTAAAACTTTTAATTCCCATAATCTAACCTCCTACTACTCAAGGCTTTCGAAGAACTCAATACCCTTTGATTCCGGAGTAAGCTTTATAATAGCCTTCTTCCAATCTGAAGTTCTTCCCTCTGTCATACCTTGACGTTTCTTCTTACCGGTTACATTCATAATAGTAACCTTCTCTACATCTACACCGAAAATAGTTTCAATAGCCTTCTTGACCTCAGTCTTATTAGCTGTCTTTAAAACCTTAAAAGTATACTTTCTTTCGGCCAAATCATCCATCGCCCTTTCTGTAACAACAGGACGTAAAATAATATCATATGCGTTCATTAGTTAAAAACCTCCTCAACTCTTTTGAGTGCGGATTCACTGATAACCAAATTATCGTGCTTTAAAAGCTCATAAACATTGATTAAATCTGCATATGTTACCGCAGCTTTCTCTATATTTCTTGCTGATAAATAAACATTCTTGTCAACTGATTCAGTAACAACAAGCGGCTTTCTTGCACCCAACTTATCGAAAAACTCAATCATCTTTGAAGTCTTCGGTGCGTCAAAACTAATATTATCAACAACAATCATCTTACCGTCATTGAACTTGCTTGTCAAAGCTGAATACAAAGCAACCTTCTTCAAACTCTTCGGTAACTTATATGAATAATCTCTTGGCTTCGGAGCAAAAACAACTCCGCCACCCTTCCATTGTGGTGAACGAGTTGAACCTTGTCTTGCAGAACCGGTTCCCTTTTGTCTCCATGGCTTTCTGCCACCGCCTCTTACTTCACTTCTTGTCTTGGTAGATTGAGTTCCTTGACGTCTATTTGCCAAGTGATTTACCACAGCTTGGTGAACAGCTGTTTCATTGATGTCTGATGCAAACAAAACTTCAGAAATTTCAATTTCTCTTAGTTCCTTGCCTGACATATCTACAACTTTTATCTTAGGCATTTCGTCCTCCTTTACTTCTTAAGCGCAGCCTTAACAAGAACCATACCGTTTCTTGCTCCCGGAACCGCACCCTTTACAAGCAAAAGATTCTTGTCTGCGTCTACGCGAACAATCTCAAGGTTTTGAACAGTAACCTTCTCATTACCCATTCTACCTTCCATTCTTTTGCCCTTAAAAACTCTTCCTGGATAAGTTCCTGCAGACAAACCACCCGGCATTCTGTGGAACTTAGAACCGTGTGACTCACGACCCCTTTGGAAACCGTGACGTTTAATAACACCTTGTGTTCCCTTACCCTTTGAAATACCTGTGATATCTACGAAACTACCTTCTTCGAAAATATCTACCTTCACTTCACTTCCAAGATCTAAAGCTTGGAAAGAATCATCTTTAAACTCTCTCAAAAAACGCATCGGCTTAGCACCGGCCTTTTCGAAATGTCCCTTCTTCGGCTTGTTAGCAAGCTTCTCGCGGATAGGTTCGAAACCCAGTTGAACTGCGTCATAACCTTCCTTATCTACCGTCTTCTTTTGAACAACAACATTCGGTGTTGCTTCAATAACGGTTACGGCAACCAACTCTCCGGTTTCACCGAAAATTTGTGTCATGCCGAGTTTTTTACCCATTATGCCTTTCATCTAAAGCACCTCCATATTTTATAGCGGATTGATCTTCAATCATATAAATCTTAACAGCCTATAACTTAATCTCGATATCTACACCTGTAGCTAAATTCAACTTCATCAAAGCATCTACAGTCTTTTGATTAGGATTCAAAATATCGATTAATCTCTTGTGAGTCCTTTGCTCAAATTGCTCTCTGGAATCCTTATTAACGTGAACAGATCTCAAAATTGTAATAATTTCCTTTTCTGTTGGAAGAGGAATAGGTCCTGAAACCTCAACGCCTGTTCTCTTTGCAGCTTCCACAATTCTCTTTGCAGAGTTGTCTAATAACTCATGATCATAAGCCTTAAGACGGATTCTGATTTTATTTTTTGTGCTCATATTACCCTCCTTCGTATGATAGCCCTTACATACGACGTCAATACAACAACTCATCCGGGTGTTTCCTCTTCCGCTTAAAAAGAAAAACCACAAAAGTCATTGCTTTCGCGAAAGCTCGCCGGCTTCGCATACTCCGGGAAAATCTCCCAATTCAAACGATTGGCCACCTTTCCCTTCAACGCCATCGACTTCGGGCACCTATATATTATAACACAAAGAAAACCGAATTACAAGCAAAAACTTAAAAAAATTGAAAAAATTTTTAAAAACCTGTAAAATCGAAACCTTAGTGTCAACCTAAATATAATAACATAAAAAACAACTGCGTGTCAAGGGAAATAATGAATAAAAAATTACACTTTTAATAAAGGAAAAAATTCTTGGGAGAAAGAATACATTGAAACAAAAAATACAACTTAAAAATATATAGACGATGATATATTCATACAATTGTATCATTTCGCAATCGCCGCTTGTAACGGCTGGCATACGTTGTGACGATAGGAACAACGATGTCCTGCCGCCATATATCAATGATTTACAATTTACAACTCCAGCAACAACGTTGCGTATGTAAAATATATAAAACATAAACCCTTACCAATTTATAAACATACCTTCGCTCTGTCCGTCTCCCAGAACGTAACGGCGCATGCACAATCGACGTCAACGACTCATTTCTCCTGTTCGTCGAAATGTCGTCGGACGTCTTTGTATAAGTCCTACCATCGTGTTTTTGATTTTTCAAATCAAAAAGCACGGGTTAGGGCTATAATGTTGCGCCGCCATATATGACGTTTATTTTTGTACAACCTCACCAACAACGCTGTGTAAATAAAATATAAAACCGAAAAATATCACACGCCATTTTATCCACGATGATATATTCATACAATTGTATGCCTACGCAATCGCATCTGTAACGGCGGGTTATATCCCGCCGCATAGCTGTATGTTGTTATAACAACATACAGCTAACAATAAATTCAAAAATATAAAACCGAAACATGCTACGAGCAAACATTACCCACGCCGATAAATTTTTCAATTATATACTTATATGTACGCGTTGTAGCGTGACGGCATACGTTACGACGAAAGGAGTAACGATGTCCTCACGCCATATATCAAGTTAAAACAATTTACAACCCCACCAACAACGGTGTGTATATACAATATAAAAACCAAACGTCAAAATAATTATCACCCCAACCCACGCCGCATATCCAACTTTCGTTGTTATTACAACATACCACCATCGGTGTATTTATGAAATATTAAGCCCAAAACCCCATACCGTTTATAAACATATCTTCGCTCTGCACGTCCCCCAGAACGTTACGGCGCACTGTGTCCCGCCGCCCATTTTTGTGCACGTAAAATATGTATTTCCACCAACAACGGTGTGTCAATACAATATCGAACCCAATATCGTAATAAAACACCCTAAACCAAAAAAACGCATGCATCTCTGCACACACGTTTTTCAAATCTCACTTATAACCTTTTTTCTCTAAAAACTCTGAAAATGAACCATATCCTAACATTCTTCTTTTATCAAGCATCCTCTGCCATATATCATTTCCATCTTCCTCACTTATAATTCCGCTATTGTATGCATCAAAAAGTATATCCCCTGTCGTTATATGTTCCAAATGGAATTCCTTAATATAATCTAAAACATCTCTTAAATTGTTGCTTGCAACTATGCCTCCATATACTTTTGCAAGCGAAATTGCGGACGCCTCACCTTTCCCTATCCACTTTTGACCTTCCGTGCTCGGATGCGTCAGCTCTCTAAATAAATCATACTCTTCAGACCCTATCTCCATATCCACTATACGAGCAACGTCTCTTGAAATCATATCATCCATTCGTCTTTTTAAATGAGAAATGCGTGGATTATTTAATTCCTCATATACCTCTCTCGGAAAAACAATTCTTCCTCCATAAAGCTGTTCGACAATACTCTGATTATTCACCCACAAAAAAGCACTTATACAGTCCGTATCAAAAAAAATAGTATCAGTCAAGCCTTGCCTCACCTTCATTCATACCATAAACAATATCATCTCGGAACGCATCTAACAAAAGTTCCTCATACTTGCCTCTAGATATAAGACCGCTATCCAAAAGCTTATCTGCGCTCGAAATATAATATCCTAAAACTCCCATCTTCTTGTCCGGTGATGAAGGATAATAAATACTTGTATCATATCCCAGCCTTGCTGCAATACTAACAACTCCATATTCCATATACTTAGCAGTTTGAAAATCTATAAACCCTTCATCCACAAGTCTGTACAACATAGCTTTGTGGCTCACGCCAAAATATTGCTCAAGCTTTATTATATTCTCTATATCCAAATTATCTCTTCCGATCTTGTCAACCTTCTCATATAAAGTTGGACCTGGAACCAAAAAATATGATGCGAACTGATCTGCATTTCGCTCAGTCTCATCCCCTTCTCCAATATTCAATAAACTGACCGAACTACTTGCACTCTCATCATAATATAAATGATATAATTCATGGGCTAAGGAAAATCTCTGTCTGCCTATTGACATATCTGAATTAATGGCAATAACAGAAGATTTCTCCCCCTTATAACACACTCCACTTATATTTTTATTTAAAGGATAAAAAATTATAGATAAATTTTCTATTGATTGAACCACCTTAAAAATATCAATTGGCGAAGATTCATCTTCCCCTAATCTCTTTCGAATAAAAATCGCTTTATTCATCAACTCAACTTTATTCATCATCTAGCTCTCCTAAAATATCATCCATCTCAAATTGATTCAAAGCTATAGCATTTACAACAGACAATGCCTCTAAATCTTCATTACCTAAATCGCCGGCTCTGAATGCAATTGAACCCCTTACGTTTGACTGAGCACCATACAAAATATAATCAGAGGCACAACAAAACAACCTTGACAAACGTTCAATGTCATACGAATTAATCGGCCTTTCTCCCTTTTCAATCTTGGACAAATTGCTTTGATCCATATCTAAAAATTCACTCAAATTTGATTGAGTCAGATTTGAAGCCTCTCTAAGAGCCCTAATCCGAATTCCAATATCCTTTCTGTTTAACATATCATCTACCTCCATATATATTATATCACACACTTGTCATATTGTAAATACATTTTTATATATATTATATGACAAATATGTACTATTCACAATTATACTATTATTCGTTTTGTGTAATTTCATAATTTATCCAAACATTCCAATGCTTGGCGGCGATACGCTTTTCTCCGCACTCCATCACGAAATCGAAGATTTCTACCTCACCCGCAAAAAAACTGGTCGCCGTTACGTGCAGCGTATACGAATTTATACATAAATTGTTTTGCTCACATTCATAAAATTGTTTTATTCATACAATTGTATCATTTCGCAATCGCTGCTTGTAGCGGCTGGCATACGTTGTGACGATAGGAACAACGATGTCCTGCCGCCATATATCAAGTTAAAACAATTTACAACCCCACCAACAACGTTCTGTATATACAATATAAAACCCAAGCGTCAAAACAATTATCACACAACCCCCGCCGCATATTTACTTTCGTTGTTATAACAACATACAGCTAACGATGTGTATATAAAATATATAATCAAAAATAGCACACGCCATTTTATCCACGATGATATATTCATACAATTTTATCATTTCGCAATCGCCGCTTGTAGCGTCGGGTTACTATCCCGACGCCCATTTTTGTGTTTGTGCAATATTTGTTATTACCAACAATGCTGTGCCAATAAAATATAAAACCCAAACCACAATTATACATCTCACCCCCAACCCTCACTTTCGTTGTTATAACAACATACAGTCAAAGATGAATATATAAAAAAATAGAATATATAAATTTCGTTGTTATAACAACATACAGCTAACAATAAATCCAAAAATATAAAACCGAAACATGCTACGAGTAAACATTACCCACGCCGATAAATTTTTCAATTATATACGTATATGTACGCGTTGTAGCGTGACGGCATACGTTACGACGAAAGGAGTAACGATGTCCTCACGCCATATATCAAGTTCAAACAATTTACAACCCCACCAACAACAGTGTGTATATACAATATAAAACCCAAGCGTCAAAACAATTATCACACAACCCCCGCCGCATATTTGATTTCGTTGTTATAACAACATACAGCCATCGATGAATATATAAAAAAATAGAATATATAAATTTCGTTGTTATAACAACATACAATCATCGGCCGATATATTTATAAAATATCGATCTCACACTAAACAAAAATAACGACATACAAACCATGCCGTTATAATTTCGTAATCTATCAACTTTTACTCTTTAAATGAGAGACCCTTTTCAACACATTCCTTCGCAATTTTTAATTGCTTAATCGTTTCATCTACCAAATAATCATATAATCTATCTGAAATATTCCAATATTGGTAAAGATGATTTCCGTAACTACAGTATTTTTCAACTTTAATTCTGCTTTTCTTACCTTCCTTCTTTAAATTTCCTTTAAATTCTGATATTGTAGGGCACAAATAGCCAATCTCCACCAACTTATCAAATGTTTTATTCGAGTTCTTCCTTCCCGGTGAAGATGAACCACCATAAATCCTAAATTGATCTCTTTGAATTTGTACTCCAATCCTTCCATATTCACTCTCTACATTTAAATTATATTTTTCTGATTCTTTGATATCAGGCTTCATCTCTCTATAAATGAATGTAATAATTGGAGTTCCATTGCTAAAACTTACATCTCCATATGGTCCACTCCAACCATTCATATCTAAATTCAAATCGCTTGCATTATTCTCAACCTCAGCCTTTATCCTGTTAGCAAGCTCAGTTGCCTTTAACTTTAAAAACACATCCGAAAAGCTAATCTCTGATAAATAATCGTCTAAATAAACATACTTGTCTTTATTTTCATCAAGTTCAAATGCTTCATCAATCAAAAGTTGAATATTATTTAAATCCTTGACATATTGAGAAATGAAAATACCATAATCTAAATCCGCATTCTCTTCTAAAATATTTTTTATATTTTCAGCAATATCAGCATATGATAAAAATGTCCATCGGGCTAAATTGCCCGTCCCGATACCTATGCTTTTATTCTCTATCAAGCCGGTCAAAATCCCCTCATTGAATTCAAATCCAAGAGTTGTCTTGTTTTGATATCTGATTAGTTGACTTTTATCAGCTATAGCCTTAATCTTATTCTCAATAACTAAAGAACGGAATCTGTCTTTTTCATCTGTATAAGTTATATACAAATCAAAATTAAACAACTCCCTTTTCACATCAAGAAAATAACACTCCTTGCCACGTTCATAAAAATCCGGTTTAAAAACTTTTATAAATGGGTGTCTTCCCTCTGAATCTTTTATATCAAGGAGCCATTTCCAAAAATTTGAGTGTGCCAACTCCTTTGATGCAAGCGATATTGCAAAAAGTGGCGAATGTTTTAACTCATTCAATGGTGACTTATTATCATTTTTTTCCATAAAATCCCTCCTGTTTACTTGTAATCTCTATACAACATTTACCCATTACATTATTCTACTAAACATTTTACCTATTAATTCTCCATAAATCATTGCGGCGATACACCTTTTTATGCGTTCGTAAACGAAATCATAGATTTCTAACTCGCCCGTAAAAAACCCGGTCGTCGCTACGTGCAGCGTATACGGATTTATACGTAAATTGTTTCGCTCACATTCATAAAATTGTATCATTTCGCAATCACTGCTTGTAGCGGCTGGCATACGATTTGACGATAGACACAACGATGTCCTGCCGCCATATATGTCGTTTATTTTTTGTACAACCTCAACAACAACGGTGTGTATATACAATATAGAATCCAAACGTCAAAACAATTATCACCCTAACCCACGCCGTATATTTGATTTCGTTGTTATAACAACATACAGCCGCCAAGATAGATATATTTATATTTCCACTTTAGTTTATAAATAGACAAATGTAACATTCCTATTCCAAATCTAAATTAATTATAATTTCTCCTGTATATTCATCAATACTAAAATTCTTTTTAACGCTTTCATCCAATTTAAATTTGAAATTATTTATACCGTAAATAGTTTCTAAAATATGTTTTATTTCTGACTTTATAATCATCCTGCCGTTTTTAAAAATCACATCACAAATAATATCAATTCCTCTTGTATCATATTCTAAGTTTTTTATATTAATTGCCTCTTTCTCTAAATTGAGCGAAATATCAAAACTACATTTAATTTCTTCGCTATTACAATCTATGATACTTGCAGGAATAACAAAATCTAACATATCGACAACAACTGATTTAAAAGTTTTTTGTGCAAATATCTCTGTATCTAAAATATCTATAATTCTATAATTTGAACGCATTAAATATAAATTTTCTTGATATATCAAGCCCTCCATGACTAATAATTTATCTTTATATTCAGTAATAACTACTTCCTTCATTAATCCGGGCTTATCAATATATTCATATATTTTGATTTTCTTTGGATTAAAAAATCTATTTCTTAATAATAAAAGTAGCGCTGCTGTTAAAATAAATATAGATGCCATTGCAAAAATAAATATAATAGGATCTAATAATAGATTCAATATTATCAATAATCTCATAGATGTATAAAGTTCTTTCTCTATATGTGCATCTTTAATTTTACTAAAAAATTCATCTAGGTTTTGTTGCAATTGACTTTTTTCAACACTACTTTCATAATCTATATCTAATCTGATTAAATCTTTCGGATTCTTAAAAAGCGTTACAAATTCATTAAATTTTAAATCTCCACTATTCTTTAGTACATAATTTAAATATTCTTTCGTCGAATTGTCATTTTGATTATTTCCTTCACTTAGATCTTTATATTGATTTATTACTGTATTTGTTTTTGTATTTATTTCTGTCTTTGTTTCTGATTGTTTTGCAATTCTATTATTTAAATTTTCATTTATTTCATCAGCAAAAATTAAACAAGATATTAATGAAATAGAAAGCAAACTTAAAATAAAAAATAATATTGGATTTATAAAGATATAAATGCTATTCTTTTTATTTTTACATTTGATATTTTTACATTTGAGAATTTTGTTCACAGCAATTATGATACCAAGTATACATATTACTAATATAATAGCACATTTAAATGTAAAATTGTGAAACAAAAATACCATTAATATACTTATTATTAATATACCTATTATTAATATAGGTATTAAGCATTTTATGCTGACGTCTATTCGAACCATATAATTAAATATATAAATTACAATGCCTATGCATAATATAGATAAAAGAACTAGATAAATAATAGCTCCTTCCAAGGAAAAATGAATTATAAGATCATAAAACAAAAATGTAAAATTCAGTATTACAAATATAAATAGACAGGTATAGGCAATTAACTTTTTTAAAGATGAAAAATTAAAATATTTTCCAACTACATTATAATATTTCGAATTTACTGATTTGTAATATATATCAATTATAACGGGTGTTAAAGCCATAACAATAAGTACTATCCATTTTGCAAATCCCAACTCATTTATGCTATCTATAATTTTTTCTAAAACAAGATCTACCATCTTACATACCCCCATTTTCAATATGTACTAACAAAGCGTGTGGATTGCCACACGCCTTGTATATTAAAATCTAGTTCCAAACAATTATCTTTCTCTTATTTCAAAAGCTTGTCCGTTAACTCTATTCCATTTTTCATCAACACCATTCGGTTGTCTTTCAAATGAGTGGCCAACTGCTGCTTCATGAATGTCATAGAAGTACCATGCACTTCTTAGATTGTCAATGAATGAATGTTTAGATTTCATTAAGTTGTTATCAACATAAGCCTTGTCAGCTTTTCTGTTGAGCATTCTGTTTACGATTGCAACAACTTCTGCTCTTGTGATGTTGTTGTTAGGTCTGAATGTGTTGTCTTCGTATCCTGTGATCCATCCTGCACCACCAACTCTGTTGATTAGAGTGTATGCCCAGTCTGTTGATGGAACATCTCTGAATGTTCTCCATGTGTCGATATTTCCTGCATATCTTGCTGCAATTGCTGCAAATTCACGTCTTGTTATCGGTTGATTTGGTCTAAATGTTCCATCTTCGTAACCTTTAACAACGCCTTGTCTTGCAACGATATCAACTGCCGTCTTGTACCAATCTCCAGCCTTAACGTCCTTAAATTGTGGAGCACCTGATACTGATTGATTGATTGAAAGTCTTGCGAAAATCATTGCAACTTCAGCTCTTGTAATTGTTCTGTTCGGTCCGAAAGTATTGTCGCCGTATCCTTTGATATATGAGAAGTGATCGCGAGCGTTGAGTTCTGCAGGAGTCCAAACCTTTTTGATTTCTACAGGTTTCTTTGGTTCTTCCTTCTTGTCGTCTTTTCTCCAATATTCATAGTCATATCTTATTTCTTCAGATACCCAAACTGATGGATCGCAAGGTTCTTTAATTTGTCTTGCATAAACAAATTGTTCATCTTCGAGTGGATATGGTGTGTAAACTTCCCATTCACCGAAAGTATCAACTTTTGTTCTTAAAATAGGATAATCTCTGTATCTTACTTCGATAACAGCTCCCGGAATTCCATGTCCTGTGATGTATTCATCTGAATCATAAACAGGATTCATTTCAGGTGCCGGAGTCATACATCTTAAATCTGTTACGTGAACAGTAATTTCTACTTCTTCAATTCTCGGTTTAGTAGGTTCTTCCGGATTTGGAATTGTAACAACAATTGTTGCTTTCTTATCTCCTGGAGTTTTTGTATCGATAGGTTCTTTGAACTTATAGTCCGTATCTTTCGGTGCATCCTTATGATTTTCAATTCCGTCTTTTGGATCAGGTGTTTCACCGACTTGTACCGTGATATCTTTACCTATTGGATAGAATTCTCCAACATATTCCCATACACCGATAAATTTAATGTCTTCTGTGCCTGCTTTAACATTAACAGGTTTCCATTCTTTAAATGTGTATGTTCCTATAAGTTTTTCCGGAGTACCTTTTTTAATTTCAACCTTTGTATCTTTAGCCGGAGTTGTAGGAGCCACAACATTTTCTCCTTCTTTAGCTGTTGATTTCCAATTACCATCCGGATTTAGATAGTGGTTGACTTTTTCTTCAGTAATCTTTGCGCCCTTATCAGTAACAAATTCGTAAGAAACTTTTACTTCTTTAGCTTGAAGTTCGTTTGTTACTTTTAGACCATCATAAGTTACCTTATAGTCTCTTCCGTCAAGCTTAATTTTACCTTCAGCTTCTCCAACTTCTTTTACAGTATATTTAATTTCTGTAGTTCCGTTTGCTTGGTACTTAGCAAGCTTACCAAAGTTTGCTTCGCCATTAGCATCTACTGCTACTTCTTTACCAGCAACATCTGCTCCGTCAGCAATTAATTGTAATTTTACTGCAGGATTTTTTGTTAAAGCTGTAACGCCGTTTGCAACTGTCCAAGTCTTAGTAGCTTTTACTTCTTTAAGTTCTTTTTGAAGAGTATTTGTTACTGTTTTATCTTCTTCGCTATATTCTACCGTATAATCTTGGTTATTTAGCTTAATAGCTCCCTTATCTTCGCCTTGTTCTTTAACAGTATATACAATTTCGTCTCCGTCTTTTGTATACTTGTCAAGACCTGAGAATTTGGCTTTATTAGTTGTTGAATCAACTTTTGCAGTTGTTGTAGTTACTGTTCCGTCTTTTACTAGAACAAATGTTACTTCCGGTAATGTTGTAGGAAGAGTTGTGCCATCAGCAGCTGCCCAAACTTTTGTAAATTCAACATCAGTAGTTTCTTTCTTGAGTGTATTAGTTACTGTGATTACGCCATTATTCATATCTGTCATCTTAACTTCATACTTCTTACCGTCAAGTTCTATTGTATTGTTGGCTGTTTGTCCTTCACTAACTGTATATACAGCTAAATCAGTTCCATTTGCTTGGTACTTGTCGAGTCCTGTCCATTTTACACTTGTTTGACCCGCTGCTAATGTCTTTGATTGTCCATCAACTTTAGTACCGTCTTTGTATAAGTCAAATGTTAATGTCGGTTTTGTTTCAGGTAGCTTTGCAGCTCCATCTTCTCTAGCCCAAACTTTATTAACTGTTAAATTTATTACCTCTTTGCCAAGTGTGTTAGTAACACCTATATCTGTATAAGTTACCGCATATGTCTTGTCGCCAAGAGTTATAGAATTATTAGCTTCGCCTTTTTCTTTAACAGTGTATTTGATTTCAGTTGTTGCTTTTCCTGTATTATCATAATTGTATCTTACAAGATCCTTATATTCAGCAGTTAAGGCTCCATTTGATAAAATTCGTTCTCCATTTGTTTCAACCTTAGCATCATCAGCATAAAGTTCAAATGTAACCGTTGGTTTTGTATCAGGTAATTTTGCACCGTCTGCAGCCGCCCATGTCTTAGTAAATTTCTTAGTAGTTGTTTCTTTCTTGAAGTTTGCGTTTATAACAAGTGGATTTGCTGTATCTTTAGTAATAGCAGTGTCGGCCGTTATTCCTTGTGGGTATGTCCACTTATTAGTGTCATCTACAATGTAACCTGTCTCTGCCCCAACATTTGGTACAGTTGCGTCACTTACTTTCTTTCCTGCAACTGGGTTTACATAGTAAACAACTTGCTCAGCTTTTTTAGTTTCTTCGCCTAAATAACCCTTAACCTTTTCTGCCTTGTAAACAACCTTCTTGTAATAATTCTTTACTTCAGGTTTATTTGCATCTGGGTTATCTTTTCCATCATCACCTTTTTCAGGTATGATGTCAGCAAGTTTTTTGTATTCAACTTCTACAGTTTGAATATGTTCATTTTGATATTTCTTTCCTGATACATCTATAGCTTTATCAGTTCTTTCATAACCATAGAATACTGGCTCAGGAATCTTATTAATATCAACATCTTCACCTACATTGCCTTCAGCTTTATCCGGATATTGTTCAGTTGCAATCTTATAGGTATCTTGAATAGCATTACCGTCTGTATCAACATATTGAATAGCAACCTTACCTTGAGCCTTAGGTGCGTAAACTGCATAGAAAGTTACATTTTTCTTAACTTCATATCCTTGTGGATTTACAAGTTTATCTGCGTTCTTTCCATCGCTAAAGTCTAATGATTTGTTAGTTTCATCAACAACCCAACCAACAAATTCTTGGTCTTTGTTGTCTTTTTGTGGAATGTTTGAGATTTGATTTTTAGTTGGAACTGTAACAGCTTCTAAGTCTCCAAAAGCTTCTCCAATTTTCATAGAGTGTCCAATTGCTTGTTCAGTTTTAACAGCTGGTGCAAATGTAGCTCCATTTGGATCAAATTTAACTTTTAGTTCTTCACGAAGTTCTATTTCGTGTAGGGTCCTGTAATCTCCAGTAATATTGTAATAATATTTTGTGCCTAGTTGAAGGAAGCCCTTTTGTGTTTCGACTCCATCTTTTATGATATAAGAACCGGCAGTATCCACCGGAGTAACGTCATCTATGTTTAAACTAACAAATTGAATTGGTTCTTCTTTATAGCCTTTCTTTAATTCTCCTGCCATGTGTCCTTCAGAAGGTGTGTATGGTTTATTATTTCCAGTATAAAGATCTTTTCTTCCGATAAGCTCTTTAATAACTGTGTAATATCCATCTTCTGTTGAACCTACAAGATCAGTTTCTATACTTTTACTACCCTTCCATTTTCCTTCGAATTCTTGTCTTTTGGATGAATCATTGTCAAACCAGCTTATTTTATAAACTGACATTACATTTTGGCTGACATTTGCTAAAAATTGGTACTCTTGATACTCATGTCCATTCCATTCGTTATTTTTCACAATACGCAAATCGTACTTTATAAAATGAGGGCAAAGTATTTCTGCTCCTTCAATATAATCGTTGGGATTAATACCCTCCTTTACCTTCATCTTAATACGTTCATTTGAATTGCCCTTTTGGGCATGAGCTGCGTCTACTTCAAATATACCTAATTCGATTTCATCTCCAGTATTTTCCTCTCCGTCCGGATTATAGATTACTGGAAATATAATTGTTTCATTCGGAAAGTCAATATCTCTTGTTTCCCAGTTTATTTTTAATGTCCACAACTTATTTGGATCCGTTTCTGTTTGATCAACATATCCTGAAGTCCTCATCAGGCCTGAGTTGAAGGCTCTTTTCTGACTTTGCTTTTTCACTAAATTATCTGGCATAATATCAGAAATTTTATATGCCTTATATTTTTGACCGTTAATGTTAACTACATTGTATTTTGCTTCAGCCTCTTTGTTTGGATTGACATTTCTACTTTGATGTCCAAATGCTTCTACTGGTACTGAAGTTAAAATCATCAAAAGTATTAACATAAATGAAATTATTCTTTTCTTCATATTTCCTCCTTTGAAATATATAGTTAAAAGGGTTATCCCCTTTTAACTATATTACTTTCACTCTTTCTGTCCTCGATAAATAACCATCGTGTTCTACAACAACTCTCAAAATCATTCCACTTTTTAATTTAACAGTATTTTCGTCAAATGTTATTGTTCCAATACCTTTAGAGTTTGTAGTTCCTTCTCCTATTAGATTCTTCTCAGATACTATTCCTTTGTAAACTTTAAACTTAGAGTTACCTGGTATTGTTGTTAGCTCCATCTTTAAAGTTCCCGCTACTGGAGGAGTGATACTTACTGCTAACTGTTGCTTGTTGTATTGGTCGATCTTTTCTTGTATCTTTTCTATTTCCTTATCGATGTCTTCTTTTGTCTTAGTTTTATCGTCATGAGTTACCTGACCATCTGTTGCAGCCTTATCAAGTTCTTTCCTTACATCGTCTGGTTTAGTTGGATACTCAGGATCATTCTTCTTGTCGTTGGCTTCATTTATCTTTTCTTGAAGTTTATCTCTAGCTTCGTCGGCATCTTTCTTGTCCTTAATAGCTTTTTCGATAGCTTCTTTTTTCTCTTTAACTTTTTCTGCAGATTCCGGATTCTTAGAGACTTCTTCGCCCTCTTTGATTGCTTTTTCTAGAGCTTTATCTTCAGGTGTACCGTTATTCTTTCCGCCTTTTTTAGGATCTAAAGCGTCTTTACCATCTTGGATTGCCTTATCAAGTTCTGAAGTATCAATTCCTACCGTAACAGGATCAGATTCTGTTGGATCTTTATCTTTTTCTTTTGCGGTAGCTACAATCTTATCTCCATCATTTAGATTATTTACATCGACTTCAAAGTTTCCTTGTTTGTCAGCCTTTGTATTGATTTCCTTTGGCTCTCCACCATCTTTAGGTGTGATAGTTATAACAATATCAGCGCCAGGTTCTGCATTTTTTCCCGTAATCTTATTATCATTAGATGTTACTTGATTTAATTCTGGCTTTTTAGATTTTTCTTTATCTACAACTGTAACTTCTGCTGCTGGTGATTCTTTCTTTGAATCATTGATTGTTGATACTTTAATTACATCGTCTTTTTTAGCTGATGGGTCAAGTGGCACTACAACTTTACCATCTTTTACTTCAACTTTAGCATTTGGATTGTCTTTAACTTTCCAGCTTCCGTCTGGTTGTTTTTCAACGATCATTGAATTGTTATCGTTAACTTTAACCTTAATAGTCTTAGCTGTTGGGTCTGCCACTGTTGGGTCTGCAATCTTAACTTCTTTCTCGCCTGTGTAAACAGGGTCAACTTTTGGTGTTTGACTTGCTTTTTGTACAGGTGCCTTCTCGAAAGCTTCATTAGCTGGCTTTTCGCCATCTTTAAATGTTACTTTAATTTGGTCTCTGTCGTTTAGTGGAAGCTTATCCTTTACTGGAATTTCTAGCTTACCATCGTTATTTTCTACAACTTTTTCTACCGGTTTCGAACCATCAACAATCCAAGTCTTACCTGTCTTGTCAGTAGAATCTTTTGTAAGTGTTACAGTATTTCCATTTTGGTCTGTAACTTCGATTTTTTGAATCTTGTCATCAGCTTTTGGAGCTTCTACTACAACTTTTTCATCTTTTTCTCTTATTGGATCGATTACTGGAGTTGAAAGTTTAGATCCTGTGTCTGCTTTCCAGTTTCCATCTTTATCTCTTATAACAGTTTCTTCTTCTTTTGGAGATTCTGTCTTTCCTGGTTCAGTAGCTGTGAAGTAAACTTTTGTTCCTGGATCTAATAATTTATTTAAATCTGCAGTAAAGTCTCCGTTAGAATCTGCTTTAACAGTTGTGTTGTCAGGTAATAAGTTATTACCTGCTTTATCAGTTACTTTAATCTCAGCACCACTTACTGCTTTACCTTTTACCTTTGTAACTTTTGCGTCACCTTGGTTTGCAGCAGCCAAGTCTGTAGGTTTTGCTGATTGCATTTTGTTTACAGTAAGTGCTGTTGGTGTTTCATCTGTAATGGCTTCAGTTACTTGTGTGTTACCTGTTGTATCTAATGTTACTGTTAGCTTCTTGTCATTATCAGCATTTGATAATTTTTGATTTTGTTTGTAGTCTACTGATAATCCAGCTTCTGTGAATTCAGTATTGGCATCATGTTTGTATGTGAAAATCTTTTGATTTCCATTTACATCTGTAAGAAGAACTTTCAGTCCATCAAGATTTAATTGGTCTCCGTCAGTGTAAACCATCTTGTCTGGAGATGCTACTACTTGCATTTCTTTTGCCTTCTTAACATCAAAATCTTTTGCTGAGTCTGGTTGACCAGTTCCATCAGTATCTTTAAATACTACTACAGTTTGTTTTAATGATTCTGTTTTTGGTGCTAAAGTTGCTGTTACATCAATTTTAACGCCTTCTTTGATAGGTTTTTCGTTTTGTTTAGCTTGGATAGTGTACTTACCAGTTGTTTTGTCTGCTGTTGCAGTTCCAACTACTTGATTACCTACATAAGCAGTAACAGTTGCACCCTTTTCAGCTTCACCAGTAATTGTTGTAAATGTTGGTTTCTTGCCGATATTTGATGCAATAGCTGCCGGTCTTTCTGTTTGACCTGCCTTGCTGTCGTCTTCTCCGTCGTTGTCGGAGTCTCTTACTACTGTTGTTTTAACAGGATCAGAGTCTTTCTTACCTGGTTCAGTTACAATGACTTGGACTTTTTTGCCTTCGTCTTGTTTTTTTACTTCAGCAGTGAATTCGCCATTGTCAGCAACTTGTTCAACCTTACCGATTTCTTCTCCTGCTTCATTTTTAATGATAACAGTTGAGCCCGGTTTAGCCTTACCAGATACTGTTGTAGTGTCTTTCGGTTCGTTTGTAACCTTGCCTTCTACAACCTTGTTTTGGTTAAGTGCCTTAACGTCTTTTGCTTGTTCAGATTTTTCATCTTCATCAGCTGTACCATTGTCATCAGCGTCAAGTTGAACTTTTACATTTCCGCCTGTTGCTGTTGGTTTAGTTTGACTTTCTGCTCCAGTTATAGTAACTGTGAATGGAATTGTCTTAGTCTTGCCGTTGTCTAGGCCAAGTTGTTCTCCTTCTGCTGGTGAAAGTTTAATCTTGTCTGTAAGATTCTTTAATTCATCAGCATTGTAAGTTACAGTCTTTCCGCTAGCATCTTCTAACTTGATAACTACACCTGCTGTTTTAAATGGTGTTTTGCCATCTTTTGTAGTAACTAGGTAGTTCATCTTTGATGGATCTTGGATGATAGTTACCTTAGTTGTTTTAGCTATGTCAAACTTTTCTTTTTCATCAGCAATACCATTGTTATTAGCATCAAGTTTAACTGACAAATTACCAGTTGTTTCTACTTCTTTTGTTTGCATATCAGCTGGTGCTGTAAGAAGTGTTACTTTAACTTTCTTGTCATGGTTGGCTTTAATTGTTAAGTCACTATCGTGAGCCGGTTCAACTTTAAAGTTTGTTTTATCAGCTGTTAGTTCTGCTGCTGTGTAAAGTTTTTCTTTACCTGCCTTGTCAGTTAATCTAACAAGCATTCCTGTTGCATCGAACTTAACTGTTCCTTCTTGTGTTGTCACAAGATAGTCCATCTTGTTAGGGTCGCTAACCATTTCAATCTTTGCAGTCTTTGTAATGTCGAATTCTTCTTCGTTATCTGCAGTTCCATTGCCGTCTTTATCTTCTTTAACTATAGCTTCTGTTGGATCAGATTCTTTTTTAACTCCAACTTGTGCAGTTACATTTACTTTTGTATCTTTTGGAAGTGCAGCACCATCTTTTGTTGCATTGATAGTGTATTCTCCAGTTTGTGCATCTGCTGTTGTTTCGCCAACTTTTACGTTGCCTACCATTGCTACAACTTTTGCACCTTTTTCAGCTTTACCTGTAATAGTTGTCGATTTTGGATCTTTTCCAACATTAAGTGCCTTAGCTGTTGGTGCCGGAGTTTTTTCGTCTTTATCAGCTTTTCCATTTCCATCTGCATCGATTTCGATAGCAAATGTGCTTGTTGATGTTGCTTTTGAAGTAGCTGTTGCTGGATCAACTTTTTTAAGTTTAACTTCAAGGTTTTTACCAACTAGGTTGTGTGTTTGGTTTTCTTTCTTATCTGTTGTACCATTTGCCGGTGTTACAGAGATGTGAGTAGTATCCTTCATCAATTCTTCTAGAGTCATGATCTTGGATTCTGTCTTGTCGCCGTTCTTGTAAGATAGTTCAAGGTAAATTGCTTTGCCTTTTCCATCTTTTCCGTTGAAAGTAACTTCTGTATCTTTTGTTGCAACAAGGTAAGTTAGGTCCGGTTGGTCAACAAATTTAATGTCTGTTGCTTTTTCAATATTGAAACCTTCGTCCCTATCCGGTTGCTTATTGTTATTCTTGTCATCAAATACAGTTGTTGGCGTTGGGTCTGATTCGCCCATTTCACCAAGTTTTGCTGTTACTTTGATGTCTGTTCCGTCAGCTTGTAGTGGAATAGTTGCTTTGTATTTTCCGTCTGGTCCAGCTACAACTTTTTCAGGGTCAGTTGTTAAAACTTTTCCTTCCTTGTCAGTAATCTTGATTACTGCACCTGGTGTTGCCATACCTTCTACTGTTGTTTTGTCTGGATTTTCTCCAATGTTTCTAGCCATTGCTGATGGTGCCGGGGTTTTTTGTTCTTGACCGTAGTCTGGTTTATTATCCTTGTTAGCATCGTAGAATACTTTTAATGGATCTGTTTCTGCTTTAGAGTTATTTGGTCCAGTTATAACAACCTTACTTTCATTATGACCCTTATCAGTATCACTAGTTTGTGGTGTTAATGTTGCACCATGAGCTGGTGTTGCAGTAAGCACTGTGATTTCTTTTGTTGGTTCGTCGTAATCTACGAACTTACCTTCCTTAACTAAAGCAAGTTTTTCCTTGCCTGCCTTGTCAGTCATTCTTACAATCATGCCTTCAAGGTTTAGCTTGAATTTGCTATCTTCTGACTTGTCTTTAGCAATATAGTCAAGTTGAGGTTGTTTGATTACTTCAAGTTTTATAATCTTTTCTGGATCAAAGTTTTGTGTTCTGTCGTCTTTTCCATCCTTATCATAGTCCGGTCCTACACGAAGAACGCCGTCTGTCTTAGCTGTTAGTGTTTTTTCTCCATCTTTGTACTCAACTTCGATGAATTTAACGTCATCTGCAAGTGTAAGGTCTCCACCATCTTTTATTGGCTTACCATTAACTTTGAAAGTTACATTCTTATCTGTTAATTGAACTGGAGTCTTTTTACCAAGATTATCAACTAAGTTTAGTGTCATACCTTCAAGGTTCAGTTGAGCCTTGCCGTCTTTTTCAGTAATGAGGTAAGACATCTTACTTGGATCTTTTGTAACTTCAATTGCTGAATTTGTTCTTGGCTTAACTGTAAGAGTCATTTCGTGAGTAACTTCTGCTCCTGCGTTGTCTTTTGCAGTGTAAGTTACTTTGTATGTTCCAACAGTATCTTTAATAGTAGAAAGATCTGCAACTGGTGATTCAGTTTGTCCTTCAACTTTTTTAACTTCTACTTTTACATTTGATCCGTTTTCAACAACTAGGTCGTCTGCTCCGTCGCCGTCTGTAACTTCAACTAAAGCCTTTAGATCTAATGCTTCACCTACAAATATTTCGTGAGTCTT
Source organism: Ezakiella coagulans (assembly GCF_003096635.1). GTDB lineage: Bacteria > Bacillota > Clostridia > Tissierellales > Peptoniphilaceae > Ezakiella > Ezakiella coagulans. The sequence goes on along the minus strand of NZ_QEKV01000001.1, from coordinate 187,174 downwards.
TGGACCTGAAATACTTGGTGGGATGTTTGCTGTTAATTTTTTAAGAGCTTCTTCTAATGCAGTAACCGCATTATCAATTGCTGTTTGGTTTTCTGCAGTGTCTGTTCCCTTAGCTTTACCATTCTCATCAACAAGCTTTTCAGCTTCTGTGATAGCTTTGTTAAGTGCATCTAATCTTTCTTTAATAATAGCATTTTGCTTTTTACTAAAGCTATCTTTTTGTGCCTTAGCAATTGGTAGAAGTTGATTTAATCTATCTGGGTTGAGCTTAACGATCTTTTCAACTGCTGGTGATGCTTTATCTGCTTTTGGTAGTGTTACTCTTACCTTGATTGTTTCGCCGGCTTCTAATGGTCTTGTACCTGCGACGAATGAACCGTCTGTATTAGCAAGTGTGATACCAATTACTTTGTCGTCCTTATCTAGGATTTCAACTTTTGCACCTTCAAGTGTTTCTTTACTAACAATCTTACCTTTTACAACTTCGTCTTTGTGGCGAGGTGCGTTGGCGTCTTTGTCAGATCCTTTGTCGTAGTCGATGTCTACACTAGTGTCTATAACTATAAGTTTTTGATTATTTACTTCTAATGAGGATCCATCTGTGAAAGTAACTTTAAGCGTACCTGGGAAAGTACCTGCTTTATCAGTTGTTCTCTTTTCAGGTGTAATATCAGTTACTGTTGCTGACTGTATAAGTCTTCCTAGAACTGCATCTTCTCTTTGTGTTTTAACACCCTTGTTCCAGAACTTTTCACCGATTGTATCGCCTTTGTAAGCTGTAATATCTACTGCTTTTAAAGGGTTGTTTTTAAACTTGTTTGCTATTTCTTCTGTTGCACTTGCTAAAAATTCTGTATATGTTGTAATCTGTCTTTCAAATGGTTTTTCAAGTTTTTCTGAACCAACATACCATGCTGGGTCTTTGTAGCCTTCTTTAGCTTTGCCATCTAATTTAGCAAACTTATCTGATTCTAGTGTACCGTTAGGTTTAACTGTATAAAATTTTGTTACTACTGTATTATCTACAATAGATTCATCTTGGCTAACTTTTACCTTGAACCAATCCTTTGGTATTGTGTCGCCTTCATTAATTTCGTCGCCTGATTTTATGAAATGAGCTGTGTAAGTTTGTCCTTCAGCCGCATTAGTAAGTGCTGGTTTCCACTCAGTAAAGCCGTAGTCTTTTTCAGGTATAGTTGTAATCTCAGCTTTAGTAGAAAGGTCGATACCTGGTTTTACTTTTGCAAGTACTGTTTCGCCTTCCTTTTTGCCAATTTTAACTTTACCTTTTGTAGCACTTTCTGATTTGAAAGTTACTACTACATAGTTTTCCGGAATTGGATCTCCATTCTCATCTTCTTTAGGAACTGGTTCTGTAGGTAGGTAAGGAATGATCTCCTTATCACTTGATTTATAAGTTGCGTTTAAATTTTTTGTTTCTTTTGCAACGGCATTTCCTAGTGTGCCTAACTCTGGTGTCCACTTGTCAAATTTTTTACCTGTGTCTACTTTATTTGCAGATGTGAGTGGGAATGGCTTGCCTTGTTTGTCAATTTCTACTTTAGCAGTAGTGTAGGCTTTGCCTTCTTTTACGTCAACATATCTAAGATTGTCTTTGTCATCGTCTTTTGTGAATGTTCCTGTTGGTCCAGCTCCAGTAGCGTCTGCTGAAAGTTTAAGTCTTGCATATCCATCTGGAATATCGCCAGGGTTCTGTGGGTCTTTTGGTGTTACTACATCCTTTTGTCTCTTTATAGTAACTTTACCACCATTAATTACATCGTAAGTTGATGTAAGTTTGTAGTCGATGTTGTTTGACTTGATAGAATCTTTTTCTAAAATAAGTTTAATTGAACTATCGATTAATTCATCTTCGTCTTCAATTTGTTCATCTCTTAAGATGTCTGTACCATCTTTTTTTAGGTTGAAAGTTAACAGTGGTTCATCTGTTCCATTTCCAAACTTAGCTTGGTTTTTAAGGTCAGCAGCTTCTGGTTTTTCTTCTTTTTGGTCATCAAGCTTGATTAGCTTGCCATATTCATCAATTAGTTCGTAAGTGATTGTTGTACTTACAATTTGTTGAATTCCTATTTTAAATGTTAAGTCAGCCTGGTCTTTTGGTGAAAGTGAGTTTTTGTAATCAAGAATTGCATTGACCTTTATCAGTTTGTCACCTTCATCATATTCTGTTCTAAGATAGTAGAAGTCTACTGTCTTAGAAGAATCTAAAGTTACAGTAGCGTTGATATCTCCAGCGCTTGAAATTTCAAAGTCTTCAGATACCTTGTGTCTTTCAGTTGCAACTTCTTCTCCTGATTTTTTATCTTCTACATAAGCAACTTCTATCCAAGCTGTGAACTTTTTATTTTGTCCAAAGGCTGCCCAGTCAAATGTTTTTTTGCCATTGTCAAGACCTGTTGCTGTTGTCTTGATTTTTAAAGTCTCTGTTCTAGTTGTTGAAACTTGTCTTGCATTATTTAGGGACATAGTTCCCATAGTAAACCAAGACTTTATTGGCTTCTTAGTGTTTTTGAATGTAAATACCTCTGATCTCTCTCCTATCTTTTGTCCCTCGGACATTTGCACACTAGTTCCGCCAGATTTGGCTTGAACTTGTACTTGTGGTACTATGATTTGTAATACCATCATTATAGACAGAAGCAGAGACATTATTCTCTTCTTATTCATTATTCCTCCTTAATTCATTCCCAGGGGAGCAGGTGCTCCCCTAAGAATTTTCTGTGTTTATAAAATCCTACCTAAGTTCATGAATCCATGGGTTGTTAGTGTAAACCTTTTTGTTTTCGCCTTGCCCTTCTTCACATCTTCCTTCTATTAGGATCTGTGTATTCTTTTCTAGCTTATAGTTATTGCTTAGAGTGAATTTTTGGAAAGTACCTGCTTCTGTAAGCAAAAATGTTTCTTTATGAACTGCTTTTCCGTCTTTTAAGAAAGTAAGTTTTACAGTAGTATTTGCTCTATCAGATTTTAATCTAACGAAGTTACGTCCAACTCTTGGATTCCTTAGAGTTAGTTCTAATTGGTAAGTTTGCTTATAATTCAAATCACTTGTCTTTGTGTTTCCAAACTCGTCAGTAGCGGTAATCCATACTCCGTGTAGGGTTATATCTTCATTGTGGACAATTTCATTGTAGAACTTAATAACTTGGTCCTTGTCGCCTGTAAATTTCTTGTTATCCTTATGGCCTTGTTCTCCAGCTGTACCCACTTCGATAGTAACTTGTTTTCCAGGTACTTCGTTTAGCTTAGCGTCGATGTTGATATAGCGTCTGAAGCGTTCATCTTTCGCTTCACCTTTAGCTTCAGGTCCTGCCAGGTCAAGCTTAATATAGTGCTTGTAATCTGCAGGTGCTTGGTCCGGTGTCTTAGGGTCTACTTCAAGTGGTGTGTATGCTCCACTGTCTTTGTCTCCTACTGAGTAAGATTCTAACTTACCTGGTTCGTCGGACTTAATACGGATAATCTCACCATCAGCTACTTCTCCGGTGATTTTCATTGTTGTTGTAGAACCTCTTAGGTTGGTTCCACTTACTTCAGTTCTTCCTACATCAACCCATTTTTGTCCATCGAATTTTTGAGCTGTGTAAATTGTACCAGGCGCTACTTGATCTGTTGGACCTTCATCTGGAATAACGAACTTGATTCTAGCCTTTTCGCCGTCTTTCTTTTCGATTTGTTCCATGTCTTTGACTTTAAGTGAAGTTAAGACTCTTGTAATTACTACCTTGCCCTTGTCGCCTTCGACTTCTGTTTTTTCACCTTCAGCGCCCACTTCTTTTACATAGGATCCGTAGATGGTTCTGCTTGGTTCATCTGCCGGAAGGTTTTTGAAGTCAAAATTACCAATTGTAAGTTTTCCTGTGTTTTCATCTAAAGTAGCTGTCATGCCACTAGGTGCTGTGAAAGTCTTGCCGTCTTTTCCTATAGTGAATTCTACATCTTCAAACTCTGATTTGTATTTTTTCTTGCCAGTTTTTGGATCTGTTCCGTCTTCAACTGCATGTGGAACTTGTAGTTTAAGTTTTGCAAGCTTTTCATTGATAAGACCTTGACCAAAGTTGATGTCAATAGTTTTATCTGTTTCTTTCACTGAGTTAAATTCAGGTGTTGGCATAGATTGTGGTGTATTTGTAAGGAAGATGTTGTAACCTGTAACTTCTTCTTTAGTTTCACGAACTGTTCTTACTGTAGCTTGTCTTGATGTTGCTGAAGTAAAGGCGTCTACCTTACCTTTAGTATCTACACTAAAGTTTTGTTGCTTAGCAAGACCGATTCCGTATGGGTCCCCTCTTGAAATTGATTCATGTAAGTTTCTAGGCGCACCTCTATCTATCTCTGCTGATAAACCTGAAAGCTTAACATAAGTTGTAATTCCAAGTGAGTTCCAATCGTAGATTCCACCCTTTGGATCATTTGGATTTTTTTGCTTAAAATTCTTGTAAGCTTCTGTCTTGCCTTGCGGTATAACAGTTGCTACATAGGATTGTCTCATACCTTCACGGTCAAAGCCTGGTACCTTCCATGTTAGGACTTTATTTGTGCCGTCCCATGGTTTGATTACAAGGTCGTTTGGAAGCAGGTCTTTTTCAGTAAGCGGGTTGTAGGTTGCCCCTTGTAGAACAGTCGGTTTTGTATAGTCTGTTACTGCTGTTCTGTAAAGGAGGGCTATTTCTAAGTTTTTCTTCTTTGCTGCTTCTACATTATCCACATACTTACCGTATTGGTGTCTTGCATCAGCTTCGCCGATGTTCATATATTGTGGTTGAACGTTTACTTCGAAGTAAGGTCTATAGTTTGCGTATAGGTGGATGTCTTTACCTTCTTTAATCAAGGCTTCATAGCCTTTGGATATGGCGAAGTTGTAACCATTTGGAACATAGGCATCTTTATAATTACCTAGGTATTGAGTTGATTCGGTTCTCTTTGGAAGGCTCTTGCCATCTTTAGTTTCACCCTTTTGAATCTCGCCTATACGTTCGTTGTTGTTACCTGCTACGAATTCTGATTTTTTATCATTAGTGAATCTTTCAGTAGTCCAACCAACGAAAGTTGAGTTTTCCATAATAAAGTTTTCAAGTCTTGAATCAAATTCTTCTCCAATATCCTTGGATCTATATTTATAAGGTGCTAGTGGAAGTTGTTTGATTACGTTATTGTTCTTTAAGTTTTCCTTGGTTGGCGATGTCATGGCATCGATAATCTTGTTTGTGTTAGTAGCATCATCCGGTGTAAAAGGAATACGAACAATAGTTTCTTTGTTAGGATCAAATTTGCCAGTAACTTTATCATATGTGTTGTTGGAGTGAAGCACTAAGCTCGGTGTACCCCAAACTGCGTATACTGTTCTGTTCTTGTCAACCGGTGAATATTCGTTGAAGATGTAGTTTTGTTTATCTTCATCCACATCTTTCCATTGACTAAGGTCAGATAAGACTTTTTTCTCTTTTTCAAGTTCATAGAATTGGTCTACTGCATCCTTTGTCGGAATATCCTTAAGTTCTTTCGTCGTCCAACCGATAACAGTCTTACCGTCTGTTCTCTTTGAACCGTCTGCTTTATTACCTAGAGCTTCATCGAATTCTGCATCCGGATATAGACGTTTGATGAATTCTTGAACTGCTCTGTCTTTTATAGCAGGATCCGAACTGTTGACGCCGTAAGCATAGCCGTCGTGGTTAAGGAAGTTTGGATAAGTTACATCCTTGTCCTTTTTAAAAGCATCTGTTGATGTTAGAGACGTTCTCTTAACTGATATAGTCGGTTCCTTTTCATCTACACGAATGTTGTTTTCGCCATCTTTTGCCTTAAATCCGTTTCCTTTATAGTTTGGATTCGGCTTGCCGGTGGTTTGAAGTCTTTGAGCTTCTTCAAGTCCATTTTTATTTAATTTTTCCGGTTCGATTGAGTACTCTGTATTTAGTGGTACTATCTTATCCATGGCTACATTTTGCTTTGGATATAGCATGAATTTAACTTTTGCTTGAACTTGTTCGTATACTGGTGCAGACATTAAAGATGTATGTCTAAATGAGTTGAACATAACTGGTTGGTCCTTGATAAGACCCATGTCTTCAACTTTCGTTTCTTGAGTGGAATCCTTAAATTGATCACCACCAAAGTATAGCTTTTTGATGGTAAATCTTAAACCTTCAAATTCCTTGTCTACAACATTGTTCTTAGTATCAAGGCCTTTAACTGTTCTCTTTTCCTTTATTTTGTCAGGATCTACAGCTTCAGGGCTTTCCTTGTCTTTAAGTCTACCGTCTGTTCTTTCGTAGCCTGTGATATTTCCTTTATCATCGGAATCAGAGTCGATCCAGTTTTCACCGAAGTGTTCTGTAGTCGTTCTATCATCTTTAGGCTTATAAAGTGATGCTAGCACACCACCTTCAGTTCTCATGATACCAGTAAAGTCTTTTGAATCTGTGAAGATTTCATCAACGATAGGTGTGTATTGCTCTCTGATTGCTGAACCACCAATTGTTGAAACAGTGTTCTTGATATATAGAGGATTGTAGAAAATATCAGAGCCGTTTTCCTTCTTTACCTTCTTAAGGGTTACCTTCTTACCGCCCATTAAGGACTTGGCATTTTTCAGTTGGGATGTGGTAAGTCCAATTTGGTCACCTGTTGCTAAGTCAAAGTGAATTTTATCTGCTTTAGTTGAGTAGTCTTTAGGAAGATAGACAGTAATTGGTGTGCCTTTTTTAATAGTTCCACCAATTGTCATTGTATGCTTAGTTAAGTGCATTTCTTTACCATAAGGCGAAATTGCATATGCGTCAGTACCGTCATTAAACCAGGCAGTACCTTCACGCTTCCATGACTTCCATATTCCGTCCGCTCCACCAATGTTTAAAATAAAGTCGGCTGCTTTAGCACTGCCTCCTATGTTGGTAGTAATGCTTTCATATGGCTCCGGAATTAATCTATAGAAGACATTTTTTCCCGGCGGATAGACTATATCTTCCTCTACAACGCCCGTATACTTGCGCATACCTTCGTTGTTGGATGTGATATAGCGAGTGTCGAACATAAAGTTCTTGGAGAACTCTTTCTTCTCGATCATAGATGCGTTAATAAGGCTTGGGTCGATATTGTATTCGAATACGCCTAGGATACCGTCCCCATTGTTTTCTCTGAAATAAATATTATAAGCATCTGTAATCTTTGTGTATATATAGTTGGGATCAGATGAACCCGGGTTTTCCTTGTCTACGAATTCTTTTGAACCAAATTGGATAAAGACGGATTTGTCATCTCGCGTATAGATTGGATTGTTATTTTCGTCTAGCTCAATTTTTCCGTCTGCTGTCTTTTTAACACCATTTAAGTCTTTGGCAAAGATGTCAATGGGTTCACCATATTTTTTTTCATTTGGATGAAAAAGTTGGTAGGTACCGATCTTTGTATCCGGATTTGATAAATCAAGATAGCGTACAAAGTCTGGGTCTAGGGTTTGACGTAGACCAATGTCTTCACCAAAGGCCTTGTAGTCTCCTCTTGTAGTGGCTGTCTTAGCAATTGAATAGATGATTCTTACTTTTTTGTTGTCTCTATCCAATTGCAGTGAAGAGTCAGCCGTATGGAAGATGTCGTTATAGGCATCGGCTTGTACCATAGATATCATAGTTGACTCTACAAGGTCGCCGGGACGTTTGGAAAGGTCACCTACAACAGCTGTCTTGGTATGGGTGTTGTAACCAAAGGATGTGTACTGTTTGCCAGCACCTCTAGCTGATGTAGAAAACATCTTCAAGTTTTTGTTGTTACCATTATATAGTCTAAGTTGTACTACTTGTGATTTGCCTGCAAAGTCCTTTTCCCAGTTAACATCCTTTTTAAGAACTACGTTTATCTCCCTGTGGCCGTATTGGGCACCAAAGTTCCTAAATGGGAATTGATAGGTGTAGGCGGTTTGCTCTCTTATGGTAGTGGCTTCGAATCTATCGAAGTTGTCGATTCGATATACTTCGGTTTGCTTCCATAGAATAAATGACGCATCTGTATCGATAGCATTGTAAAGTTCTTTCGGGAAGCGCATGACATATTTATCCCACACACCGGAGTTGGCTGTGGCTCTATGTCCGATGTCGAACTTAAGTACGATACGTCCTTGATCATCTAAATACTTACCTAAGTAGGTAAATCCAAATGTATTAATTGGGTCGGAGCCGTTGTGGGCGTTGACAATGTTCACGCCTGATGGTAGTGACCAGTAGGATGAACCGTCATCACGACCTTCTCCTGCACTTTTATCCCAGTCTACCGGAGGTTTTCCTTCCGCGTCTACTGAACGATTGCTAGTCTTACCTGGTGCTGGTGTGTTTGGTTCTTGTAGTGCAGGTAAGACATTATCTTCCGAAGTTTCCAATCCGGAATTTGCTTTGGAAACACTACCCTCGTTCCAAAACATTTTTTCAAATGTTTGATCTCTTTCCGATGACTCTTTAGGGGCTACAGGATTTGGTCCAAGTGCCTCTTTCTCCCATCGTGAAAATCCACTTGCAAATACGTTCATTGGTACCATAGATACGACCATAACAATGGCTAATATCCATGCAAGTGTTCGCGTTACAAAATTTTTCTTATAATTTTGCATATTTTTCTCCTTTCGTTAGTAAAATATATATTTGACTTTAGTTTTTGTGTTAAGTCGACACATTTAAGAATCCAAAGTGCCACCCTTGATTCTTATTTACCCATTTTAATAATAAAAAAACGAGTCGTGCCACCAACTCGTTTGAATAATTGCTTGACTTCGGGTTTCGTAGTATCCCTTCGTCTTATTACTCTATTTTGCTTTTCACACACTTTCAGTTTTTTGATAGTTTTCGGTCTAACTTTGATGTGGTCAAAAAAAGAAGCATATGAAATTAGCCGGAATTTTCAGGATTATAACACGAGATTCTCCCGTGCGGGTGGCACACATAATCCATATTTACCGTTACGTTTATGATACCATTTTCGGGTATGATTGTCAAGGCGAATTTATGTTTTTGTGTAATTTTATACAAATGTAATGTGGGTGTAATATTTGGATGAATGCAGGGTATAGAGGGAGTTTGGTCGTGCGATAAAGCGAAAGATGGAGAGAGTGGAAAATGAGGAAAAGTTGTAGGGTGATTTTATATGAACAGAGCGAAGATAGGCGGGAAAGTTATAGCTGTGTGAAAAAAATATTGCGTAATCATATATTGATGGATAAATTTATGAAATGTAATGATACTATTGTTTCTATATTTTATCGACACAACGTTGTTGGTGAAGATACATATTTCTTTTACACAAAAATGGGCGGGAGGACATCGTTACTCCTTACGTCGTAACGTATGCCATCCCGCTACGGATGCGTACACATGCATATACAATTATAAAAACAAAAAGAACCGGCGTTTACCGGTTACCACACAAGCACCACAACTTGCGAGGAATTTTCGATGAATCAATAATACAATTTTTATCTGTTTCTAAATAGCATCCATCACAATCGTGTATTTGTCCATACTCCATGCGTCGGGATGTGACCCGACGCTACTTAAATATTGAATCAAGTGTTTATCGCGAAAGGGCCCGCAAATGAACCAAAAAAAGAACCGGTAATACCGGTTCAGATATCATGGAAAAAGAATGTGATTGTTCATATTATTCCGTTACGCATTTTGTCGATTGCTCTTGTTTTCAAGTAAAAGACACGAGTTTGCGAGATGGATTTAATTTCCGAGATTTGTTTTGCGGTTTTTTCGGAGAAATAAAAGAGTTCGATTATTTCCCGCTCGTCATTATCGAGAGTTTTCAAGAGTTGTTCGACGAGAATTTTTTGTTCTTTCTCGACATATGGGTCGTAGCCGCACGGTTCGATGTCGACGTCGCCGTGCATTCTTCTTTTTTCGTATTTTTGTTTGTTTCTGAAAAATGTTCTGAGTCGCACTTTCAAGAACCAAGGGAGTTTTGCTCCGTCTTCTTCATCGAATTCTTTCAGTGCACGAAGTATTTCTTCTTTGCCGTCTTCAATCAAGTCCTCATAGAGATGAGGGTAGTTTGCATAAAGCTTGATATTTGAAATTATTAACGGCATAAATTGGTTGATTATTTGTTCATCGGTTTCAAAAATCATTTGTCTTCTCCTTATTTTTTATTTGAAATTATGCATGTGGCAAAGGTTTTCCGGTTTTGCTATTCTATTTCAAATATAATTATATCATACGCATTTAGATTTCGCAATAGTTTTTTAAATATTTTTTAATAAAAATTCGCCGTGTCACGAAGGTCAGATGGCACGGCGAGTTTTTATTTTTAGTTTTGTTCTTCAACAAGTATAGTTTTTGTTGTTTCGATTACTTCTGCTTTTGAAAGTTTTGTGAACGGTTTGTCTTTTACTGTGAAGACGCCTGTTTCAATGATTTCCTTTGATGCTTCTTTTACATTTTCAGCGGAAATGTCTTCTTTCATGTTTGCGATGCTTACAGATTTTCTGTCGCTGTCAGCATTTTTGAATGTCATTTGAAGTCTTTTCATTTTATCACCTCCTTTCCGGTAATTTTTGTTTTAGGGTTTGTCACTTTCGGTCATTAAGCGTTCACAAGGCTTGTGAATTCAACTTTTATGACGTCGGAGTTGTCACCCTTCATGAGTTTTGCAACAGCTTGTCCCGCTTTGAGTAGGTTTTCGTTTGTTGCACCGTTTGAAATGTTTTGGAATGTACGAGATTTCTTCTTTTCCTTTCCGTCAATCATTTCTTTTTGTTCGATGGTAAGTTTAATCATTTTATCCCCTCCTTTCTTTTGGATTTGTAATTGGCTTTCACCCCTTACATAGATATATATCCTGAGAAAGGTCTTTTTAGGATTTTATTTGAAAATTTTTTGAGAGAGGGGGTGGAGGGTATGGATGCGTACAAATGCATATAAAATTATAAAAGTAATAAAATTTTATGAATGGGAATATAATTATTTATGTATAGACACGCACACGCCGTACGTAGCGGCGACCAGTTTTTTTATCCATCGAACAGAAATCTTTGATTTCGTCGTGAGATGAGATAAAAAGGTGTATCGCCGCCAACAGGTGTGAGGAATGGTGAAGATATTTTATAAGCACAACGTTGTTAGTGGATATAACTATTTTTTTGCATAATAATAGCGGGAGGACATCGTTGTTCCTATCGTCACAACGTATGCCATCCCGCCACAGATGCGTACACATACATATACAATTAAAGAGTATATCCATAATTTAAAATACCAAAAAAGAACCGGCATTTACCGGCTCCCACATAAGCACCACAATTTACGAGGATATTTTGATGAGAAACGGTTAGATAGAGTGTTTTTGGAGTGAGGCATATTGATAAATATGTCGCAACGACGAAAACACGGAATCAACCGTTTATCGCAAAATAGACCGCAAATAGACCACAAACAAAAAAAGAACCGGTGTTTACCGGTTCCCACATACACACAACGTAATTTGCGAGGAATTTTCGATGAGAAACGCTTAGATGAAATATTTTAGGAGTGAGACGTACCGAAAAGTACGTCGCAGCAACGAAAATATTGAATCAAGCGTTTATCGCGAAAATAACCGCAAATTAGACCGCAAATTTAGATGAAGTCGGGGATTTCTCCCTTAGCTTCCGCTTCCACTTCCGCCGGCGGTGCATCACCCGGCACGTTTTTCATGTCGAGGAATTTTGTATTTTCGCCTTTGTAGACGAGTTTGATGCTGCCTGTCGGTCCGTTTCTATGTTTTGCGATGATGACTTCGCCGGTGCCTCGATCTTCGGAGTCTTTGTTGTAGTATTCGTCTCTATAGAGGAACATTACAACGTCGGCGTCCTGTTCGATTGCTCCGGATTCTCTGAGGTCCGACAAGATCGGTCGGTGGTCGCTTCTCATTTCCGGTGCACGGGAGAGCTGTGAAAGTGCGATGAGCGGTATGTTAAGTTCTTTTGCAAGTCCTTTTAATCCTCTTGATATTTTCGAAATTTCTTGTTGTCTATTCTCGATTTTTCCTCCGGCTTCCATGAGTTGAAGGTAGTCGATTAAGACGAGGTCGATTCCATCCTGTTGCAGTGCAAGTCTTCTTAGTTTTGCACGAATATCCGTGATTGAGACTCCGGATGTGTCGTCGATGAAAAGATTTTTCGATGAGAATTCATTAGCACTCACGCTGATTCTTTTCCAGTCGTCCATGTCGAGGTCGCCTTTCAAGAGTTTGGTGAGGTCGATGTTTGCTAGTTGTGAGTAGATTCTCATTGCAAGTTGCTCTTTGCTCATTTCGAGTGAGAATATTACAACGGTTTTTCCTTCTTTTGCCGCAGCAACAGCAAAGTTTACCATGATTGCAGATTTACCCATGGAAGGTCTTGCTGCAAGAAGTATGAGGTCGGATTTTTGAAAGCCCGATAGCATTGCGTCGAGGTCTTCAAATCCGGTTGAAAGTCCGGAGATGCCCCCCTTTAGTTTCGAGCGTGTCACAAGTTCTTCGGCTGTGTTTTTAAGTATAAAGTTTATTCTTTCCGGGTCATTTTGTATTGAGTGAAGCCCGATGTCTAGGATTCTTTCTTCTGTTTCGCTTATGATGGATTTTATATCTGTGTCAGCTTTGAGTGCTTCAGCACGTGTTTCCGTCGCAACGTCATAGAGTCGTCTGAACAGAAATTTGTTGTGAACCAGTGTTGCAACTTCTTTTGTGTTATCACCCGAAATATAGTTGTTTGCGATGTTTACAATGTTATTAACTCCACCGGCTTTGTCAAGATTGCCCGATGTCATAAGGCAATCGACAAGGTTTACACGATTTATCCCCTGACCTCTGGAGTTTAGAGAAATCATTGCATCAAAAATAATCCGATGAGCACTGTAGTAGAATTCATCGGATGAGCGAACTATTTCAAGAGCTGTGTCGACGCTTCTCGCATCTTGTATCATGTTGCCGAGAAGTGTCACTTCGGCGTCAAGTGACGCCGGCAATGTCAACTCAGTTTGCATCTAGACCACCACTTCTATTTTAACATTTGCCTCAACACTGCCGTATAGTTTGATTTTTACGTCATATATTCCGGCTTCTTTGATTGCTTTTTTCAAGTCAATTTTTCTTTTATCGATTTCAATGCCTTTTTCTTCACTGATTTTGTTTGCAATGTCGATATTTGTTACAGAACCGAAAAGTTTGCCCGTCGAACCACCTTTAAAGTGGAGTTTTATGACTTCTTTTTCAAGATTTTTCTTCATTTCTTCCGCTTCCAATGTGTTTTGTTCGTCAAGTTCTTTCAAACGTTTTTGTTCTTCTTCCCATTCTTTCATATTTTCTTTGCTTGCTTCTATTGCTAAATTTTTCGGGAGAAGTGAATTTCTTGCAAAACCCGGTTTTACTTCTTTTATTTCTCCCTTTTTGCCAACATTTTTAACGTCTTCTAATAATATAACTTTCACTTAATTCTCCTTTTCATAATTGTCAATTGCATTTTTCAGGCTTTCCTTCGACTTTTCCAAATCAAGTGCGAGTCTTGCCCCCGCTTGTGCAAGGTGACCACCGCCGCCAAGTGATTCTGCAATGAGTTGTACGTTTATATCTCCGATGCTTCTTGCACTCAAGTGTGTTTCATTTTCTCCAATATTGGCCAATACAAAACTTGCCTTGACCCCGTCAATTGTCAATAGGTCGTCCGCAACTTGTGCCGCCGTAAGGATTGCACTAGGTGAATTTCCTACGGTTGCAATCGCATATTTTTGATCGTATATTTCCGTTGTTTCAATTGCTTTTGCTTTATTTATAAATGTGTTGTAGTCATCTCTAAAGAGCAATTTTACTTCTTCAGGGTCAGCACCCATTCTAACAAGAAGTCCTGCCGCTTCAAATGTTCTTATGCCGGTTTGCACGGTGAAGTTTTTCGTGTCGAGCATTATCCCCGCCATGAGTGCACTCGATTCGAAGTGAGATAATTTTTTATCTTCTATTATATATTGAAGAATTTCACTTACGAGTTCACTCGCACTGGACGCGTGCGGTTCGAGATAGGTAAGTGATGGATTTTTTATAAATTCATCAGCCCTTCTGTGGTGATCGATAACAACAACATTATCAGCCGTTTCAGAAAGTTCCATGCTCGGGCTTAGACTCGGCTTGTGATGGTCGGTCAAGATAAGAAGATCGCCCTTTTTATAATTTTTCAGAGCTTCCTCGGGTGTCACAATTGATTTATAAATATCCGGCGACTCTTCTTTCATCAAATCGAGTATATTTGAAATTGCAACCGTATCATTTCCAAGTATGAGGGAAGCACTTTTTCCCATAAGTTGAACGACAGCCATCATTCCGACAGCACTTCCGATTGCATCCATGTCCGGATTTTTATGGCCGGAAATATAGATATTATTTGCCTCTTTTATAAGTTCCTTTAGAGCATAGCCGATAACTCTTGCCTTGACTTTTGTTCGCTTTTGAACCGCTTTTGTCTTGCCACCGAAGTAATCATATCCGTTTTCAAGAACCACAACAGCTTGGTCGCCACCGCGTCCAAGAGCGATGTCAAGTGCACTTCTGGCCTTGCCATATTTTTGAAGAGGTGTCTCTCCTATGTCCGACACTCCAATTGAAAGGGTAACCGGAATAGTATTTCCGACTTCAATCTCTCTTACCTTATCTAGAATGTCAAACTTTTTATTTTTTATTTTATTGAAATTCTCACGATCAAGTCCGATTAAAAATTTATCCGGTTCATACTTTCTCACAAAGCCGTTGTGTTCACTGAAATAATTCGTGATACCGGTGTCTATTACGGATTGTATTTTCGCACGATATGACTCGTCGCCCAGGCCTTTGACTTCATCGAGATTATCCACGAAAAGATAAAGAGCAACAAGGCCTTCCTTTGTGTACAGTTTTTTTAGATTATTATACTCAGTTATATCCGACATATATAGGACATATCTTTCGACTTCACCATTTCTTAAAATCTTGTCGGTGTAGCCCTTGTACATCCTGTCTTTGAATGTGAAAGTGAAATCGTCCTGCTCCTTCTCAAATTCGGAAATATTTATTGCCGGAATCATTTCATTTATCTTTGCATTTCTCGGAATCTCGCCTAAAATTTTTGAAAATGGTTCATTTTGCCATGTAATCACGCCGTTTGAATTGAGCATAGCCATCGGATATGGCATATTAAAAATCGCATGAGCGGTTACACTTTTGAGTTCCTCTTCTTCACGTCTTTCCGAAGTGGTTTCTTCTTCAACTCTCTCCTCGTGCAAATTCACATCACGTGAAATCAAATAAGCGAGAGCCAAAAGAGCGAGTCCTCCGAAAATAGGCTGATAAATAAATGCCGGAATCAGAACTATTATCATTAAAATCACATACGGATATGTGGTTTTAAAATATCTCAATATCCAATTTCTTAAAGCTAATAAAAAATCTTTCATATAGCCTCCTTAAAGAGTATAAAATCCATATATGATTATTATACAACAAATACTTTATCTATTCAACTTGAATGATAAGGGGTTTTATTTGCGTGCTAATTTGCGATAAACGGTTTATTCTGTGTTTTCGTCGCTGCGACGTACTTGCCAGTACGTCTCACTCCAAAAACACGTCATACAACCGTTTCTCATCAAATTATCATCGCAAATGACGGCGGAGATAAGTTTTAGAAAATGGGAAAGGTGAAAATAATGGGAGAAAAAGAGATAAGATTTTGATAGACGGTTTAGGTTTGAAATAGATGTTGTTTTAGGGCAGAGTTGTTGGTGGGGGTGTAAATTGTACGAACGACATATATGGCGGCAGGACACACAGTGCCTGCCGTTACGGATGCGAACACATGCATATACAATTCTAAAAGCAATATAATTTTATGAATGTGAAGGTGATAATTTATGTATAAACATGCATACGCCGTCAGTAGCGTCGGGTCACATCCCGACGCATAAGTTTATCCATCGAACAGAAATCTTTGATTTCGTCGTGAGATGAGATAAAAAGGTGTATCGCCGCAAATATGTGTGAGGAATGGTAAAGATATTTTATAGACACAGCGGGGTTTGTGGGGGTGTAAATTACATAAACGACATATATGGCGGCGCAATGTAATGCGCCGTTACGGATGCGTACACATACATATACAATTGTAAAAGCAATATAATTTTATGAATGTGAATGTGGTTTTTTTGTGAAGATATTTTATGAACACACCGTTGTTGGTAATGATACATATTCCACATACACAAAAATGGGCGGCGGGATGTAACCCGCCGTTACGTTCTGGAAGACACACAATGATGGGTGGGGTTGAATATGATAAAGGGGTATTGGTTTCGGATATATATTGTATAGGCACAACGTTGTTGGTGGGGTTGTAAATTGTACGAACGACATATATGGCGGCGGGATTCATAGAACCCGCCGTTACAGATGCGAACACAGGCATATACAATTCTAAAATATATACAAAATTTCAAATACGCAAAAAAAGAACCGGCGGTTGCCAGTTCAAATGTATAACGTCACAATTTGCGAGGAATTTTCGATGAGAAACGTTTGTAGCGTCGGGTCACATCCCGACGCTTATTTTAGTGTGTTTATCGCGAAAAGGCCCGCAAATACTCTCTAGCAATTTGCGATGATATTTTGATGAGAAACGGTTGTATGGAGTGTTTTTGGAGTGAGGCATATTGATAAATATGTCGCAACGACGAAAACACGGAATCAACCGTTTATCGCAAAATAGCACGCAAATAAAAAACTAATCTGCATTAATAACGTTTCTCTTCGTTTCCAGTATCTTGTTCATCGACACACTCACCTCATCCAGTCCTATGTCCAGATAAAAGTCGAGCATTTTCGGGTCGGCGCCCATTGCACCACAGATGCCGACTTCGATGTCGTTCTTTTTTGCACCTGCGACGGTGAGTTCGATGAGGCGTTTGATT
Source organism: Ezakiella coagulans (assembly GCF_003096635.1). Lineage (GTDB taxonomy): Bacteria > Bacillota > Clostridia > Tissierellales > Peptoniphilaceae > Ezakiella > Ezakiella coagulans. Next base: position 170,219 of record NZ_QEKV01000001.1, on the reverse strand, counting down.
GCAGGGTGGTAGTCGTCACGCATGTGTGCGATTTCGTTATTTGTACGGTCGATTGCGAGGGTGTAGCTCACGAGGTCGTTTGTGCCGATTGAGAAGAAGTCTACATATTTCCCCAGTTCATCAGCGATGATTGCAGCAGCCGGGGTTTCGATCATGATGCCCAGTTTAAATTCTTTAAAGTGTCTCTTTTCATTTTTCAGTTCTTCAAGACATTCGTCGATTATTTCTCTGGTTTCAAGAATTTCTTTCGGCGAGATGACCATTGGAAGCATGACACGCAAGTCTCCGTAGTAAGACGCTCTCAAAAGTGCTCTGAGTTGAGTTTTAAAAAGTTCTCTTTCTGAAAGCGAGAGTCTTATACCCCTTAGCCCCATTTGCGGATTGTCCTCTTTTTTAAGGTCGAGATAATCAACTTGTTTGTCGGCGCCGATGTCCATTGTACGAACAATGACCGGTCTGTCTTTCATAGAGACGACTGCGAGTTTATATGCTCTATATTGTTCTTCTTCATCCGGCGGATTTTTTCTTCCGAGATACAAAAATTCACTTCTAAAAAGTCCGATTCCTTCCGCTCCGTTTTTATTCGCTTCATCAGCTTCAATTTCGGAGCCGATGTTTGCGAACACATTGAGCTTTTTCCCGGACTTTGTCACGGCATTTTTCGAGATATATTCTTTCAGCTCTCTTGCCTTTTCCATTTCTTTTTCAATCTTTTTTTCGTAACTCGACAGCACATCTTCGTCCGGCTCGACAATGAGTTCTTGGGATTCTGCATCTATAATTGCGACCTTGCCGTCAAGGCTATAAATATTTCCACAGTCGAGACTTATCAGTGCCGGTATGTTAAAGTTGTTCGCCAAAATCGTCGTGTGTGAAGTTTTCGAACCACGAAGAGTTGCGATTCCCTTGATTTTCCTGAAATCCATCTCAAGTGTTTCCGATGGATATAGCTCATCCGAAACGAGAATGTATTCCTCATTCATGTCTTCAGCTTTTTTTCCGAGTAAATTCTTTATAACTCTTGTCATTATGTCTTCAACATCGTTTGCACGTGCTCTAAAATACTCGTCTTCCATATCGATAAAGATTTTTTTGAGATCTTCTTTTGCACGAAAAACGGAATATTCCGCAGTGAAGTCCATGTCGATATAGCTTTCGACAGTTCCTATAACTTCAGGATCCGAGAGCATTTCAAGATGTGCCTCGAAAATTTCTTTTTCATCTCCGTCGACACCGCTCTTGATATTTTCAATTTGATTTTTTGCACTTTCAAAAGCATCGAGACTTCTCTTCTTTTCGACCTCGATTCCCGCACCTTTCTTTTCCTCGATTTCCTCTTCCCTTTCAAGGACTTTTTTATTTTAGAAATGCTGATTCCGTTTGAAACGGAAATCCCCTTTATTTTTTGCATATTTCTTCTCCTCGTAAAAATATTCTTTCTATATTGAGCTCGTCGTCAAGCACGAGCAAATTTGCAATATTGCCTTCTCTGATAGTTCCGACACTCCTATCGATACCTAAGAGTTTTGCAGGATTTATCGTCGCCGCTCTTATTGCATCTTCCTCCTTTATACCCGCCTTTATTGCATGTTTCATACAGTCAAAAAGATTCGTTGCGCTTCCGGCAATCGTGTCCGTGCCCTTTATCGTCGCCTTGTTTTTCACCTTGACAATTTTTTGACCGCCAAGCATATATTCTCCGTCCGAAAGCCCCGTCGCTTCGTTCGAATCGGAAACAAGAATCATTCTCGTGTTTCCGAACAATTTAAAAATAAGTCGAATAATCGCATCGTGAATATGAACGCCATCGGTTATAAGTTCAGCGGTGCTGCCATTTTCGAGAGCAGCCGGAATCACTCCCGGTTTCCTGTGGTGAATACCGGGCATTGCGTTAAATGTGTGCGTCAAATGTGAAAAACCGTTTCTGTATGCGTCGACAGCTTCGTCATAGGTCGCATTTGTGTGTGCAACTGAAAGCACATATTTGTCACCGAGTTTTTTTGCAAACTCCATCGCTCCTTTTATTTCAGGTGCAATGCTTATTATTTTTAAAAGCCCGCCGCTTTTATCGTCGAGCCTTTCGACCATTCCCACGTCAGGTTCCATCAAATACTTCGGGTTTTGTGCGCCGATTTTGTCTTTGCTTATAAACGGTCCCTCCATGTGAATGCCGACAACTTCACTGTATTTGTTGTCGTATTCGCCGATTGATTTAAAAATACCGTTAAGAATTTCTTCATTAAAAGTCATAGTCGTCGGACAAAATTGTGTGATGCCATGCTCCAAATTATATTTTGCAATAGTTTCAATCGAGCTCACTTCCCCGTCGGAACTGTCCTTTCCCATCGCTCCGTGCGTGTGGATGTCCGTGAGTCCCGGAATAATTCTTTTCCCCGAAAGGTCAAGTCCGTCCGCCATAATTTCGTCCATAATGAATTTTATTTTTCCATCTTCAATCCATAAATCTTTTCTTTTATATTTTCCGCCAATGAAAACAGCGGCATTTTTTAATAACATAGAATCAACTCCCAATTAAATTATACCCATAAATTTTAGATATACACCTACATTTTTATGATAAAGTGTTTATATAACGCCGTTTTTTGGTATAATATATGTGAGGATGTGGTATAGAGAATCTATTCACATTTGAAAATTTTTTAAAGGAGGGTTTCCTATGAAAAACCTACAAAAATTAGGCAAAGCTTTGATGCAACCTGTAGCAGTTCTTCCTATAGCTGCACTTTTGGTCGGCATCGGCTATTGGATCGACCCGGTAGGCTGGGGTGGCTCAAATAAGCTCGCAGCTATTCTTATTAAATCGGGCACAGCAATCTTAGACAATATTCCTATTATATTTGCAGCCGGTGTTGCATACGGCCTTTCAAAAGACAACAACGGAGCCGCTGCTCTTGCGGGACTCGTTTCTTTCCTCGTTTTAAAACAAATTTTAAATCCTGGAACAGTTGCAATGCTTAAAGGCCTTGACGCAAACGCTGCCGACTATGCAGACCAAATGAAATATATTTCAAATGAACTCGGTTTTGCAAAAATTGAAAATGCTTTGACCGGAATTTTGTCGGGTCTTGTCGGTGCATTAAGCTACAACAAGTTCTATGACAAAAAATTACCGGATGCACTTGCATTCTTCAGCGGCAGAAGAATGACCCCGATCATTGCATCATTCATTATGATCTTTGTATCAATCATTCTTTACTTCGTATGGCCTGTCGTTTTCGCAGGACTTGTAAAATTCGGTAACTGGATGATTGGACTCGGAGCACTCGGTGCAGGACTTTTCGGATTCTTCAACAGACTTTTGATTCCGTTCGGTCTACACCACGCACTCAACTCAGTATTCTGGCTCGACACAATCGGTATCGGCGACATTACAAACTTCCTCTCAGGAGCACAAGCTCTTGAAGCAGGAACAGCTGTAAAAGGTGTAACAGGAATGTATCAAGCAGGTTTCTTCCCGATTATGATGTTCGGACTTCCTGCAGCAGCACTCGCAATGTACACATGTGCAAAACCTGAAAAGAAAAAAGAAGCAATGGGCGTTCTTTTGGCAGGTGCAATCGCATCATTCGCAACAGGTGTTACAGAACCTCTTGAATTCTCATTCATGTTCCTCGCTCCTGTTCTATACCTTGTTCACTCAATCTTAACAGGTATCTCACTTGCAGTCGCAACACTCTTGAAATCAACAGCAGGCTTCGGATTCTCCGCAGGTGTAGTTGACTTTATACTCTCACTTAAAAACCCGGTTGCAAACAAACCGTGGCTATTGATGCTCATGGGTTTAGTTGCATTTGTTATTTACTTTGTTGTATTCAGACTCTTTATCAAGGGCATGAATCTCAAGACTCCTGGAAGAGAAGATGATACAGCTGAAAAAGTAACAACTGCAAAATCAGGCAATGATAAATTCAGAAAACAAGCTGAAATAATTATTGCAGGTCTTGGCGGAATCGAAAATATTGCATCTTTCGACTACTGCACAACAAGAATCAGAGCAACTGTAAATGATCCGACAAAAGTAAATGATGCACAAATCAAATCATCAGGCGCATCAGGACTTATAAAGCCGGACGCAAAATCCATTCAAGTTGTAGTTGGTCCACAAGTGCAATTTGTATATGACGAAATGGTGAAGATGGCATAATGCTTGGACTATTTAAAAAAGCAATTAAAATCTACGCCCCGATGAATGGAAATGTAGTTGATATAACCGAAATCGACGATCCGGTTTTCTCACAAAAAATGGTCGGCGACGGCGTTGCTATAATTCCTGAATCGATGGATGTGCTCGCTCCGATGGACGGAGAAATAACACAATTCTTCGAAACGGGACACGCTTTTTCAATAAAAAACGGCGACATAGAAATTCTCGTTCACGTCGGAATGGACACAGTCGAACTGAAAGGCGAAGGATTTACAAAGATTAAAAAAGTTGGCGACACAGTTAAACACGGCGACGTAATTTTAAAAGTCGACCTTCGTAAAATCGAAGAACTCGGCAAAAAAATTGACACCCCTATCGTCGTTATGGACGCTGAAGACAAAGAAATAAAGAAAATAACGGGTGCTGCAACTGCAGGCGAAACCGTTATCATGGAAGTAAAATAAGAGATGGAGTCCAAATCGGGCTCCATTTTTTGTGCATAAAAAAAGCAGGCGTTAAAACCTGCTTTGAATTTTATCTTATATTCACTATTTTTATTTTCCCATTTTTTATTTTTTGCGTTTTTATTTTTTTGTTCTCGTATCCGAGCACGAGTTGTATAAATCCCTCGTGCGTGAAAACCACAATATCCCCTTCATAAAGTTTTATTTTATCCAAAAATATTTTTACTCTTTTAAATGCATTTTGAAAACTTTCGCCGCTCGGCGGGGCAGTTCTGTCCGGTCCCAACATCCATTCGTTCAAACTCTCGCCGTAATGTTCGATATTTTCTTTGAAAGTCCTTCCGACGAGGTCGCCGAAATCGATTTCATTTACATATTTTGTCACGCGAAGTTTTTCATAATATTTTTTTTGTAGAACGTATTTCGCGGTCTCCTGTGCTCTTTTGTATTCGCTTGCAATAAAAATCGGATTCTTCAGTTTTAACTTATTAAATTCTCTTCTCGTATTTTTTGTGCGAAGTTTTCCAATTGTCGCAAGTTTTACTTCTTTTCCGGCAAATGTATGCGTCAAATTTCCAACCGACATTTCATGCCTTATTAAAATTAAACGGCACATATAAACACCATCCCTATAACTTCAACCGTTTCAACAATCGCTCCATAGATGTCGCCGTTCAGTCCGCCGATTTTTTTCTTTGCCCAAAGTGCCATAAGGTTTGAAGCCAAAATTGCGATACCGATGAAAATGAGCGATTTTATATTTAGAATTGAGGAAATTATAAGCGTTACGATAAATCCGATTGCCCAAAATATACGTGGGTCGGAGCTGTGAAATGTGTAGCCGAGTCCGCTTTTTTTCGTTGTTTCATAAAACGAGAGCACGAACCCTGCGGCAATTCTTGCAATTGTCGGCGGCAATATGAGAAGCCACACATTTTTTTCGATTATGATAAATTCTTTAAGCATTTCAAATTTGATTAAAAGCAAAAATACAATTGTAATGACTCCGAAAGCACCAACGTGACTGTCTTTCATTATTTCCAGTGTCTTTTCTTTGTTACGCATCGAGAAGAATCCGTCCGCCATATCGCTTATGCCGTCGATGTGCATTCCGCCGGTTATGAATATCCAAATGAGTAAAATTATTATTGCCGATACTGCCGGAATCAAATCAAACCGGTTAAAAAGTGTCATTGCTCCTGCAAGAATTACACCGATAAATGCACCCACAAGTCCGAACCACATGAGGCTCCTTCTCAAATTTCCTGTGTCCCACTCGACATTTATCGGGAGATAGAATCTCGTTAAAAATTGAAATGCAACAACTATGGATTCTAAAATTTTCATTTCAGTCTCACCTCAAGTCCCATGCAAACAAAATATGCTCTATCACATTTTGCAGCGACCTCTTTGTTTATTGTCCCGATTAAATCTCGATATACTCTTGCAACTTTCGACTCCGGAATTATACTCATTCCAACTTCGTCAGTCACGATCACAAGTTCCTTGTCATTTTCTCTCGCCCAATCGAGCAATTTTTCGAGTTCTTTTCGCACTACGAGAATCGTTTCTTCAATCGACTTATCGCTCAAGTCGTCCGCCGTTTTTGAAAACATAATATTGGAAACGAAAACTCCGAGCGAATCGAATAGTACATATTTTTCCTCACCCGAAAGTTCGTCAAAATTCTTCAAACATTCGACAGTTCGCCATTTTATTCCCGATTCATCACGACGCTTTACATGTTTTTTTATCCTGAGGTCCATCTCGTCGTCGTAGTTTTCAGCGGTCGCAATATAAATCGCATCGCCTTTTATTAGGCTCTCCGCAAATTCGGACTTCCCGCTTCTTGCACCTCCCGTAACAATGCTAATCATTTTTATCCCTGATATTTACAAGCACGTCAGGAAGAATTTCAATTTCTTCATATCTTCCCATATTTCTCATGAGATAGACCGCCGTGTCTAAAATTTTAAAGAGGAGCATACATCCGGTTCCTTCGCCAAGTCGCATTGAAAGGTAGAGCGTCGGGTGAAGTCCGAGTTCGTTGAACACAAGTTCCACTTGCTTTTCTCTGCTTCTGTGGCTCGGAATGATGTAGTCTATGACGTGTTCGTTCATTCTTACCGCAACAAGTGCTGCAATTGCGGAAATAAATCCGTCTATGACCGCAACTTTTTTGTGCTTTGCGGCACCCAAAAATACACCGACAAGTCCGCATATATCATATCCGCCGACGCATGCGAGAATTTCGAGAGGGGTTTTATTGTATAAGTCATATTTTTTTATCGCTTCGTTCACGACATTCACTTTGTTTTTTAGTCCTTCATTTGTGACACCTGCACCGAGTCCGCAAGTCGTTTCACCGTCAGTCTTTAGAAGGGCAGCAAGAACTGCCGCCGAAGTTGTCGTGTTTCCGATTCCGAGTTCGCCGGTTCCGAAAATGTCGATACCCTTCTTTACAAGTTCGTCGACCATATAAATTCCGGTTTCAATCGCTTTTGTTGCTTCTTCAACAGTCATCGCCGGTTCTTTTCTGAAGTTTTTGGTTTCGCTGTTTATCCTGAAGTGGAGCACATTTTCGTGATTTATTTCACGCCTTGTTCCGATGTCCACAACATAAATTTCAGTATCTGTTTCAAGACACATGTTCGCAGCTCCGGTTTTTCTTTGTGCCATCGAATAAACGAGTTGACTTGTAAGATCCGGATAACCGCTAGAAACATTTTCCTCGATAATTCCATTGTCCGATGCCATAACTATGAGCGCTCTACTTTTAACAAGTGGAAAAATATTGCCTTGAATTCCCGCGATTTTTATTGTAAGTTCTTCGAGTTCTCCCAAAGAGCCGGTCGGGTGTGCAATGCTGTCCCATTCTTTTCTTGGAAGTTCAAACGCCTTTTTATCTACTCCCTTTATACTTTCAATTGTTTCTTCTAAAATTCCCATCAATATTCCCCCAAAATTTTTATTAATTCATCCATGCTCTGAATGCCGTTTTCTTCTTCCGCTTCAATCATAACCACTTTGATGCCCACATTTTTTGCAGCGAGAAGTTTTTCTTTCGTTCCCGAACCTTCGCCGCTGTTTTTTGTTACGAGATAATCCGCATCATAAGTTTTTATGAGTGCTGTGTTTAATTCTTCATCAAAAGGTCCAAGCATCGCACAGATGTCCTTCATCGGAACTCCGAGCTCTGAAATTTTTTCAATGCTTTTAACACTCGGAAGAATTCTGAAAATCATTCTGCTATCGTTTTTAACTTTCAAAAATCTTTCGCATTCGTTAACACCCGTCGTGAAAAAATATGTGCCCGGGTGCGACGAGATAAATTTCTCCGCTTCATCGTAACTTTTCACATAAATAATATAATCTTCAGAAAAACTTGTGACCTTTCTGTTGAATCGTACAAAATCTATATTGTATTTTTTTGAAAAGTCCGCGATTGACTTTTTTATATGTCTTGCAAACGGATGCGTCATGTCGACGATGAGATTTATGTCGTTCTCTTTAACAAAAGATAATTTCTCCTCTTCCGTCATACTCCCAACTCGCACTTTCAAATCTTTCGGCAGAAATTCACGTGCTTCATCGGTCGTAACCGTGACAATTATATTGTCATAATTTGAAAGTTTATCAAGTAAAAGCGGAACCTCGTGTGTTCCGCCTAAAATCCAAATCATATATCATAGCCTCTTTTGGTTATAATAGTGTCGCCGTGAATGTAGCTTGTGCTGTTTCCGATAATGACAATTGTCTTCATGTCGACAGATTCGCAGTCAATTGTGTCGAGCGTTGCAATCTCTTTACTAAAATCGTCTCTGCCCGAATTTCTAACGATGCCGACAGGTGTTGTGCCCTTACGGTATTTTTTAATAATTTGAATCGCTTCATTCAAATAATCCGGTCTGCCCTTGCTTCTCGGATTATAAAGAGAAATTACAAAATCAGCTTCCGCAGCGAGCTCAACGCGTTTTTTTATTTTTTCATAGCTCACAAGAAGGTCCGAAAGACTTATGATTGCTGTGTCCATCATAAGCGGTGCTCCAAGGTCAGCCGCAGCACTGAAGACTGCACTCACTCCCGGTACCACTTCAAACTTGACGTCACTGTCTTTTAAAAGTTCGATGACCGGTCCCGCCATTCCATAAAGTCCGGCGTCTCCCGTTGAAATGATTGTAACGTTTTTGCCTCCCTCTGCAAACTCAATCGCTTTTTTACATCTTTCAATTTCGCCCGTCATGCCGGTTGAAAAAGTCTCCTGATCCGTTAAAAATTCCGAAACATATTCGATATATGGTTTATAGCCGACGATAACGTCGGATTCTTTTATTTTTTGAACCGCTTCGAGCGTCATTCTCTCTTTTCCGCCCGGTCCAATTCCTATAATATAAAGCATTTTACCTCACCTTTCCAATTGATATTGTAACTCCATTATAAACATATTTTTCAATTATCAAATCTCCGAACAATGCCGCCGCCCTTGCAGACACAGCACCGCATCCGGTTGTTTTTTTCACAAATTCCGATTCCTCAAACTCGCCTTCGACTTCATTCAAGACTTTATCGGAATATGTTTCGAAAGGAACCTTCAGTTCTTTCGCCGCTTCAACGATTCCAACTTCATCTTTTTTCAAATCAATAGAAACAAATTTTACAATCGAAAGAATTGAAAGTTTTTTCATTTCGAAAGCATTTTCGAGTGCTTTCAAAACCGTTTCCTTTGGTGTTCCTCTCTTTGCTCCGATTCCGACAACAAGTTCCCTCAGTCTTAAAGAGGTTGTCGGAACTGAAAAATTATACACCGTCGACGAAATAACAAGTGCCGCTTCGGCCTCCTCTTCGTTTTCGGCAACAAACGGATATTCGTATTTAAAAGCTGTGTCATTTTTGATTATGACTTTACGCTTTTCGACAATTCTCGCCATAACGGGTGCGATACTCTTTATATCCTCAATTACGAGCGAATGTTTTTTTGCAAACATATCGATTGACTCCACGCCATGTGAATCCGACGCCGTCGTCACAACAGCTGTCGCACCGATTCGATTTGCAATCTTTGTCGCAAGTTCATTTGCACCGCCGAGGTGCCCCGAAAGAATCGGAATGACAAATTTTCCGCATTCGTCCATCACGATGACCGCAGGGTCCGTGTCTTTTGAAACGATGTAGTCCTTAATCATTCTGACTGCGATTCCGCATGCCGAAATAAATATGACCGCATCGTAGTCACGCATGATTTTCGGCATATATTTTTTGACGCCGCCGGTCAATTTTTTGTTGAAATACAAATCGCCGTTTATTCTGAGCCTTTTGTAGAGCTCAAGCCCTCCGTCGGTGAATGTGACAACCGCAGTTTTACTCATCTTTATCTTTCTTCGGAACCGCTTTTCTGTATTCCGTTTCGAAATGCTTGTCGTAAAGTTTTGAGAGTTCAAAATCCGTATCCAAAAAATCTCCGACCAAAATCATCGCTTGCTTTCCAATATTTTCGAAACGAACTTTTTCCGCAATGTCAGAAATTGTTCCCGTGACAATTTTTTGGTCCGCCCATGTTGCACGATAGACAACTGCAATCGGCGTTTCTTCGGTGTAGCCCTCCAAAAGTTCTTTGCAAACGTCTTCAATCATAGAAATCGAAAGGAAAATCGCCATCGTTGCATGGTGCTTCGAAAGCTCAGCAAGACTTTGTCCTTCCGGAACCGGCGTTCTTCCCGCCATTCTCGTAATGATTATAGTTTGCGTTACGCCCGGAAGTGTCATTTCCTTTTTAAGCTCTGCATTCGCAGCGGAGAAACTTGAAACGCCCGGCACAACTTCGTAGTAAATGTCGTGCTTGTCGAGTTCTCTCATCTGTTCCGCAATTGCACCGTAGATTCCCGGGTCGCCCGTGTGAAGACGTACAGTGGTCTTCTTTTCCTTCTCCGCTTTCAAAAATACTTCCATGACTTCATCGAGATTCATTGTTGCGGAATTGTATACTTCCGCATCTTCTCTCACATAATCAAGCTGTCTTTTTGAAACGAGACTCCCCGCATAAATCACGACGTCAGCTTCTTCCAAAAGTTTTCTTCCCTTTATAGTTATCAAATCCGGGTCGCCCGGACCTGCTCCAACAAAAAATATCATTTAACACCTCTAATCAAAAAAATAGGATTGTTCGCAATCATCATTCCGATTTTATTTATCTCCGACGTTTGAATGAGCGTCGATTCAACTTCTTTGAATTCGTGCATAAGAGCCATTGCCTCTGTATAGTTCTTTGGCAAAATAAATGTTAGAACAATTGTGCCGCCGACTTTTAAACTGTCGTATGCCGCGTCAATTATCTCCTTCATTCTCCCCTTTGTTCCACCGATGAAAATTTTGTCGTACATTTCGCCCCTGATTCCATCGGGAGCCATCAAATTTTTCGTTTCAATTTTCACGCCGAACTTTTCAGCATTTTGGTTTATTAAACTTATGCCCTCTTCTTCTATTTCAATTGCTCTAACTTCTGCTCCGCGAAGTGCCATCTCAACCGAAACGCTTCCCGTGCCTGCCCCGACGTCAAGAGCTTTGTCGCCTCTTTCTATGTCGAGTGCATCCATTATATAAGCACGAATTGTACGCTTCGTCATCGGTATGTCGCCGCGGATAAAAAGAGCGTCATTAATTGCTCTCATTTAAAATCTCCACATACATAAGATTCAAATCGCTTTTAATTTCAATATCATCACCGATTTCATATCTATCGACAGCTTCGTCATCGTAGCTTAGATTAAAGCCAACGACAATCTTTCCTCTGTATCCTTCGCCATAAAGCCATTTTGAAATACTGTCCGGATTATTTTTCGAATCCGTATAAATCATAAGCTTGTCATTTGAAATCAAATCTTTGTTCAGCTCACGACCGTGAAAAGAAATCGAAGTGACGTCATTTAATGAAATGTTTTCGTATCCCGCCATGTACGAAACGCAAGAAATACCCGGAATTGTTTTTATCTTATATCTTTTTGAAAGATATTCACCGATTCCGAAAAAACTCGGGTCCCCCGAAGCCAAAACCGAAATGTCGACGTCTTCGTTCATGTGTTCATTCAAGAAATCTGTAATTTCTTTTAAGCTATCTATTTCAATAATCTTAGCCATTGGCTCTATAGTTTCTTTTACTCGCTTGTACGAAAGCACATAGTCACTTTTAAAAATAATATCCTCTGCAATATTTGTCAGATATTTCGGATTGCCCGGTCCTATTCCAACAACATAAATCATTAAATCACTCCTCTTTCCATAGAATAGATAATAACTTTCACATCGAGGTCGCTCTTTTTAAGATATCTTCGAACTCTTTCCTCGGCGCCCTTTTCCATAAGTTTTATTACCTCACTGTATCCCATATCAATCGCCATATTCATCGCAATCTCGGCGGTGTTTTGGCTGCAAATTTTAAGTACGTCCTCTCTCTTCGCATTCATTTTAAATAAATAGTAAACGAACGCCTCCATTCTCGTGTCCGAAACGTTTGAGTGAGTGTTGAAAATTCCAATTGAAAGCTTTGAAAACTTGCCGATATGCCCGACTAAAATAATTTTCTTAAAACCGTCTTCGAGTGCCATCTTTAGAGCATCTCCGACATAGTTACTCATCTCAACTGCGGGTTTTTCAACGTTCATTTTTTTGAGCATATCCTTGCCGTAACTCCCCGGAACCAAAACAATTTCATCGGTTCCATACTCCTCTTTGTTCATGTTGAGTTCGAGTTTGATTGTGTCGAGAAGTGCTTTTTCGCTCATCGGATGAACGATGCCCGTCGTTCCTATAATTGAGATTCCGCCTTCAATCCCCATATTTTCATTGTATGTCTTCTTTGCGATTTCCCGACCATTTGGAACATAAATCTCGACGTCGAAACCGCCAAAAGGTTTCAGTGCATCTTGAATCATTTTTCTCGGTGTCGGGTTTATTGCATGTTCGCCGACTTTTCCAAAAAGCCCTTTGCGTTTTATTGTGCCTACTCCCTCGCCGCCGGTAATGACAATCTTGTCGTCATTTCTCTTTCTGACTTTTGCACCGATTAAAATTCCGTCCGTCACGTCCGGATCGTCGCCCGAACTTTTTCTTATCTCGGAATAAGCGTACTCTCCCTCGATTTTTTTATTCAAAACTTCCAAAATCAAGGTTATACCCGACGGCGTTTCGAGTTTAAGTATATCGCTCTCATCGTTCATAAGCATTTTTGCAGCAGAAAGAGCCGCCGCAGTTGCACAACTTCCCGTTGTGTAGCCGAGGCGGAGCCCATTTTCATAAATCTCATGACCTTTTCCAAGCAATTTTTCTTCCAACTAAAAATCCCTCTCGATAAAACTGTATAAAAGTGCATTTATAACTGAAACCGCAACATTTGAGCCACCCTTTGAGCCATTCGTCCTTACAAAAGGCACTTCAACTGTCGAAAGTTCCTCTTTCGATTCAGCCGCTCCAACAAATCCGACCGGTACGCCGATGATGAAATCCGGAGAAATATCGCCTGCTTTTATATGTTCGATAAGTCTAAAGAGTGCTGTCGGCGCGTTCCCGAACGCAAACATTGTAACGCCGTCATTTATAGCTTTGTCTATTGCTGCCATTGAACGAGTTATCTCTTTTTCCTTTGCTATTTTTCGAACATCCTCATCGGAAACACAGGTGAAAACTTCAATATTCGCCTTTTCAAGTGCCGGCTTGTTCACACCTGCTGTAATCATATTTGTGTCGGCGTAAATCTTGCCGCCCTTTTTCATTGCCGCAATAGCTCTTTCAACGAAATTATTTTGAAATTCGATAATATGTCTGTAGTCAACATCGCCCGTCGTATGAATCATACGCTTAACAATAGGGAGTTCCCCTTCTGTAAACGTCACATCACTTAAATACGGGGCAATAATATCCATTGAATTGCTTTCAATTTTTTTCGGATTCTTTATATACATTAAATTTTCCTTTCCAAAAATTGTAAAATCATATTGCTTACAGCATCCGGGTGAGCGTGGCTGTATGAACCGTAAGCATTTCTTTCCTTGTATCCGTCGCTGTGTCTTGTTTCGCCTGTTTCGTCGCTCGGTTTACTCAATGTGAGCATCGATCTGCTTGAAGTTTCATAAATCCCACGGTGATATTCACGTGCATTGAATTCACCACGTTGTGTACCAAGCCATTCATCTTCGATTACCGCCTTTTGGTAACCGAAATGGATCAGGTTCTTTGTCATTGATGAAAGTCCCGGGAAAATTCCTACCATAGGCACTTCTCCAATTCTTTTTGAAAGATAGATAAGTCCTCCACCATAAGCTATAATTCTTCCACCTTTTCTATGATATTCTCGAAGTGAATTCATCATTGATTCATTTTTTGAAAGTTGGTATCTGAAGAGTTCAGGATATCCTCCGCCGATAACAACCAAATCAGTATCAGCCGGAATTTCTTTGTCTTCAAGTGGTGAGAAGAATGTCGCTGCATCATATAGTTCAGAATCATAGTGGAAACAGAACGCATCATCATTTGCCATTAAAATCTTGTATTTCTTAAATGGATTTTCCTGAATTTTATCCTGTTCACTTGTTTGTTGTGTAGCAGCCATGAGCACTCCCCTTATGTCAACAGTCTGCTTCATTTGATTGGTGATTATATTGAGCCTTTCATCGATATCTTCGACTTCTTTCGGCCTTATAAGTCCCAAACTTCTTTCGTGAATTTCAAGCCTTCTGTCACGTGGAATATATCCGAGTGCACTAATGCCTACGTATTTTTCAATTTGCGGTGCAATCATATCATAAATCTTTTTACTTGTTTTATTAAATATAACACCTTTAATTTGGCCTTCGCTGAAATCAACCATTCCCTTAATCTTAGGAACCATCGTAAACATTTCTCCCTTAGGTTCGTAAAGAAGAATTGCACCTATATCAAGCTTCTTCGAAAGGTCAAAGCTACTTGCTTCAAACGTGTTTCCTGAACCGTCAAAGTATCCCATGACTCCCTCGACGAGAAGCACATCATTTTTCACAGCGATTTTATTAATTTTACTTCTTATTAAATCTTCGTCCATCAAAAATAGGTCGAAGTTTTCACTCTTCTTGCCGGAAGCATAGGTTAAATATTCAGCATCTATATAGTCAGGACCTGTCTTTGCTCCCATAACTTCAAGGTCCAATTCCTTAAATAATTTTATTAAAGCGGTGCTTATAAGCGTCTTTCCTGTGTTGGAAGACGGCGCCGTTATCATAAGTTTTCTTAATGTATTTCGTTTATTATCTTCCATTTTTTTCCTCCTTTAAAGCTTTTAAAAGCTTTTCATTATCCTCGTCTTTTTTTACAGCAACTCTTATATATTGATGCCCCAAATTTGCATAATTATCACACTTTCTGACCAAAATCCCTTTTTTTAAGAGATTTTGAAATAACATTTCGTTGTCAAAGTCCGTTTTAATCAATATATAGTTTGCGTCCGACGGAAGCGGATGAATTCCATCTATTTTTTTAAGCTCCAAAAAGAGCTTATCTCTGGATTTTGCTAGTTTCGCTTTCGATGATATAATAAACTCCTCATCCAAAAGTAAATCCTCTCCCAAATTTTCAACAAGCGATGAAACAGACCACGTAGGAATGTGGTTATCAATATCGTTTTTGAAATTCGAAACCAAATATCCGAGTCTTAAACCCGGAAGCGAGAAAAATTTTGTCGCAGCTCTCACCACAAACAAATTTTTGTATTTCGATATTTCTTTTGCCAAGTCATAATCCACGCTTGAAAATTCATGAAATGCCTCGTCCATCAAAATCGCTCCGCCGTTATTTGAAACTTTTTCATAAATCTCGTCGAACTCTTTTTTTGAAAGACTTACTCCGCTCGGATTGTGCGGGCTTGTGATAATTACGAGAGTATTTTCTAAATCAAAATCCAAATCGTGCACATTCGGCTTAAAAGATGAATCCAAATTTATTTTTTTTATATTTTTCTTTTGCACTCGTGCACGTATTTCGTATTCCATAAATGCAGGTTCAAATATTACAATGTTTTCATAGAGCGAGATTGTCGCATCAATCACTTCCATCGCACCGTTTCCAAGTGAAATGTGTGTTTTGTCCACTCCGAGATATTTCTCGAGCACGTCAAAAAGTTTTCCATACGACACATCCGGATATCTTGCAATCAAATCGAGATGTTCTCTTATATTTTTCTTGACCCTCTCGGTCGGTCCGTATGGATTTATATTGCTCGAAAAATCGAGAAGATCTCCGCTCTTTGAATATTTAAAAATATTTGCACCATGCCCTTTATTCATTTTTCCATCCAATCATGAGGGACATATAATTCTCCCTTTCTAAAATTTCTTCTTTTTCTCGAAGTATAAGTTCGTTTTCCGCCGAAACATTTTCAAGATAAATATAAGAAAAATTGTGTGCTTCGAGCTTCTCTATCACTTCTTTTTTATTTTTATAAGTTTTTAAAATTGCAATTCTGTCGACAAAATCGAGATTTGCGTTTTCGATATCATCGGTCAAGAGAAAATTCTTGCCCTTTGTTGCAAGTGGCACTCCTGCGAAGTCCGCTGCCGCCAAAAATGATGGAATGCCCGGCGACATTTCAAAAGAGATTTCCTCATCGAAATAAAGAGTATTTATAAATGTGCTGTAAATTGCAGCGTCGCCAATCGTAATAAAAACTCCGGACTTGTTGTCCGACAAATTCTCGTGGATAATTTCGAGATTCTTTTTGTATATTTCCGGTCCGACTTTTCCCATAGGAAAATCGAGATAAATAATATTTTCAGTTTTGATATACTCGCGAACCGTGTCAAGTGCCATATTTTTGCCCTTGTTGTTCGGTGCGAAAATTACATCGGCATTTTCAATAAGTCTTGCACTTCTAACTGTTATTAAGTCAGATGCCCCCGGACCTGTGCCGATGCCGTAGAGTTTTTTCATCTCTAAAGCACCTCTTTTAATCTGTCGTAAAACATTTCTCTTGCAAAATCAAACTCGCCAAGCCCCTTCAAAACTGCTTCGACTTTAAAACCTTTTTGTGTGAGAATGCTTTTCCATGAATCAGGCTCATCGCCCGCCATATCATTTTTCGCATGGTCACCGCTCACAAGCATCATCGGTCTTAATGTGATTTTTTTATCTTTAAACTTTTCGAGTTCCGGCAAAATTGTCTCAAGACTTCTTCTTCCTTCAACCGTCGCAACGAAAACATTTTCTCCGCCGTTTTTCTTAAAACACTCGTCGCAATAATCATAAACGTCGTCAACTTCGTGACTTGTGCCATGACCCATCCATACTGTGCATTCATCTTCCGGAAATATTGCTTTCTTTGTGAACTCGTTTATTGCATCTTTGTCAGCAAAAAGTGATTTTGAAACTCGAAGTCCGGGATAAAATTCCTTAAGTGAAAGAATTTTTTCGTACTCGATTCCTTCCAAAAGATGAGTGCTGAAAACTATCGGCTCATCAATGCCGAGACTTTTAAAATGATCAAGTGCCTCTTTTTCATTTTTTACGTCCATCACGCCTCTATCTTTCAGCCTTTTCTTTATAATTCGTGACGTGAATGCCATCTCCACTTCATATTCTTTTCCATATTCATTCTTAACATAATCAAAAATCGGTTTTATACATGCGTTGTAAGTGTCCATGTGAGTTGTTCCAAAAAAACAAACTGTAATTCCTTTCATATTTTCCTCCTTATAATGCTACATAGAGCGGTGAATATAATAAAATAGACATAGCGGCTGTCAAAAGAGCTGTCGCAACATACATAACTCTGTTTGCCAAAAAAATGTCGTCTCTGTTAATTTCTCTCAAGTCATTTCCAATAAACGGCTTGTCCGACAAAACTCCATGGTATGTCGAAGGTCCCAAAAGTTTAACTCCCAAAAGTCCCGCCATTGCAGACTCCGGAAAACCCGCATTAAGACTTGCGTGTTTTTTTGAATCCCTA
Source organism: Ezakiella coagulans (assembly GCF_003096635.1). Taxonomy (GTDB): domain Bacteria; phylum Bacillota; class Clostridia; order Tissierellales; family Peptoniphilaceae; genus Ezakiella; species Ezakiella coagulans. Next base: position 152,629 of record NZ_QEKV01000001.1, on the reverse strand, counting down.
ATAGTTACCTCAACTCCATTTTGAGTGTTCAAATCTAAAACTGCTCCCGCCAAAATAAAGAAAATCGCCGTGAGTCTTGCCGGGATAAAGTTTATAACATCGTCTGTGAGAGCCGCTGTTTTACCAAAATATAAATACTTGCTGTCGTCGTATCCAATCATTGAATCCATCGTATTTGCCATCTTCATCATGATTGCCCCGGCAGGTCCGAACAAAAACGCAAATATAAGCGGACTGAAAACACCGTCGCTCGCATTTTCCGCAACAGTTTCCACAGTCGCCATCACAATTTGCTTTTCCGTTAAGTTTTCCGTATCACGACCGACTATCATAGAGAGTTCGTGCCTTGCATCGACAATTGAAACCTCAAGCTTTTCTCGTACCTTTCTTGCACATTTCGAAAGTTCTTTGAGCGAAATGCACGAATAAACCACATAAATTTTAAAAAGCGTTCTAAAAATTCCCGCCGGAATAATTTTTATAATAAAATACGTGATGAGATACGAAAATATTAGATTGAAAACAACAACTGCACTACCTGCGACGAATTTTTCATAGTCGCTCATATCTTCCTTTAAAAACTTTTTCTCTTCAAAGGAAATGAGCTTTCCCATAAGCCTTATCGGGTGAAACGGATAAACCGGATCGCCGATCAAGAGGTCGATTAAGAGTGCTGCCAAAACTATTTTAATCATAGCCCGGCAATCTCCTCAACCAATTTCATATCCATATTGTCGGCAATCGCATTCATAAGCTTATCAAATTCAATTTCCAATTCTTCCCTGGTAACTCCGCCATGATTTGCAGGTTTGTCGTAGTCAACGAGCGAATCTTCGTCAGGGATATTGAGCTTCACATACGGAATCGTTCCTATGACCGGAATTCCCGTAAGCTTTTCAATTTGCTCTATGCCCGAATCGAGAAGAGTTTTGTCGCCTCTGAATTTATTTATGACAAGTCCCTTGATTCTCTTTCTTTCGTTCTCGCTTAAAAGCATGACCGTTCCATAAAGAGATGCAAAAACTCCGCCGCGGTCGATATCCGCAACAAGAATCACGGGCAAATCTACTAGTTCCGCCAAGCCCATATTCACAATGTCATTCTCTCTCAAATTTATTTCAGCAGGACTTCCCGCACCTTCGACCACAATGATGTCGTTTTCAGATTCAATCTCCGAAAAAGTTTTCTCAATTACCGGAAGGAGCTCCTTCTTGTACTCGAAATACTCTCTAGCTTTCATATCCTTGAACTCTTTTCCGAAAAGTACAACAGTGCTTCCGACGTCGGTCTTTGGAATCAGTAAAACAGGATTCATCTTGACATCGGGCTTTCTGTTGCAAGCAAAAGCTTGTTGGACCTGTGCGGTTGCAATTTTGTTGCCGTCTTCATCGACAAATGCGTTTCTACTCATATTTTGCGACTTGAAAGGAAAAACTTTCAAACCTTTTTTATAAAAATATCTGCATAAACCGGTACACAACAACGACTTGCCTGCCGAAGAAGTTGCACCTTGAACCATAATCTTCGCCAAAATAAACCTCCAATTTAAAAATGGGCAAGTTAATCAAGATTCGAATTAAAATCTTAAAAACTTACCCATACATCCTCCAAAAATTTATTTTAAAGGAACAACATAAAACAGCATACTTCCCAATCCCAAAAGTACAACTGAAGGTATCCTGACTCGCCATCAAAATATATACCGCCTTCCCGTTAAGTGGCAAATGGCATATACTCCGGCATACAGTAGAGGTTGCTGTTCGGTTTTTAACCGTATTCCCTTAATCTATCTACATAAAATTATATCATTAATCATATAATTTTTCAAATTTATAGTCGCTCAAAAACATAAATTTCCGGTAATTATTAAATTTTATTATTTTAAAATTGAGAACGAAAAATTGTATTTTAAAACAAAATAAAAACTACTTCTCACTCTCATTCAAAAAATCTTCGAGTTGTTTTTTTCTATGTCTCAGCTCGTGATTTTCCCGAAACATTTTCTCATTACTTTTTCGCATCCTGAATTCCGAAATCATTCGAATCGCATACATAAAAAGACTGCAGATTAAGCATTTTACCGCCGCACCGAAAAGATAAACGCCTTTGTATGTGTTTGCGTCTCTATTTACAATGAGTGCGTTCATTTCAAAGAGTCGCATCACTGTGTCGATTCCCATAAATGCCTGAAAAATTCCAAGCACCACTATAATAAAGAAAAATATTCTAGGAGCGTAAACTTTCTCCGAGGTCATAAATGTAATCGCATCGTACACACCCATGCTGCTGTAAAACATAAAAAGTACACCGTTTACAAACACAAATATGCTCATTAAATCGATGTATTTATCAACCTGTGCGGTTCTGTAGTTAAGATGAAGGCTGTGCAGTGCTTTTGTGTCTATGATTGCGATGTCGATTGCGATGAGTGCACCGAAAACCAGAGCAAAAATAAGTCGCCCCTTCAATGTGTTGTATTCGAAAAAGTTGCCCTTTGAATATTTTTTCATAAAACCTCCGCTTTCATTTTTATTGATTAAAAACGTAATATATTTATTCTACCACATTTTATGACTTTTCAAAAGTTATTTATATAATTAAAGTCTCCCTCTCCACTAAATTTCATAAATGGCATCGAAAAGCTTTCTCGTGTTCTCATCCAAATTGTGGCTCACCATAATAATTGTGAGATTCTCACTTTTAAGTAAATTCTCTTCAATCGCCGCTCTGTTTTCCCGGTCGAGTGCACTCGTGCCCTCGTCAATCAAAATCGTGTCTTTGCCGTTTATCAGACTTCTTGCAATTGCGATTCTTTGTTTTTCCCCTCCGGAAATATTCGCACCATTTTCTCCGACAATCGTGTCGATTCCGTCTTTAAAGTTTTCGATGTCCGTTTGAAGCGAACTTTTAAAAAGTGCATCGCTTATATCCGTACCTGAAAACTCCCCGCCCAAAACAATATTCTCCTTTATCGAGGCATTAAAAAGATACACATCTTGCGAAATATAGGACATACTTGTGTCGAGTGCTTTCTCGCGAACTCTTCCGTCGTAGAGAACCTCGCCCTTGTAATCCTTTATAATTCCCATAATAATCTTTAAAATTGTCGATTTTCCGCGTCCCGACTTTCCGACAATTGCATATTTGCCGTTCTTTTTAAATTTCATATTCAAACTTTCGAGAATCTGTTTGTCGTCGTAGCTGTACGAAATATTTTTGAGCGTAAGCGTTTCGTTAAACGACCCAACGCACACTTTTTCAACATCGGTTGATTTTAGAATTTCAAAATACGGCTTCGACTGCATTATCATCATTTTTGCATTTGTGAGATTTGAAAGTCCGTTTGTGACTCCACCTATGAGATTTGCCGCACCTGCAAGCACCGCAACTCCGATTCGCCCGTAAAACGCAAGAACAACTACGATGACTTCCGCCAAAATTTGCATTAAAACACTCACGATTCCCATCGTGCATTCCAAAATCTCCGTCATATAATTTTTTCTCGACTTCGCCTCTTCGCTTATTTCGCTCGCGTCCATTCCTCTTTTTAAATACCAATTTTTTGCGGACAGAATTTTTAGAATGTGCACGCCGTAAATCAAATCTTTAAATTTCTTCATCGCCTCCGCTTGTGCTTTTAAATTGTCCTCTCCGATTTTTTCGATACGCTTTTCAAAAATTTTAGGCATAAACCACATTATAAGAGTTGAAAAAACGGCGAATAAAAACAGATAAAAGTCGAGATAGAGAAGCGCCGCAACGCTCCAAACTATCTGTGCAACTCTTCCGACCAGATTAAAAACGCTTTCCCATGCGAGAGTTGAAATTTCATCGACATTTTTTGTTATGTAAGAAATATATTCCGCTCTTTTTTCTCCGCCGAAATTTTTTATATCTCCGTTGTAAATTGTCTCGTAAAAATGCTTTCGAAGATCATTGTTCATGGACTTTACCGCCATTGCACGAAAATAAGACTCAAGCATACAAATTAAATAATATGCGAGCCATCCTGCAAACGAAATCGAAATCCACTTCAAAAAGTGATGAATGTCGAGTCTGATTGCACCGTCAAATGTTTTTATAGCAAAAAATTGCACAATGACCTGCATTCCCCACATCAAAATTTGCAAGAGAAAAACAATCAGAGTTTTTATTTTGTTTTGATAAAGATATCTTCTAATATTTTCCATAGTCGCCTCTATATCATCATACCAAAAAATCGAAGCGTTATCAATCACCGAAAACAAAAACACCCTTGCAAAAGCAAGAGTGTCAAATCTAAATACATAACCTTATAGATTTAATACCAAAACATTTTTAGATTTATATAGAAATATTTTTCGAAAAATATTTTTCGTCAATATATTTGTGATCAATGGTAATGACTGTTTTTGCTTCTAAATATTTCATAGTGTCATCAAAAATTTTATAAAAAAGTTTTTCATCAAGCCCTGTGCTAATTTCATCAAAAATGTATAGTTCGCAATCTTTGTATAATGCTCTCGCTAACAACACTCTTGTTTTCTCTCCACCTGATAAGGTGCTGCTGTCGAACCCGATATTCTTTATTGAATACTTTTCAAGAACTTCATCCAACCTACATATTTTAATGATTTCATTCAATTTCTTATCATTAACCGTAGATTTAAATGTGATGTTTTCGATTATTGACATGTTAAATAATTTATTTTCTTGAAAAACCGCTGATAATGAAACCGTCTGATTTTCTTTTCCATCAACATATATATTACCCGAAGTCGGCTTATACATATTAGTGATTAATTTTGCAATACTTGACTTGCCTGAACCTGTTCTTCCATTTATTTTTAATTTATCACCTTTATTTATGGCTAAATTAAAATCTGTTAAAACGTGGTTATCTCCATAATTTAGCGAAACATCTTTAAATTCAATAGTGTTAAAATTTTCGATTAAATTTACACATTCTTTCTCTATTCTTTTAAAAGTATCATCTATCCTTTTAACAGAATTTTTGAAAGCTGATATTTCTTTTTGATTTTCTATGATATTAAATATCGGATCGGTAATCATTGAGGCATACAATATGATTGCTATCAATGCTCCGACTGACAAGTTGCCTTGACTAACACGCATTCCTCCAATAAAAATTAAAATAGCCATAATAAGATTAAACAATAAACTTACAAGTGCTTGAGAAACATTTTTAATATTTATTATTTTTTTATCGAGCTTATTCAGCGTCTGATTCTCTTTGTAAAATTCATTTAAAAAAATCTTTTCTTTATTAAACAGTTTAATATCCCTTGCGCCCACAATAATGTCAAAAAATTTATTTATAACATTCAGCCTTTGAATTTGACTGTTTGCAGATGCTATTTCTGAACTTTTTAAAATCTTTTGAATTACAATTGTTGACGCAACAGATATGGCAATCATAGCAAATAACATAATATAGTCGTACTTTATTATAATTATTGACCCAATCACAAAACTTGAGATAGAAAAACCTAAATCAAAAACCAAAGGTATTAATTTATCATCAATCGATTTTAAGTCGTCAATTATAACATTAAAAACATTGCTTCGTCCAGCTCTTTCCAGCTGTTCCATCTTTGTATTAAGAATACTTTCAACAATCTCATTTCTTATGTCTCGATTTAAATTCAGTTCAAATTTTGAGCCGAAGTTTACGAGAGCTATCCTAAATATATTTACCAAAATATATACAAGTGAATAAAATATTATATATTTTATAAATTCAATGCGATTCCCTAAGGTTAAATAGTCTATCACCTTTTGAATAAATAGCATAGGAATTATACTTAAACTTCCTACAATTATCCCTGTTAAAAATAATAATAAAATTTTAGAAAAGTTCTCCTTATATTTATCTCTTATCATAATTCCCCCATGAATTTATTGACATTTAGAATATTCTTATCAAATCTATAGATATTATTCTCGCTTGGTCTCAAAAATCATTTGTAAAATTTCTATATTTCTTGCCAACTTTACAAATAAATCTATGACATTTTTTTGTTATTTTTGTCAGTTTTCCCCATCGAATTCGATGGGTTTGAATTCCGGTTTTATTTCTAAACATATCGAATGATAAACATTTATTATTTACAAGTTCCTAAAGTTTTGTTAATTACTATTTTTATAATACCAAAAAATCGAAGCGTTATCAATCAGCAGAAACAAAAACACCCTTGCAAAAGCAAGAGTGTCCAATCTAAATTCTAAATTTTTCCCAATCGTATTTTATCTCGACCATGGTGAGACCTTCGGGTGGCATTGTGACCCCCGCTTTCGTTCGGTCTTTCGATTCAAAAAGTTCTTCGATTTCCGTCGGCGTTATTCGCCCTTCGTTCGCTTTCAAAATTGTTCCGACCATTATTCTAACCATGTTCTTCAAAAATGCCTCGCCGTAGATGTCGAATGTGAGAATGTTGTTTTCGTATTTTATAATTATATCCGTCACATTTCTCACAGACGTCGGCATCTGCGCATATGGTCCTTCGAACGCTTTGAAGTCGTGCGTTCCCACAAGAACTTTCGCCGCATCGGAAATTTTATCCATGTCGATGTCGTATGAGTAGAGCGAGAAAAATCTTTTCATCGTTGCGGGAAGCACTTCACCCACATAAACCGAGTATCTGTAGTGTTTCAACAGTGCGGAAAATCTCGCACTGAAATCGTCCGTCACCTCAAAAGATTTTTCGATTCTTATGTCCCCCGGCAAAATGTTGTTCAACGGATATAAAAATTTTTCCGGCGGAATTGTGGAATTTGTTTTGAAATTCGCAACCTGTGCAAGAGCGTGAACTCCTGCGTCGGTTCTTCCCGCCGCTTTCAAAACAATTTCCTCGCCCGTCACCTCCGAGAGTGCATTTTCAATCACTTCCTGGATTGCAAGTGCATTTTGCTGTTTTTGCCATCCGCTGTAATCCGTACCGTCATAACTTATAATCAAACAAATATTTTTCATCTTATTTTACAAAAGGTATGAAATTCAAAAGAATCATAAATGCGAAATAGCTCAAAACAATCGCATACGCAACAAAGTCTCTCGACTCGTATTTGAGTTCTTTTAGTTTCGTTCTGCCTTCGCCGCCTCTATAAAGTCTTGCTTCCATCGCATTTGCAAGTTCGTCTGCACGTCTGAAGCTGTTGATAAAGAGCGGAATTAAAATCGGCACAAGTGCTTTCGCACGTTTGAAAAGATTTCCCTCTTCAAAATTTGCACCTCTCGCCTTTTGTGCTTTCATGATTTTGTCCGTTTCGTCCATAAGCGTCGGGATAAATCTCAAAGCAATCGTCATCATCATCGCTATTTCGTGGCTCGGCACTCCGATTTTTCTCAAAGGATTCAAAATCTTTTCTATTCCGTCTGTGAGTCTTATCGGCGAAGTTGTGAGCGTCATAATGCCCGAGCCCATAACCATCAAAACAAGTCTTATCGCCATAAAAAATGCGTATCTCACACCTTCTTTTGTGGCTGTGAGAGGTCCGATTTGAAAAAGCGTTTCGCCCTTAACCATAAATATATTAAGTCCGACAGTCAAAAATAAAATAAATATTAAACTCTTTATCCCTTTAAAGAGCATTTTAAACGGAATTTTTGCAATTTTCGTCACGGCATAAAGATATAAAAATGCAAATGCATACGCCGTGAATGTCTTTACAAAAAACAGTATAAAAATATATGTGAATGTGAGAATTATTTTTGTTCGCGGGTCAAGCTTGTGAACAAATGAATCGCCCGGGAAATATTGGCCGATTGTGATATCTTTCATCATTTTAAAAGCCCTCCTATTTCCTTTGCCGCATCTTCAGGCGTGAGTGCTTGTTGAAGGACCACACCTTTTTTTCTGAGCATGTTCATAAAATCCACAACATACGGAACGTCAAGCCCGATGTGTTCAAGTTCTTCTTCGCGTTTAAAAATTTTCTCCGGTTTGTCAAAATATTTGAGCTCGCCTTTTTCCATGACGAGAATTCTGTCCGCAATTCTTGCGATGTCTTCCATCGAGTGCGTTACATAGACAATTGTAAGATTGTTTTTCTTTTGAATCGAGCGAATCTCTTCAATAATCTCGTCACGTCCTCTCGGGTCGAGTCCCGCAGTCGGTTCGTCCAAAATAAGAGTGTTCGGTTTCATCGCAAGCACGCCCGCAATTGCAACACGTCTTTTTTGTCCGCCCGAAAGTTCAAACGGCGAGCGGTCCTTCACCCACTCATAATCGAGTCCGACATCTTCAATCGCATCCTTCACTCGCTTATCTATTTCCTCTTCGCCGAGTCCCAAATTTTTCGGACCGTACGCAATGTCCTTTGCGCAAGTCTCCTCAAAAAGTTGATGCTCCGGATATTGAAAAACCATTCCGACCCTTTGTCTCAAACCGATGAGTCGCATATCCTTCGAAATCTTCTCGCCCTCAACGTGCACCTCGCCCGACGTCGGAAACAAAAGTGCGTTGAAGTGTTGAATTAGAGTCGACTTTCCGGAGCCCGTGTGTCCGATTACCCCGACAAATTCGCCCTGCTTTATGCTTAGCGTTACATCGCCGACAGCAGTCTTTTCAAAAGGCGTGCCTTGGCTGTAGACGTGCGACATATTTTTCAGAGCAATTTCCGCGTTCGCGTCAAATTCAGAGCTCTCAGAAACAACCTCATCCCTGAATTCGTTGTATGAATTTTCGTCGAACTTCGCTTTGCCGTTTTCCTTTATTTTTTTAAGCACACAGTCCGCATAATCTTTTAGTTCAAAACTCGTGCAGCCCGTCTTTTTGTCTCCCAAAAGATATTCCATCTCCGGAACGAACGGACTGTCCAGTCCATATTTTCTTATTTCATTCGGGTCCTTAAAAATCTCCTGCGGAGTTTCGTCCCGAACGATTTTCCCTTGCTCAAAAACAACCACACGGTCGGCGTTTATCGCCTCTTCCATGTAGTGCGTGATGAGAAGAATAGTCTTGTTTTGCTCTCTGTTGAGCCTTAAAATTGTGTCCAAAACATCTTTTCGTCCGGACGGGTCGAGCATCGCCGTCGGCTCGTCAAAAAGAATAATGTCCGGATTGATTGCCAAAATTCCCGCAATTGCGACACGCTGTTTTTGTCCACCGCTCAAAAGATTCGGGCTGTGGTCTTTGTAGTCGAGCATATCGACAATCTTTAAACTCTCGTCAACCCTCTTTCTTATTTCAGCCGGCGGCACACCCAAATTTTCCGGACCGAAAGCGACATCCTCTTCAACAATAGTCGCAACAATTTGGTTGTCCGGATTTTGAAAAACCATACCGCAATTTTTTCTTATGTCCCAAATCTTCTCCTCTTCCTTGGTGTTCATGCCGTAAACGGTCACATCACCTTTCTTAGGCATAAGCTGAGCGTTTATAAGTTTGCAAAGTGTGCTTTTCCCCGAGCCGTTTGCACCCAAAACCGCAACGAACTCGCCCTTCTTTACATTCATAGAAACATCGTCAATCGCAAGCAAAGACTCGCCCGTTATATTTGAAGTATAACTGAAACTGACATTTTTCAGCTCGATTATAGGATCATTTTCTTTTAAATCCATGTCCTGCTCCTTTTAATCTGTCGAGGCGTCTCAAAACCGCCTCTGCTTGATACTTTCCGGGATACAAAAGCTCCAAATGCGGATACATATCCCTGATAATATAGTCTATAAGCTCATAGTGGGTACATCCCAAAATAAGTCTTGTGACTCTTCTTTTTATAAGCGGCGGAATAAGGACCTCAAGTTCCTTTCTCACACCGTCTAAATCATCTTCTTCTATAAGCCTTGCAAGATTTCTTGAAGGCAAGGAAATCGCTCCGAGCATCCTCGAATAAATTCCTGAATTATGCGTAAATGATGTGGAAATAACTCCCAAATGTCGCAAATTTTGTCTTCGCAAAACTTGAACGGTCGGCGTTATAATATCCACAATATTTCGCCTTAAATTTCCCGTCTCAATGAGAGCTGTGCTTATGGTGTTGCACGCCGGTGCAAGAACTGCGAACTCGCCTTTGAACGGACGAACCATCTTCTTTGTGAGCTTCACAATCTCGCCTTTCGACCTCTCGCCGTATGGCATATTCTTTTCGTCGGATGTATAAATCAAATCAATACCCGGAGACATACTCTCCAAATACTTATATACAACCTTTCCGCCCTTGCCGGAATCCAAAACCAAAACCTTCATAAAATCCTCTCTTGAAACCAAATTAAAATAGTAGAAAAATCTACCCTCTATCCGTATAATTATATCACAAAAGAACCACCCTGTCGAATAAAAAGCAATTACAAAAAGAAAAGGAAACGCATGTCGAAAAAATCGATGCATTTCCTTTTTGTTTGATTATTTATTTGTGTTTTTGTTGTTGGGATTTTTTGTGTGGGTTTTTTATATGATTATTGTAATTGTAAATTTCAAATTCAAATATAAATTGTTTCACAGTAATTATAATCTTTGCAATTTATAAATTCACATTAACCTATAAGCTTTTTCCGCAAATTAATTATACTTATCCAACTTCCACCCCACACTCAACTCGCAATCCGTTTTTCTAAGTGGAAAGCGAAGTATTTTTGTCCCGTGGAGAATTTTTTGAAGCGAGTCGTAGTAAACCTACGTCGAGCTCAAAAAATTCGAACGACAAAAAGACGAGCTTTCCACGACGAAAATGGATTGCAGCCCCATCGTTTGCAGCGTCCTACACGGCGCAAGGCGAAAACCCACACTCCTGACACTCCGCACAGCCGCCGCTGTGGTTCATTTTGCCGCCGCAGATTGGGCATTTATCAGGGTCTTGTTTGAGGGCGGTGTCGGCGAGTTCATCGATTTCGCGTTTGAGTTCTTCGATGCGGTCGGTTGGCGATTTCTTTTTATCGGTGATTAAGATTCCACCTCTGGCGCAACCGTCGCGATAGATTGTGATGCCTTTCAAGCCTTTTTCCCATGCGTAGATATAGAGGTCTTCAACTTCTTCAACGGTAAATTCGTTCGGAACGTTTACGGTTGAGGAGATTGAAGCGTCGATATATTGTTGCCATGCGGATTGAACGTCGATTCTTTCTCTGTAGTTCAAGTTTGAAGTTGTGACGATAAATTCCGGCAAGTCCGCTTCGTCGAAGATATTATTTTTGTCCATATATTGCTTTACGATATCGGTGTAGACCTTGTAGTAGGTGTCGATACCGTGAATTGATTCAGTTTTTCTCGTGTATGAAATTTGGAAAATCGGTTCAACTCCGTTTGAGCATCCGATGAGAGTTGAAATCGAACCCGTCGGTGCAATTGTGAGAAGTTGACTGTTTCTCAAGCCATGTTTTTCAATCATTTCCAATGTGTCATCATCGGCGTTCGATCTTATAAATTCGCTCTTTAGAACTGCTTCTTTGTTAAAGAACGGGAACGGTCCGTCTTTCTTTGCAAGCTCAGCTGACGCTTTCAAAGCTTCATTGACCATAAGTCTTCCGATTTGATGAATGAGCTTAATGGATTCCGGACTTCCGTATTTAATCTTGAGCTTTATAAACATGTCCGCAAGTCCCATTATTCCGAGACCGATTTGTCTCAAGTTGTGTGCAAGTTCTCTTTGTTCCTTGATTGGGTGGAGATTTTCATTTTCGTCCAAAACGCCGTTTAGATAAAATACGCCTTCACGAACCAAGTTTGCAAATGCTTCGAAATCGAATCTGCCGTAATCGGTGAACGGATCTCGTACAAATGCTCCGAGATTGATTGAGCTCAAGTTGCATGAACCCCAAGCAGGAAGCGGCTCTTCAGCGCACGGATTAACTCCCGCATATGAGAAATTTTCATCGGCGCTCATTATGTGCCACGAATTTATTCTGTCCCAATAAAGAATTCCCGGTTCCGCCATATTCCAATTGTTCTTTGCAAGAGTGTTCCACAAATCCCTTGCGCGAACTTCTTTTCTTATTTCTTCTCCGCTCGATTCCACGTCGAAACGAAGAGTGTAATTTGTATCTTCCTTGACAGCCTTTAAAAATTCATCATTTACATTGACGCTGATATTTGCCGAGTTTACTTTCGACAAATCGTTTTTTACGTCGATGAATTCCATAATGTCAGGGTGCGACACGTCCATATTGATCATAAGTGCACCACGTCTTCCGCGCATACCGATAAGTCCGGTTGTAAGTGCAAATAAATCCATAAATGAAACTGCACCCGTCGTTGTTGAAGCCGCATTGTTTACTCTTGCGCCCTTCGGTCTCAAATTTGAAATATTGATTCCGCAGCCGCCGCCGTATGAATAAGTCCTTGCAAGTCTCTTTGCGGTGTCAAAAATCGACTCGATATTGTCTTCCACTTTCGGCATAACATAACAATTCGAAAGTGTGACTTTTTTGCCCTTTTTGTCGAGGCCGCGACCCGCCAAAATTCTTCCAGCCGGCATAAACTTCTTGTCCTTTATAGCCTTTCCGATTACATCGTTGTCGCCGCTCACTCTCTTAATAAAGCCTTCGAAATTTTCTCCGTCATAGCGATATTTCTTGTCGTAAATATCCCTTTGGAGATTCGTCATCGCCCAGCCTTCTTCTCTCAGTCTCGTGCGTTCTTCTCTGTACAAAATGTATTTCTTTGCAGCTTCCGGTGCTCTCTTCATGAGTTCAAACTCAACTAAGTCTTGAATTTCTTCAATCGAAACCTTGTCGCTGTCCTTATACTTTTCATGAACCGCCTCTCCGACTTCCTTCGCAGCAGTTTCATCAATTCCCTTTTCAGTTTCTTTCATCGCCTTCTCGACCGCGATGACAATTTTTTGCGTTTCAAAATCGACTTCTCTTCCGTCGCGCTTAATTACTTGTACCATTTATTTCTCCTTATTTAATAGTTATATAAAACCACATATAGTGGTGAAAATAGTTTTTTCGTTTAATTACACTATATATCATATCAGATACAACTATAAAAAACAACATAAATCCAATCGAAATTCTATTACAGTTACTTAACAAGTGCAAAATATTTATGAGATTAATTTATTTAAACACGATATTATCGAGGTTATAAACTTTTGAGGACGCAAAAAATAAATTTTTTTACGCAAACAAAAAACACCCAAAAATTTTTGAGTGTTCATACTTTATTTTTCAACTAACAATCCGTCAATCTTCCATTCTCCAAAATCATCTTTTTCATATTGAGATTTTTAATCACGCCGAAATCGTGAGTGACGATTATATTTGACTTGTTATTTTCGATTCTCTCCTCGACATACCCCAACAATTTTATCACAAGTTTTTCCGAAAGAAAGCTGAAAGGTTCATCCAAAATCAAAACTTCCGGCTCATTTATTATTGCGCGAGCAATCGAAATCTTTTTCCTCTCTCCTCCCGAAAGAAATCGAGTTTGTTTATCCAAAATGCCCTCGAGTTCCAAAAACTGAACCGCAAAATCGAGTTTTCTTGTTTTTTCGTCCCTATTTGATTCGGAAATTTTCAGAGGGATTTCTATATTGTCGCGCACAGTTCCGTCTTCCATAAAAATTTCGCGCTGGTGCGAAAAACCGAAAAATTTATTCCTGTATTCAGAAACCGTGTCCGCTTTCATTTTCTTTGTGTCAGTCCCTTTAATAAAATACTCTCCATTGTAATTAAAATCCAAAAGCGCCATTATTCGAAGAAGTGTCGTCTTTCCGACTCCATTTTCTCCGGTGATTAAAATACTCTCGCCTTCTTCTATATCGAGCGAAAGTCCGTTTAAAATCAAATTGTCGTCATATCTCTTTTCAATATTTTTAATATTAATCAAAATACTTTACTCCTTTGTTATTGATTCTTATATTTAAATATAACACAAATTCGAGCAAAATAAAAAGCGCCGAAACTGTTACCAAATAAATTTTAAATAGTAAATCAATCATATATACGTTTAAAATCACAAAGATAACCACTCCCAAAACAATGGAAAGCATATTAAAAAGAGTGTTTTCTATAAAGATTTTTCTAAGTTTTTTTCCGCTCATAATATTGATGTAGTCATCTTTTTCTTTCACAACATAAACATCGCTGTAATAAATAATAAATGATTGAACTATAAAAAGAAGAAGCATTATAACATATGGTATCACATATCTTTTTACAAAAGTTTTCTCATCGTTTTCTCTCGACACCGTGACCGCAATTTTTGCACTGTCATTGTTGTCGTCGAGTTTTAAAACCTCGTCAATCGCACCTTTACCAATCTCGCTTCTGTTAAAATCAAGACTTTCGAAAAGATAGCTCACTTCCGAATGTGAAAGATCATATCCCTTAAATGTGTTGTATTCATCTTTGTCTACATAGTAAAAATCATAATTTTTATCATTTAAAATGCTCGAAAAAGTATTTATGATTTTTTCGTCATGAACTTCATCTAAAAAATCCAGTTTTGAAAAATTGACATTTACATTTTTCTCTATCGCCCAAATATATTTGTCCGACAGACTTTTATCGACAAAAATATATATGTGAGTTTTTAAAATCTCATCGATTTTCTCCGATCTAAAATATGTTCGCCCATATTTTTCAAGTATGTTTTGAAGTCCCTCCGCAAAATCGGTACAGTCCGATTCTTTTAAAGTCGGAACGATTTCAAAAGATGTTGTTTGACTATTAACGTCATTTTCCATAGCACCCCAATACATAAAAGATTTTACAACCAAAGAAATCGTCGCTGAAGATGCAAATATTAAAAGTGCCAAGATAACGAGGACATATGTGCGTTTTGTCATTCTAATAAAAAATGATTTATTCATACAAATCACCTCTTTTAATTTTCGAAAGTCCTTCCGCTGTTCTTAAAAAGGAAATAACAAGATTCGTTAGAAATAATATCAGAACTATTTTCAAAAAATTCTCTCTCATTAATGACAATTCGCCGATATATTTCAAATATAGATAAGATAAGACAGTCATTATAACACAAACTGCCAAATTCGGTAAGATGTAATTTCTAACAGTTGTCCAAATAATTTCTTTTTTTGTTGCCCCCGAGATAAAAAGAATCTTTGTTTCTTTTAATATTTCTTTATTTATAATAAATAAAAATATCACATAGGACAAATAACTCAAAATGAGTATCAGTCCAAACATTTTATCATATACTCTCGAGCTTAAAGAAGCTTTAACAGTTTCAAAAATTCCGGAGTTCTTTTTTTCAGTTTCAACAAATCCTCTTTCTTTCATCTCCGCAATCAAATCTCTTCTTTCTGACGCAGAAAATTCTTCTTTTGGCGTTATTTTAACTATGTCTAAAGAATTTTCGCTCTCAGAAAACAGATTCTTAATAATTTTCACCTTTTCATTTTCTTCGGTAACATTGGAATTCGGGTCGAAAACATGAATGATTTTCGTGTTGTACTTTTCTTCCAAGTTCAAAATCCTTTTTCGCCACGATTCGCTTCCCCTAATATTTAAAAGCGTTTCTATTTCAAAGATATATATCGAGACGTCCCTTTTATTCTTATAATCATCCTCTGAAAAATATCTATAGCTTCCGTTTGAAATGATTTTGGATGAATTTACATACCAATAAAAGCCCGGGTCATAAATATAAACAACATTTTCGTCCTTTGACGTCGCCCTTACGCGAATATCTTGTTTTTCGTTTAAAAAACTTAAATCCGCCGCATCTTCATTTTCATTTTTGAAAAAAATGCTCTTTAAATCTTCCGGAGTTAGTTTTTGACAGCTCCCGAAAATATAATTTAAAGAAAAAACGACAATCAAAGTAATTGTCGCCGTATATATCATTTGGTTTTTGTATTTGTTTAAAATTTTCATATCTTCCATTCCTATTTTGTTTAATCAAAATTTCCTATCATACCCTACTAAAATATTACTTAACATTATACTTTATTATATAGAATCAACTAAAAATTGTCAAAAAAACACCCAAAAATTTTTGAGTGTTTCATAATCCAAATTATATTTTAATATTGACCCATTTTCCGGTTTTAAATCGAAGGCTCATCATGATAAATCTCGAGAATTGATCCGAAAGTATTCCGATCCAGATTCCCGTAAGTCCGAGGTTAAATCCGTTTACGAGTACATATGTCACGACCGTTCTTATAATAGAGACGCTCACAATCGACGCCATCAATGTGTATTTTACGTCGCCACCCGCTCTCAAACAACCGCCGTAGATGATTTGAGAAATTTGAAGGATGACAATGACCGTGATAAATCTTGTGATGAGTACACCGTATTCGATGATTTCCGGCTCAGCATTTGCGTCGAAGAAGAGTTTGAAAATGTGTTTTCCGAACACAAACAGAATTACCGATAGGCCGATTGAAATCGCAAGTCCGATTCTTTGGCAGACTTGTCCGTATGTTCGCGCATCGTCTTTTTGCCCTGCGCCCAAGCTTTGTCCCGCAAGGCTCACCGCCGCAACTTGCATTCCGTCGGCAAATGCGAATCCGAGACTCAGTACTTGCATTCCGACATTGTGCGCAGCAAATTGTGCTGTGCCAAGTCCCGCCGCAAGAAGTGCAGTCGCTAAAAATCCGATTCTCATCGCAATATTTTCAACAAACATGTTGAGTCCGAGTTTCGCAATGCTTATCGCCTCTTCAACTCTCGGTTTTATTTTCCTTGCAAAAATATATCTTATATCGACATAGCTATGCGGTTTAAAGAGCGATCTTATACTCATAATGCTTGCGACCGCCGTTCCGATTATTGTTGCAATCGCGGCTCCTCTGACTCCGAGTTCCGGAAATCCCAAGTTGCCCCCTATCAAAAGATAGTTGAAAGTCATATTCACAATGCTTGAGACAAAGTTTGTCGTGAATGCAATTTGAGTGTTTCCACTTCCTCTTTGCGCTGCATTTATAGTCATGCTTATTACATTAAAAAATACAAATCCCATTATTATTCTGAAATATTCGTTCGCCAATTCGTGCGTGTCGGAATTGCTTCCCGCCCATCTCAAAATAGTTTCAGAATATTTTACAAATACAAATGAGATTATTGCAGTTAAAACTGCGGCAATTGCAAATGCGGTAACTAAAACGGTGTTAGCCGAGTTTTTGTCCTCCTCACCTTTCCGCCGCGCGACAAGTGCCGACACCGCAACGTTTATCGAAAAGAAGAATGAGAGTCCTATAAATTTCGGTTGGTTTGTAAGTCCAACCGCCGCAATCGCTTCTTTTCCTAAACTCGAGACCATAAATGTATCTATAAGTCCCGTAAGCGTTATAAAAAAACTTTCTAAAACCGATGGCCACGCCACTTTCATAGCTTTAGAATAAAAACTTTTCTTCTCCAATTAATCATCTCCATATAAAAATAAATAGCACCGCAAAGTAAAACAATTAATAAACATAAGTGCTATCATTTAAATTATACATTAATTTTTATTCTATTGCAAATAAAGTTCATTCTATGCGTACTTAAACTTGTCGCAAACCATGTAAAAGGCATATAAATATTTAACACAGTCCTTGGAATTTGTAATTAATATGCCTAATTTTTTTATTTTTATCATGCAATTTATTTAATATTATTTTTCCAATTTGGGTATAATAAATTATGAATGAATAAAAGAAAGGAAGATTATTATGGCTTGTACAACAATTTTAGTAGGTAAAAACGCAAGCTACGACGGTTCAACACTCGTAGCAAGAAATGAAGATTCACCGAGCGGTCAATTCACGCCGAAGAAGTTCGTGGTTGTTAAACCTGACGAACAACCGAGAAAATATAAATCAGTGATTTCAAAAGTTGAAATCGATTTGCCGGACAATCCGATGAGATATACATGCATGCCGAATGCGGTAAAAGACGAAGGAGTTTGGGGGGCTTTCGGAGTTAACGAAAAGAATGTTTCGATGACTGCAACCGAAACGCTTACAACAAATGAAAGAGTGCTCGCAGCAGATCCACTTGTAGAATATGTAAAAGCTGTTGGAAAACCGGGCGAAGACGGTTATGTCGAAGAAGCTTTCGGCGGAATCGGCGAAGAAGATATGGTTACAATCACTCTTCCATACATCAACTCCGCAAGAGAAGGTGCTGAAAGACTCGGTGCACTCCTTGAAAAGTACGGCACTTATGAAATGAATGGTATCGCATTTCAAGATGAAAATGAAATTTGGTGGCTCGAAACTATCGGCGGTCACAATTGGATGGCAAGAAGAGTGCCGGACGATCACTATGTAATCATGCCGAACCAACTCGGTCTTGACCATTTTGATTTCGAAGACGCTTACGGCGAACAAAAGGAATTTATGTGCTCAAAAGATTTGA
The DNA here is from genome assembly GCF_003096635.1 of Ezakiella coagulans. Taxonomy (GTDB): domain Bacteria; phylum Bacillota; class Clostridia; order Tissierellales; family Peptoniphilaceae; genus Ezakiella; species Ezakiella coagulans. The sequence goes on along the minus strand of NZ_QEKV01000001.1, from coordinate 134,373 downwards.
AGGATTTCACCGAAAAGTATCACCTCGATTTGAGTCTTGACGGCAATATCAATCCTCGTGACGCATACGGTTCACACTCAGATGCTGACCACACATACAACACTCCGCGTGCTTGGATTCTTATGAGATATTTCAATCCTAACTCATATTATTGGGATGGAATTGACGCGGACTTCAGACCTGAAAGCGATGACATTCCTTGGATGCTTATCCCTGAAAAGAAGATCACTGTTGAAGACATCAAGTATGCACTTTCACACCACTATCAAGGAACAGATTACGATTGCTATGGAAAACATGGCGACGAACGTCAAAGAAATAAATTCAGACCAATCGGCATTAACAGAAACAATGTTATGGGTCTTGTTCAAATCAGACCTTATATGCCTGACGAAATCAAATCCGTCGAATGGCTAAGCCTCGGCTGTAATGTGTTTAATGCGGTTGTTCCGTTCTATTCAAATGTAAACGACACACCGGCATATTTGAAGAACACAACAGGCGAACCGACAACTGATGATTTCTATTGGACAAATCGTATCGTTGCTGCACTTGCCGACGCACACTACGCTGACACAAGTTCACACATTGAACGCTATCAACAAAAAGCGGGCAGCGTTACTGCAAGAATTTTAACTGAAACCGACGAAGCTTTCCTCGAAAATAAGCCGGCTGATGTTCAAGAATTCCTCGAAAAAGCAAATCAAAAAATCGCCGACAAACTTAAAGTTGAAACCGACGATCTTTTGGCAAAAGTTTTATACACCGCAAGCTGCAAGATGAAAAACGGTTTTGCAAGAAGCGACGCATAGTTTATAAGATAAGGGGCTTTGCTCCTTATTTTTTTGTGCGAAATTGAAAAATTGCAGTTTGTTTTATATAGCTATTTGCAAATAACTTTATATACACATATTCGCATGCAATCATACGCATACATATTCACAAAAAAATCCGAAGAAGTGTAATCACCCCAACGGATTTTGATTCAAATTATTTTCCGACGCTCCAACAACCCTTTATTTCATTTTGGAGTTCGCTATAGTCCCAAGTTTTCACTGAGTATCTCACAGAATTCGGGTCGTTTAATATAAACTTTCCGTCCTCCGTCGCGCCTACCAAAATCATGTAGTGTCCGCCGGTTGTAAATTTTCCTTCTCTCATCGAAAGGAGAATTTGTTTGCCTTCATTTAAAACATTTTTAAATTTATTTTCGCCCAAAGGAATCTCCGAAACATTGAGGCCATGATCTCGAAGAGTTTTCTTGATTCCCTCCCAACTTGTTCCTAAATCTTTCAAATATGCACCACTTGCAACCATTTCATTCATAAGGTCGATTGGAGTTTTCTTTTCTCCGTATGCGTTTAAAAGCATCGCAACCGAAGTCGGTCCGCAACCGATGATTGCGAAGTAGTCCTCATACATTTTATATCCCCATCTCGGGTCCCACTGTATAAAAAGCGGTACATTGCGACCAAGCGGAGAACTTTCGGTGTAGCTTTCGACATATCTGTCCTTATATTCGTCTTTGTAGAAAACAAAATTTATTGCATCCACTCTGTTCGACGCAAGTTTGAGCATTGTATCTCCAATGTGTGCACGATTGTCGAGAATATTTTTTGCATTTTCATTTATTTTTGAGGACTCACTCAAATTTTTCACATAACCGTCAATACTGTTTTGCATTTCGTACTCGCCGTCAAAACGCTTGTCTACACTCACTCCGTCAAGCTTAAAATCCATGGGATTATTTATCTCGTTTTCACCATTTCTCTCGCTGTCCAAAACTATCGGCTTGTAGTTCGACTCTTTCTCCCCGTTAAAAATTAAAAATAGTGCAAAAACGACAACAAATGCCGCAATTATTAGAGCAAATATTCTACGCATTTTTTCTACCAAACTTTCTTTTTAATGTTGCAACTAGAGTTCTCGTATCTTTTACACCAAAAAGCATCGTCGATAATATATAAATCAAAATTGCAATCATTATCGTCACAAACAAAAACATAACTTCTTTCATTCTCGAGGTCATCATAGGTGTGAACGCCTTCCACATAAAGTGTGTCGCAACACCCATCAGAATCCCGCTTAATAGAATTTTTAAAAATGTTAATAGAGTTTCTTTTTCGTTGAATTTAACTTTTTTTCTTATTATAAAATACATGATTATACTTGTGATTAGCATTGAAAGCGATGTCGCAAGTGCAAGCCCTCTGTGTCCCAAAGGTTTAATTAAAATAAGATTGAAAATAATATTTAATATGACGGTAAGAAAACCCGTGTACATCGGGATTTTCGTCTGTTGATATGAATAGAACATATTTTCAAAACACATTCTTAAAGACTGTCCTATGAGTCCCGGCGCATAGAAAAGAAGCGCGCCGCTCGTTAGGATCGTCGCTTTTTCATCGAACGCTCCCCTTTGAAAAAGAATGCCAATAATCGGGCGATTCAAAACAATGAGTCCGATTGCCGCAGGAATCGTCACGAGCTGAACAAGATTTACACTAGAAGAAAAAAGTGTACCCGTTTCCTTTACGTCCCTCTTTAAAACCGCATTAGTTAGTTTCGGAAAAACAACAGTCGTGATTGCAACGACAAATACACTTACAACAAGTGTGTTTACTTTGTTTGCATAGTTAAGAGCGGAAATCGCCCCTTCTGTCAACGTCGACGCAAGTGTCTTGTCAATCATAATATTTATTTGGCTCACGGTGCTCGAAATAATTATCGGCACAACCAAAATAAATGTGCGTTTTAAATATGCGTCATTAAAATTTAAATTGAATTTAAAGCGAAGTCTTCTGCTGCGAAGTGCCGGGAGCTGTATCAAAAATTGCGATGCAGATGCAAGCATCGTCACATTCATAAGTCCAACGACCGTCGGTTTTTTTGCAACCAAAAGATAAATTATAAAAATAAGATTGTACGGTATCCCCATCAAAGCGTGCGGTCCGTAGACCTCGTCGCTTTGAAGATATGCATTTGAAACATAAGTGATGCCCAAAAATATTCCAATTGGAAGACCTTGTCTTATTAAAAACACAATAAGATCGTGCATCTCGCCTTCGTAGCCGATTGCAAGAATTCTTGCAAAAGGTCCCGCAAGTGCGAACATCAAAACAGTTATTATAGTCATCACGAGAAGTGTGACGCTTAATATATTGCTGAAATATTTATTTTTCCCTTCGCGGCCATGGTTTTTCTTTATATCCGAAAAAATCGGCACAAGTGTAGTTTGAAGACCCGCACCGAGTGCTCCGATGACAATTATGATTCCGCTCATCGCCGTGAAGTATGCGTCCGATTCGTGACCGGCACCGAAAGAGCGCGCCGTCAATACGTCTCTGAAAAATCCCATCACTTTTGAAATCATCAGAAAGACGCTCACGAGCATCGCCCAATATTTTGCATTTTCGTAGTTATTTTTTCCCATATAGTCCTCTCTATAAATCAGTTTTTAATATCCATAACCAACTTTGTACATATATATAAGTACAATTACAAGTTGAAATACAAACACAATCGGTACGAGAAGTACAAAGACCGGCTTTTGCGTTTTGTGATGAAAAATCTTCATCGAAAGAAATGCTCCGGCAGCACCGAAGAAAAACGCAAGTCTCAAAAGATTTTTTTCGCTCACTCTGTACATTCCTCTTGTCGCTGCAAATTTATCCCATGCATAAACAACAAAAGTGAATATATTTATAATTAAAATCAGTAAAAGCGGTGTATCCATACTTCCTCCAAAACAATTAATAAGTATATTATATCACATTTATTTTTTATATTTAAGTCCCCCACTTTAGGGTAGATTTTTTCGATAAAATAATGTACAATATATGTAAGGAGGGATAAAATTGAAATATAATTTTCCTATTTCAGACATAAGAGAATTCACAGAAGAAGAAATTAAAAATATCAATGAGGCAAAATTTGCCGAGGCAAAAGAAGATTCAATTATGCCTGTCGGTGCATATCTTTCATCACCGTTTGTTGAATATGTAAAAGTTGATGGCAAGATGATGTTACCGAAAAATCATGAAATTAAAGGCGTCATCATAAAAAACAATGATGATTTAATTGTTACAGATCCGAATTATATTAAAAAGGGCGACCTTGTTTTGATTGCCGACAAATCAGATCCGAAGTACGGAATTTTCAGAGACAAGGAAATTTTTGATGAATTTAATTTGAAACACAAAAATCCGATGTATGCTTCATCCGCTGAAACATACAAAAAGTTGTTCCATTTAATGAGTGAAGTTAAAGAAAAAGGCGGAAAAATCGCTTGGGTTCTCGGACCAGCTGTTGTTTTCGACTACGACACAAGACTTGCTCTCTCAGATTTGGTCAATGCGGGATATGTTCAACTTTTACTCGCAGGAAATGCAATGACAACCCACGATCTCGAAGGCGGATTTTTAAACACTGCTCTCGGACAAAATATATATACACAAGAAAGTGTTCCAAACGGTCACTACAACCACTTGGACCTTATCAACGAAGCCAGACACTACGGCAGCCTTAAAGAATTTGTCGAAACGGGCAAAGTAAAAGACGGCTTTATAAAAAATCTTGTTGAAAACGATATTCCAATCGTTCTTTGCGGCTCAATCAGAGACGACGGACCACTTCCTGAAGTTTTCCATAACGTTCACGAAGGGCTCCACAAAATGAGAGAGTCACTCGAAGACTTCGACTTGATCATCACACTTGCAACACTTCTCCACTCGGTCAGTGCGACACAAGTTGCTCCAAGCTATCGTGTGAAGGAAGGAAAAATCTACGGAACACCGGTTTTCTCAATCGACATCACGGACTATGCAACAAATTCCGTCATTGATGAAAGACAAGGATTCCTTGTGGATTCAATCGTTACAAATGTTCAAGATTTCTGCGTAAACGCAAGAAATAATTTAATAAAATTTGATGGTGAAGGGAGGACAAGATAATGAGTTTCACACTAAACAAATACGTCGAACCGGATTTTAATCAAGACTTTCTTAAAAATGCACCGGATTGTAAATGGGAAGAAGCTCCTCTTGATGGAGTTGCACCAAGGCATTATCATGCTCTTTCAATTTATCCTGAATACTTCAAAATAGACGGAAATTGGGTTCTCGCTGTTGAAAGCAGAATGGATACAGTTCCTGTAATAAAATCTCCTACAAAAGTTGAAATTGTAGAATTCAGAAATCTTAAGAAAGGTGACAAAGTTGTTGTTGGAAGAACCGAAGATGCAAGCGAAGGAATCTATATGTACACACACGGATTTGCTCAAGCGGGTGCATCCGGAGACACATTCGCTTTCAGAACCGGTCGTTCACGTGAAACAGCTTTCTCAAAAGACTACGACGAACTCTATGAAATAATGAAATATGTTAAGAGTGTCGGCGAAAAAATCACATGGGTAATCGGACCGAGTCTCGTTACAGACCCTGAAGCAAAAAGAGCTTTTGCAAGTCTCGTAAGAAAAGGATATGTCGACGCTATTTTGGTAGGTGATTCATTTGCATCAATTGATATGGCAATGGACGCATTTGACGAAACAAGCGAAAGATCGTTTGACATGCAAAAATACGATTTGATTTCAAAAATCAGAGAAGCCGGCTCAATAAAAGAAGCTGTTGAACAAGGCATTGTTAAAGAAGGCGGCATAATGCACGCACTCGTAAAAGAAAACAAAGACTATGTTCTCGCAGGTTCAATTAGAGACCCATACACACTTCCTGACACAGTCGACAATGTCTATGAAGCACAAGACAGAATGCGTAAACACACGAGAAAAACGGGAATGCTTATTTGCCTTTCAACCGTTCTCCACACAATCGCATCCGGAAATATGACTCCTTCATACAACGAATTTGACGGAGAAATCAGACCTGTATTTATCTACTCAATCGACCTTCAAGAGTTCAGCGTAAACAAACTCTCGGACAGAGGAACTCTCGAAGTAAAAACGATGGTCACAAATATACAGGACTTCGTAAACCACTTAAATAACAATCTATAAATTTCTCGATTAGTCGAGAGCGATTATAGAACAACAAAGTCGTAGCTTTTTGCTACGACTCTAATTTTAAAAGAGGAATAAAATGAAAAAGTTTTTAAAATATTTCCTAATAACAATATGTATTTTTGTCGTCGGTTGCTCAAACAACACAGATCAAAAATCGACAGACAAAAGCCTTTTGAAAAATCTGAACCTCAAAGTGCTGAATATGGCGGGGAAAAAAGATGCCTTTAAAGAACTCGAGCCGGACACAATACAACCGAACGACTTCTACAACGGCAAATTCGACTCCAGCAAATACAATGTCATATCTCTCGACCAAACCACGATTGACAGATTTAAAAAGGACAACAAAACAAAGCTTCTGTTCGACAAAAACTTCGTGTACATCGTAAAAAATAACACTTCAAACATCAAGGAAATGTACAACGAACTTCAAGGCATCGAAGCCAACAAACAAACGAGTGCCGCTCTCACGCTCTACAGAGTTTACGAAAACGAAATCAAAATCATCGAGCTTAAAGAAAACGAAAGCTCCGACACCGACTCAATTTTGTTTATCTTAAACCAACTGTATCATACAAAATCAAGAGCTGAATTTGACGAGTGGTATCTCTCATTTTTGAAATAAAAAATTTTAAATAAAAAGTCTAACACTGTGTTAGACTTTTTTGTTTTCTTGGGTTATCATATTGGGTATAGAATATATAGATGAAAGTAAAAACCATACTTATAAAAACAAAGGAGAAAACCATGGAACAAAATTACAAAATCGAAGAACCCGAACTCATAAAAAAAGAAACCGTTAAAAAAGTCATCTTTTATATATACATCTTTTTTTCATGCATTTCGATCTACAAGCGCTATACATACGACGTTCCGTCGAGAAATGTTGTAAACACAATCGGAAGAACCGAATACATCGTAAATCGTGAGACGAACGAAAGATATGACAAGCCGTTCTCATCTCTTTCCTGTTATAAAACATCATATGAAGATCTTGAAATCGGTGACAAAATCGGCGACTTCGAATTTTTTGATAAAGACGGAAAAAGTTTAAAAATCTACAAAATCTATAAATCAAAATATGGCGTGGGCATAAAAAAAGCACGAAGTTTCACCGTGTTTAATAAGGAGCTCAAATAAATATGCATTCAAAAAAAGTCTAACATTATACGTTAGACTTTTTGTTTTGGATAAATTTTATTTTTAAAATTTTCTCTTAATTTTACATCCCACCGTCAAAAAAATCCCTACAATAAATTCCCTATCATTATCTATAAGGAATCCATTTGCAGATTTTTTCAAATATATGTTTCCATTCGGTACTCCTATATGTTCACATTTGGGAAGATTTGTCAAGGTCATAATCTAAATTTCTTCAAAATTTTTCTCTTGCTCATTCTCAATATCTTGTTCCATTAACCGAAACACCTTGTCTTTATAGGTTTCCTTACCACTTTCTTTTAATATTAAATTTACTGTATAACAAGTCCTGCCAATTTCCAATACCATTTGTTTTTTTCTTTCTCCATAAATGCTCCTTTTTGGGTGTTCTGTTTCGTTACTCCCACATAGATATTATAGAGCCTCAAAATTTTAGTTTAAGTAAAAATGAAGGAAAAGAATCTTACTTTTTATATTCAAATCGTTCTCTGTCATATTTTACTTCTTGCTTGTACATTTCTACATATTTGCCTAAGGTCTCCTCTTTTACTTCTTTTGAAGATAATTTAGACTCATCAATTATTTCGGATAAATTCGGTCCCGAAATCAACAAAGAACCATCCGGCTGTACACATGCCGCAAAAATATATGTCGAGTTTTCAACCAAGAGTTGATCATTCTCGTAAAGAATCATTTGCCCATCTTTTGACCTTCCTCCACACTTAATTAAAAGTATATTCTCCTCAGTTGGCAACTCTCCTTTTATATTTTTGATAACACGAATAGTGTAATGAGTATACGGCGTACTAACTTCCTTCGTTCCGTTTTTAGTTTCCACAACTACTGGATCTCTATACTCAACCTTTTCTTCTTTAACCACCTGAGCTATAAAATAATGATCTGAAAAACCGATGACCTCATTTGGATTATTCATATCTATAGCAAAGTCGGCATGTAAATAACTTATTGAATCTTGATTTTTGGCGTTCTCATTAGACTTTCCACATCCAGCAAAAATGATAACACAGCCCAACATGCACAGAATTGCACAAATCGTGGATTTCTTTAATATTCTATTCATCCCTACATCTCCTTTCTAATAGTTGTTATAAGCTTCGTCATACGAGGATTTATCAGTTGATGATAAGCTTGTTATGCTTAACTTTCCTTGTTTCATAATATCATTTGTACCATTAGTATGGTCTAATCCGAGTGCATGACCCAATTCGTGAGTAGCAGTTTTTATTCGCTGAGCAGATGTCATGTCTTCAAAATGATAATCATTGAGTTTTATTGTACCATTAGAACTTGTGTAACCCATAGTAGTTGATACTTCATAATAATCACTAATAAAAACATCCTCTACAACGAAAATTGAGTCAGGTCTAATTACTCCTGAACGATGACCTTCCCAGAGATTAACTCCTGATTGAACACTACTTAGGTATTTGGTGTCACTATCCCAATCCAAATGTTTCCCATCATCGACTAAATCCCAATCTCTCTTTACAATAATCCCCACAAAAAATTCCCTATCATTATCGATAAGGAATCAATTTGCAGATTTTTCAAATATATGTTCACATTCGATACTGCACTATTCAACTAAAATCAACCGGAGTCTACTTGTTACAAGTTTTTATACATATATATGTCTGTTTTAAATTCAATGTGCGAGATATATGTAACCCGGAAAATCCGGGCGTTTTTTATAGTCTTTCCAAATCACTCATAAGTTTATCGAGATTTATTCCGTGCACCATGCAAGCTTCTTCAATTGTTTCCATTTGGCTTGCCGGGCATCCGATGCATCCCATTCCATAGCTCATTAATAGATATGCTGCTTCCGGTTTTAACTCCATGAGTTCACCTAGATACATATCCTTGTTGATTTTAATATCTTCCATTAGAGTCCCAATGCCTTTTCTAATTTTTCTTGATCAAAGCCGTAGATTGTTTCATCTCCGACGATGATGAGTGGTACGCCTGTGAAACCTTTTTGTCTGAGTTCCATCATAGCTTCTTTGTCTTTACTGATGTTCTTTTCTGTGAACTTAATATTGTGTTTTTCAAAAAATTCTTTTGCCAAATGACAGAAATGGCAAGTCTCGCTTGTGTAAATTGTTACGTCTTTCATTATATTTCCTCCATGAATTAATTATTATATATATAAAAAGTTACTTATCTTTTTTGCAACTTTTTTTATCTTTGTCGTCTACTTCTTCACCGTAAACGCCTTTACCAAGACACATGTCATCTTCACCTGTTTTAACTTTTGCTTGTTTTTCTACAGAAAGAGCATCCTTTTTATTGTCTCTTTCATCAACGGTGTCTTCGTATTTCTTTTGTGTCTCACAATAGCCTTTTGAGCCTTCGCACTTCTTATCTTTTTTATCAGTCATATCTTAACCTCCCTATAAAATATCAACAAATTTTCATGTTTTTACTCACACTTCTAATATACCCATAAATTTGTGATTTTAACCAATAAATTTTATTTTTCATTAAAAATAGAATATAAATTAAGAAATTCGTTAAGATTTAAATTTTCTGCACGAACATTTGTATCAATTCCCGCTTTTTCAATTTTTTCCTGCACTTCTGACTTTTCCATATCAAGACCCATCGAGAGCGAGTTTAAAAGTGTTTTTCTTCTCATTCCGAAAGCTGTGTGAACAAAATCCATAAACTTGTCAGGTCTTCCCTCCCGTTCGATGGTTTCTAAAAGAACCACCGAACTTTTAACCTTCGGTCTAGGAATAAACGAACCTTCGCTCACGTCAAACAAAATTTTTGCATTTGAAAAAAATGAAACAAATACCGACAGGCTGCCGTATGTTTTACTACCCGGTTTCGCAGTCATTCTCTCCGCGACTTCTTTTTGCACCATAACCACAATTTTGTCGAATTTGTTCTCATTTTTAAAAATCTTTTCCAAAATCGGAGTCGTGATTACATAAGGAAGATTTCCTATAAACACATTCGGCGTCGGATTTTCATTTGCACTTTTCCAAATCTCATCATCGAGTGCATCGCCGTGCACGAGTTTGAAATTGTCCATCCCTTCAAAGTTCTCGTGAAGTATGTCAATAAATCTGTCGTCAATCTCAATCGACGTGAGTTTGTTTCCACGAAGAAGAATTTCTTCGGAGAGCGAGCCTATGCCCGGCCCCACTTCAAGCACAACGTCATTTTCTTTTAAATCCGCACTGTCGACAATTTTTCGAAGTATGTTTCCGTCAATCAAAAAGTTTTGCCCGAGACTTTTTTTCATTGTAATATCGTGCATCTCCATGATTTTTCGGGTGTTTTTTATATTATATATTCTGCCCTTCACTATACTCCTCCAGAATTTTTAGAACTTCATTTTTGTCTATATCAAAGTTGTTGAGTCTTTTTAAAAGTGTCTTTGCGTTCGGGTTTCCAAGATTTAATTTGTCGCTCAAATATTCCCGTCTTTTCTTTGAATCATCGAAACCGGTGAGTCTGTGTTCGAACAAAAACTCCGCCGAAAAATTTTCCGTCTTTGAAACATAAGTCGGTCTCGCTTTATTTATCGCTTCGATGATATCTTCTTTGTTTGCATTTTCAATCCCGATGTCCCCGTCTTTTATAGCGAGGCTTTGTTTGAAATATGCAATTTTTACCGGACATTTTAAATTTGCAAGAAGTTTTTTTCTAATAACATTGCCCGCATGGTCCGGGTCTGTCAAAATAATCGCTCCGCGGTCTTTTGTGATTTCCACAATTTCATCGAGTTTTTTTCGATTTATATGAATGCCGCCCGTTGCGATTATAGTTGCATCGAGGGCTTCCGAAACTCTCGTGATGTCGTCCTTGCCCTCGACAACTATAACTTCTTTAATTCTCTTAGATTCCATAGAAAAACCTTGCATTCTTTGTGGTTATTTCAGCGACTTCTTCGGGCGTCACATTTTTTATTTCAGCAATTTTATTTATGACATTTTCAATATAAACAGAGAGATTTCTCTTGCCTCTATAAGGAACCGGCGTCATATATGGTGCATCGGTTTCCAGAAGAAGTCTGTCGAGCGGTGCATATTCAACCGATTCGACAACATGTCTCGCATTTTTAAAAGTGACGGCGCCGCCGATTGATAGAAAATATCCGAGATTCAAATATTCTCTCGCAACTTCTTTCGCACCCGTGAAACAATGAATCAACGTTTTCTCGCCGTGTCTTAGCGAACGGAGCATTGTGAGCGTGTCTTCGACCGCATCTCTCGAGTGAATGACAAGTGGCTCATTATTTTCATCTGCAAATTCAATCATTCTATGAAAAACTCGTTTTTGCACATCTCTTTCCGACAAATCGTAGTGGTAGTCGAGTCCGCACTCGCCCACTCCGACAACTTTATCATTTTTAAGCATTTCCTTATAGACTTCGATGTCATCTTCTGAAAAACCGTCAGCTTCGTGTGGATGACAACCCACAACCGCATAAATTTTGTCGTATTTTTGTGCAAGTTCAAACGATGCTTTCGAGCTTGCAAGATCACTTGAAGCATTTACAATTGCAAGCACGCCGTTTTGAAACTGCGAATTTATAATCTCATCCCTGTCCTCATCATATTTTTCGTCATCATAGTGTGCATGTGCGTCAATAAATGAATACATTATCTGAGCCCCGCTCCTGTAAATCCTTCGCTCCACGGTTTCATAAGTGTGAGCTTGCCGTCTTTTTCAGCTGCAAGAATCATGCCTTCGCTCTTTACACCACGTAAATTTACAGGTTTGATGTTTAGAATGAACACAGCTTCCTTGCCCAAAAGTTCTTCCGGTTTAAAATGGTCCTTTATTCCCGAAACGACAGTTCTTTCTTCGCCTCCGACATCGACTGTCAGAACATAGAGTCTGTCTGCGTTTTTGTGCGGCTTAACGTCGATAATTTTTCCGACTCTTAAATCGCATTTTTCAAAATCTTCAAATTCAATTTCCGATTTATTTTCCACAAGTTTTTCGGAAAGTTCTTTTTTATTTCCGATTTTTTTCTGTCTTTCATCAAAAAGTTCTGTATTTTTCTTTGTGATTTTTTCGGCGGTATCGTCGTCGGCACGATCAAACAAGTTTTCGCCCTTTGTAACTTTAAGACCTGCTTTGATTTCTCCATCGATTCCTTCAATGCCGAATTTTTCAAAAATCTTTTCGGTTGTAGATGGCATAATCGGCGTGAGCATCTTTGCAGATTCGACAATTGAAATTGAAAGATTGTAAAGAACCGTTTTTAATCTTTCGACATCTTCTTTTGCAAGTTTCCATGGCTCGGTTTCGTCGATATATCTGTTTGCACGACGAATGAGTTTGAAAACATCTTCGAGAGCAAAGTTGAACTTAAGATCGTTCATTTCTTTATAGAATGCGTCCTTTGCTCTTTCGATTTCTTCGAAAATTTCTCCGTCGATTTCTTCTTTTGTTCCCGGCTCCGGAATTACTCCGTCAAAATATTTTTCAATCATCGCAAGCGTTCTTGAAACGAGATTTCCAAGGTCATTTACGAGATCCGAATTGTATCTTTGAACAATTTTATCAATTGTAAAGTTTCCGTCGCTGCCGAAACTGAATTCTCTCAAAATGAAATATCTCAATGTGTCCGCACCGAGCGTTTCGACAATCGGTTCCGGATAATAGACATTGCCCTTTGATTTACTCATCTTGTCGTTGTCAAACAAAATCCATCCGTGTGCGAAAACTTTTTTCGGAAGCGGAAGCCCAAGTGCCATCAAAATTGCCGGCCAAATTACAATGTGGAATCTTACAATTTCACGTCCAACAAGGTGTAAGTCGCATGGCCAGAACTTATTAAAGAGCTCGTCGTTTTCCATATAACCGATGCCCGAAAGATAGCAAAGAAGTGCGTCAACCCAAACATAGACGACGTGTTTTTCGTCAAACGGAACTTTTACGCCCCAATCGATTGCAGTTCTAGAAGCGGACAAATCTTCGAGTCCGTCTTTCATAAAACCGTTTAAAATTTCATCTTTTATATATTCCGGCTCAATGTCCGCATTTTTTATATATTCGGCAACTTGGTCCTTATACTTTGAAAGTCTGAAGAAATAGCTTTCTTCGTCTCTCTTTGTGAGTTCTCTTCCGCAGTCCGGACAAATGTGTCCGTCGGTTGCCTGTGCTTCAGTGAAATATGCTTCACAAGGCACACAGTAAAGTCCGCTGTAGTTTGCCTTGTAGATGTCGCCTTGGTCGTATAACTTTTTAAATACCTTTTGTACGAGCGCTTCGTGCTTTTCAGACGTGGTTCTTTCAAAAACGTCGTAGTCGATGTTGAGCGATTTCCAAAGTTTTTTTGTAGTATCGACAATCGCGTCTGTAAATTCAAGCGGCGTTATTCCTGCCTTCTTTGCAGCTTCCGCAATTTTTTGTCCGTGCTCGTCGGTGCCCGTTACAAAGAAAACGTCATTACCCTCTAACTTTTTAAATCTCTTTATAACATCGGCGACGATGGTCGTATATGTGTGGCCGATGTGAAGATTTCCGTTCGGATAATATATAGGCGTTGTTACATAATAATTTTCAGACATAATTTCTCCTTTCTGAATTTTATCTCTTTTCTAAAATAGCGACACTCTCAATATTCAAAGTGCCGGCAAAATTGTTAAATCCTTTTACACTCAAAACTTTATAATTTTTCATTTCCATCAAATCATTTTTTAGTGTCACCGGATTGCAGCTTACATAAATAACTTGATTAACTCTGCTTTCATCAATTGCCTGAAGCACATCTTTGTGGATGCCGGCTCTTGGCGGATCTATAATAATTGTATCAGCTTTTGTCTCTGTAGTTTTTACGAATTCTTTGCAGTCGGCAAGAACCATCTTAACGTTTTTAATGCCGTTTTTCTCGATTGTATCCTCGCCGTCCTTCACATTTTCCGGATTGATTTCAACGCTTATGACCTCGCTTGCCATATCGCTCAATACTTGTCCGATGACCGCACTTCCCGCATACAAATCCCAAAGCACGCCGGTCTTTTTTAAGTGATCCTTTACATATGAATAAAGCTCTTCAGCTGCAGTTGAATTTGTTTGAAAAAACGAAAAAGGACCCACATTAAAGTCCAAATCAAAAAGTCTTTCCCTTAAAAATCCCGCTCCATATAAAAGTATGAGTTTTTCCGGCACAACCGCATCGCTCAGCGAATCGTTTATGGTGTGATAAATCGTCGTGATTTTGCCCTCGAGTTTATCGTTTAGTAAAAGCAAAAACTCCTTGAACTCTTCGTCAAGCGGATGAACGCTTGTCGTGACAAGATTTACCATATATTCATCATAAAAAACAGAGTGTCTCACAATTAAGTGTCTCAAAAAACCGTCTTTCGTCATCTTGTGGTAAAAAGTTTCGCCGCATTTAAGGAAAAAATCTTTCACCTCGCTCCTTATCGTGTCCATATCCTTTGGCACAATCAAGCAATCCGCACCTTCGACAATATTGTAGAACATGCTCTTTTCATGAAGTCCGAGTTTTAACGGTCCGTCCTTTTCTTCGTTGCCGAAGCTGTATTCCATTTTGTTTCTATATCTCAAAACTTTTTCCGGCGAATGAATTTCCAAAATCTCCGTGCCGTCTCTTTTTTCGAGTGGCGAGAAAAGTCTTTTCATTTCGTTGTTTTTTATTTTCAGTTCATCTTCATAAGGGATTTCTCGAAATCTGCAACCACCGCATCTGTCAACAACATCACAACTCGTATTTTTGACATACGGCGATTTCACAATTTCTAAAATATTCGCTTTTTTTCTTCGCTTATTTTTAAATAGGACAGTTTCCCCCGGGAAACCGCCCTTTGATTCATAAACTTTTCCTTCGGACTCAATCAGAACTTTTTTGTTGAATTGAAGTTCTTTAATTATGCCTTCCAAAAAATCACCTACTTATTTATCTTTGGAGCGAGCAAACTTTTGAAGAATTCTCCCCCCGTCAAATCGAGATATTTCTCAATTTCTTCTCTCGGAATGTCAACAAAATATTCCTTGTCACTTCTTAAAACCATTTTTAACTCATTTTCAAAAGAGAAGCACACAAGTTCCACATCGCCTTGCATATTTTCTTCAGTTTTCTTTTGATCTACAATAGATTTCATTGCCGCTTCGTCGATGAAAATATCCTTTGCATCAACGACTTCACTGGTGTATATGTCGACCATGAATGGGTAGTTCTTGTCGTGTGCCTTTAATGTCGCATACAAAATATCCCCTTCAAGTCTGTAGTCATAAGTCACATTTTTTTCGGTTGTAATTCTGTCGGCGATTGATTTTAAAGATGCGTTCAACTTTTCGTTCGTATCTTTCGAAACGATAAACAAATAATTTTTACCGTCTTTTTCATCAATCAACATTTTTACAGTTCCTACCGGATTAATCTTCGGACTTTTCTCGATAACATTTCCGTCTTGGTCAAAATATGTTATCTTACCGTAGTCGGATGTGATGATAAGATTTTCATCTTTCATAATCGAATCGATGTTTTCTCCAACAGTCTTCTTGAGATTTCCGTTTTTATCGAGAATTTCTCCGACTCCGTTCGAAACACCCGTAACAAATCCGCCGTTAACATCAAAAGATTCTGCACTCAAAAAGTCGTATTTAAAATCCGTAACTCTGCCGTCCTTTTCGCTGTATAGTGCAAAAAGTTCGCCGTTGTTTGCAGCAAAGAAACCGTTTCCAAGAAGTCTGACATCGGTAAACACTTCGTCTGAAACAGGTTCACCCTTCAAAGTATATACTTTTTTCACGAGTTCGCCGTTCTTTCTGTCGAAAACAGTGTACATGCCGCCGTAAACTTCGGTCAAATCGCCCTTCACTTCCGGATTCACAACTTCTCCGTTCAAATCGAGAAGAAGTTGTCTGTTGCCTTCTCTCGCAAGAATTGTTTCGTCGTTAATCTTGTAGCTTTCAGTATAATTTGTTTCCTTGACATTCATATCACCATCAATAATCACAGCCTTGCCGTCTTTAACAGCAACTCCCGCATTCTTTCCGAAAGGATATGCCTCTTCAAATTGCGGTGCAAGAGTTTTTTCGCCGTCAAGATTTCTGTATCCCCACTTATCGCCGTCAAGATATGAGAAAATCTTGTTTTCGCCGATCAAAATATAGTCGTATGTCATGAGCACATCTTTGGTTTTTAAATCAATAAGATCAGTCTTGTCCTTATTTTTTACTGTGACTAACCCGTCTTTTATTTGATAAACATTTTCAATGCCCGAAAGCACATCTTCTCCTTCACGGTTGATAATTGAAACTTTGCCATTTTCAATTACAACCGCATAATCGCCTTCAAATGCTTTCAAAACATCGTCATAGTGTTTGTCAATTTTTACTTCATTATCTTTGTTAATAAAAACATAGCTTGCATCGTTGTCCGTATATTTTAGAACAGGATAAAGCTTCTCGCTCTTTTTTTTCGTACATGAAGTGAAAATAAGAGCGAGAATGCAAATAATTAAAGGCAAAACCTTTTTCATTATTTATTGACCCTCTCTAAAATTTTATCCTTGCCCAAAAGGTAAAGCACGTGAACGAAATCAGGTCCCTTTGCCTTTCCGGAGAGAAGACATCTGACCGGCATAAACAAGTTTTTACCCTTAACTCCGGTTTCAGCCTTTAAAAGTTTCATAAACTCATCCGCATATTCCAAAGTCATTTCCTTGCCTTCGAGAAGTTTTCTGATGCCGTCTTTTAAAACAGGCATATCTTCGCTTTCGAGCCATTCTTTTGTGTCTTCGTCATAATGCACTTCACTTTCGGTGAACATCTTACATTTTTCAGCAACCACTTTGAGTGTGTCGCAGTCTTCCTTTACAGCTTCCATCATGATTTCGTAGTATTCACGATTGTTCATGATTTCTTCTTGGGAAATTTCTAAGATTTCTTCCATAAACGGTGCTGCAAGGTCAAGAAGTTCAGCATTTTCCTTGTTTCTGATATAGTGTGCATTCATCCAATTGAGTTTGTCGACGTCAAAAATTCCGCCCGTCTTTGAAACTCTTTCAAATGAAAATTCTTTAATCATTTCGTCCATCGACATAATTTCGTCTTCAGTGTCAGGACTCCATCCGATAAGAGCGAGGAAGTTTATTAGAGCATCCGGAAGATATCCCGCTTTTCTGAAGTCGCCTACCGCAACATCTCCTTCTCTTTTCGAAAGTTTCTTTCGCGATTTGTTCAAAACTGTCGGAAGGTGAACATAAGTCGGTTCTTCCCAACCGAGTGCACGATAAAGAAGAACGTGTTTCGGAGTTGAAGGAAGCCATTCTTCACCACGAACGATGTGTGTAACGCCCATCAAATGGTCGTCAACAACAACTGCCATGTGGTAGGTCGGGAAACCGTCGCTCTTTAAAAGAACTTGGTCGTCCATATCGTCGGTATTTATTGTAATTTTCCCACGAACCAAATCGTTAAAAGTTACGTCTTCATTTTTGTTTAATTTAAGTCTTACAACATAAGGTTCACCGTTTGCAACACGCTTCTTTGCTTCTTCAATAGGAATTGAACGACAGAAACCGTCATATCTCGGAATCAAACCCTTTGCTTCCCTTTCAGCTCTTATAGCATCAAGTCTTTCCTTGTCGCAGAAACAGTAATATGCGTAGCCCTTGTCGATTAGTTCATCTACATATTTTCTGTAGAGCGGAAGTCTGTTTGATTGAACATAAGGTCCATATTCTCCGACTTCTTTGAGTTCGCCGTCCACATATTTCGGACCTTCGTCATTTTCGATGCCGCTCCAATTGAGTGCATCCAAAAGATTTTCGACAGCCCCTTCGACATATCTTGTTCTGTCCGTATCCTCAATTCTCAAAATAAATTGTCCGCCCATTTTCTTTGCGTATAAATAGTTGAAAAGTGCGGTTCTTAGTCCCCCTATGTGAAGCCAACCTGTTGGTGATGGCGCAAAACGTAATCTTACCGACATAATTTTCCCCTTTCTTCTTCAATAACATTTTCTATATCTTCAATTTTTACATCAACTCTGTCTTTCGGAGTAATTCTCTTTGAAAATTCAACCATTCCGTCTGCGACACCCTTGCCGACTGTGATTCTTAAAGGAATTCCGATAAGGTCACGGTCGTTGAATTTAACTCCTGCTCTTTCGCTTCTGTCGTCGATCAAAACTGTATATTTTTTACTTAGATTTTTGTAAAGTTCTTCAGAAACTTTTACTTGTTCTTCGTCATTTACATTCATGACGCTTATAATAACTTCATATGGTGCAATATTTATCGGCCAAATGATTCCGAAATCGTCGTGATTTTGCTCGATGATTGCGGTGATTGTTCTTGATATTCCAACGCCGTAGCTTCCCATCCAGAAAGGCTTTTTAACGCCGTCTTCATCCAAAAATCCTGCACCTAAAGATTCAGAATATTTTGTTCCAAGTCCGAAAATTTGTCCGACTTCGATTCCACGTCGAACTTTGAGCTCTCCGCTTCCGTCAGGAGCCATATCCCCTTCTCTTGCCATCAAAAGATCTCCGCCGTCTTCTCCGTCGAAATCGCGTCCGAAGTTTACATTGACAAAATGCATGCCTTCTTCATTTGCACCGACGACCACATTCTTCATTTCCTTTATACGCTTATCCAAAATCACACGTCCGTCAAGATTAAACGGTCCCATATATCCCGGCACACTTCCGGCAGAAACGATGTCTTCATCGGACATCATTTCGATGTCGTAATCATTTACACCTGCAAAATTTTGGAACTTCGTCATATTGAGTTCCCTATCGCCCGGAATGAAAACAAAAAACTTCTCATCTTTAACTTTTATTGCGATTGCTTTGACACAATCTTCCGGAGTTTTATTTAAATATTTTGCGACGTCCTCAATTGTTTTACAGCCCGGTGTCTCCTTCTTTTCTTTCGGAAGTTCCGCATCATTTTTAGACTTTACTTCGTAATTTACTTCGCACTTTTCATCCGTTGCTGCGAATTTATAATTTTCGGTGTAGAAAAGTTCGCCTTCTCCCGTTTCCGAAAGAGCTTGGAACTCAATAGTCATATTTCCGCCCATTTGTCCCGAGTCGGAGTCAACTTTTACATATTCAAGACCGAGCTCAGTGAAAATGCTGTCATAGCAATTTTCCATATTGTGATAACTTTTTGCCATTCCTTCCGGATCTCTGTCAAATGTATAAGCGTCCTTCATCAAAAATTCACGTGAACGATTCAAACCGAATCTCGGTCTCTTTTCGTCTCTGTATTTGAGTTGAATTTGATAAATATTTAAAGGCAGCGACTTGTAGCTCGTGAGTTCGTCTTTTACAAGAGTTGTAAAATATTCTTCAGCTGTAGGTCCAAGACAAAAATCACGTCCGTTTCTGTCCTTAACTTTAAACATTTCCGGTCCATATTTTTCCCAACGACCTGACTCTTGCCAAATTTCAGCAGGTTGAACAACACTCATTATGATTTCTTGTCCACCGAACTCGTCCATGTTTCGTCTTACAATTTCTTCAATATTTCTAAGCACTCTAAAGCCAAGCGGCAAATAAGAATAAACCCCCGAACATGACTTTCTGATCATGCCCGAACGGAGCATTAGCTTGTGACTTATAATTTCCGCATCTGCCGGAGCTTCTCTTAGAGTCGGCATATAAAGCTGTGATAATCTCATAGTTTCCTCCCAAAAAATAATATAAAAAAACACCCCAACGAATTGAGGCGAATAAATCGCGGTACCACTCAAAATTAATACTCGAAAAACTATAACGCGTCAAACCGTGTATAAATACAAAATAAAAAGACCGGTTCAACATCTTCCGCCATATCCTTTCACCGACCGGATACTCTCTGCAGGCTAAAAAAATGTCTACTATTCTTTCACAAACATTATAACACGAAAATAACACATTTGTCAAAGTAGAATACACATTTTTTGTGAATTTATATATTTTATTTTTTTGTTCGGTATTAAGTTTTAATATCTTTTTTATAATAAGATAAACATGCCTTTATGTAAAATAAAAGCGGCAATTCGCTTTTATTTCTAAATACTATTTTTGTTTTACTCTTATTTTCTTTGAAATCCAAAAAGCCAGCATTCCCAAAAGTGCAGCAACAATAATTGCCCCGCCCGGTTTTATGTCAAAATAATAAGATGCGGCAATCCCCGACATCATATATATAATTCCGAGAACCGTCGTTATTATAAGTGTACTTTTGTAAGATCTCGATGAAATAAGTGTGGTTGCAACCGGAAGAACAATAAGCGAAGTCACCATAAGTGCTCCTACAAGTTTTACAGCCATTGCAATTGTAACCGCACTCAAAAGTGTGAACACTGCGTTTACACGTTTTACTTTTACACCCGACAATCTTGCAGTGTTCGGGTCAATCGCTATTGCAAGTAAACCGGCATACTCTTTTATGCTTGCAAACACTACAAGCACAAAAACAATGAACGCATTTATAACGTCGTTCATCGTAACGGATGCAATGCTTCCGAATAGATAAGACTGAAGCGACGTTCCGCCCGGTGCGAAGTCCGAAAGTATCGATGCTGCACCAAGCCCCACACTCATAATTATTGCTGTTGCCATATCTCCGTATTGCGGAAAGCGATGTCTTATAAATTCAATCAAATATGCTGCAACTATGCAAATAATAATCATTCCTATAAGCGGATCAAATCCAAGTATGAGTCCCATTCCTACGCCGGCAAGTGCCCCGTGGGAAAGTGCGTCTCCGATCATTGAGGTTTTTCTATTTACCATTACAACACCGATGGCTGGAACCATTACAGAAAGAAATAATCCAACCAGAAGTGCTTTTCTCATAAATGCATATTCTAACATATTTTATCCCCCTCTTTGTTCAAACATACCTCCATCAGTTTTCCGTCTTTGATTTCATATGTTCGATTGATTTTTGTAAACTCCATAACCTCATCGAGTTCGTGGGTAACCAATATAATCGTTATGTTTTTATCGTCATTCAACTTTTGAATGGATTTCAAAAATGTTCGCCTGCTTGTTTCATCAACTCCTGCCGTCGGTTCATCAAGAATCAAAATTTTCGGATCATTAATCATCGCCCTTGCAATCATTGTCCTTTGTTGAAGTCCACCCGAAAGCTCATTTACCGGTCTATTTTTGTATGAATCAATATCGAGATAATTCAAAATTTCATCTGCTTTTTTATAATGCTTTTTCTTCGGAAATTTAAAAAATCCGAAATCTTCATACAAATTCAAAACAACCATTTCCCTCACAGTTATAGGAAATGCTATTTTTCCGACAACGCTCATTTGAGGCACATAACCAATTTCTTTATAAGATTTAATGTTTTGAATTTTTTCACCTGAAATTTCAACTGAGCCTACATTAGGCTTCAATTCGCCGAGCAGATTTTTTATAAAAGTGGACTTCCCGCTACCGTTGTTTCCAATAATTACTATAAATTCTCCCGCTTCGACCTCAAGATTTATATCCTTCAAAACTTGATGACTGCCATAGCTGAAATTCAAATTTTTTATACTTATGCTATTCATTTTGCCGTTTCATCTCCTCATATAAATTTTCAAGATTCATTCTCATAAGCTCTAAATAATCCATCGAGTCTACAGTTTGTCCGGGAATAATATATTCCATACTTGCAAGCGGCTTAATGTCCCCGCCGTCAATTTCTTCGGCAATAACATTTGCCACCGACTTCGGTGCCCCGTATTCGTAAAATATAGTCTTTATATTGGATTTTTTCGCATAGTCAATCGCTCTAACCATCGACCTTATACTTGGATCGTCCATAGATGTGAGCCCTTGAAGCGGATATTGAATCAACTTGAAATCCCTTGCAAGATATTGAAATGCATAGTGCATTACTATAAATTCCTTATTAGTTAGCTCTTTAAACTTATTTCTATACTCTCTTTGTAAAAGTGTGAGATTGTCCACTGCATTAAATCTTCTCGATTCAATCTCTGCGGACTTTTTCGGAACAAGATTTTCAATCTCTCTTGCAATTGTGTTTACATACGTCTTTGCATTGTTTATAGATAGCCACGAGTGCGGATCGTATGTTACTTTATCCACCTCTTGACTGCTTCCTCGCAAAATTTCTTCGCCCTTGATTTCATTTTCCCCTTCGTAAAATTCGAACGGAAGAACATCTTCAGGCAAACGGTCCGTATAAACTATCCATTTTCCTTCTTCCGGAAGAACATATTCCAGTTCACCCGACTCGTGACGCATCTTTATGCTGTAAACTTTTCCGTCTTCAACATGCAAAACGTGATCTTGACGAACTTCATCTCCCATCTCCTCCATAATCTTTCGTCCAATCTTTATAAGTTCATCATTTGTATGCTTTCCGTCATCTTTCTTAAATGCAACTCTTAAATATTCTTCGTGCGTATGCCCAAATACTATACTTTGTCTTTTTTCCTTGTAATCATATCTTGTCATGAGTTGAAAATCACCAAGCGATGCTGCCCCGGTGTAACTTATAAGGTCAACGTTATCTGATAATCTCAGAATTTTTAAATCCGGAAGACTTTCCTTTATATTGTCGGCCCATCTTTCTACGTTCGCACCGTTTATGATGAGAAGGTCTGCGTTTTTAAGTTTTTTCAAATCGCGTGCCGTCGGCTCCCACTCATGAACGGTTGCACTTGTCGGCATAAAACTTCTAAGTTCAACATCGTCTTTTGCAACCATTTTTGTCAGATTGTAAATCGGAAAAAAAGAAGCATAAACAAGAGGTTTTTCCTTGTCTACGCTTCTTTTATCGTCTTTTATACATGCGACCAACGTCAACATTACAAGGAAAAAAATTAAAAATTTTCCTTTTTTCAGCATATTATTCGGTCAACTCTTCAGCGATATCTTCAATGTCTGAAGATGTTCTTACAAATGTTGGGAACCAACCATTTTCTTCATCACTTACTTCCTTGAGATCATCTGTAAATCTTGCGTGGAAGTGAGCCAAATGTTCTTCTCCGTGAATTTGCATAAGTGCAATATATTTTGGAACATCTTTTGAATCCGTTTCGAAAACAAACCAGTTCAAAGTTTTATTTCCGTGTGGAACTTCAATCTTTTCTTTAAATGTGCAATTTATTTTTGCCATTTCTTTTCCTTCGCCGATTTTGCCGTCATAAAGAGTAATTCCATCTTTGTCAACGTGCATAGACTTATAAATTGTTCCTACAGTTTTGTCCAAATCTTTGATATATTCTTCAGATGTTTGGTTCTTTTCTTTTGCAGCTTTTTCGATTGCTTCTTTTACTTCAGGTTCATCATAATAACCGTCAATAGAATTCCAATCGCCTTCCCACATTTGAACTGAAGCTTCGTCGTTCTTTTCAGCTTCGCTGTTTTCGTTTGACTTGTCTTCTGTAGTTTGTTGCTCCGTAGTTGTTGCGGCAGCATCCTCTTTTTTACCTTCATTTTCATTTGTTTTTTTGCAGCCTACTATGAATGACATAGAAACAACAAGAACTGCAATCAAAAACATTCTTAAATTCTTCATATAAACCTCCAAAAAATTAAATAAATTTGGTTCGCATTGAAATATCTGAACCATCATCATAAGTTTAACACAAAAAGCTAGTCGCAGATAACTGAATTCTGTTCAGTATATTGAATTTTTATATAATTAATTGTTAGTGCTTTCATACAAAGTTTTTAATATGATAATGATTATCGATATCATTTTGTTTTGGTTCTCAAGCCATTTTCATTTTGCAAAAGTATAACAAGTATTAAATGTATTTAAATTGATATTTGTTTGAAACTATTATATAATAAAAATAATAAAATAACTCTACGAAAGGAGATATATGCCAAGTTTTTACACGCACTATCACTTCGGTCGCGACTTTATAAAAATTGCACCGGAGCGGATAAAGAGAATTATAAATCTCGACAAAGAACTTTTTTTATTCGGCAATCAAGGCCCGGATTTGTTCTTCTTCAATATAAATAATGCAATCAAGGGTAAAAATCCCGGAACTGATATTCACAACACAAAATTTTCAGACGTGCTTACAACAATAAAAAAGAATTTCAAACCCGAAGATCTCGAAACAAAAACAGGAAGCTATTTTTTGGGACTTGTGCTTCACTTCCTTTTGGACTGTTCACTTCACCCGACAGTTGAGTCGCTCAAACGAGAAGACTACGGTCACTTAAATATTGAAAGCGAACTCGACAGATACTATTTGAATCTTGACGGCGAAAGCGAGTTTAAATTTAAACAATCGGTTCTTATTCCCGATAAAAGTGCAGCAAAATATATTTTTCCAATCTACAAAGACTTTGACAAGGTGGATTATAAAAATGTTGAGACCTCAATTTCCAATATGGCATTTGTGAAAAACTTTTTTCATAACGATTCGCTCCTAAAGGAAAAATTTATACTGGGGGTTCTCACTTTGATAAATCAAAAATATAATTTCGGCGGACAACTCATTACTCGAAAACCATTTTCTTATGCTGAAAATTCAAACAAAATCTTATCCGAAATGTACGGCGACAATTTGAAAATCGCCCCTGAATTTTTGGATAAAACTTTGGAATATATGTTTGAAAACGGCAAAGAACTTGAAATTTACAGAAAGGATTTTAACGGTGTCTAAATTAAAATTAACAAAACTCGAAAAAAACTGGATAAAGTATGACGTTGGAAACAGTGCATATATCCTTCTTGCAACCACAATTATCCCGATACTTTTTAAATCAATCGGAGAAAATTCACTCTCAAGCTCGGACTATCTTGCAAGCTGGGGCTATGCTATGACAATCTCAACACTCGTGATTGCAATTTTAAGCCCGATACTCGGAGCAATAAGTGACGGCCGCGGAAAAAGAAAACCGATGTTTCAAATATTTCTCTTTATAGGAATAATTGGACTTCTCATACAACCACTCACAACAAATTGGATTGTATTTTTAGCAATTTTTATCATAACGAAAATAGGATTTAACGGCTCTCTCGTCTTTTACGACAGCATGCTCCCCGACATAACGACAAACGACAGAATGGACGAGGTGAGTTCATTCGGCTACGCTTGGGGTTACATCGGAAGCTGTGTTCCGTTTATTCTAAGCATCGTACTTGCGACAAAAGGCGGCGACCTTTTCGGTCTATCCCTTTCGACCTCGATGATAATAATATGTGCACTGAATGCAGCTTGGTGGCTGTTCTTCTCTATGCCTTTGATAAAAACATACGAACAAAAATACTACATTGAAAACCAAAACACAACACCGAAAGTTGTATTTAAGAGACTTTTAAAAACCGTAAAAGAAATTGGAGAAAATAAAAAAATAAGATACTTCCTCCTCTCATTCTTTTTCTACATCGACGGAGTCTACACAATAATCGGAATGGCAACCGCATACGGCGAAAGTTTGGGGCTAGATTCGGCAGGTCTTATCCTTGCCCTTCTTGCAACACAAATCGTTGCGTTCCCATGTGCAATTTACTTCGGGCGCATTTCAAAAAAATATAAAACCGAAACACTTTTAAAGATCACAATTGTCGCATATGGACTTATCACTCTCTATGCAACATTTTTAAACAACCTCACGCAATTTTGGATACTTGCGATTCTCGTCGGAATGTTCCAAGGAGCAATTCAAGCACTTTCTAGAAGCTACTTCGCAAAAATTATTCCGCCTGAAAAAAGTGGAGAATATTTCGGAGTATTCGACATATTCGGAAAAGGTGCAAGCATATTCGGCACACTCCTTATTGCAGTCGTAACCGACATAACCGAAAAACAACAATACGGCATAATGGCACTCGTAGCCCTGTTTATAATCGGATACTTCGTCTTCGACAGAGATGTAAAAGTTAAAGCATAATAACAAGAAGCTATGTTTTCTTAGCTTCTTTTTTTGTATGAATACTAATATCAACTTACATATTTTTTACATAAAAAATAAAGGACCGTGGCCAGTCCTTTATTTCAAAGGAGTTTAAGATTTCTTGAATATAAGAATATCTTGCTTTGAGCTTTCAAACATCAATCTCAAGCTCTATTATCAATCGCTCTTTTGAGCGTGATAAACAAATATACAAATCCCACCATGATAATAACGTGGCCTACACCGGCGATGCCCGAAATTGAAGCATCAAGTGCTTTATTTTTTGACCAATCCATTATTTCTGTGAGTCCGCGAAGTATAATCATCGAAGCTGTAATAACAAATCCGACATTATAACTTACAAAAAATGTTCTAAAAGTTTTCTCGTTTTCCAGTTTAAGATTCATTGAAAAGAGTCCTAGAATTAAAAATATAAGAGAACCGAGCACCAATATGTGCGTGTGAGCAACAGACAAAGTTGTTTTGCCCATAAATCCCAGGTATTTTGTGAATTCACGATAAAATGCCCCCGCAATGAGTCCAATTATCGCATAGATAAATGAGAGGTTAACCAATTTTTTTGTCATATGTTTTCTCCTTTCGTTTTATTTTAAAACATTTGTCTGTCTTTTCGGCAAATGGTTCTAAATGGTTTCATCCGTTTGAACAATGTTCAATAGCTGTTCAAATAAAATCTCACTCAATGTGAGATTCTAGTATAATATTTTCTTTATCATATTTATCAGCGTCATCGTGTCGTAATTCTTTTGAATTACAAGCGACACAAGCCCTGATATAATAAATTGCACAAGTTTGTCTTTTGTAAAGTCCGCATCAAATGCATCTTGATTTACATTTGCATCCCTATCGATTGAAATCTTGAGATTGGCTTTAAATTTTTCGAGATATTTTCGCATCGAGCCCTTTGCTTTGTTCATATTTTGTGCTTTGAAGCTGAGCGAATGAATCGTAAAAAAGTTCGGATATTTTTTTATGCCTTCTGCGGTATGATTGAAAATTCTTTCTATATATTCAACAAACGAATTCTCTTCGCAACCCGCATAATCCAACTTAAAAATATCTTCCCATACGCCTTCAATAACATCGATCAGTAGATCGTCTTTAGACGGAAAGTAGTAGTAAACCGAACCAATGGCAATGCCGCTTTCTCTTGCAACTTTTCTTATGTTTAAAGCGTTCAGTCCCTCTGTTGAAACAATTTCTTTTGCGACTTTTAAAATCGATTCTTTTGAAATGATCGGGCTTGCCATTTTTTCTCCTCTCAAAACTTTACAATTATATTATAACATGTTTTTTTTAATTTGTCACCTTTTATTTAAAAAAATAAAAAGCCGCCACATGTGTGACGGCATAGTCTCTAATAATCTTCGAGTAAAACTTTGAAGAATCCTTGTGGGTGATCACATGCCGGACATTTCTTAGGAGCTTTTTTGCCCTTGTGTACATATCCGCAGTTTAGACAAATCCAATAAACTTCTTCATCTCTTTCAAAGAGTTTATCTTTTTCGAGTCTATCTGCAAGTGCTGTGTATCTCTTGTCGTGATGTTCTTCAACTTCACCGATTTCTTTCAATGTTGCAGCAATTGCTGTGAATCCTTCTTCTTTTGCAATTTTTGCAAATGTAGGATACATGTCTTCGTGTTCATATTCTTCACCTTCAGCAGCTGCTCTCAAATTTGTGAGAGTGTCTCCCAAGTGAACAGGATATTCAGCGTTGATTGTGATACCTTCATCATTTAATTCTTCTTTCAAGTATTTGTAGAGTCTGTTTGCGTGAGCTCTTTCATTTTCTGCTGTTTCTTCAAATACTGCTTGAATTACTTCCAATCCTTCTTTTTTTGCTTGACTAGCGTACATCTTGTATCTCATAACTGCTTGGCATTCGCCTGCAAATGCAGTCATAAGGTTTGTAGCTGTCTTTGAACCTTTTAATTCCATATTAATACCTCCCCAAGTATATTTTTATCACGTACTATATATACCCATTAAATCTGTTTTAAACACATATTTACTTATTTCTTTCCCAAGAATTTTGTTTTTCATTTGCTTATCAATTTCTTGACAACGAAATCGAAAAACTCTATAATGAAAATGATAATAGATTTCATATTAAGGAGGTGATTCTATGAACAAAAAATTTATTGTGGCATTCACGCTTATTTTTCTCGTGCTAACGATTGTTTTTACATGTGCGGCACTTTTCTGTACAAATCATATTTGCACACACCACAAATGTTCGGTTTGCAGCTACATAGAAGCTGTGAATGTAAATGAAAGAAATAGAATCGCCGTTTCGATTATATTCTTCGCTCTGTTTTTCAAAATTTTTATATTAATAGAAAGAAAATATAATTTTGAAAAAGTTTTAAAGGAAACCCCTATCGATCTGAAGGTTAGAATAAATGATTAGATTATAAATCGCATCAACAAAAAAATTTATTCTAATATTTGGAGGTTATATAATATGAAAGGTAAAATTAAATTAATTATTATTGCACTTTTAACAGTGCTATTGGTTAGCGGCTGCGCAAAGAAAGACGGTGCAGTTAAAGAAGAAAAAGAAGACACAAAAACTGTTGCAGAAAACACAGAAACTTCAGAAAAAGACGAAAATAAAGCTGATGATGAAATAAGCGTCGTAACAAATATTTATCCATCATACGATTGGGTTAACGAAATTTCAAAGGATACAAATGTAACTGTGAAGAATTTGACCGACAAAGGTGTAAATCTTCACAACTACGAACCTACAGCAGAAGATATTACTAGCATAAAAAATGCAAATCTCTTTGTTTATGTCGGTGGAGAATCCGACGAATGGGCACCGGACGCAATCAAAGAAAGTCCAAATGTCACTGCAATAAATATGATGGAAGTTTTAAAGGACAACATCAAACCGGAAGAAGTTATTGAAGGCATGGAAGACGAAGACGAAGATCACGACCATGACCATGATGAAAAAGACGACCATGACGAGGATGATCACGATGAAAAGGACGACCATGACGAAAAGGACGATCACGATGAAGATGAAGACGAACATCATCATCACCACCACGATGACGAAGTCGAAATGGATGAACATGTTTGGCTTTCTTTAAAGAATGCAAAACTCGTTTGCAACACTATCTGTGAAAATCTAAAGAAACTCAGTCCAAAATACGCCGATAAGTTCGATGAAAATTTAAAAGCTTATGTTGAAAAATTGGATGCTTTGGATAAAAAATATTCAGAAGAACTCACAAATCAAAAATTCGGCACCGTTCTTTTCGGTGACAGATTCCCGTTCAGATATTTGGTTGATGATTACAATTTGAAGTACTATGCCGCATTTGTAGGCTGTTCACAAGAATCTGAAGCAAGCTTTGAAACTATTGTTTTCTTGGCAAATAAAGTTGATGAACTCGGCTTAAAATCAATTTTCACTCTTTCCGACTCAGACCACAAAATTGCTGAAACGGTTAAAGAAAATACAAAAGATAAAACTCAAGAAATTCGCGTTTTAAATTCTCTTGAATCCGTCACTTCAAACGACAACACAAGCTATCTCGAAGTTATGGAAGAAAATCTCGAATCACTCAAGGCGGGTTTAAATTAATGTACTCGATTAATGTTAAGGATTTGGCGTTCGGTTATAAACGTCAAATCCTTTCCAATTCTTTAAACATACAAATTAATTCAGGCGATTATCTTGTTGTTTTGGGGGAAAACGGAACCGGTAAATCCACTCTCATAAAAACAATTTTGGGACTTTTAAAGCCGATCGGCGGTGAAATTGTGTTTGACGGTCTTAGTAAGGAGGACATAGGCTATCTTCCACAACTTTTCTCGATGGCTCCCGACTTTCCGGCAACCGTTTATGAGGTTGTAATCTCCGGAAATCGACCTAATTTTTTGTGTTTCTACACAAAATCTGAAAAGAAAAAATGTTATGAGGCTCTGAATAATTTCGGCATTCTCGACTTAAAGAACAGACCTTTTTCAAAACTTTCCGGAGGACAACAGGAAAAAGTTTTACTTGCTCGTGCTTTCGTTAGCAATAAAAAAGTTCTGATTTTAGACGAACCGGTCACCGGGCTCGACGTCGGTGCACGTGAAAATATGTATCGACTTATAAATGATTTAAATAAATCCGGCACAACAATAATAATGATCAGTCATGACACGACTGATGCACTGAAATATGCAAGTCACGTTTTGAAACTCGGAACTAACTTCTTCTTCGGCAAAAAGGATGACTACAAAAATGGAACTCTTTAATAAATTTTTGATGTATATGGATTACCCGTTTGTGAGATATGCTCTTGTAACCGGTGTTTTAATCGCACTCGCTTCTTCAATTTTAGGAGTTGTGCTTGTGCTTAAAAGATACAGCTATATTGGAAACAGCCTCTCAAATGTTGCTTTCGGCTCAATGAGCGTTGCGACAGTTGTCGGGCTCACCAACAAAATGTACTTGATTCTTCCCGTAACAATTTTAACGGCAATACTTCTATTAAACTCGGGAAAGAAAATGAGCCTTACATCCGACGCGGCAATTGCAATGATTGCAGTATCCGCTCTTGCACTCGGCTATCTTGTCATGAACGTGTTTAAAACAGGACCTAACGTCGCAGTTGATGTCTGCACCACACTTTTCGGCTCAACCTCGATTTTAACACTTAAACTCTCAGACGTTTACAGCTGTGTACTGCTCTCAATTTTGGTTTTAATATTTTTTATAACCAACTACAAAAACATCTTCTCCGTAACATTTGACGGCGAATATGCAAAAGCAACCGGTGTAAACACAGAACTTACAAATCTCTTGTTGTCAATAATAATCGCAATTGTAATCTCTCTTGCAATGACACTTGTGGGCTCGCTTCTCGTTTCAGCTCTAATTGTTTTTCCGACAATTTCATCAATGAAAGTTTCCCACTCATTTAAAGGCGTTTGCATATTATCCGTTGTGTTCTCGGTATTTTGTGCAGTCTTTGGAATCGTATTTGCAATTCTTGTCGGCACTCCTGTCGGCTCCACAATCGTTGGTGCAAATGTTGTGCTCTTTGTATTATGTAAAATTTATAACATCGTGCGAGGTGAATAAATGAAAAATAGATTTATAAAATTCTTTATTATATTTATAATTTTTATCGCAATTGCAGGCTGTGGAAAAAAACGCGAAACCGGAAATCAACTTTTTTCCACATCGAAAAGCGTCAAAGATACAATTGAAGCTGAAATGAAAAAAGAAGAACAAAAAAAGGAAAAAAGTGAGAGCGATAAAGCACTTAAAGATGATTTTCAAGCAACCGAAGATGACGTAAAAAAAGTTGACGAAGAAAATAAAGAAAGCAATGATAAAAAAGAGCCTGAAAAAGTCGACGATAAAAATAAAAAAGATATCGACTATGACTTGACTCAAATGAACTCAGATATGATTTATGCGACTGTCTTTATGGTTGTACAGGACCCTGAAAGCTACTCCGGAAAAACCTTTAAAATTTACGGAAACTCATACACTTTCCCGACCACAGAAGGTAAAAGTATGACTCATTACTGCCTTATAAAAGACGCTCTCGCCTGCTGTGCTCAAGGGCTTGAATTCATTTCAAGTAACAGCGACGAAAAGTACCCTGACGACGGCGACGACATAATTGTGACCGGGACACTCGAAAGCTACACTGTCGAAGACATCCCGATGCCCCTTTGTCGACTTGTAAACGCAAAAATTGAAAAGAAAAAACCTGAGGGAAAATAAGCACAACTCTGTAATACCTATGTATTATGGAGTTTTTTTGTGGGTTCTTTTTTATTTGCGGGCTATTTTGCGATAAACGACTGATCTCGTGTTTTAGTCGTTGCGACATATTTATCAATATGCCTCACTCCTAAAACTCTCAATCTAGCCGTTTCTCATCAAAATATCCTCGCAAATAACAGCGTGTATAAATTGTGAGAAATTGAAAACGCTGTGCCCATAAAATATCGAACCAAAAATATCACCAGCAAATATTTCCCACGCCGAAATGTTTTCCAATTGCATGCATTCGCAAACACAGCCGTAGCGTGACGGTTCTGTGAATCCTCACGCCATATATCACGTTCGTGCAATTTACAACCCCACCAACAACGCTATGCCAAAATAATGTTGAACCCCCCATACAATTTCCACAACTATATTCGCAAAACAATCTTCCCAAAATATTCCCCGGCAATTTTCCATCTTAGCGGCGATACACCTTTTTATCTCATCTCGCGACGAAATTAAAATTTCTGCTCGATGGATAAAAAAACTGGTCGCCGCTACGGACAGCGTGTACATATTTCTACATAAATTATTACATTCATATTTATAACATTATTTTGTTTGAACAATTGTATATGCGTGTGTACGCATCTGTAGCGGGACGGCATACGTTGTGACGTAAGGAACAACGATAAGTCCTTCCTGTGCCCAACCGAGCGAAAAAGAAATCTCCGATTTCGTGTTTGAGCACGGGAAGGGTACCGCCATATTTGTCGTTTAAATGTTGTAGGTCCGTAACAACAACGCTGCGTCTATAAAATATCGAATCAAGTGTTTATCGCGAAAATCATCGCAAATTAGCGTGCAAACAAAAAAAGAGAACCGGTGATTACCGATTCCCATATAAACATTGTAATTTGCGAGGAATTTTCGATGAGAAACGCTTAGATGAAATATTTTAGGAGTGAGGCGTACTGGCAAGTACGTCGCAACGACTAAAATATTGAATCAAGCGTTTATCGCGAAAATAACCGCAAATAAACCCACCCCTATTTAAAAAGGCCTCCTATCGCATCCTTCACATTATCCACAACATCATCCACAATATTTGAATTTTCTGCTTTTTTCCTAATGTCTTCAAGATATGTCGTATCAATTTTATCGATTTCGCTTTTCACTCCCGGTTCCAATTTGTCGATGATGTTCTTTGCCATGTCGTCAGGCAAGAGTGCATAAAGTACTTTCGAAATTGTCGGTTCGAGTTTATTTAAGATGCCTGTCAATGTGCTTGCATCCAAGTTGTCAGCGAGCGATTTTACAGCTCCCAAATCTTCCTTGTCGATAAATTCCTTGATTTTTTCAGTAATTTGTCCTGCATCGTTTCCGATTCCCAATTTTTCTAAAATATTCATAATTTCCTCCTTGAATATTATTTTCGTTTAAAAACTACATATTTGTAGTTCAAACCTGTCTTTTCGTCAAACATTATTTTGCTCTCATTTTCTAGAGCAAATCCATTTTTTATCGGGTTCAAAATCGTTGAATCCGCCTTATACTTTTTAAGAACTATTGTAAGATACATATAGTCAATGTCCTCAATCATCGAATTCACTGTGTTTGCTCCGCCGATAAGCATTCCGTTTTTGTCGTTTTTAAGTCTTTCTCTGAATTCATCGAAGTCGTGAATAACTTCGTCTGCACCTTCAGGATTTTTCGAAGAAAGCACAATCATTTTTCTCCCTTCAAGCGGTCCTGTGGATTCAAAAGTTGTTCGGCCCATGTAAAGATTTTTTCCCATGGTGATTTCCTTAAATCTTTTCAAATCGTCATCGATCCAAAATAGCATGTCGCCGTCAATGCCAATGCCATAATTTAAATCGCATGCCAAAATTATGGAAACCCCGCCGTCTTCTATTCTTTTGTTTATGGTCTCAAGGTCTACCTGAAGTCTACCACTGTCTCTATTATCCATCTGTTATCGTCCTTTTCTTTCAGTCTATTCAAAACATTTACCTTTATATTTTCAACTTTCTCAAGTTTATTCTCATCAACTGCAATTGTTATTATATTGCTTTCACCCAAAATTACGTCGTGAACGCCTTTAACTCCCGCAATTTCTTCAATGGCTTTCTTTATTTCAAGACGTCTTCCGCCTACAATTTTCGGCTCTATATGAACAACCAAATCAATATTTGTCTTTTCTCTGAGTTCAACCGTAAGCCTTTCAATAACATCGTGTGCCTCACGAACCGTTAAATCCGGATCCACCTCAACGTCTGCCGTTGCAAAAACATGATCCATTGATTTTCTGTCTACATATATATTGTGAATTGAATTAATCATCGGAGAGCTGCTTAGTGCATCTTCAATCGCCTTCAAGTCTTCTTCGCTCGGCTTTTCACCAATCAAAGGGGAGATTGTGTCCTTCAAAGTTTCATATGCCGAGTATAGAAGTATAAGTGAAATTATTAGTGCAACAATCGAGTCCAAAACGGGATAGTTTGCAAAGAAAAAACTCGTTAAAAGAACCGTTGTGGAAATTACAACGTCAAAAAGTGCATCCTGTCTGTTTGCCTTAAAAATTGTACTTTTAAAATTCAGATAGTATTCGTGATTTAAAAGTGAAAATCCGGATTTCAGAACTATCGACAATATCATAAATGCCCTTGTAATTGTGTCAATGTCAGTCTTTTCCGGATCAACTATGCCGCCGACGCTCTTTACGAGAAATTGAATACCGATAATCGCAGTCACAACCGAAATGATAAACCCGGTTATATACTCGATTCTGTCGTATCCATACGGATGGTCCTTGTCCATCGGCTTTCTGCTCATTCGCATGCCGACCATGGTTAAAATCGAAACGAAGCTGTCCATGAGGTTGTTTACCCCATCTGCAAGAACGGATATAGAGCCTGTTGCAAATCCCAAAATCATTTTCGGTACCGCAAGCACCAATGCGACAGCAAGTCCGATTTCACCTATTCTTTCGGAACCTTTTTTACTTTTAATAAGTTTTTGAAACATTATTTTTCCCCGTCGTTCTCTTCATCTTTTCCTTTATAAAAGTTCTTTTCGTATTCATCAAAGAAATTGCTTTTGTTTTCAGCTTCATGCTCATTTTCGCCGTACTTATTAAAAACGTCTGCATTATATCCTTCTAAATTATCCGGATATTGCTCCAAATCGTCGCTCCCTTCGGTATAAATCAGATAAACCGCTGCGACAGCTGAGTTTAGATAAAAACTGATAGCGTTTATTACAAACGATATAACGAAAATTAAAATATGTCCGCCAATTCCGGATTCAAAAATCTTTGTAAGTGCTCTAAAGGATTTCCAAAATTCGAAGTTTTTAAAAACAGCAAAATTTATGATTAAAATTGCTCCAAACGTAATGAAAAATGTTATTAAAACAATAATCAAAATGTTTTTAACGTAACCTTTTTTCTTGAATGTAGAAAGTGCAACTTTTAGTGAACTCATAATCTTTCTGTCCGGATCTTCCACGACTGCAATTTGCGCCGTCGAAGTAAAATATGCCAAAGCTATTGCAACAAATGCAACAAATACCATAAATATAGGCAAATAAGCAGTTATGACCATAAGAAGTATCAGCGGAAATAATGAAACCAAACTCACAAACAGCGACATCAAAATCGACTTTGCAATTGCTTTTCCATAAACTCCTCTGTCTCTAAATTCGTAACCCTTTGCTTTTCTAAAGAAATATACCAAAAATAGAATATTTACTATAGCCTGCACCGCTTTTTGAAGAGATTCCATCGGGCTGTCCGTTTCAACCTCCGTTTTCATAATGCCCGTTCTGCTTTCAAGTGTCGTAGTTTTGTTAAGCAAAAATCCATCTCCTGAAATTGCAGGAATAATCGAAACGATAATCGACAAAAGAATCACTACAACCAAAAGATTTTTGCTTACAAATTCAAAAGTGTCTTTAAAAATACCCCTTATTCCGTAGCCCCCGGCTGCGTTTTTATCTCTAATTTTTTTATCAAAAGTCATTTAATCACCTAAATCACAAAATCTCCGTTTTCAAAGATTTTATATTCTTTTCCTTCCTTGTCGTAGCCGACAATTTCAAGCGTTTCATCACCAACCATAAAGTCCACGTGTATTTGCGAATCATTGATGCCGTGCTTATCGAGCTCTTCTTCGGTCATCTTGTCTCCGCCCTTTAAGCAGGTTGGATATGCAGCCCCGAATGCCAAGTGGCAACTTGCATTTTCGTCGAAAAGTGTGTTCATAAAAATGAGTCCCGAACGATTTATAGGACTTTCAACCGAAACAAGTGCAACTTCACCGAGACTTGATGCATTTTCATCGGTTTTAATCAAATCCTTCAAATTTTGCTCGCCATGCTTTGCACTCACTTCAACAGCCTTGCCCTTTTCAAAAACAACTTTAAATTCATCGACAATAGTGCCGCTCAAATTTAGAGGCTTTGTCGAATAAACTACTCCGTCAATTCTATTTTTGTCAGGAGCTGTGAAAATTTCTTCTGTCGGAAGGTTCGGAAGGAAAATATTTTTTCTGTCATCTTCTGAAACAGCACCCATCCAAACGTGGTTTTCCGGAAGACCTATTGTGAGGTCCGTCCCCTTCTTTGTCGTGTAGTGAAGTCTGTCCAATTGCAATTCATTTAATTTTTTACCGCGACTTTCCAGCTTTTCAAGATGTTCATCCCAAGCGGCAAACGGATCTTCTCTGTCCAAACGAACAGTTTTAAAAATTGCTTCTTTAAGTTTTTTTACAGCTTCGTCATCGCTCAAATCCGGGAAAACCTTTTTTGCCCACTTGACTGTCGGATAACCCACAACGCACCAACTGTTCATATCGTTCATCGTGTATTTCATTGAAGGTTTCATAACCTTGCCGGCAGCCTTTGATCTCATCGCAATTCTCTTCGGGTCAATGCCTTTAAAAAGATCCGGATCTCCACCTGTTATCGAAAGATAAAAACATCCGTCTTCAGCATAATCAACAGCTTCATCGAGATTGTATTTGCCGAAATGTTCGAGCCTTTCTTCGCTCATGTGTTCCATGTTGAGCCTTTCGATTGCTTCATCTTTGATGTCGACCTTGACTTCAGCTGCACCTTTTTCATAAGCCATTCTTGCAACTTCTCTTGCAAATGGTAAATTTTCAGTGTTTGCTCTAATTCTTAAAATTGAACCGTCTTTAATATTGAGTGCCTTGTTTACTATTAACTCTGCATATAATCTATCGTTCATATATCCTCCAAATTTATTTATCCGTTTTCTTTTTCTTCGATGTGGTTTTTGTCTCAGACTTCTTTGTTGCTACTTTCTTTGTTGCTACTTTCTTTGTTGCTACTTTCTTTGTCGGAGCCTTTGTGCTCTTTGAATCAGACTTAGATTTGTTCTTTATTTTGATATCCGACTTTTTCACACTTACAGTTTCGCTCTCTTTTGAATCCGACTTTGCTGTAGACTTCTTCTTTACAGTTGTGACTTTCGTTTCAGGTGCAACTTTTTTAGGTGCCGACTTTGTCTTTTTATTTGAATCGTTTACAACCTTTTTTACATCTTTTATCTCAACTTTTAAAATCTTTCTCGCCTTTGAAATATCTGAATCGTCAAATTCATATTCATCGCTCGCTTCAAACCAATCAATTTTTTGCGGCAACGCTATTTCATAGACACTTGCCAAAAATACGAGTGCTTCTCTATCGTAAATTTCATGTTCAAATAAAAATCTATAAATATCATAGACATCCGTCTTTTTAAACCTTATATCGCCTCTCTCCATCAAATCGAACAAGTCCTCTGCTCGAATCTCGACCATATAAAGTGAATCAATCATCGACAAATCTGAGTACTCCCATCTTCTCTTAGGATTCAAATATGCCAAAAACTTATCCAACTCTTCCAAGTTTCTTCCCAGTTGATGCTTTGATTTCTTAATATTTCTAAGCCCGTCTTTAAAATCTATCAGCCGTTCTCTGTCGGCCTTTCTCTCCTCAGGATAGTCAACAGGATAAAACTCTTCGGCCAGATTATTGGCAATCTTCCAAACTTCAAAATCACAAGTAAGTTTAATTAAATCCACAAACACCCCTCCTTATACTAAATCTACTTAATTATATACCCGATAAAGCCTTAAAAATAACTACAACTTACAGCTTTTCAATCAAAAAAGCAGGTCGACACCTGCCAAAAATTAAAGTTTTAAATAATCATTATTCTCTTCTTTGTAAATTCCGTCGGACTCAATACCCTCTTCAGCCAATATTCTTTTAACATCTTCGACGCTCATTGACGTTCTCGCAGCAAGACCGCACGAACTCGAAATCTTTCTCGGCACAGGAATCAATCTGAACTCCGGCTCGTTCTTCTTTGCACTTTCTTCAAACATAAGTGCATCAGTCAATTGGTGAAATGTAACAACTATCATTCTTATATCTCCTTTTTTATATTATACTAAGAATCGCTTCGCAATTGCAAGCCCGAATGTGTATAATATAATATTTTCATATATGTAAATTCGCCCCTAAGGGCGAAATTAAAAAACTATTTCATTGCTGAAATTGTGAATTCATCATCATTTTCACTAACCGTAACTTTGTATCCGTTTGAAATTAAAAATCTCGAAACATTTTCCTTTGCAACGGTTGTGTCAACTAAAACCTCGATTTTCTTTTCGCCCTTGTCAACTAAGCCTTTTGTCATAATGACAGGTTCAGGGCATGCATATCCTCTTGTATCAAGCATTATGCTCTCTCCCTTCTACAAAATAAACCGATTAGTACAACAACTACAAGACCGATGATGCCTGCAATCATACCGTTCGGTGTAACGCCTTTGCCGCTGGAAGCAAGACCGAAATTGTGTGCAAATGCAGCACCCACAATAAGACCTAAAACAACAACAGCTGCGTCTTGGTCGCCTTCACCGGAAAGAATTGTTTGTCTTATAGGACATCCGCCCAATAGACATGAACAAATACCTACAAGTGTCATGCCGAGGAAATTCCACAAATGATTTGTGTGTGCAACAGGTTGACCTTCAAATCCAAAATGGAATTGTCCAAGAACCAAATTTAAAACAAGTGCACCGACAACAACGCCGCAAAGACCTAGAAGCGGTGAATAATCCTTGA
This sequence comes from Ezakiella coagulans, assembly GCF_003096635.1. Taxonomy (GTDB): domain Bacteria; phylum Bacillota; class Clostridia; order Tissierellales; family Peptoniphilaceae; genus Ezakiella; species Ezakiella coagulans. The sequence continues at coordinate 95,454 of NZ_QEKV01000001.1, read as the reverse complement.
TTAAAACTGCATCTCTGAAACCTGCAGCTGTACATAATCTTGTTCTTTGTAAAATTGCTCCGACAATAAGACCTGCTGCGAGTGAAATAATAACAGATGCGTGCTTTGAGCCAGGTCCTTCTTCGCTGAATGCAATGAAATCAGGACGTACTAATAATAAAATTAAAAGTGCAATTGAAATTGCCGGCATAACATATCCGCCGAGCTTTGATTGTTTGTGAGCACGTCCCAAACTGAATCCCTTTTTGAGGAAAACAATACCGACCAAGATACCTGCAACATAACCGAGTAGACCAACTACTGCGTTCATGTCGCCTCCGCCGATTCTAAGTAACATTCTTAGTGGGCATCCGAGGAAAATTAAAGCACCGATCATTAAAAAGAATCCTAAAATAAATCTTAATGCAGGGCTTGAGCCGCCACGGGATTTAAAATCCTTGCCAAGTGTGGAAGCAATTAATGCTCCGATTACGAAACCTAAAATTTCAGGTCTCAAATATTGAACGACCGGTGCCTTGTGAAGTCCTACTGCGCCGGCAACGTCTCTCCAGAAACATGCGACGCAAATACCCATGTTTCCAGGATTTCCGAAGTATACCAAAAGTGCACCGATTGCACCAATGATAAGTCCGCCTATTAAAAGCGAAAGATTTCTCTTCTTCATAGTATAAAACCTCCTTATAACTTCTATTATAATACAATATAACAATAAATACCAATAGATAATCATAATAACTTTATAAAAACCTATAACATAAATCTATACTAAAGATTACAAATAATTAAATGTGACTTGCCACACTTGATTTTTATATGAATATAATGTAATATTTAGCAGTGGCGATAGATATCGCCCATGCGAAGGAGGAAATATGAAAACAATAAAAAATACATTGGTGATATTTGTAATATTCGCAAGTTTACTATATCTATTTACGGGTTGCGAAGACGAAAATGCACGCCCGCTCAAAAAAATAAAAGTTTCAAATATATATTCCGAAGAAGACCAAAAGCTCTGTCGTGAAAAACTCATCGAAAGCGGTCTCTCTGAAGAAAAAGTTGACAAATTTATGGACATGGTAAAAACTTACAACAAAGACGTAAATGGTGAGCTTCCATATAAAAACGGATTTGTTGAAACCGAAAGCATAAACACCGACTACACAAAAACTGTTGACGAATTCTACAAAAACCCGAATAAAATCGGCTCTAACTGTAGAATAAACACATTTGAGCTAATGCTTGGAAACATCGAAGTTGAAAGAAGTGCAAACGACAACACAAGCACACTCGACTTCGATAAAAATTCAATCGAAAATGAATTTCCGAATCTTTTTACAAAAGATGAACTAAACAAATTCGAAACATTCTACGCTCCGGTCCAAGCAAAGTTCAGCACCGACAAAAAAGACCAAATATCGGAAATTGATAAAGCTGTGAGCTCGCGTGGAATAAAATGGAACGGCAACATTAACGCAAAAATAATATCGGTTTGGTTCCATAACGACGACGAAATCGATGGAAACATACTATTCATCGGTCACACCGGAGTCCTTGTTCCTTGCGAAGACAAACTGATGTTCATTGAAAAACTTTCCTTTAATGAACCATACCAAGCACTCATACTGAACAATCGCACCGAACTTTCGGACTACCTCATGGAAAAATACGACATCGAATACAACCAAGAAACCACACGACCATTTATATTTGAAAACGGAACACTTATGAAAAACTTCCGACAAAACCCGGAATATGATAAAATCCAAAAATAAAAAATCGCCGAATAAAACCGGCGATTTTTTGTTGGAAAAATATTATTGATGTGGGGTTGAAATAAAGGTAATTGTTTTTATGTAAAAATTGGATAAAGACATATTTGCGGTGATACAAATATATATTCTTGCAATTGTTTATACATTTTACGGATGCGTATTTATACATAAATCTTCGCCGTAAACGCTTGTGTTATCTGTAACGGCGGGTCACATCCCGCCGCCCAATTTTGTGTACATAGAATATGTATCTTCACCAACAACGTTATTGCAATGAAATATAGAAATCAAAATGCCAAATGATTTTTAATTCCACCCATCATTGTGTGTTTTACAATTTTATCTATGCATTCTCCTATTCGGCGGCGATACACCTTTTTACGCGTTCGGTTACGAAATCGAAGATTTCTGTTCGATGGATAAAAAAATGGTCGGTAATACAAACGGCGTTCAAAAATTAAAAGCCATAAATGGTTATACATGTGTATTTATCTATACTCCAGGCGGCGGGATGTTATAGACCTAACCCGTGCTTTTTGATTTTACAAAATCAAAAACACGATGGTAGGCCTTATGCAAAGACGTCCGACGATATTTCGACGAATAGGAGAAATGAGTCATTGACGTCGATTGTGCACCACGCCGCTACAAAGTCTGCACATTCATACATAAAAATAACATGTTTATATATTCGCATTCACATTGTAATATTTACTTCGTGTAAAATTGTTACAATATATAATTTCATCCGTCAATGTGTGTTCCACAGAACGTAACGGCGGGTCACATCCCGCCGCCCATTTTTGTGTACATGAAATATGTGTCTTCACCAACAACGTTATTGCAATAAAATATAGAATCAAAAATATCGCCGATAAGCATTTTCCGCAAAGATGATTTGTTCGATTGTATATGCGTTTGCACGCGTCCGTAGCGGGACGGCATACGTTACGACGTAAGGAGTAACGATGTCCTCCCGCCATTTTTGTCGTTTAAAAGTTGTTTGTACGTAACAACAACGTTGTTTTATAAAATATAAAGTTAAAATAGTTATTTAGAGAAAATATCTCTAAATAGTTGTTTTCATATTGACACAAAAACATTCTTCATGATATAATTATCTAAAGAGGAGGACCCATTATGCTAATAAAAATTTCAGTTGAAAATTTCAAATCCTTTGATGATAGAGAAGAATTATCCATGCTATCTTCAAGCAAAATTCGTGCTATGGCAACTCACAGGATGCAAATAAAGCAGACTAAGATTTTGAAAAATGCTGCAATCTATGGTGCAAATGCTTCCGGAAAATCCAATTTGGTTCACGCCTTTGCATTTATAAAGTCGACTTTGAAAAACGGTGTTCCGCTCGAATGTGTAAATGATTTTTGTAGAAACAAGGGAGCAAATAAAAATAGAGAAAGTGTTTTCGAATTGCAATTTACTGTTGGAAACACTTTTTATGCATACGGTTTTTCTGTTGTTTTAAGCGAAAGAAGAATTACAAATGAATGGCTTTTTGAACTTCTGCAAGATGGAAATGCAAAGGAACTCTTCAGCAGAGTAGACAACGAGCTAAAAATCGGAGAAAACGTCAAATTATCAGAAGAAGAAAATGCTAGATTTAATGTATATAGTGCAGATTTTGTCGGACAAAATGACCGATTGTTTTTGTCAGAGATGAATCGCGTCAAAAAATATGACGAAAATTCCAAACTTAAATTTTTCAGCGAGTCATTTTCATGGATTATGAATAATATAATTTTAATAAATCCAAATATTAGCCTTGCCAACACAGAAAGCTATTATCACGACGAATCCCTTGAAAATATAACCAAACTGATTAGAAATTTTGACACAGGGATTACCGATATAAAAACCAAAAAGATTTCAATTGATGAAATGGGTAAAATTGTGCCACTTCCTATAATGCAAGACATCTTTGGAAAAATTAAATCAGAGCTTCAAAATTTAGAGAATAAAGGAATACAACTCACATGTAGAATTGCTGACGGATTTTTTAATATCCGTGTTGATAAAAACAGTGAACCTGAAATTACCACACTTGTATTAAAACACGGAAAATCCGCTTTTGACTTTGATTTTTCCGAAGAATCTGACGGTACAAAAAGATTGTTTGATCTAATCGATATGATTTTAACCGATAGACCGGACTCGTTGTTTGTAGTTGATGAATTGGAGCGAAGTTTACACCCTAAACTCACTGAACATTTTTTAAAAACATTTATGAAAGCTCATGAAAATGCAAAAATGCAACTTGTGTTTACCACCCATGAAGATACAATAATGGATCAAACATTGTTTAGAAGAGATGAAATTTGGTTTATTGAAAGAGACGATCATAATTCAAGTCACATTTATTCTTTGGACAGATTTAAAGAAAGATATGATAAAAAATTAAAAGAAGCATATCTTGAAGGCCGATATGGTGCAATTCCTATATTCAAGCAATTTTCATTCAGTGAGGAATAGCAATGAAACCAATAATGTCTTACTCCGGATGGAACAAAAGAACATCCGACTTGAAAGAACAAATAGAACCTTTTAGAAAATATATCTTCATTTGCGAAGGCGCAAATACCGAAGTCTATTACTTTAAAAAACTGATTGATATGAGAAAAGAACTAGCGATTCACAGCTTAATAGATATATGCTTATGGGAAAAAACCGGAAAAGATCGTGATATATCATACGCAAAAAATCTTGTAAAATTTGCAAAAAATCAAAAAGAAAAACCGGAAAACAACTTCGATATTGAGCACGATAAGATGATAATTGTATTTGACGGCGATATTTTTGAAGAAAAGGTGAAAGGCTATGATGAGCTTATTTCAACAATTGAAGAAGATGACATCGCCGCTGTTACAAATCCAGGCTTTGAACTATTTTTGCTGCTTCACATTGAAAATAGTTATGAAAAATTTATACAAAACAATGAAAATAAATTTTTAACAAAAGACGATAAAGACAGATATAGTTACGCTTTTAAACTACTATCAGAAATCACCGGTATAAATGCAAAGAAGAATAAAGAAATAGGAACTTTTGCAAAAAACATTAAAATTGCAATTAAACAAGAAAAGAAAATAAATCAAGACATCCATAATATAAAAGGAAATGTAAGTAGTAATATTGGAAAAATTATAGAAGACATAATTCAAGATAAAGCCAAATAAAAAACCGACAATTGTAATGCCCCCTTAAATCCAAACACGGAAATAAGGGGGCATTATATTACGTATGATGGTTTGCAATCTTCTACAAATAAAAACGCTTTTATTTGCCCGAAATTTTTTATGAGAAGATCATACAATGTTTGTTTATTCCTAAATATCATCACTCACAATCGTGTATTGATTCATATCCCATGCGTCGGGATGTTATAGACCTAACCCGTGCTTTTTGATTTGACAAAATCAAAAACACGATGGTAGGCCTTATGCAAAGACGTCCGACGATATTTCGACGGAAGGAGAAATGAGTCGTTGACGTCGATTGTGAACCCGACGCTACGTCCTGCGTTTGCAAAATCATACATTCTAAAAGCCTTATCGCAAAAATCAACAATCCACCCATTTGCCCGGAATTTTCGATGAGAAACGCTTAGATGAAATATTTTAGGAGTGAGGCATATTGAAAAATATGCCGCAGTTTGGGCGGGAGGACACACAGTGCCATCCCGCTACGGCCATGTTTGCATTTTTATACATAATAATTCACGACATCGCCCGCAAATCCTCTCCATCAATTTGCGAGGATATTTTGATGAGAAACGACTGCATGGAGTGTTTTCGGAGTGAGGCGTATTGATAAATGCGTCGCAACGACAAAAACACGGAATCAGCCGTTTATCGCAAAATAGACCGCAAATACCCTAGATGAATTTGTCTTTTAGGTTCTTCCAATAAATATCCTTATCCAAATGCAATCTATTCACAAATGTGTTGCTGATTGTGGTTTCAATTTTTCTTATGTTTCTCACAAAGTTTTCAACGCCGTCTTCGACGATCAGAACGGATTTTTCATATTTGGTTTCAGGGTAGATGTCGATTGTATAATTGCCCGGCATGACGATCGGATTTAAAAGCGAACGGTACGCTGCACTTGAAATCGGTGCAAGCGGGCTCATTTGCATGGTCTCGATGCTCGGGTGCACAATCGCACCGCCGACCGAAAAGTTGTATGCGGTCGAGCCGACTGAAGTCGAAATTATAATGCCGTCGCCCGAAAATTTTTGCAAGAAGTTTCTCTCGACATACACATCCATGTGGATGACTTTTGAATTTATTCCCTTTATGAGAATTTCATTTATCGCATAGAACGACAATTCGCTGCCGTCATTTGTGGTTGCGACAGATTTTATAAGTTTCATCTCGTCGGTTATAAATTCCTCTTTTTTAAGCATGTGCACAAGCGTCGGAATTTCATCAACTCCAATTTCCTGAAAAAATCCAAGCCCTCCGGTGTTTATCCCGATAAACGGTGCTGAATGAAATTCGCTAAGTCGAACGGACTGCAAAAAAGTACCGTCACCGCCCACAACAATGTTTACGTCAAAATCGCCGCCCTTGTTGTCGAGCGACTTAATATAAACCTGCTCCGCTTCCATTCCAAGCGAGCGAAAACGTTCCGACAATTCATTCGCAACCTCAATTGACGCCGGATATTCATTCAAAAAAATTCGAACTCTTTTCATACTATTTGTCCAACATTTGTGCGTGATAGCTGCTTCGAACAAACGGTCCGCTCGCAACACTTCTAAAACCAAGTTCCAAACCGAGTTTCTTGTATCTTTCAAATTGCTCCGGCGTTACATACTCAACTACTTCGGCATGCTTTCTCGAAGGTTGAAGATACTGTCCGATTGTGAGCATGTCACAATCGACTTCTCTAAGCATTTTCATAAGATTTACAACCATTTCCTCAGTTTCCCCAAAACCGACCATCATGCCCGACTTCGTGATAAAACCCTTCTCCTTTGCATATCTCAAAACCTCGAGACTCCAATCCATATTTGACTGCGGACAAATCTCTTTAAAAAACTCCGGCACAACTTCAACATTGTGATTTATAATGTCCGGCTTCGCACTGAAAATCGTATCCAAATGCTCATGCATCGCATGCATATCAGGAATCAAAAGTTCCACAGTCGTGCCCGGATTCACCTTTTTAATCTCCTCGCACACACGTCTGAAATGCTCTGCGCCGTAGTCCTCCAAATCGTCCCTGTCGACACTCGTCACAACCGCATGCTTAAGTCCCAGCTTCTGCACCGCAAAAGCGACCTCTTGCGGCTCAAACTTGTTCACAGGCTCCGGCTTCTTTGTAGTAACATTGCAAAATCTGCAATTTCTCGTACAATTCTTTCCAAGAATCATAAAAGTCGCAGTTCTCGCAGCGTAACACTCCATCTTGTTCGGACAATTCGCCTCCGAGCAAACGGTGTTCAAATTATAATTTAAAAGTGTATGTTCAACCGTGTTGGAATTTTGGTTGCCTTGAAGCTTAACCTTGATCCACTCCGGCTTCTTTAAATGTTTAGATTTTTTCTCACTCATAACTATTCTCCTCTGTGTAAATCCTTTAAATCGGAAATCAGCTCTTCATTTTTCATGCCAATTATATAATCTCCGATATTTAACTTGAGCTCGTCCTCCATTGACTCTATATTTATACCCCGAATCGAACTCAAAAAAGGCTCCAACTCATTATTCAAAAAGAAATCGCCCATAATCTTGAGCTTCTTAATCTTGCCGTCCTCATCATCAAGACCGTACTCAACAAGCCCGAAAGGATACTTCTTCGCCATATATTTCCTCGAATGCTCCCTGTCGTAACCCGTCTTGTTAAAATCAGGAAAGTCCGGCAAATACTTCTTCAAACCCTCGAGCTCCTCGCTTGACGGCTCACGAATCTCAGAAATATCATGATACTCCACAATATTCTTCGCAATATAATCTATAAACTCATGCACATCCATGTCCACGTAATTTTTAATAAGACCCACATGCGCACGATGTGAATGAACATTTTTATCTATAAACTTAATCTCACGTGCCTTCATTGAACCCGCCAAAAGCTCCATATCCGCATCAAAAAGAAGCGTCCCGTGGTGAATAATCCTGTCCTTATAACGGTACTGTGCATTCCCCGAAACCTTCTTGTCGCCGATCATAATATCATTTCTGCCGGTAAAATCTGCATCGAGCCCCAACTTCTTCAGTGCAAGCACAACCGGGTGCGCAAAACTCTTAAAAAGATTTTCATCATTGTCGTCGCGATTAGTAATAAAAGTGTACTGACAATTGTTCAAATCACAATAAACAGTGCCGCCACCCGACAACCTCCTCACAATATGCATATCGTGCTCTCTTGTAAAATCTGTATTTATCTCAAGCTCTAAATTTTGATTTCTGCCAATCAAAACCGTCGGCTCATTTTGCCAAATCATAAAAACCGACTCGCGAGTATCCTTTAAAAAATATTCCTCAAGTGCGTGATTAAAAGAAGGATCAACGCTCTTGTTAATAACATAAATCATATCTATCCCTCCAACCTATATTTTATATTAAAATCCGGTTTTTTTCAAACAACAAATTGATGATGGGATGGTGTATAAAATTTTTATTTTGCGGCGATACAAATGTATATACATAAATTATTGAATTTCAATGCATAAATATATTTTCATATTGGCGGCGATACACCTTTTTATCTCATCTCACGACGAAATCAAAGATTTCTGTTCGATGGATAAAAAAACTGGTCTATAATACAGTGTTTATTGATTATTAAATTGCATAAATCACAATCGTGTATTTACCCATATCCCAGGCGTCGGGATGTTATAGACCTAACCCGTACTGTTTGATTTGAAAAATCAAACAGACGATGGTAGGTCTTATGCAAAGACGTCCGACGACATTTCGACGAATAGGAGAAGTGAGTCGTTGACGTCAATTGTGAATGCGACGCTACTGACGGCGTGTGCGTATTTATACATAAAAAATTACATTCACATTTATAAAATTGTTATGTATTTACAATTGTATATGCGTGTGTACGCATCCGTAGCCGGACGGCATACGTTGTGACGTAAGGAACAACGATGTCCTTCCTGTGCCCAACCGTGCGAAATACCCTCTCAGTGCTCAAATACGAAATCACAGATTTCTTTTTCGCACTGCCGGGCACAGGCATACATCTATGATTTCGTTTTTGAGCACGGGAAGGGTACCGCCATATATGTCGTTTATACAATTTACAACCACACAAACAACGCTGTGCCAATAAAATATTCCCAAAAACATTTATACAAAAAAAGACGCCTTCATATTTCGGCGTCTTTCTTATATCCTCTTATTATTTTCTAATGTTTTTCAACCCAGATAATGATCTTTTCGAGCATTACTGCAAGTTCTTCTCTTGTGAATTGGCTTGCCGGGTTGTACATTTCTTCTGTTTGTCCTTCTACAAGTCCAATCTTTGCCATTGCGATGATTGCATCTCTGCTCCATGCCGGCAATATATTGAGATCCTTGTATGAAAGTTCTTTTATTTCGTCCATTGTGATTCCGTGTGCTTTCAAGAATCTTTCGATTATGATTGCAAGTTCTTGACGTGTTACGAGATTGTTTGCCTTAAATGTGCCATCTTCGTATCCCTTGATGAGACCTTGTGATTGTGCCCATTTAACTGCATCTGCAAACCAGTCTTTGTCTTTTACGTCTGTGAAGCTCTTTACGTTGTTGATTGTTTGGTCTTTTGAGAGTCTCTTCAATACTGTTGCAACCATTGCTCTTGTTATCGGGAGTTCTCCTTCAAATTTTCCGTTGTCCATTCCCTTAAGAATTCCACGTGCAACCATATTCATGATTGAACCTGCTGCTGCATTTTCAGGTAAATCTGAGAATGTTGCTGCAATTGTCGGCATTGTTTCAACAATTCCGTAGTCTTTCTTTTCTTCAACAGGTTTTACTGTTTCAGTCGATTTTTTTGTTTCTTTTACAATGTCTTTTGTAGGTTTTGCAGGTCTGTGCGGTCTGTGAGGAATTACCGGGTAGTCAGGGATAATCGGATAGTCAGGAACACTCGGTTCGTCCGGTGTTGGAGGAACAACAACTCCTACATATTCATATTGTGCCAGCAACTCTTCAGACTTAGCAAATCTCTTTGATGGTAAAGATTTATCCCAATTTGTAAATTTATAATCTTTATCTGCTGTAACTTCTGGAATATAGAATTCAAAGTCGCTTACTTGATAAGCTTCTTTAACTAAATATGAAATCTTTTTAACATTATTAAATCCAGGAGCGTTTAGAACACCATTGTCAACCGCATCAAAAGTAATATTTACATATCCTTCTTTTGTGTCATCTTCATTTGCCGGTATAACTTTTGTATTTACATATTCAAAACTAAATTCTTTATCTGCATCAAATGTAATGTATTCATCACTAGCATCTTTTCTTACGAAGCCATCCGGCAAACCAACTTCTACAAGTCTAACTTCTGTATTTGTCGGAATCTTATCAATACTATATTGTGCTCCATCTTTTGCTAATGCTACATATTCTAATTTCAAATCACGCAATTTTTGACTGTCTTTATTTACTTCATCCGCTGTTACTATGGCTTTATGAGTTGTAACATTATTATCAAGCTTCGTATTAAAGTTTATATAAACTTTACTTAATTTGCCTTCTTCTACATTAACTTCTATTTCATTTGACTCAACTTCATATCCTTCAGGTGTTTCAAATGTTAAAATATATTTACCCGGTTCAATATCTTTGAATATTCCATCGTCTGATTGAAGTGCTACACCTTCCCTACTTAGCTTGTAGCTAACCACTTCTTCTTTTAATCCAGTAGCAACAACATTTACTTCCCCGAAATCTCTCTTTTGTTTTTTCAAATTAATTTCAATTCCATTATATGCTCCAGTAAATGTTACTTCGAACTTAGTTCCAAGAACAGTTAGTTTGTTTTTTGAATCTTCGCCACTTAAAAATATATCGCTTATAACTATGTTATCCGGTAATGTTACGGTAACTTCATAAGTTCCCAGTGGAACAACTTGCTCACTGACTTTAGTGCCTGCTTCTGCATTAATGACAATTTCTTCTTGAGTATTTTTATTCTTCAGTAGCACTTGAATATTTCTGTTTGAAGTATCATATTCACCATATATACCTATAGCTAGAGAAGTATATCTCTTAACAGGATCTTCGCTTAAATTCTTCCATCTAACGATTTGTTCAACATTTAACTTATTAAAAGCATCTATCTTGTAAGTTTTTCTTTCAGGAACAAATTTGTCACTTAAACTTTCAACTTCCAAAGTATAGAATTTAGCTTGAAGATTTTCCCATACTTTATCTCCTGTAGGTTTGATTTCTTTACCATAGTCATCATATAAATGATATCTAGCTTTTATAGGTTCAGTTGATGTTTCTCCGGAGACCAATTCTTCTACAATAGTTAAGTTAGCAGTTTTATTTTTTGGATAGTATACGTCCATACCAATCCATTTCTCTTTTTCATCTTTTTGATATGTGAAAAGCTCTGCATCAACTCTTGCAGGGTCAACTAAATATTCTCTATTATCATTTATTAATTCTACTGTATAGTTTCCATCAGCTGGTATCAAGAACTTAAACCCTTGTCCATTAGGCCAAGGCATGAAGCATGCTTCATAATAGCCTGTTCCTTCAAATAAATCTTTTCCAGTCTCTGGGTCATAAGCTCTAAAGATTTCTTTTGCATTAAATTTAAATACATCTGGATCATCTGCTTTTTCTTTTGGAAGTAACTCTCCTAAATTTTTGATTTTCTTAATTAATTCAGTCACTTCAGACCATAAATAAACTTGTAAGTCACCTGATCTTAAGAATCTAATTCTATTCCATGTTACATTTTGTTTAGTAACTGTGGCTTTCTTTTCGCCAGCAAAATTAACCTCTTCACCTTTAGAGTTTAAAACAACTATTGCGTATTCTCCAGCTGGAACTTTTGTTCCATAAGTGTCTGCGCCCCAGTCAAATTTTGAATATAGTTCGTATTTTTTGTTGTCTTTGTCTACAGCGTATATAGTGTAACCATCCCATAAGACATCGCTGTCAACTACAGTAACATTTAATGTTCCATACTTGTCTAAGTCTTCTTGTGAAACTTTTGTAAATTTTACAGTTACAGTTTCTATAGTAGTCTTGTCTTCTTTAGGGAATACAACCTTATTTGGTGTTATTTCTACATTGATTCCTTCAGGAACATTTAAAGCTTCTAGAGTATATTCTCCATCTTCAAGTGCACTAAGATTTGTCATCTTCTTGTGATCTTTATTGTAAACAGCAATTTCACTACCTGGATCTGTTAATCCGTCTTCTGTTGTTCTATCAATCACAATTTGATTCTTACCTTTTTCACTTAAATCAAGTTTTGTAATATTTCCTGCCCAATCTTCAACAAATACAATACCTTTGTCATTGCAGTCATCTAAAACATAATATCCGTCACTATCAGCAGTATCATTATATATTAAATTTGTTGGTTTTTTAGTATCTCCTGTTTCATACAAGTAATAAACAGCTTTGATTCCCGATAATCCATCTGTTGCTTTTACTTTCAATGTTCTTTCTTTATCATCAAATGCAGGTCTTTCGCTTATTACTGGTTTAGTATTATCCACTTTTACTGTTACTGTTTTTTCATCAGCTGGTGCCGCTTCATTGTTTTGCATCTTTGCGTGAACTTTCACAGTATATGCTCCCTCAGGAACTTGCTTACCGTCAGCATCGGTTCCATCCCACATCCAAGGTGCTTCTGATATAGCGTATATTTCTGTACCGTTTACAGTAAAACCTGATTTTCTTCCACTCTTTCTGTATGGATTTTCAATTTTCTTTACTAGTCCTTGAGCATTTGAAATTTCCATATAGAAGTCATCCCAGTTTCTTAGGAAAACTCCTTTAAATTGGAATGAATCTTGAGACTTATCTTTTACTCCTGGACTTATCGCTAAGTTATCTGTAAATTTTCCATCTTCAGTTCTTCCTAGTGCTTCATTGTAAGTTTCACTGTTATCCAAATAAAGCATCTTTGATACAAGCATTGTTGCATGTACATCATCAACTGGCGCTTTATATATATCTTCAGCTGCAATATTTTCTGGTAACCAAAGTGGTCTCTTGCTTTCTGTATCCTCTAAGTCGTAGGTATGAATAAAGTTCTCTATAACTGGTAGAGTGTCCCAAGGACCTTTAAATGCAAGCATTGGAATTGATATTGTCGGTATTCCTTCTGTTTGAGGCTTAAAGAAAATGTATCCATCTACATAGTATCCTTTTGGATATTTTTGTTTTAAAGAGTCATCTTCAGTCCACGTTATTTCTTTAGTTAAATTTGCTTCGCCGTTAGCATTAACAGTAATACTTTCGAGACTATCTTGTCCTAAAGTAATCGGTTCATATTTATCAGGATCCAATACTACAGAGCCTTTATCATCCACAGCATCTGTTTGTAAAACATAACTTACGTCATATGTTACATCTTTTTGTAAATAACTTTGAAGCTTCAAATCTACTCCAAGTTTTGCATCATTTATTTGTCTAAATTCAACTTTTGCATCTCCATGTGATGTAGTATTAGCTCTGTTGTCTTCAACTGTTACATAGCTTCCACTTGTAGCATCATCTAAATCCATGATACCGGCACCTTGGCTTCTAACTGAAAAATATCCTTTCCCACTCTTAGTCATTGCCGGTTTTGCAGTGTTCATAAGAATCTTTTTAACAAGCATTGCAATATCTGAAGCTGGTAAACCTAAATTATTCATTTCAGTTAATTTACCACGAACTGCTGCAATTCCTGCTGCAACGTGCGGTGTTGCCATAGAAGTACCACTCATTGATTGGTAACCGCCATTGTTTGCAGTTGACCAGATATCTCCACCAGGAGCTGTGATTTCAGGCTTTATTCCAAGTCCTGGAGTTGGACCCCAGCTATTGAAGTCACTCATAGTACCCTTTACAGGAGATTCGTAATTGCTTATATCATTTTTAACAAATGATATCTTTACTTCACCGGCATCTAACTTTGCTTTAATTTCATCATAAGTCTTGTTAGAAATGTTATAAGTTGGAACTACAGGAGCCTCATTTTCTACAGTAATAAAATATAATTGATCTTTATTTTGATTTGGATTAATTGTATAGCCAATAATACAAGCTGCTGCTCCTTTTTTGAAAGCCATAGCAGATTTATCGCCAAATGATGCTTCGCCTCTTTCAGCTACAACAATTTTACCCTTTACATCTTTTCCTTCATAGTCTGAGTCGCTGTTACCTTTACCAACAAAAACTAAATCGTATTCCTTATTTTCTTCTAAATCCCATTGTGGTTGTGATTTAGTATAATCTCCACGTGAAGTAATTATTTCTTCTTCACCAATCTTAAACACTGCTCTTTTAAAAGAAATATTACTATTGTTGTAAGAAGCTACCGACAATGATTCCTTCATTGTAGCCGGTGCACCAACTGTTGCAAAGTCTAGAACATCTGAAGGTTGATAGTGATTTTGACTAAATTGATATCCATCGTTACCGCCTGCTATACAAACAAGAGTACCATGTTCATTAGCATTCTTTACAACCTTTGTCATAATCTTATCTGCATCTTCAGAACCGGCAAAGCTGCCTAAACTCATATTGATAGAATCGGCGCCAAGTAGTACGGAGTCATCTATTGCTTCTGCGTATATTGCTGTATTAGTAGTAGGTGCCCCAATAGGGAAAACTCTCATAACCATAAGTTGTGCTTCCGGAACAACGCCCACAACACCTCTACTTGGGTCTATAGCATTACCTGCAATTGTACCTGCTATATGTTGACCGTGATCTGCTTTGTCTAAAAGATCAAAACTTCTGTCAGCATAATTGTATGCATATGGAATCTTATCTGTCTCAAATCTTCCCCACAAGTGTAATTCTGCAATCTTTTCATTTATAGATGTTTCATTATACTTTGCTGCTTTAAGTCCTTTTTCAGAAAGTCTGAAGTCAGGGTGTCTAACATCTGCACCGGTATCCAGAATAGCAACAACTCTTCCCTTACCATTGTAGCCTCTTTCAGTTGATACATTTGCATTAATGATGTTTTTGCTTGTTCCCATACTTGGCTTTTCAGGCATTTTGTATTCAACTGCTTTTGTAACAGCCTTAACATTAGGAAGCATTGCAACTTGTTTAGCTTCTGCATAAGTCATCTTCAATGCAAAACCGTTCAACAATGCTTTATAACGTGGCATCGTTTTTAATTGTTCTGTATCTCTGATAATCGGGCGAGAATTGTTTCTTGCTCTAAATGATGAAGCTCTACTCATTGTTGAGTACGAAATTTCATCAGAGTGTCTTCTTATTTGTCTTTCACCGAAAATATCTGCCAAAACTTCGTTTTGATCATTTATTCTCTTTTCGACCAAACTTAACTCTCTACCTCTTCTAGCAGCAGAACTGTAAGTTTGTGCTGTTAGATCTCTTCTTTGTCTCGAAACCGGACGATTATTTTCAAAGATTTCAACGATAAATTCGTACTCTTTACCATCCTCCAGTTTGTTGTCCATTTCTTTGGTAAGCGTTTCATAAGCATCAGTGTAACTCCTACTGTCACTTGCTTGTGACGTGAATGGAATAATACCAAACACCATGAAAACCGCTAAAATTATTGAAAGTAATTTTCTTTTCATATGAACCTCCCGAAATATAATTGTGACCATAGTCACTATATATTAATTGTACCATATTGTGTAATATATTTCAATTGTATTACAAAAAAATTTTTGCTTTATTAATACTTTATAAAAAAATTAAGTATCATAAAATATTCAAATTAAAAAAATCGCTTTAATTTATTTTTTTAGTGATATATATTTGATATGATAATAATCAATGTTGTTTTTTATAGTATTTGAGGTGATTGTATGCTGTTACGAGTGGTTTTGGGTGCTGTTTGCAAATGCTATATGTAGTATGTGCAAACAATTTGAGGCAAAATATTATATATTTGCGGCGATACACCTTTTTATCTCACCTCACGACGAAATCGAAGATTTCTGTTCGATGGATAAAAAAACTGGTCGCCGTTACGTGCAGTGTGTGCGTATTTATACATAAAATATTACATTCACATTTATAAAATTGTTATGTTTTTACAATTGTACACGTTTATGTACGTCTCATATCGCCAAATTTGACTTTCGTTGTTATAACAACATACAACCAACGGTGTGTTCATAAAATATCTCTCCAAAAATATCATAAACAAATATTTTTCACAAAAATAATTTGTTCAATCGTATAAACCTATACACGCCGCTGTAACGGCGGGTCACAAATACCGCCTGTGCCCAACCGAGCTAAGAAGAAATCTCCGATTTCGTTTTTGAGCACGGGAAGGGTACCGCCATATATGTCGTTTATGTAATATACAACCTCACCAACAACGCTGTGTGTTTTAAATATCGAGACAAAAATATCGATGGTAAATATTTTCCATGCCGATAAATTTTCGTTTGTATAAGTATGTGTACGCATTGTAGCGGCTGGCATACGTTGTGACGTAAGGAACAACGATGTCCTGACGCCATATATGGCGTCAATTAAATTTACATCCCCACAAACAACAGTGTTTTCATAAAACATCGAACCCAAAACCATCATCCATATTCCATCCCCCCATCATTATGCTTTCCAAAATCTTCCCTTCCATTTTCCCTATTATGGCGATACATACATCGTGCAATATTTATATTGTGATGTTAGTCATACTCGCCCATTGCCCACTCCCGGGCTATTCACGATTTTTTCTTTCTTTCATCAAAAAAACACCACAAGAATTTCTTGTGGTGTCGTTGTTCCGTCTCCCGCAAATTTCATTGTCATCACGATGGATCTTGCACGAGCGTTATAGTTTCAGCTATTCCTTATAAGAAAATTGAATACTTTCTCTTTGAAATTTTTCCCGCATTTAGATACAAAGAAAATATAAATAATTGTAAAAATAACAAATCTGATAAGTCCAATAAAAAACGAATCGCAAACCGCCAACTTTTCTAATATCCGTTTGTAAACACATTTATCTCTAAAACTTTCGGTCAAGAAAATTACAATTTGATGAGCAAGGAGCTGTATATTTGCCATGGCTATTCTGTACTACAAACTGTCGAGTGTCGCTCCTTCCGACATCGTGCACTTTTTCTTATGCTCCTCAATTTCATTTGCAAATATATTTTTCAGTACAATTCTACCGAAGACTGCTGTAATAAGAGTTGTTGCAATGGTTATGATTTCTTGATTATCTTTGCTGAATGAACTAAGTGCAATAAATATTGCAATAAAAAAGAAAAACTTTTCTCTATCTTGATGAACTATCGTTTTTATAAATTGTATAAATTTTATGAGAAAAAGAGCTATCCAAAAAATACAAGCATATATAACAAGATTATTACTATCATTAAATTTATTTATTTTTATAAAGATGAGTATATTAACTAGCAGAAGAAGATCGCCAACAATTTCAATTGCAAAAGTTTGCATTGGGTCTTTTATTATTAAATCCCATTTGATTCTAAGGATAGCCTTAATAATATATGTCACACAAACGACACAACTAATTAAACTAACGACTGTATTACTCACCATACATTGGCACTGAACAAGAACATATTCAAATAATGTTATTAAAGTTTAAAATAAAACAAATATAAAATGAATTGCTTGTTCGCGTTGTATATCCATATTTCCAGCTTGTATATGTAAAAGAAAAGACCCCGAAGGGGGTCTTTGTCTTAATTATAGTCGTAAAACTATTTTGCACCATCAACTATAACTTTAAATACAGCTAATTTCGTTTTTAATTCTTTTACAGCTTTTTCAAGTGCTGCATCATCTTCCGGAGAGTCTATTGTTACGTTTGCGATTTCATCATATGCAGTCTTAACATCTCCAGCTACAGTGTAGTCTACGTTGTTATTTTGAGCATAGAATTGAGCTTGTTTTAAGATTTCCGTCTTCTTGTCAGCGAACTTAACAACATTTTGTTTGTTGTGATAAGTGTCAACTTTTCCTTGTAAACTTGCGATTTTAGCAGCGGTATTTGGATCTTTTGTTATTCCAGGAACTTTTTCCAAATCTTGAACTTTTTTAATTACAGCTTTTGCTTGTGCTTCAAGAGCATCGCTATCGATATTTCCTGCTTCTAATTTAATTAATTTTGCAACAGCTTCATCATAGTCTTTTTGAGTTGCTGGATTTTGTCCAGGGAATAAAGCGATTAAAGCATTGTATTTTGCTAATTCTGCAGGTGTTACAAGTTGTTCTTGTGCTGCAATACTCATATCATTGAATGCAGTTCTTAAAGCTTTGATATTTGCTTCTGTCTTATTTGCGTCAGCAACTGTTAATGCTGCTTTGAAAGTTGCATATTTAGTTGCATCATCATCTTGAATTGCGAATCCACCTTCATAAACGATAACATCAGCATCGAATGAATTGTTTTCAGCATATACAGTTGCATATCCTGTGTTATTTCCAAATTCTTTAGTATATTTTGTAATATAGAATTTTGTTGTAGTTCCATCATTTTCAGTAATAAAGATTTCACCGTTAATTCCAAGGCTACCCTTTGTGATTCTTCCGGATGCTTTCTTCTTTAAAACTCTGTTGAATCTTGCTGTTTTGTTTTCAGCATCTACAACTTCTCTGAATTCAACGATGTCGCCATATCCTGCGTCGCCCTTGAATTTGAGTGCTGATCTGCCTTCTCTGATATATAATTGTTTTTCAAATCTGTCTAATTCGATAAGAACACTGTTTGAATAGTTATCAATTCTAGCAACTCTACCATATTGTACAGGACCTAAGTTTGCATCAGGACCTTTGTAGTTTGTGAAGATAACAACTTTAGCAAGGTCATCTCTGTCGCCATAGAATCCGAATCTTTCGAATTCAAGTTTGTCTTCGATGAAACTCTTAACATCTTTTTCACTCATTACATATGCTTCAAGTTTGTAGTTGTCTCTGTTGTGTTTGATAACATCAGCCATTGTTGCTTTAACAAATGTTGGATCATTTTTATTAATTCCATTAACAACAAATACTCTTGTGTCTTCGTCATATCTGTAGTCTTTTCCACCGATTCTTACATATCTGTCAAGTCTGTCAGGGAAAGAAGCAGCTTTCATTTGTTTGCTCCAACCTTCATCATTGGAATGGCCATATTTTTCAACTTTTGCAATTGTTTCAGCTTCGTCCTTTTCTCCGCCTACTGTGTAAACAAGGTCAAACAATCTAAAGCTGTTTGCTGCATATCCTGCACCTGTGTTATTCCATCCGTTTACATAGAAGTTTGTTCCTCTAACAACGTCGAGGTTGAATTCTTTTTCTGCGTTTGGAGCATAGAATACAGGGTAATTTGAGTTATATTTTGCAACGAGTGCAAATGTGTCTTTGAATTCTTTTGCTGTAGAAATTAATTGAACACCGTCATAAACGCTGAGTAAAACTTTTACATTTTCACCAACCATTGCATTGACGTCTTTTCTGCTCATTGTTCTTCTGAAGTGATTGTTATCATATGCATATACTGAGCAATATGGAACTTCTTCACAAGCATTTGATGCTAAGAAGTAAACATCATTTTGTTCTTTACCTTCGAGTTCTGCCCATTCGCCATCTTTGTCAATGAATGTCTTAACTAATTTTGATTCAACCTTAGCATCTTGACGAACAAGTGTAACGCCTTCCATCATATGGATTACGTCATCAGCCTTGATATCTGCAGCATCCATGTTGTAGAATTCTTTTTCTGCTGTGTATCCGATAACTGTATCAGCAGGAGTCATTCTGTCAACAGAACCGTTTCTTGCATCGTTGTAGAAGTAAACGTCTTTTCCGTCTCTCTTAACTTCTTTAACCGGTGCAACGTCTTTCATTGCAAATGTATCTACGAACATTACCATACCATCTTTTATAGTTGCACGAACGAAATCAGGAGCATTCTTTTTTGGCTTTCCGTTTCTTTCAAAGTATTTGTCTGCAAATGCTCTGTAGTTGTAGTTTTCTACACCTTTGATTCCTGTTACATATGTTCTGTACATTCTGTCGTCGTTGTCATATCTTCTGTCGTTACGGTTGTAGTATCTTTCATCTACACGTACGTCATATGCTGTTCCGTTAACAACGAGTCTCTTATCTGTTGCTCCATCTAATGTTCCCCAAACATAGTTGTATGAGTCGATAATTTCAGCTTTGATAAGTTCGCCGTTTTCGTTAACTGTAGCTTTGATAACTTTTCCGAGTAGGTTTTCTGTATCTCCTACCATTAAAGTTTTGTCATCAGCAAGTTTTCTTTCAACGTTGAATTTCATTTGTGTGCCGATTTTTGCAACTCCTCTTTCGTCAACATTGTTAGCTTGTTGAACTACTGAAAGAACTTCAGCTTTGATTTCGTTTCTTTTTAATGTTGCTGTTCTGCTGTTAGCGAGAACTACCATTTCATAAACATTGAATCTACCGAAATCTCTTTGGCTGATTGTGTTGTAGAGCATTTGGAACATGTCTTTTCTGATAGCAGCTTGTTTGTGGTTTTCAATAGTTGGAAGACCCTTTAAAAGTCCGAGTTCATATGCTTTTGCAACATAGTCAACAGGATAGCTGAATCCCATTGTGTCAACGCCAAGGTATCTTACGAGTACTGTAGCGATTTCAGCATAAGTTACTTCTCTTTCAGGACCAAATGTTCCGTCAGGATATCCTTTAACCCAGTCTTTTCCAGCAGCAAAGCTGATGTAACCTTTTGCCCAGTGAGCTTCTGTTACGTCTGTGAACTTTGTTCCGAGTGTCTTCATAGCTTTTGCTACGTCATCTTTGCCATCTAGTCTAGCTAGAAGTGCTGTGAATTCTGCTCTTGTTAAGTTTTTGTCGAGCATTAAATTGTTGTTTTTGTCACCTTGTACGTAGCCGTTGTCTTGTAAGAATTTTACAAAATCAGGTGTTGCTTCAGCTTTTTCAGTTTCTTTAACTTCTTCAGCTTTTTCTTCTGCTTTTTCTTCAGGTTTAGCTGTTTCTTCAGCTTTTTTGTCTGCAGCAGCAGGAGCTTCTTCAGCAGCGAATGCTGGAATGAAGCTGAACACCATGACAAGAGCTAACAATAGTGATAATAGTTTCTTGTTCATAAGTCTTATGACCTCCTAAATTTTTTTGATCACTGCCATTGTCAATGACAAAGGCAAATGTGACTAGTATTATTATAACAACAATGAATGGTGATTTGCAACCTTTTGGGGTCATTTGTAATACAAGTGTAATATTGAATACCCCTCCCGGCGAAATCACTTTTGTTGTTATTCGTTTGTAGACTTTTCATCTACTGTATCTACAGTATACCCGATGGATGTTACAGGGGTGTTACGGTGGCATTAATTGTATATTACATTTGGCTGCATTTTATTTGCCGCCTATTTTGCGATAAACGACTGATCTCGTGTTTTAGTCGTTGCGACGTACTTGCCAGTACGTCTCACTCCTAAAACCCTTAATCTAGCCGTTTCTCATCAAAATATCCGGGCAAATGGGGGAGATGGTGGTAGAATTTTGGGGAGATATTTTATAAAGACATCGTTGTTTGTAATAATACATATTATATGTACACAAAAATGGGCGACGGGATGTTAAAGACCTAACCCGTGCTTTTTGATTTGACAAAATCAAAAACACGATGGTAGGTCTTATACAAAGACGTCCGACGACATTTCGACGAATAGGAGAAATGAGTCGTTGACGTAGATTGCGAACCTGCCGTTACGTTTTGGAAGACACACCGTTGGTTGTATGTTGTTATAACAACGAAAGTCAAATATGGCGGTACAATGCATACACGCCGCCAAGAGGGGAAATGTTGGAAAAAGGTTTTGGGTATCATTTTGAGTATCATTTTGACCGTCATTTTGACCGATATTTTAACCGATATTTTGACCGATATTTTAATAAAAAAAAGAGATCGTATAAATAGATCTCTTTAAAAGGTGTTTTATATTAAACGACTTCCCTTGTATTATTTATTGTCTGTATTTATTATTTTCCAATAACCATCTTTTGCACTGCCTACATATTCTATAAGGTTTGAATCGGTAAGGTATTTTAGGTCACGTTCTATAGTACTTACGGAAACGCCAAATTTTTCCGACAAACTTTTTGCAGTATTTTTAGGATTTAATCTGATGTTTTTTACTAACTGCTTGCGTCTATCATCAGGTTTTAGTTTTTTGCCGTCATTTTTACCGTCATTTTGACCATCATTTTGACCGTCATTTTGACCGTCACTTTTTGTATTATAATTTAGGTTTTTTAAGATTGTAATAAATGAGGATTCAGTGGATTTAAATTCAGGTTCTAAATCATTCTTGTAATTCTCTTCCCTTTTATATGCTTCAATAATTTTTCTAAGACCGGAGCCACGCCTTTCCATTAAATCCATTCTAGCAAATATATCTGCAATTATTGGATTTCTTCTAGTAGAAGATACATTTAGCGGATCAAGATTTTGAACAAAAGTCCCGTCATACATTCCACCCGGAGAGTATATTTCCATTCTGTCATCATATATATCCACATGGACTTCACTTCCAACAACAGAATAGTCTCGATGAATAAGAGCATTAACCAAGGCTTCTTGAACAGCTCTTTCCGGGTATTCGGGATATTCCGTCCTATATACCGGTCCCTTCTTCCACATTTTTTTAGAGTTTCTTTTGACAAAATCTAACGACGCTTTCAGGAGGTAAATAATATTTCCCTCAAATTCTGCGTCATCCAATGCATCCATTCTCCCATTTGCTTTGGTCAATCCATTCCACCTTGTGCAAAATACCCTTGACTGATATACTTGATATCCATCTGCAAATAGTGCCCCCGCAATGGTAAGATTTCCTGCATCGTTTACAAGTCCAAATGATTTTAAATCTTTTTCCTCAAATTTTCCGGTTGCTCTTTGTTTATACTCGATAACTAGCTCTTTAAATGTCACATCTTCCAATTTCTTTTTTGATTCTAAGGAGTCATAGCTAATATGTTCTCCTTTTAACGATAAGTTAAACAAGTCTATTCTTCCGGCAGGGACGCTTTGATTTCCTACTCTTTTATATGCAGTTCTTGCCCCTCCGTCAACTACAAAGTACGGAGTGTTACGTCCGGAAAATATATTTAAAATCAAGATTATTTTATCATCGATTTCCTCTAATTCCATATCAAATTCCGGGATAGGATCCATTTTTGTCTTTATAATTTCACTTATATCTTCGGAATCTTTTTTAAAATCTTTCAGTCCTATAATGGTATTGTCTTCCTTGATTCCAAATATTAATTTACCACCTCTCCCATTAGCATACGCCGAAACAGATTTTAACCAAGATTTTGGTTTCTTAATTTCCAGTCGTTCCTTTTTATCATAAAAATTTGTTTCTCCAAGGTAGTCTTTTATATTCATATTCCCCCTCCCTTCTTATGTATTATATTTTAATTATACCATATTATTATACAATTTAATATTTTATTGGTATTGAGATGAAATGAGTTTAAAAAAATGATACTTATGAATTGATTATAATTTACTTATTGATGATATTTTTGGTTCGATATTTTATTGGTACAGCATTATTGGTGTTGATATATATTCTATATGCACAAAAATGGGCGGAGGGATGTTAAAGACCTAACCCGTGCTTTTTGATTTGACAAAATCAAAAACACGATGGTAGGTCTTATGCAAAGACGTCCGACGGCATTTCGACGAACAGGAGAAATGAGTCGTTGACGTCGATTGTGTACCCGCCGTTACAGATAACATATGCGTTTATGGCGAAAATAAATATATCGATTGTATTGGGATTTTGTTTATATATTTTATTGGCAAAACGTTGTTGGTGTTGATACATATTATATGTGCACAAAAATGGGCGGCGAGATGTTAAAGACCTAACCCGTGCTTTTTGATTTGACAAAATCAAAAACACGATGGTAGGTCTTATACAAAGACGTCCGACGACATTTCGACGAATAGGAGAAATGAGTCGTA
>NZ_QEKV01000001.1:0-71435 GCF_003096635.1 Ezakiella coagulans | reverse complement strand
ACCCGTGCTTTTTGATTTGACAAAATCAAAAACACGATGGTAGGTCTTATACAAAGACGTCCGACGACATTTCGACGAATAGGAGAAATGAGTCGTAGACGTCGATTGTGTATGCGCCGTTACGTTCTGGGAAACACACATTGATATGTGGGTTTAAAATATGGTTTGAAATTTTGTGGAGATATTTTATACACACACAGTTGTTGGTAACGATACATATTATATATACACAAAAATGGGCGGCGCAATGTGATGCGCCGTTACGTTCTGGGAAACACACATTGATATGTGGGTTTAAAATATGGTTTGAAATTTTGTGGAGATATTTTATATACACACAGTTGTTGATAATAATACATATTATATGTACACAGAGTTGGGCGGCGGGATGTGACCCGCCGTTACGTTCTGGAAGACACACCGTTGGTTGTATGTTGTTATAACAACGAAATTCAAATATGGCGGAACAATGCATACACGCCGTCAAGAGGGAGAATGTATAGAATAAATTTTGAAGACACACATTGATGGGTGAGTTGTAAATATGGTTTGAGATTTTGTTTACATATTTTATCAGCACAACATTGTTGGTGGGGTTGTATATTGTAGACACGACATATATGGCGGGAGGACATCGTTGTTCCTTACGTCACAACGTATGCCATCCCGCTACGGATGCGTACACAGACACAAACAATAACAAAAAAAGAACCGGTAATACCGATTCTTTCATAAACCTCGCCAATTTGCGAGGAATTTTCGATGAGAAACGCTTAGATGAAAAATTTTAGGAGTGAGGCATATTGCAAAATATGTCGCAACGACTAAAATTTTGAATCAAGTGTTTATCGCGAAAACGACCGCAAATGCCCCCACCAATTTGCGAGGATATTTTGATGAGATGCGCCGCAAACTCAATTTTTGATTGCGCAGGTGTGCTCAAGTGCACTCCGAGCAATCAAATGATTGAAGTTTGCAAGCAGGTCGCAAAATAGACCGCAAATTTATCTATCGGACAACATCCCGTTTTCGTCTCCCTCTCCCTCGATTTCAATCACATATCCTTCCGGCAACTCCTCTTTCGAGATGATGATTGATGTTGTAGGGTAGCTGATGACTTGTGTGACCATTGCATCTGCCGGCGGGCCGATGAGGTCCGGGGTGACGATGATTTTGTTTCCGACTCTTTTAACAGATTTTGTTTTCAGTGAGTAGCCACCGGTGTTTACTTTTACCGAGTAGGTGATCGAGATGTTTCCTTCTCCCGCGTCTTTCACGAGCAGTATCGGAGAGTGTTCCGTTTTTTCTGTCGCAGTTTCTCTGAATGCGATGTCGCCGTCTTTCATTTCGCCCATTTTTGTAATTCTCACGCTCCTTGATTCTTTGTTCCAGCTTATGTCAAGTCCGAGAGCTTTTCCGAGGTCTCTCAGTCTGAAGTAGTTGTAGCCTTTTACATTAACTTTTCTCATTTGAAGGTCTTCATTTCCAACCGAGATGTTTTCCGTTCCTATTATAGCTCCTTTGAAGTCGATGTCGCCTTTGAGTTCGTCGCCGATTGGTTTGTATTTTCCATCTTTGATGTAGATTTTGTTCTTTCCTTTTTCATCTTTTTTGTATTCAATCTCAATTTCCTTGTAGTCTTTGATGACGAATGCAAGGTCTCTCAGTTTGATATAGTTTTCTTCCTTATATAGTACTGTCGGAAATTCGATTACCATATCTTCGACCGAGATGTTTATTTGGTTTTTCAAAAGATCTCCGCTTGCCGCTGTTTTTGGAACTGAGGTTCCCATTATTCCGAGTGCGAGTAGCACAGGTAGTATTTTTTTCTTCATGGTTTTTTCCTTTCTTTTTACAATAAAAGCCGGTTTTGCCGGCTCTTATTTTATTTTATCGGCGAGATTAGGTCGCCATTTCCAAAGTTCGAGTCGCTCCATGTGCCGTTTTGAGTTACGTGTGCTCTCCAGATGCGAAGCGAGTCGGTTCTTTGGTAGCTTATTGTGTTTGTTGCGACGACAATTTCGTAGTAGTAAGGGTTTGTTCTGTCGACGTCGTCAAATGTTGTCATTGTGTCGATGTTTTTGTCGATGTATTCTTTGTCTGCTCCATAGCCGATTGATTTGTTTATGATTTTTGCGGTTTCGCCACGGCTTATTTTTTCAGACGGGTTGAAGTTTTGGTCCATCGAGATCCATCCGCTGTTAAGTGCACGTTCAATGTATGGAACGCTCCAGTAGTGTTCTTTTATTTGGAATGTGTTTCCCGCCATAGCTTCGTGGCCGCCAAGTCTTGCTGCAATTACTATGAGTTCTTCTTTCGAAACGAGTCCTTGCGGGTCGAAGTTGCCGCCCGGTCTTCCGACCATGATGCCGTAGTTCGATGCAACTCTTACGGCGTTGTAGTACCAAGAGTTTTCCGTTACGTCGTTGAAGTTTACAGCACCGTATGAGTAGTTTTTGCCGGATTGCGACAAAAGATTTGCAATGATTTGTGCCATTTCCGCTCTTGTTAATGTGCCGGACGGACTGAATGTCATCGATGTGATGCCCTTCATGTATGCACGTCTTGTGTAAAGTTTTCCGTCGTTTTTCTTTGCATCGTCAATTGCTTTTTTGAGGTTTGCAACAGCGTTTTTAAGTCCGCCGTTTCCTTTTAAAGCTTTATTTGTTTCATCAATCGCTTTTTGAAGCGCATCGCTGTATTTTTTCCAATAGGAATCGCTTCTTTTGTCTTTCAATTTTCTTGCTTCAGCGATTAGGTCGTTTGCTTCTTTTACAGTTTTGTTGTCGTATGAGCCGATTGTGTCGAAGCCGTTGTAGTCGTAGATGCTAGGATATTTCAAATGTCCGATGTCACGTGTGCAAAGGCTTGAAATCGGCATGTCTCCGAGAACAGCATTTGCAGCGTCGACAAGAGCTTCAACATAGTATCTCATCGAGAGTCCGTTGTATTTGTCGAGGTACCAGTCGGCGGTGTAGTTGTAGCCGCGACCTTTGTCGTATTCATCAGGATAGTAGCCGAATTTTTTGTAGAATTCGTAATATGAGTACGGAATTCCGTTCACATAGTAGTAGCCGTTTCTGTATGAGTCGTAGTTTCTGTAGTAGCCGTTGTAGTATTTGCCGTATTTGTCATAGTATCTTCCGTTGTATGCGTATGAGAATTTTCCATCTTTGAAGTCGTCGACAATGTTCGAGACGATGTCGAGGTTCGATTCAAAATTTCTTCTTAATTCAGGTGAAACAGAACCGTAGTCGCCGCATCTTCTAATATTTTTTGCAATTCTAAGTGTGTCCGTAAGTGCACGCGGTGCATCTGCGGCATAAAAACCGCCGTCGATGTTTACTGTGAGAGTGCCACTTTTTATGTCGCTGTAGTCGAAGTATGTGCTCTTTACAAGTTTGTAGCCGCTGTAAACGTCAACTCTGTATTTTCCGGCATAGCCGATTGTGTAAAGGCCGCCGACACTTGTTATTTCTCTGTCGTATTGGTCGTACACTCTTGTGTCCAAATTTTTTATGTCGAATCCGTTTCCGTCAACGGTGTTTACGACGAATGTGTATTTGTAGTTGTTTGAAGTCGAAAGCGTGAGGCTGACGTAGTTTGTAGAGCTGTCTACCATAACCATTTCTCTCGCTTCAAAGCCCATATATGTCGCAACGACCGTGTAGTAGCCGTAAGGCAATCTGTATGTGTTGTAGTTATAGTAGCCGCTCGGTGTGACATCGCTTCCGTTTGAGTCGTAGATTGTTACAATCGCTCCGTTTATCGGATAGCGATCGTCGCCCATAACGCTTACGATCAAGTCGCCGTAGTCGCTGTAGTAGTCGCCGTAGTAGGCGAAAGTTGTAAAAGGCATCAAGCTTATGAGCATGAGCCCCGTCAATATTAATGCAATATATTTTTTCATAAAAATACCTCCTTAATTTCCATGAATTTTTCGTCATTCTACTACATTGTTACCCTGTATGAGTTTTTTCAATACATATTTATTCGATATGTAATAAAAATGAAATAAAACACGCATGACGCGTGCTTTATCATTTTAGTTTATTTGGTCAACTTGTCTTCTGACTTCAGGTCTGCTGTTTATTACAAGCATCAATGCCATCGAAATCAAAACTGCGAACACCGCATTGATGACGCTCGAGCCGAGTTTTGTTGCAAGAGTTGCCCATGCACCTTCCTTAGGCACACCGAAAAGTAGATTCAAAGATAAAAAAGTCTTTCCTATATAAAGGACAATGTATGTGAGTTGTCCTAAAATTCCACCAATGAGATTTTTTCTCTTGTTGAGTCCGTGGCCGCTTTTGTCCATTGCAATCGCACCGCAAACAGCGCCCATTAAAAATTTGAATATAAATGTTATTGGAGCGCCCGCAATGTATGCAGGATTTGTAAGGTCAAGAAACACCGAACCTACTCCCGCAGCAAAGCCTCCCCAAATTGGTCCTAAAATTAATCCCGCCAAAAGACAAAAACCGTTTCCAAGGTGAAGTCTTGTCGGAGTTCCGATTCCGACCGGAATGTAAAATGAAATGAGCGAACCCACATAAACAAGTCCGATCATAAGTGCGACAATCGCAATTTTTTTAGTTGTATAATTTTTTTCGCTAGTCATATAATCCCTCCATAAATAATTACATCAACTATTATAGCACATCTCGAATGATTTGTTAAATAAAAATTCAAATGCATATGAGTTTTTTTGTATTTTAAATTGCAATTTACAACAATTTGCTAATATGTTATGAATTAATAGGATTTATTGAATATTACTATTGAATTACGGGTAACTATGATATATAATAGAATCAACAAATAATGACTTGTCAGAAAAATTTAATATTAACATTATTTGTAGAGAAGTCACAGTGTACTTATTTGGGCAAGCCCAAAAATTTTATTCAAGGAGGATTATATGAGAAAATTAATTAGTATACTCATTGCGGTGATGATGGTGTTGACATTGTTGCCGGTTGGAAGAGTAATGGCAGAGGGTGAAGAACTTGCAACTGCAAAAGAAGCATTAAATGCAAAAATCACAGAAGCTAAAGAAGAGCTTACAAAGTATGAAGACGGCGATGCAAAAACAGCATTTACACAAGCAATACAAGCTGCTGTAACTGTTTATGAAAAAACTGATGCAACTCTTGATGATGTGAACGCAGAAACTACTAAACTTACAGAAGCTATAAAAACTTTCAAAGATGCTGTTAAAAAAGCTGAAGAAGAAGCTAAGCTCAAAGAAGCTAAATCAAATGCTGAAAAGGATATCAATAATTTGACTAATTTGACAAACGAAGAAAAAGCTCCTTTCCTTCAACAAGTTAAAGATGCCGCCACAATTGAAGCGGTTAACGCTGTTGTAGAAGCTGCTAAAAAAGCTGATGAACTTGTAGAAGCTAAAAAAGCATTAAAAGCAAAAATCGATGCTGCAAAAGCTGTAAAAGATACAGATGCATATATAAATGCAACAAAAGATAAGCAAGATGCTTTTGATAAAGCTATAACAGATGCAAAAACTGAACTCGATAGTGCTACAGCAACTGCCGAAACTTTAAAAAAAGTTGAAACTAAACTTGAAGAAGCACAAAAGGCTCTTGGCAAAAAAGAAGAAAACCCAACACCGGGAAAAACTCCGGAACAAAAACTTGCTGATGCTAAAGAAGCATTAAAAGTAATAATTGCTGCTGCAGAAAAAGCAAAAGATACAGATGCATACAAAAATGCAACAAAAGCAACGAAAGATGCTTTTGAAAAAGCTTTAGAAGCTGCTAAAAAAGCTCTTGCAAAAGAAGGTGTAAAAGCTGATGAATTAACTAAAGAAGGAACTGCATTAAAAACAGCTCAAGATGCTCTCGACGGAAAAACAACAACTCCTGTTGTTCCAAGCGACAGCTATTCAACAAGAGTTCCTCGTGCAATCAGAACTACAATTGCAAATGCAAATGCAATGATGAAGCATCCGGATTACTGGCGTGCAAGCAACAGCTCAAAAGCAGCTCTCGAAAGTTCACTTAAAACTCTAAAGAGCATTGCAAATGATTTTGAAAACGGTTACTACAACAAGTATTGGAACGGCAAATTCTGGAACGGTTACTACGGCGACGGTTGGTATGACTACTACGAAAACGGTTACTACTACAGAAACGGCTTACCTTACGAATACTTTGAATTCAAAAATACTTTCGGCGATTATCCTAGATATGATTTATCCGACGGATACTATGGCAGAAGATATTTGAACGGAAAGTATAGAAGAGGTTACTACCGCGATGGTTGGTATGACTATTACGATGGCGTTTACTATTACAGAGACGGCGTACCTTACGACTACTATGAATTCAAAAGAGAATTCGGTTATTATCCGAGCTATGCTTACGGCAGAGGATATTGGAATGAATACGACGGCACATGGGATCCGCACTACGGCTACCAAGGACGTTACGGATATTACAATTCAACAATTAGAAATGCTGTTGAAAGTACAGTTGATGCAATAAACGCTGTTGCAAATGAATCCGGTGCAAAATATATGACAGCTTCATATCCAAGTCTATCCGATTATGAAGGATATTATGATTATTATCCATGGTATTATGATCCATACTACTATGACGGATATTATTATGACCAAAGTTCATCAAAGGTAAGAGAACTCAAGAAGTTGATTGGCGAAGCTGAAGAACTTGCAGCATCAAGAAGCGACGCTCAATGGGCTCCTTACAGAAGCGAACTCACAGACGCTGCAAACTACGGCAGAAAAGCTGCAAAAGGCAGAGCATCCGTAAAGGGCGCAATCGAAGAACTTGAAAAAGCTATCAAAAAAGCAAAGACAGATGGAATGAAGCTCTATATCAGACGCGGCTTCATGACCGGTGTAAACGGAATGGAATTTAATCCGAACGGAACTCTTACAAGAGCTGAAATGGCTCAAATCATTGAAAATCTTCTCGAACAATCGGGCGAAACAGTTGCATTTGCACCTAAGAAATTCAATGACGTTGAATCAGGAAGATGGTTCAAGAAGGCTGTAAACCTCATTTCATCACACAATATCATGAAGGGAAACCCTGACGGAAACTTCTATCCACAAAAACCGGTTTCAATTGAAGAACTTATCGTTATCGCTGCTAGACTCGGCGGACACACTCCACAAACCGGAAATGTATTTGGAATTTCAAAACACTATTGGAGCGTTCCATACATCCAAACAGCTTATGTAAAAGGATGGATTGGAATGGACAAGTTTGACCCGTCAGCTGCAATCACAAGAGGACAAGCAGTTCAAATTTTGAACCGTTCATTAAACTACGGTGTTGACAAAGAATTCATCAATAAATATGGCGCACAAATGAATCAATTCTCAGACGTTTCAATGTCAAACCCATATTATTATGACATCATCGCCGCAACAAACACAATCAGCTACTCACAAGTTCCAAACAGCAGAACGAGAATTTGGAGAGCATTCCAAACATCAGGCGGATGGTCCACATCGAAATATTCGAACGGAACATATGTAAAACCTTACACAGGTTGGTAAAAAAATAAAGCACTCGAAAGGGTGCTTTTTTTGTTGCGGTTTTTTTGGGGGGATGATTTGTTTTATAATTTAATATATCATTGTGTGTTTTTCGAAATATGGCCACACATTCTCCCTTTAGGCGGCGATACACCTTTTTATCTCATCTCACGACGAAATCAAAGATTTCTGCTCGATGGATAAAAAAACTGGTCGCCGCTACGGGCGGCGTTTATTTAATTATATTTTTAAATTGTTTATACGCGTTTGTTTATCCATATCTCATGCGTCGCAATATAATGCGACGCTACAAATTCTGTCGTCTCATATATAAACATAACACATCCGTATGTTCGCATTAACATTGCAATATTTATTGCGTCTGAATTTTTACAATTTATAATTCCACCAATCATTGTGTGCTTCACAGAACGTAACGGCGCATTATATTGCGCCGCCCATTTTTTTGTACATGGAATATGAATTTTTATCAACAACGCTGTGCTTATAAAATATCTAACCAAAACCTAATTCAAGTATCACCCCATTCTTCGCAAATAAACCCTATACAAACAAAAAAAGAACCGGCGATCACCGGTTCCTCAAATTTTTGTTATTTTACTTCTACTTCAGCGCCAACTTCTTCAAGTTTCTTCTTGATGTCTTCTGCTTCGTCTTTTGCAGCGCCTTCTTTAAGTGCTTTTGGAGCTCCATCTACGAGATCCTTAGCTTCTTTAAGTCCAAGACCTGTAACTTCTCTTACAACCTTGATAACTTTGATTTTTTCTGCGCCAGCTGATTTAAGAATTACGTCGAATTCTGTTTTTTCTTCAGCTGCTGCTGCTCCGCCTGCTGCTGCAGGTCCTGCTACTGCAACTGCTGCTGGAGCAGCTGCTGATACGCCAAATTCTTCTTCAAGTGCTTTTACAAGTTCACTTAATTCCAATACTGTTAATTCTTTTACGTCTTCAATAAGTTTAGTTACTTTTTCACTCATTTTAAATACCTCCGATAATTTTAATTTTATTCTGCTTTACCTGCTCTGATTTGGTCAAGAGCAATTACTAAGGAACGCATTGTTCCAGATAGTACATTTGCGAAGCCTTGGATTGGGCCATTCAAGCCACCAAGTACTTGTGAAAGGAGAACTTCTTTTGTTGGAAGTTCTGCTAATGCTTTAATTCCGTCTAAATCAATTTCTTTTCCGTCAACCATTCCCGATTTGATAACGAGTTTATCGTTTTCTTTAGCAAATTTGTTTGAAACTCTTGCTGCAGCGGCAATGTCGTCGTATGCAAATGCGATTGCATTTGGTCCGTGGAAATTCTTTGTAAAATCTTCATATCCAAGTTCTGTGAATGCTCTTGCCATAAGAGTGTTCTTGTAAACTTTGTAGTCAACGCCTGCTTCTCTGTAATTTTTACGGAGTTCAGTTACGTCTTCAACAGTGAGTCCACGATATTCAACAAGAACCATAGAGGATGATTTTTCAATTTTTTCTTTAATTTCCGCAACGGTTGATTCTTTTTGTTTTAAAACTGCCTCTCTCATTAGACACCTCCCCATTTATATTAGAAAAGACCTCGAAAACGAGGTCTAAAAAAATCACTAAAATAAAAACTTTTTCATACACCTCGGCAGGATTTCCGTGAAATATTATTTCACAACCGGCTTTCTTCGGTTTTCTTATTCAACATTCATTATTATATCAGACAATTTTTCTTTTGTCAAGCTTTTTTTCAAAATATTTTAAATTATTTTTTACTTTCTATATTCCGGAGAACACAATGATTTCATCAAAGTTTTCAAGCTCTTTGAAAATATCTCCGTCAAAAAATCTCGAGTCAACAATTTTTATTTTCCCATATTTTTCCGCAAAGAATCCTATGAACGGATTTGCAAATGAGTCTTTGAGTATTAATAGCGATTTTTCTCCGAGTCCGTTCATTGTGACTTCCCCGAAGTTTCCACCCATATATGCGAGGTATTTGTCGACTCCGGTCGCTCTCTTTTCATCAACCACAAGTTCCTCTGACTCTTTTCCGTCAATCATTCTTTTAAATTTCAAGTCTTTCGTTTTTTCGTCGTAGACAATTGAGAAGTTGTCTCTTATCATTATTCCGGATTTTCTCGCTTCTCCTCCTATGAATTTTCCAAAGCTCTCCGTTTCTTTTTCGTTTTCAAAGCCGAGCGAGCGAAGCACTTTTTTCACGCCTTCGGAGTTTAGGTGGTGATCGCCTAGATAGTAGTCCTCAAGAGTCAGAATTTTTGTGAAGTCCACATCGGATTTGTCTTTTATTTGGTCGAATCGCTTTTGATATTCCTCACTTATTTTGAGATTTTTTAAAGCGAGCGGCATGTTGTTTTCATAATATAGTTTGTACGGAACTAAATAAGCTTTTAAATTCGGATGTTTTTCCTTTTCCATCAAAAGTTTTTCAATCAATACATTTTTTATCGGCTTTTGTGTGAGCCTTGAAAGTGAAAGATAGACTCCGTTTTTCTCCCTTTCGCCCAACAAGAAGTCCTTGTACGAGTTCAAAGATGTGAAATATATTTTTCCGGGCACACGATCGGTCAATGCTTCTTCAAATTCTTTTCCGAATGAACCGTCAAATATATTTTCTTTGGTGAGTTCCGGATATTTTTTGAGTTTTCTCATTTCGAATTCACTCGCTTCTTTTTTGTTGAAAAGAATCAAGGTGCCCATGAGCATCAAAAATATTAATACAATTGTAGAATAATTTTTCTTCATTTTATCACCTAAAATCTAAAGTACAAGAACGGGTTGTAGTTTCCCGCAACGAGTGCTGCGAGAGATAGCAAAAATGCTATTGTAAGCACAGCAATTTGTATTGATTCTTTTTGTTTTTCGAAAAGTTTTTTCGGTCGAGGGGTCGAAAAGAGGATCCCTATAATAAATAGTATTCCATATTGCAGCAAAAAGCTTATTACCTCGCCTGAGAAAAACGGTTTTGAGCTGAGCGATGAAAAAAAAGCTCCTATATCCTTTAGGTCCGTCGATGTGAACAGAACCCAGCTGAATAGTATTATGACCATCGTATAGATGTGCGAAATAAATTTCGGCATTTTTTCGAGAATTTTTAGGAAGAAGTATTTTTCCAAAATCAATACGACGAAAAAGTACATGCCCCAAAGTATGAAGTTGTAGTCGGCACCGTGCCAAAATCCTGTCAAAAACCAAACCACAAAGATGTTAAAGATGTGTCTTGCTTTTCCGACGCGATTGCCGCCGAGCGGAATGTAGACGTATTCTTTGAACCACGAGCTCAGCGTCATGTGCCATCTCGACCAAAATTCTGTTATACTTTTTGAAATGTACGGGTAGTTGAAGTTTTCCGGAAAGTGAAATCCGAGCATTCTTCCCATACCGATCGCCATTTTCGAGTAGCCCGCAAAGTCGAAGTAGATTTGCAGACTGTATGCGACGAGTTTTAAAAATACAAGTGTTTTTGAGCTTGCGTCGGCAAATGTGAAGCTGTTAAATATTTCACCGAATTTATTTGCAAGAAACACTTTTAAAAATAGCCCTTCGATGAATATTTTCATTCCCTCGTTGTACGAATGTAAGCTATCGTCACGTTCTTTAAGTTCTTTTTCAACGTCGATGTATTTTACAATCGGCCCTGCAATGAGCTGTGGAAAGCTGGTGACAAAAAGTCCAAAGTCCACAATATTGTCCGCGATATTTACGCGACCTCTGTAGCAGTCGATTGTATAGGACAGAGTTTGAAATGTGTAGAACGAGATGCCGAGCGGCAGCGCAAGATTTAACGGCTTTATGCCGAAGCCAAATTCGTTTACAACTTTTATAAAGAAATCGGAGTATTTAAAGAAGAATAATATTCCGAGGTTTACGACAATGGAGTTTATTAAAATCAGTTTTTTCTTTTTTTCGCTCGCTCCAACCATGAGCCTGCCGTTTGTGTAGTCGAAAAATGTTGAAAAGAGCATTATTAATATGTAGATTGGCTCGCCCCATGCGTAAAAAAACATGCTCGCAAAAAAGAGCCAAAGGTTTTTGTATTTCTTCGGCAAAAGTTTATTTACTATAAATACTATAGGAAAGAAGTAGAATAAAAAAAGTATGGATGAAAAAACCATGTTGTCTCCTCGTAATACAAAAATAAGGGTGCTCGAGAACGAAGCACCCTGAAGTTTATTTAAATGCGTTTAAAACAGCGTCTTTTGCTTTGTCGGCGCCTTCACCTACAAGAAGAATCGAGTAGTTGTCTTTTTCAAAGAACTCCGCTTTTTTGAGGAGTTCATATTGATCCGGTAAATAGGAGCTGAAAATTTCAAGGTTGTTGTCAAGATATGACTTGATGCCTTTTTTGACCGCATCCAAATTGCCGTCTTTCGCCTTTACAATTACAATTTGTGACACTTGAATATTTGTGTTCGGCATAGCAAATTTAAATTCTTCATAGTTGTCTTTTGTGATTTCAAAAAATGTGTTTATCGTTTCAGGATCACTTTCTTCAGTCATGATTTCCGTGTCCATATTTTGTTTTGCCGCTTCGAATAATTTTTCTATACCCGGGTCATTTGAACCCTTGCTGTCGCTCGCATTGTCATTTTTTGTGCAACCGCAAGCGAAAAGAAGCAAAAATGCACTCATAAAGAGAATTAATTTTCTCATGTTTCCTCCCTAATTAAAATAATTTACCTGTATAAATTTCAACCAATATCTGTGGAAGTTTTTATTTAAATGAATTCCATCCGGCTCATAAAAATTCGGATGTGAATTTATAAACGGTCTGAGGTCAATAAATTCAAGCTTCATTTCCCCAGCAAGTTCCACAAGAGCATCGTTGAACGATTTGATCTTGTCATTTGAAACACGTGCCGTAGCTTTTTTGTTGTTAACATCGGCAGGCAAAATACTTTGAAAATATATCTTTGCGTTCGGCAAGCTTTTTTGCAATTCCGTTACGAGCTCTTTGTAGCTCTTCTTAAACTTTGCCGCATCCTTCACGAACATAGAGTCGTTCATTCCGAGCATAATGTAGATATGTGTCGGATTTTTAGCCTTGATATTTTTGATTTCTTTTTTAGTAGTTCTTATATTTTGTCCCAATTTTGCTACTACGTTTTTTGCTTCGAGGTGTTTGTAATATGAAAGAGCATTTGAAATCGAATCGCCGATAAAGACTGCGTTTTTAAAAACCTCTTTGAAGTTTGTGCCATCGTTCGGATTTACTTCGTATGTCGGTTTTTTGTCTTGGTCTTTTGCCTTGACGATGTCGTTTTTCTTCTTATTTAAGAGAACTTGTTTTTGCTCTTTCAAATAAGATTGACCCTTTGCAATAAGGATGTCTTCAAAATATTTATCTCCGGAGATAACGCCGTTTAGTTCTTCCGCTCTCGCAAGAGCTCTTTTGTTGAAGTGTGCGTTATCGATGTGAAGAAAAACACCTACAAATAAAAATATACATAGTAAAGAGACAAGTGATATTACCTTTTTCACTGATAGCCCTCCTTCCTATGCAATATAAGAAAATGGTCGGGGTGAGAAGATTTGAACTCCCGGCCCCATGCTCCCAAAGCACGTGCGCTACCAAACTGCGCTACACCCCGACGCTATAAATATTAGTGAGAATCAAACTCACAACTATTTAATTGATCCGGTCGATTACCGAACAATGTTATTCTAACATATAAGAATAGCCTTGTCAATAGTTTTTTTAAATTATTTTAAAATAATTTATATTTAACCCTTTTGGGCCCCGATCGGCCGTCCGTGTATCATAATTCACACCCGCCATGTTCAGGTGGGTAAACTATTTCCCACTCCGACAGTCCACTCAAAGGTGGCATTGTCTCGGCAAGGAAAAACGGTCAATTCCCGTATAAAATTTGTCGGTTGAATTAAAATACGTAGCGCACCGATCAGGTTAGTTTTATTATAACACACTGAGCTACATTATTCAAGAAAATTCTCTTTGTTAAAAAACATTTTTTTGGGTATAAGTATTATATAGTATTATAGAAAGGAAAATTGATATGAAAAAATTATTACCTATTATCGTTGTATTAGTTGTTATTGCCGTATTTTTAGGCGGTATGTACAACGGTCTTGTACAACAAAACGAAGAAGTAGACAGTGCATGGGCACAAGTTGAAAATGTATTAAAGAAACGTGCAGACCTTATACCGAATCTTGTTGAAACAGTAAAGGGATATGCAAAACACGAAGAAGACATATTTGTAAAAGTAACAGAAGCAAGAAGCAAAGTTTTGGACGCAAAGACACCGGAACAAGCTGCTGAAGCAAACGCTGAACTCACAAAGGCAATCGGCGACATCAACGTTGTTGTTGAAAACTATCCGGAACTTAAAGCAAACGAAAACTTTATGGCACTTCAAGCTGAGCTTTCAAGCATTGAAAATGAGCTTTCAACAGAAAGAATGCGTTACAATGACAAGGTTAAAGTTTACAACCAAGATGTAAAGAGATTCCCGAAAAAAATTATCGCAGGAATGTTCGGTTTCTCACCTAAGGAATACTTCCAAATCAGCGAAGCTGACAAGGAAACACCGAAGGTTGATTTTAACAAATAACTAATCAAGAGCACTCGAGAAAGGAGTCATTTAGAATGAAAAAGATAATAACTATATTGACTTCGCTTTTACTTTTATTCAGTTTTACCGTCAGTGCTGACAAACTCAGCGATTTTGACTACAGCACACTTCCGGATGCGGATTATTATTTTTACGCATACGATGAAACAAACACACTGAGAGAGAGCAGCAAAAAGTTTATTATTGACCATTCAAATGAACTTTATGAAAAGACGGGCGTTCAAATTGTGGTCGCTGTTGTGAACGATTTAAACGGTATGACTATTGAAAATTATTCGACTCGTCTGTTTGAAAAATGGGAAATCGGCGACAAGAACGACCAGGGGCTTTTGATTGTTGTAAAACCGAAAACGGCGACTGAGAAAGGTCAGGTTCGAATCGAAGTGGGATATGGTTTGATGAAAGTCATTCCTGCACAAAGAGCTGACCAAATTATTAGAAATGTTATGATTCCAAGATTTAAAGAGGAAAATATGGAAGCCGGCATTATGGACGGTTACGAAATTACTCTTGGTCTTGTTGCAGATTATCTCGGAGTTGAAATTGAAGGCATCGATGCTTTCGATAATTTCGGCGACGAAAGAGAAGGAAGAATCAGTCCGCTTATGGGTCTCATAATATTTATAATATTTATGATGCTTATAAGAGGCGGCGGTCGCGGCGGATTGAACACACTGTTCTGGCTAAGCAATATGTCGGGCAGCGGCAGAAGCGGCGGATTCGGCGGAGGTTTCTCCGGCGGTGGCGGTTTCGGCGGCGGTGGCGGTCGCTCCGGTGGCGGCGGCTCAAGTGGAAGTTGGTAAGGAGGAAATATGCAAAATTTAACACTATATATAATGAACACATGTCCATTTTGTAAAAAGGTTTTGAGATTCATCGAGAAAAATTCAATTGAAGGAATCGAAGTGAAAGATATTATAGGAAACAAGGAAAATGAAAATGAGCTCATCGAAAAGGGTGGCAAAAAGCAAGTTCCTATGCTTATGATCGGCGATAAACCTATGTACGAATCTGACGACATCATTGAGTATTTAAAAGAAAATATGTAAGCAATAAAAAACCGGAGAGCGAATCTCCGGTTTTTATTTTTTTATTTTCCGAGCGGTTTGATTCCGTAAATTCCTGACCACCAAGTTGTGATTGCCTTATCCATTTCGGTTGCTGCATACAAACGGTCTTTACCCATCGGTTCTCCGTTATCGTATTTCATATCCCAGTTGTTCGGGTCATATACTTCGTAGTAGAGTTTGCCGTCAACAATTTTGTAGCCCTTGATCAAAAGGAAGTGTCCGCCGTCAAAGCCGTAAAATCTTCCAATGTTTGAAGAATTTGGTTGTTTGTTCGGTGAAATTTCACCCATTTTCAAGCATACAAGCACGATGTCCCCGTTGTTAATCATGTCTGTGATTGTTTCTGGGCTCTTGTAGAGCGTGTCATCGATGCTCATTTTATTTGATTCGAAATAGCTTTCGAAAATATTTGTGGTCCACCAATCGCCGTTGTTCGGTATTTCATCTCTCAATGATTCACCTGTTGCAGCACTGTTCGGGTCGAGCCATTTTAAAATCATTGCAAGGGATGTCGGTCCACAGTTGCCGTCGCTGTATTTTCCGGTGTGACCTTGGTCCATGTACCATTCATAGTCTCTGTTTTGTGAAACTTCCGGCTTCAAATTGTCTGCGTCTTCAAAAATCATTTCGCCGTCTTTGTATGAAAATTTCAAAAGATGTGCCATGCTCATTAAGTCGACAAGTGCATTTTTGTTGTCCTTTAAAATTACATCAGCGTCTTCAACTTTTTCATTTTTTACTTTGAGTGTGTACTTTTCAGGTTGAAGTCCTGCTCTATCGACAGGATCGCTCCATTTGTCTTTTGAAACGATTTCAAGTTTGAATCTGATTGCTTTCTTTTCTGTGTCGATTTTATATGTGTATCTGTTTTTTGAAAGTTCCATATATTTTCCGAACTCTGCCAAATCTACATATTTTTTTCCATCAACATCGACAGTTTCATATGCAACGTCGCTCATAGGAAGTTTTACACTTGTGACTCCGTTGAAGTCGATGTCTGATGTTTCTTCAGTTTTCTTTTCTTCAGTTTCTTTTTTGTCGTCTGTTTTTACTTCTTCATTTGAAACGTTTTTTGTTTCATCTGTCGGTGCGTCAGCTTTTTTGCATCCGAACATAAAGAAGCCGGCAAACACAATTGCTAAAATTACCAATAACTTTTTCATAAAAAATACCTCTTATAAATAAATTTCTCTCGCAGCCTTGTAGAATGCGTTAGATGCCTCTGAAAATTCATAAACAATATGAAATTCGTTGGTTTCTGTATGTGCTCTTATTATTTCCCCGAAATGTTGACAGATATGATTCGAAATTTTTCTCACTTCTTCTTTATATTCTTCTGCGGTCGAAATTTCCATGAGTCTGTAGCTGTAGTCCGCAAGGCTTTCACAAGTGTTTAAATCAAAACTGATGTTAACACCGCGTTCCATACAAATGATGTAAATAAGATTTTCCGTTTCATTAATCCTGTCAATAAGATTCGTGATGTTTTTGTCCTTGACCATCTTTGCAATAGAATATAAATTCATTTTACTCTTCAGCAAACACGAAAAGAACAATTGCATTTTTTCATCATAATTTACCATAATATTCTCCTTTGAATGTACTTACTTAATTATACCACAAATTTTTTTGAAGCACTAGATAATATTAATCATTTTTAAAAAAATCGTTGACATACAAATGTTTTTATGTTATACTTTTAAATGTACTAAATATGGACTGTTAGCTCAGTTGGTTAGAGCGCTACGTTGACATCGTAGAGGTCACAAGTTCGAATCTTGTACAGTCCACCAAAAAAAGCGTTCCGATGAGAACGCTTATTTTTTTATTTATTCATATCTTCAACAACTTTTATCATGTCGTCCATCGGTCTGTAGCCGACAACTCCGCCCTTTAAAATGCCGTCTTTGTCGATAAACACAGAAGTTGGAAAACCGCTGATAAAATATTTTTGTGCAATCTCGCCCGTTTCATCCACAACAACCGGAAGTGCAATTTTTTTCTTTTTCATAAATTCTTTCACAGTTTCAACCGATTCACCGACGTCGACAAGCACTACTCGAACGTCGTCACGCTTGTCTAGTTCGACAAGATCCGGCATTGCTTGAATGCAGTATCTGCATGTCGTTTGGAAAAAGTCGAGTTGTGTCAGCTCATCTTCGCTCAAAATATCGTTCAGTGTCGCTTCCTTGCCGTTTAAATCCACAACTTTTATATCGACCGCCGGCGAACCTTTTTTTAGTTCTTCGCCGAAAGTTCTTTCCTTGTGCTTTTCTGCAAGAATTGCGTCAGTCAATTTTATGTGCTCATCAAATTCCTGTGACTCAGTTTCGGTCGCGACTTCATTTTTATTGTCCTCAATTTTTTTAACGTCATTTTTGCATCCGATCATAAATGCAGCAATGAGTGCAATTAATATTAATCTCTTTTTCATATTTTCTCCTTATCTTAAATATCTAAACAAATCAAAATACATAAGTATTCCGAAAATTATCATCACAAATCCCGTGATTTTATTTATCAACTCCATCTTCAGCGTGTGTCTGTTGAAATAGTTTCTGATTGCACCGGCGAAAAATCCCGAAATGATAAACGGGATGCCGAGTCCAAGCGAATAAGAGAACAATAGCACCGCCCCTTTTAGGAGCGTGTCCTTTTGTGCCGCAATCGAAAGTATCATTCCGACAACCGGTCCGAAGCATGGGCTCCATCCGATTGAAAACGCCATTCCCATAAGGACTGAGCCGAAAAATCCGTCTTGCAGTTTCATGTAGTTTCTCTTTTTTAATTTTTTAAATTTTATAATTTTGGTCATTATAAGTCCGAAGACTATGACCATGACCGCCCCGATTTTACGCAGAGTTGCTTTATTTGTTATCAAAAATTTTCCAAGTGCCGTCGCCGAAAGTCCCAAAAGTACAAACACAATCGTAAATCCCAATACAAACGAAAGGCTTCTTGAAAAAGTTTTCCATCTCTCATCTTTGAGGCTGTCCATTTTAAACGAGCCGGTAAGATACATAAGATAGACCGGCACCATCGGCAGCACGCACGGCGTCAAAAAGGACAACAGTCCCGCCGTAAAACCGGTGAGTAAATTTACATCTTCCATATTACACCTCGTGAAGCTCTTCCCACTCTTCCATCAAGCGGTCGATCTTTTCTTTCAGCTCCGCCCTCTTTTGCCCGAGCGAGATTGCTTTGTCCGGCTCGTCGTAAATCTTAGGATCTGAAAGAAGATTGTCAATTTCTTCTATTTCAAGTTCGAGCTTATCAATATTGTCTTCTATATTTTTTATGTCACGTTTAAGTTTTTGGCTTTCGCGAATCTTTTCTCTTTCCTTCTTTTGCTCTTTTTTCTCACGCGTCTTGTTCACTTCTTCGGTCTTTTTGTCGCCGATATCTGTGACACGCGAAATATAATAATCATAGTCGCCGTCGAAAAACTTTTGCTTTCCATGCGTCAAATCGAGCACTTTCGTTGCAAGTTTTCTGATGAAAAATCTATCGTGCGAGATGAAAATTATTGTGCCCTTAAAATTGTCGAGTGCCGACTCCAACACTTCCTTTGAATCGATGTCCAAATGGTTTGTCGGTTCGTCAAGAAAAAGTACATTTGCTCCGCTTAGAATCAGCTTCAAAAGCGAAACTCTCGCTCTTTCACCGCCGGAGAGGTCGCCCATTTCCTTAAACACATCGTCGCCTCTAAACAAAAACGCACCGAGCTTTGTTCGTATTTCCGTAATCGTCATCTTCGGATAATCTTCGGAAATTTCATCGACAAGAGTATTTTCCTCGTCATTTACGATGAGCTCTTGATTAAAATAACCGATTTTTACACCCGTTCCGAAAAGAAACTCGCCTTCGCCCTCCTCTTTTCCCATAAGCATTTTAAAAAGAGTCGTCTTTCCGCTTCCGTTCGGACCCATAATCGCAAGGCGGTCGCCAAGCTTCACCTCAAAATTCAAATTTGAAAAAAGTGTTCTGTCGTCGAATCTTTTTCCGAGATCAAGCACCGTCAAAACATCGTTTCCGGTCCTTAGCGGCTCTTTAAAATTGAACGAAAACTTTTCCTCCGTTATAGGGGCCTTCTCTTCCTTTAGTCGCTTCAGCATCTTCTCTCTCGAGTCTGCAAGTCGGTGATATTTTTCTGTCGCATAACTCCTGAAACGCCTGATAATTTCCTTTTGACGTTCCTCCTCTTTTTTGTAATTCAAAAAATGCCTCATAGCTTCTTCGCGCTCGTTTTTTCGAATGCGTCTGTAGTCGTCATAAAGCATATTGTAAATGCGAAGTTCGCCGTTTTCAATTTCAAAAATCCTGTTCGCAACATTTTCCAAGAGAAGTCTGTCGTGCGAAATGAAAATGATTGAACCTCTAAAATCCTTCATAAACTTTTCGAGATACTCAATCATGAGCGTGTCCATGTGGTTTGTCGGTTCGTCGAGAATGAGGAGGTCCGCCTTTTCCATGAACGTGAGTGCAAGCTCGAGCCTTGCCTTCTCGCCGCCGCTCATAGTCATTACATCGCGATCATAAAAAGCCTCGTCGATTCCAACCATCGAAAGATAACCCTTTATCTCCGACATAAATCCGTAGCCGTTTTTCTCGTCAAACTTTTCCTGAATCTCGCCGTATTCTTTATAAATTGCGGTAAGCTTTTCTTCGTCACCCGCAAACTTCGTCATATCGCTTTCAAGCTCACGCATTCTTTTTTCCATAAAAATAACGTCGGCATACTTTTCAAGGCAAATATCCATGACGGAAATGCTCCTGTCGATCGTTATCTGTTGCTTCAAGATTGAGATTTTAACCCCGTCTCTTTTTATAACTTTACCGTTCGGAACAAGCTCCCCCGTCAAACACTTAACGAGTGTGGACTTGCCTGAACCATTGTTACCGATAAGACCGATTTTGTCTCCTTCATTTACTATAAAATTTACATCTTTAAAGACTTCATCAACATTATATGAAAAGGATAAATTCTTTGTCTCTAAAATCATACTATCACCAACTATATTTTATACTTTCTTTATATTTTCGTCAAGCAATATTGATAAAACACTTGACAATTTGTGCTGTATGTAGTAAACTTTAATTAAGAGGTGATTATATGGAAAAGAAACGTAGAAGCCCTGCAATAATAAGGAGACTTCCAAAGTATTACAGAGCAATATGCGAACTCGCTGAAATTACGATTTCGCGTGTTTCAAGTCAAGAGCTAGGCAAACTTACCGGCTTTAATCCAAGTCAAATCAGACAAGATTTAAACAGCTTTGGTGGGTTCGGTCAACAAGGTTACGGGTATAATGTAAAAAATCTAAAGGAAAATTTGGAAAAAATTCTCGGTCTTACCGAAGAAAAAACTATGATAGTTATCGGAGCCGGCAATCTCGGAAAAGCAATCATGCGTTATT
This sequence comes from Ezakiella coagulans, assembly GCF_003096635.1. Taxonomy (GTDB): domain Bacteria; phylum Bacillota; class Clostridia; order Tissierellales; family Peptoniphilaceae; genus Ezakiella; species Ezakiella coagulans. Next base: position 50,814 of record NZ_QEKV01000001.1, on the reverse strand, counting down.
CCGACTTCAGTGAAAACGGATTTCACATAATCTCTGCATTTGACAGAGATGAATCAAAAATCGGACGCGAAATCGGCGGAATTGAAGTTCGTGATATTCAAGAGCTTGAAGAATTTTTATCCGAAAATCAAGTGGATATTGCAGTCTTGACCATTCACAAAGACGTAGCACAAAAATACACAAACATTTGCGTTGAGAAAGGTGTTCAAGGCTTCTGGAACTTTGCACCGAAAAAACTCAGAGTCCCGAAAAATGTTGTCGTTGAAAATATGTGGCTGAACGAAAGTCTTTACACACTCGGCTATTTCTTAAAAGATGTTAAATCCGGATTGGAATATAGCGAAGACGAAATGGAAGACGAAGAATAAATAGTATGCCTGAATTTAAAGTCGACCGCCCGGTGCACTTCAATTTGAGTGACATCTTGGACAGCGGTCAGGCTTTTATGTACAGCGAATATGAAGATGGTTTTTTAATCATCACAAAAGGAAAGAGAGCATTTGTAAAAGAACTTCCGAGCGAAAATAAAATTCTTTTTAGAGTCCCCGATGTGGAAAGTCTTGAAATTTTTAAAAATTACTTTGACTTCTCGCACGACTATGAAGAGGACTTCAAAAGACTTTATGAACTCGGATTTCCTGAAGATGTGCTCTCTTTTTCAAATGGTATAAGAATTTTGAATCAAGATGCGGAAGAAATCATATTCACTTTCATTATAAGCCAAAATAACAACATAAAACGAATAAAGAAAATTACAAGAGCACTGACCGAACGTGTCGGAAAAAAATGCGTCGATGAATACGGCGAATACTTTGCATTTCCCGATGCAAAAGCAATAAGCACGCTTTCGATCGAAGACTTCAAAGAAATGGGTGCGGGCTACAGAGACAGCTATCTCTATCACACGTCAAACTTCTTGAGCGAGAATCAGAACTTTCTCGGAGAAGTTGCAGAGCTTGAAACGCCACTCGCCCGAAAAAAACTCCTCACGCTTAAAGGCGTGGGTCCGAAAGTTGCGGACTGCATACTCTTGTTCGGTTTTAACAAGCGTGACGTCTTTCCACTCGACACATGGATGGAAAAAGTGTTTCATGAACGATTTGATAAAAATGAAAAAAATCGCGTGCGAATGGCAACGAAAGGCGCCGAAGAATTCGGAGAACTCGCCGGCCTTGCACAACAACTGTACTTCTACCATATAAGACGAAATGAAAAATAGCGCCACCCCGCAAGGGTGGTTTTTTTGATTATTTGCGGGTTTCTTTGCGGTCTATTTTGCGATAAACGGTTGATTCCGTGTTTTTGGAGTGAGGCTTTTTTGGCAATATGCCTCACTCCAAAAACACTACATACAACCGTTTCTCATCAAAATATCCTCGCAAATTGTGGCGGGGATTGAGGTGGAGATTTGGATTTGGGGTGTGGGCTCTATATTTTATATAATCAGCGTTGTTGGTGAGGTTGTAAATTTAATTGACGACATATATGGCGTGAGGACATCGTTGTTCCTTACGTCACAACGTATGCCGTCCCGCTACGGATGCGTACACACGCATATACAATTATGTAAATATATACACGCCGTCAGTAGCGTCGGGTACACAATTGACGTCAACGACTCATTTCTCCTGCCGTCGAAATATCGTCGGACGTCTTTGCATAAGGCCTACCATCGTGTTTTTGATTTTGTCAAATCAAAAAGCACGGGTTAGGTCTATAACATCACGACGCCTGGGATATAGATACATACACGATTGTGAGTGATGACATTTAGAAATAAATAAACATTGTATTATCGACCAGTTTTTTTATCCATCGAACAGAAATCTTTGATTTCGTTGTGAGATGAGATAAAAAGGTGTATCGCCGCCAAGAGAGAAAATGAGCGAAATAGTTTTAGAGAATGCACAATGATGGATGAATTTATATATTGTAAAATTTTAAGCCATAAAAATATTGCAAGGTGAATATGAACATATAAGTCTGTTATATTTATGTATGATATGACAAAATATGTAGCGGTGCGGTTACATCCCACCGCCTAAAGTATAGCAAAATACACGTGTATGAGCGATGCCGCAATATAAATTTTTTACGCCGTCCGTAACGGCGACCAGTTTTTTTATCCATCGAACAGAAATCTTTGATTTCGTCGTGAGATGAGATAAAAAGGTGTATCGCCGCCAATATGGAAGATGGGTAGAGATATTTTTAGAACACATGATGATGGATGAAATAATAAACGGTTTTTGGCTTTATATTTCATTTGCACAGCGTTGTTGGTGATAATACATATTATATGTACGCAAAAATGGGCGGCGCAATGTGATGCGCCGTTACATTTTGGGAAGCGCACATAGCGAAAATAAGTTTTTACAAAAAAAGAACCGGATATACCGATTCTTTAAAAAACACCGTTATTTGAGAGGATATTTTGATGAGAAACGGTTAGATTGAGTGTTTTTGGAGTGAGACTTTTTTGACGGGAGGACATCGTTGTTCCTTACGTCACAACGTATGCCATCCCGCTACGTCCTGCGTTTGCAACATCATACACTCTCAATAATTTTACCGCATAAAAATCCCACAAACAACGTTATTTGCGTGGATATTTTGATGAGATGCGCCGTAAACTCAATTTTTGATTGCGCAGGTGTGTTTGCAACACCATACAATTAATGAACAAAAAAAAGAACCGGTTATGCCGATTCTTTAACAAACACCGTTATTTGCGAGGAATTTTCGATGAGAAACGCTTAGATGAAATATTTTAGGAGTGAGGCTTTTTGGGCGGGAGGACATCGTTGTTCCTTTCGTCACAACGTATGCCATCCCGCTACGCCCTGCATTTACAATACCATACACTCTCAATAATTTTACCGCATAAAAATTCCACAAACAACGTTATTTGCGTGGATATTTTGATGAGATGCGCCGTAAACTCAATTTTTGATTGCGCAGGTGTGCTCATTTGCACTCCGAGCAATCAAATAATTGAAGTTTGCAAGCAGGTCGCAAAATAGCCCGCAAATAAACCCTACTTCCCGTAGTTTAAAAACTCTCCCATCCTATTAATCCCCATAACCTGAATCGGTTTCCCAGTATAGGATTTCATGCGGTTCACCATTTCAAGATTTAGGGCTGTTTTTTTGTCGAGTGTGACAAAAAGGAGCGGCCTTATCTGGCTGATTTCCGTGAGTTTCACAACGCCTTCCTTGTTTTTCGGGATTATGACCTCGATCATGTTTTGATTCATAAGGTCTTCAACCAAATTTAATGCATCGCCTGCATCCGGATTGCCCGAAAGTTCCTCTCTTTCAAGTTCCTTGTAGGTTTCGCGCGTTATATAATATTTTTGGTCGAGATCGACCATTTCTTCTCTCGTTTTATCGATAAATTCATCTATGCCCGGAGACGTGAGCACGCTCATGTCCAAAATTACAATTTTACCACCTAATACATCTTCTATATCCATACTAACCTCCCGGCAACTTTACAAGTATCTGTTCAAAAACAGCAAATTATAATACAAACTGTCAACTCTAAGCATTAATCTTCATCCTCTTCTTCCGTGTCAATAAAAGTAATAATAACTTCTTCGATTTCTTCATTTTCCGCCCATCTTATTTCATCATCATTCATAAATATATATCTTGGAAATCCGATGTGCGCATCCCTGTCGTTAAAAACAGGCATATAAACACTATAACCGTTCAGTTCTCCAAGATATTCCGCATAGTCATAGTGCGAAGGGTCGTCCTTCATAAATTCACAAACTTTAACAAGTTTCTCCATATTCACACTCCTCTCGCAAAATAAAAACCGTCAATCGACGGTTCTATGAAAGATGGACATAAACCTCTTTCGTATCGCTTTTCCACTCGATTACGAGCGGTTCTTCACTTGTTTCTTTTATGAAATCATTGATTTTTGTGATGGAAATGTACAGTCTCCCATCCTTGTTGTCAATGAAATCTTTAATATTTTCAGCGTCTTTTCCGTCAACTTTAACATCTCCGGTATCGATGTTTACGTCAATTTCGTATTCCTCAGGTTTCACAAACTTCGCAGTTCTTGTCGAATTGTCGAAAGTCACTTCCATATCAAGCAATTCAGCAACAGTTCTCAAAGACAGCATAGTCCTGCCATTTTTTATATATGGAACAGTGTCCGACTCATATTCTGATTCCATGCCGGCTCTAACCATTTTGTATCCCGGTTCACCAATTTTAAAAATCGCAAAAACGTGAATCAGTTGATGTTCTTTAAAATCCGCAAACGGATCTTTGCCTTCCTCAGGTTTCAAATCTTCTTCTACAACATGACCGGAATGATTTTCGACGTTATGATCGGAATGGCTATCTTCATTTTTAATAGGCTCATCTGTATCATGCGCAAATACCGTAATCGGAGCCATGACTATCAAAATGAGCGTTAATAATCTAAAAAATTTCATAAATATTCCCCCTATTTACGTATATTATATAAAACTTTGAAAAAACTGTCAACATCAGTCTTCCCTCTCCGGGAGAAACTCCCAATAGCGTTTCGGCATATTTGAAATCATAAGCTTTTCATTTCTTCGTTCATCTATTGCGACAGTTTTATAGAATTTTTTCCACGCCTCTTTAAAAAATTCCTCAGAATCCGAATCTTTCAAGGAAAGTGACTCGATCTCCATAAACTCCGCTTGCCCGTCCGAATAAAATACACATTTTTTTCGTGCAGTGTCCGCAATTACAAACTTTTCTTTTGGCAGACGTCTAATAAAATGCGGTGCAAGAAACATCAATATATCATTTTCGGGTTTAAACTCCGCAAACAAAATTCCACCCTCAAGCTCGCGAAATCGAAGAAGTCCCTTGTACGAATGATTTTCGCTGCCAACCCTTTTTGAAAGTCGCCTGAACTCCGTCGGCGTCTCGTTGTCGCTGAAAAGAAAACCCTTGCCGTAAAGAAACATGCCCTTCACAGTTTTCGCAATCACATCTTCCTTAGTCTCAAAAGGCGTTGAAAAAACATACATAACACGCCTTATAAAATCCACTCCGAAGTCTTTCTTTAGTCCCCTCAAAACTCTTTCCGCTTTTTCTTCATCGGTCTTTATAAAATTTTCTGGCAGCAAAAAATTTATCTGCTCTTTTTCACACACAATATGAATATGCTCTAGCTCGCCATACTTCTCAAAAATCGCAGTCATGAGCCCCTCGAAAGTGCCGTCATACTTAAAATAAACTGAGCTGTTCATACGCGTCTTCCTTTTTATCCTCGAGAAGAAATTTCAAATACTCCGTCGAGCCGATCTTTCCACCCTTGTAGACACCGTTTACAGTAATAAAATACTTCGCACGTTTTATTGAAATCTTCATGGTCTCCAAACTGTCGAAAGTGAGTCTCGAAAAACGCCTTGCGTTAATAATTCGCTTTGCATAAACGGGGCCGAAGCCCGGAACTCGCAAAAGCTCCTCATAACTCGCACGATTTATCTCGAGCGGAAAAAGTGAAATATTATTAATCGCCCAATTCGCCTTCGGATCAATCGTCAAACTCAAATTTGGATTCGTTTCAGATAAAATCTCGTCGTCGGTAAACTTGTAAAACCGCATCAAAAAATCCGCCTGATAAAGCCGGTGCTCCCTCAGAAGCGGCGGCTTCGTAATACCCTCCGTGAACTTGCTCTTTACAACCGGCACATATCCCGAATAATACACGCGTTTAAGCCCAAACGACTTGTAGAGCCCAGTCGCGCGTTTCATAATCGTCCTGTCCGACTCATTTAACGCCCCGATAATCATCTGGGTCGTCTGCCCCGCCGGTGCAAACATAGGTGCCTTTTTAAACTTCTTTCTGTCCTCACGATTTTCAAGAATCCCGGTCTTTATATCATTCATCGGAAGATAAATCGAATGATAAGTCTTTGACGGCGCCAAAACGCTGAGTCCCTTCTCCGTCGGAAGCTCAATATTCACGCTCACGCGGTCAATCAAAAGCCCTAGACGTCTCACAAGCTCGTCCGACGCCCCCGGAATCGCCTTCATATGAATATAGCCGTTAAACTTATAATCATTTCGCAAAATCTCCGCTGTTCGAATAAGCATCTCCATCGTGTGGTCGGGACTAATCGTGACCGCCGAAGAAAGAAAAAGCCCCTCTATATAATTTCGCCTGTAAAAATTTATCGTTAAATCCGCCACTTCCTGCGGTGTAAACTCCGCACGCGGAACATCGGAGGTGCGCCTGTTGATGCAATACTCGCAGTCATAAACGCACTTGTTCGACAGAAGAATCTTCAAAAGCGAAATACATCTCCCGTCCTCGCTCCAGCTGTGACAAACACCGGCAACGGAAGCATTGCCGATACCGTCTTTTGTATTTTTTCTCCTCGAATTCGAAGACGAACACGAAACATCATACTTCGCCGAATCCGTTAAAATCTTCAGCTTCTCTATCACATCCATACGACCACCTCCTGCCTTCATTATATATAATACGAAGTTAAAAGTCAATCTAAGTGCCATGATGTGAAAAGAAAGTATAAACTCGAGAGTGATTGCGAAAATTAAAAGAAAAAATTAAAACAAAAAAAGACACGGATACGTGCCTTAATTTGTTTTGTTATTTTTTAATCTCTTTAAATTCATAATATTACCCCCGCATATGCGGGAAGGACATAAGATTGAGTGGCGGTGGCGTGGTGACGGTAGGATCACCCCCGCATGTGCGGGAAGGACTTCAAAACACTGTCCGTCTTTTCAAGCAAAACAGGATCACCCCCGCGTGTGCGGGAAGGACCTGGCAATATCACCAATCTGTGTACTCTTTTTAGGATCACCCCCGCATATGTGGGAAGGACTCCTTCGGACTTCTTTGCTGCGACTTCAAGCTTGGGATCACCCAGCTCGCGCGGGAAGGACTCAAAATTTAATGGATAATATGGTTTATCTGTAGGATCACCCCCGCATGTGCGGGAAGGACTCGTTAATTTCAACTTTTTTCTGTCTGTAATCAGGATCACCCCAGCTCGCGCGGGAAGGACATGCTCCAATACTTCATACTGTCCACCTATCCGGGATCACCCCCGCGTGTGCGGGAAGGACTTAAAAGTGTCGCCCTCAATCCTTACGGTATAGGGATCACCCCCGCGTGTGCGGGAAGGACGCAGCATGGCTATCGGGTAACGGTTATTTGATAGGATCATCCCCGCGTGTGCGGGAAGGACTCATATTTTTCGTAGGTTGTCGGCGAAACATTGGGATCACCCCCGCTCGCGCGGGAAGGACGACACAATTGTCGGAAACTGTGACACGACACTGGGATCACCCCCGCGTGTGCGGGAAGGACTAAGAGGTCTATTTCAATTCTCTCAAGTCTTTGGGATCACCCCCGCATGTGCGGGAAGGACTATACGCTTTTTGAAGAAGAGTTTTTTAAGTCAGGATCACCCCCGCGTGTGCGGGAAGGACGCATGAAGTCCACCCCAACCGAACTCAACGACGGGATCACCCCCGCGTGTGCGGGAAGGACGCTCTCAGCGTTTGTGGACTCATTCCAAGAACAGGATCACCCCCGCGTGTGCGGGAAGGACTTCGCCTTCTGTTTCTATCTTCCTGTCGCCCAAGGATCACCCCCGCGTGTGCGGGAAGTACAGAGCTCTTTTCTTTGCCATCTTTAAGACCGTAGGATCACCCCCGCATGTGCGGGAAGGATACTATGCCATCAACTTTTACGTTCATATAGTCAGGATCACCCCCGCATGTGCGGGAAGGACACAAGCTTTTGCACATCTGAAACCTCATCCATGGGATCACCCCCGCTCGCGCGGGAAGGACGCAATTGCAGCTTTATCTCCGCCGTCGTCTTTAGGATCACCCCCGCTCGCGCGGGAAGGACAGCAGCAGGATCGGTGAAAATGTTATGGACTTAGGATCACCCCCGCGTGTGCGGGAAGAACACGAAAGTACCGTCAATTGTCTTTCCGTGCCTGGGATCACACCCGCTCGCGCGGGAAGGACGTCTTTTGGATATATGAATACCTTGCCGTCGTAGGATCACCCCCGCATGTGCGGGAAGGACATATCGCACCAATCATAAATCCATTTATCGTCAGGATCACCCCCGCGTGTGCGGGAAGGACAATAAGCTTATTAGCAGTAGCTGGAATGGCTTAGGATCACCCCCGCGTATGCGGGAAGGACCTTGCGGATTGCTTGCCTATAATCTCTTTCATAGGATCGCCCCCGCTCGCGCGGGAAGAACTTGTGCCGCTTCAGCTGGGAAGTTTTCTCCGTAGGATCACCCCCGCTCGCGCGAGAAGGACGTCTTTTCAACTGTTAAATCTTGAATTTGCTTAGGATCACCCCCGCTCGCGCGGGAAGGACTTGGTTATGAACGAAAGTTGTTGTTCGGAAATAGGATCACCCCCGCTCGCACGGGAAGGACGACACAATTGTCGGAAACTGTGACACGACACTTGGATCACCCCCGCGTGTGCGGGAAGGACACGATTTCGAGAATATCGCAGAACTTGACAGCGGGATCACCCCCGCTCGCGCGGGAAGGACATCTTAACTGCTGTAGAAACAGTTAAAAGATAGGGATCACCCCCGCTCGCGCGGGAAGGACTTTACAAATTTCGGATGTGAATTGGAAATTTTAGGATCACCCCCGCTCGCGCGGGAAGGACTCCACACATCTCATGGTCCTTTTTGCTTCGATAGGATCACCCCCGCTCGCGCGGGAAGGACTAGATCGTACAACTTATTGTAAGTGAAATTGAAGGATCACCCCCGCTCGCGCGGGAAGGACTAAAAATAAATTCATTGGTCTTTTCAAGTGCAAGGATCACCCCCGCTCGCGCGGGAAGGACTCAAAGTTTACTCCGACAAAGACCAAGTGATTAGGATCACCCCCGCTCGCGCGGGAAGGACGCAATCTATAAACATGTGACATCGAGTAGTTTGGGATCACCCCCGCTCGCGCGGGAAGGACTTTATAAGCATGAACAAGGAAGTTAAGGTGATAGGATCACCCCCGCTCGCGCGGGAAGGACAAATATAACAAAATTAAAAAAGAACAAGGGATAGGATCACCCCCGCTCGCGCGGGAAGGACTTTTGTCTGCACTATCAAGCATTGCCTTTACAAGGATCACCCCCGCTCGCGCGGGAAGGACATTACGTGATGTGTTGGTATGAGCGGAAATGTAGGATCACCCCCGCTCGCGCGGGAAGGACAGCTTGGGTTATCGATGAGTTTCTTCCTCGTCAGGATCACCCCCGCTCGCGCGGGAAGGACAGTAGAAAAATTGGGACTTAGAATCGGAGAGAGGGATCACCCCCGCTCGCGCGGGAAGGACTTTAGCAAGCCTTTTCAATGTCTCGATTGACTAGGATCACCCCCGCTCGCGCGGGAAGGACACATTCAATTAGCACTCGCAGGAACCATGAGCGGGATCACCCCCGCTCGCGCGGGAAGGACATTAAAAGATCCCGTATTTTGCAATGTTTTATTTTAACAGATCCCGTAATTTCTTTACTTTCTCCAAAAGTCTCAAACAAATTTCCGCATCGCCCAATGCTCTGTGCGGCACTTTTTCGTCAATTCCATACTCTTTTATAACGGTCTGAAGTTTATAATTTTCCAAAAACAGTTTTTCCTGTTTTACATATTTCATTAAGTCATATGTTTTATTTTTTATTGGCGCAAATCCATTTCGCTGAAGCGCCTGATTTAAAAATTTTATGTCGAAGTCAATATTGTAACCGATTATAGGATACGTTCCTATAAATTTTAAGAATTCTTCGATTGCAAATTTTTCTTCTTTTCCGTTTTTTAAATCGTCTTCATTTATCCCGGTCAAATTTTTTATTGTCTCATTTAAATTCCCGTCATATTTTATTACACAGCTGTACCTTTGGGTTCCATCCGTTTTTTTGACCGCCCCGATTTCTATAATTCTGTCGTTTAAGTAATCAAGTCCGGTCGTTTCGGTGTCGATTACAACGAAGTTTTGAATTGCATCTTTCTTTTTAGCACCGCCGAATATTTTTGCTTTTCGAATTTTAGCAGCTTTACTAAAGCCGTGTTTCTTTTCTGGATCCTCTTTCTCTTTTTTCGCCGGCATTAAAACAAGCGGTATTCCGTCATAGTCTGTTGAGGTTCTGTCTGAATTGTGAGTTTCAAAGTTGTATCCGATTTCATTTCTATATGCAAATGTCATCGTTGCCTCACCTGTGCCGATGCTGTCCACAACTCTTTTCCAAAGCTCTTCTCTAACTTTTGTGTTGAAGTTTCCAACATAGACTCCCGTTGAAATTTCCTGCATCCATTTTGTAAGGTCTCCTCTAAGCGATGGCGGCGAATTTTTCAATGTTATAACTGTAAGTGGCATTTTATACCTCTTGATAACTTATTCCATATCTGACAGTTTCATTTTTGTCATCCCATAAGTTTAAAACATCAATTTCAATTTGTTCATCGTCTTCAACTTTCATGAGAAATTGCAAGTCATCCACTATTCTTTTTAAAAGTTTTCCATCCACCATTTTGTCTCGCACGGCAAGCCGAGCAAGCGTTCCCACGTCGTCGTTTTCATTCGCTTCAGATGCTATTTTAAAAGCAATCGGAATTGTTATTTCCGCCTTATATAAATCCGCTATGTCATAAACAAAAGATTTGTCATGTCCGGTGTGTACAAACCCAAGCCCCGGCGACATTCCAAGTGCCGCTATCACGCTATGGCAAACCCCATAGAGCGAAACATTTGCCGCGGAAAGAGCTTTATTCACAGGTGTTCCGTCGTCGTAGTCATCAACTTTATACTCTCTTCCGCTCCATTCGACTTTATACTCTTTAGAAAGTTCGCGGTAAACTTTTCGAATTCTAGCTCCTTCTCTTCCTCGAAGCTGCTGCATTGTAAACTTCGAAACTTCTTCGCCTTTAAATCTCATTTCATACATTTTTCTTGCAACATCGAGCCGTGTGCGATTGTTTGAAACAAGTGCCGCCTGTTTTTCCAAAAATTTTGTCGAGTGTGCAAGAGGCGTTCCGCCCGCATAAAATCTCACGCCTCTTTCGCCTACCCATATCACTGTTGTGCCCGTGTCGCCGATGAGTTCAATCGCTCTATGGCTTATATCTGTTCCCGGTCCCAAAAGTAAAACTCCAATCATCGCTGCCGGCAGTCGCACAGTTCCGCGATAGTCCAAAATCGTGATTGCGCTGTCAACTCGGTTTATCTTTGCCCTTTCTACATATATAAAACTTACTCTGTCCGAAATTTTCGGAAGCTCCGTAAGTTCCGCTTTTTTCGCGCCGCTTATTTTATTCATTGCAAGGTATTATTGTAAGAAGTCCGAAGCCGTACGCTTTTTTTCTTCCGATTCCCATCACAAGTGTTTCTCTAAATTTTCCCTCGTCAGTCACAGTCAATATGCCCTCAAATGTTGCAGACACAAGATTTACTCTTGCACCTTTCTCTTCTTCTTTTTTCCTTAAAAAAAGTTTTTTCCCTATATTTGTGATTGCTAATTCGTTTTTATTCACTGAAAAACCATTTTTTTCGGTCCTGTCAAAAAAGAATTCGCCGAGTTTTTCATGAGGAACCGGAACAACACGTCCACGTTTTCCATTTTCTGCATTTTTTGCGGTTGAATAAACTGTATTTAATTCTATTTTAAATCTTGCTCGCATGCCCGGTTTGATCGAGTCCAAAAGTCTTTCATAACTTTTGGATTCCGCAGTGTTTTTCACGCCGTACCTTTCAAGTTTTTCAAAATCCGGCTTGTTTTCACTCAAAACAATCAGATAATATTCCCCGCTCAGTTCATCAACTCTCCAAAGCTTTCTCGTGCGCTCGTTCTTCGGTTTTTCCCGCTCTTCGGGAAATGAGTCTTCCACCCATGAGTGATATGCGCCGAGATGATTTAACTCTTTTATGCTTTTTAAATTGTAGTAATCTATTTTAACTCTTGATAAATACATTTAAATCACCTACTCTTCCAAAGCTCCGTAACAGTCAAATTGCTTCGGCTCTGATTTGTTCTCATTTTCTGTGCTCATTGTTTTCGCGGTTCTTGCTTCAAATCTCGGACCGAATTTCCTTTCTTTTTGCGAAAATGAAATAACCCTGTCGTTTCTCATTGTATAGCCGCTCTCAGGGAGCAAATCTTTGTCGGCATATATATCCGCAACATAATTTTGATTTCTTTTTTTATACCAATCCGACGCCTGCCATTCCAGATTTTGAAGCGCTTCAATCGCTCCCGTTTCAACCACATTGATAATAAAGTCAGGCTGAACCGGACATGATCTTCGTCCCATAAATTGTTGGAAATAAGGATTTTTAATCGCCACATAAATCTCTTCAATCAAGTCTTCATCCTTGCTAGAAATTGCCACGACAAAAACTGCGTCTTCGAGATAATATCTGTTGGTGACATAATTTCTTTCAAAGCTTCCGTCGTTCTTGTATTTTGATGCTATATGATAATCTTTCTTCAGTAGACCTACTTGATCAACTCTAACGGCAAAATCAAGCTCATTAAGTTTCCTGATTTTTTCATCTTCATCTCGACTATATCCGAAGCTTGCCGCAATCACTCCGATTACAGCGGACTTCGAAGGATAGTAGTCGGTGTTTCTGGTTTCAAAATGTGAAGAAGTGCCCCAAGATTGCATCGGTCCACCGAATTTTAATAAAATCGTTTTCAAAATATCACCTATTCTTGCTCAATTTTATCCAAATATTGATTTATTTTTTCTCCTAAATCATTTATCAATTCCTTGGTCGAGTTTTCATTTTTACCAATTTCCTGCACGCCATAATCACCGAATGTGTAATATGCTGTGAACAACGGTTCTTCAAGCATTCCATCATATTTCGGATATTCTTCGAAAAGTCTCTTGACAGATTTTTCAACATATCCATCGTTCGACTTAATCGGCTTTTCAAATGCACTCACCATATTTACCGGTCTGTCGATTCGAAGTGTAACAACCACCGCTTGCGGAAGAGTTTGGTTGGCAAATGAATTTATTTTTCCCGTCGGCATTGAATTTATAAATGCTTCAACAAACAGTTTTGCAGCATTCACAGTTGATTCCTTGTCGCCCAATTGTTTTACAAATTCATGCAATGCAATATTTGCATATCTATAAAGGGTTGACGAGTTATATTCAATCGTTCCAAGCATTCCCGCTCCTTGATTGTCTTCCGGTGCAAGGTCATCCACCGCCGTGAAAAAGTCAAATTCGCTTTCAATGGCATGTGTTGAAATTGCGTGTGCGACTTGAGATGAAGCATCTTCATTTAAAGACGGATCGTCTGCGAGCATTCTGCCAAATAGAGCAATGTCAATTGATTGTTCGTCTTTTAGAACTTGTTGGAGTTCTTTTTTATCGTCAACCTTTTCAATTGCAAACTTCGCAAGTTTTTCCGCTTGTTTATCGCTTATGAAAAATAATGCCTTTGTTTTCTTATCTTTAGTTGATATTTTTGCTGCATTCAAAGTTTTTTCTGCAAGCTCCATCGCCGTTTCCATGGAAATACTTTCATCCATTTTCGTAATTTTTTCAGCAATGTATCTAACGATTTCCAATGAGCGTATTCCTACATTTCCAACATCTCCCTCATCGTTGAAATATCTTCTCATCGCTCTTTTCCAACTTTGTGAGCTTACCCTTGCTCTTGTTGCACCCCCATATTGTGCCGTCTTCGGACTTCCTGTGTCATCTCTGTTGATGTTTGCAGGTGGAACAGTTTGAATTGCGTGTACGTCTAAAAATAATCTACTTCTCATTTTTAATTTCTCCTTCCATTTCTTCATTTTTTCTATATTTGTAGTAAGACCTTGCCCAGCTAAGTCTAACTTCCTCTTTTCTTCCAATCATAAACCAATACAAATGTTCAGCTAGCTTTGCATAGTCTACTTTTGCATCCGACTTTGACTTCAGTATTTTAATCATCTGTCTTAAATGATAACTGAGCTTATTGAAATTGGTTGCAGTTATCATGGCATTAAATCTTTTGTCTATAGATTCACTCTCGTCACTTCTTAGAGTTGCCAATGCATCTCCTATATTTGCTTTATATTTCTTTTCTCTCGACTCATTTTCATCGTCATTTCCAAATTTTAAAACCGATTCAACATTCGATTGTTGATGAATCGCATACATTTGAATAGCAGTAAAGATTGCTTGTTCCATATAGCTGAGCTCCCCGCCTCTGTCATCTTCACCATACGAAAGGTTTGAAAACACATAAGCAAGTGCATCAACATTGTTTGATATATCTTTATCCGCCGAGTTTCTCATGTTTGCAAGGAGCGCCTTTGTTGAGGACGCGTCTCTTGTACTGTCAAGTTTTATAAGTATGCTCTTCGCTGTATTGTAAGCAATATTATTTGTTTTCCCCATTTAGTTCTCTCCTTTTGCCAAGTTTTTTATTTAATCTTGCCGAAAAAATATTAAACGCTGTCGCAATATTTTTTGTCGTTCCATCTACGCTAATTCCTATAAAGTCTCTTGAATTCGAACTCTTTGCAATTTTTTCCGCTTGATTAAAAACTAAATAACTAAGTTCATTCTTCCAATCTGTTATTTTTTTCTCTTTATCATCATTGATATCAATACTTAAAATCCAATCTCGAAATGGCTTATCAATTTCATAGTAAAGAAGCTCAACACCATTGTTCACAAAATCTTTGGATTCCAAATTTCTGATTTCATTGATGTCATTTAAAAATCCTTTATAAATAAATTCAACGACTTCTTTTGTCATGTCAACGACTTTGTTGATTCTATAAATCCATCCCTCTTTTTCCAAATCGTTAAAAACAGCTTCGTCGATATAGAGATGGTCAACAACTTCATTTGTTGGAACCCAAGATGTTGCATTACCGTCATCTTCCATGCTTATTGAATTTATTTTTATAATTTTATCATCTACGAAATCACTTATCTTATTCATCCAATCTATAATTCCCGGTTTTCTCTTTTTATTTTTCGGATCCGGATTCTCTTCCGATTCGGTTTCCGTTATAAGTCCGAATGAACGCCACATAGATTTGTTCATTTGATGTTTTCTCGGAGTAAACTTTTCTTTGTTATCCCCCGTTGTGTTGTATCTCCATATAGTCATTGGCTCCAAAAATTGGTCTTCGTGTATAACCTCAGGCAGTTTCACTATCGACATAGAGAAAGCATTTTCCGGACTATAGTCTTTTATGCAAACCGCTCTGCTCCAAACAGTGTAGAGTTCAGCAATATTATCAATCGGTTCAAACGACATTTGTTTTTGAACAACTTCCTCCGGAGAAAATTCCCAGCAAGGTTTCTGAATTTTGTTTGAAAAATTTTTTAATTGTAAATTTAACAAAAGAGTTTTAAATAAGTTGTCACTTGACAGAAACACACCGCCCAAATCAAACAGCCAACCCTTTGAAGCTTTGTATTTTTCTTTTCCAAATATTACTTTATCCGATAATCCCGAATAAGATTGAAATGTCAATAGCCATCTTGCAACTTCATCTTGACTCATCTTTTCCTTGTTTAAGTCGTTGCTATATTTCGGAGAGAATAATGCAATTTTATTTGCACTTTCCGAAATGCGTCGATTTATATTTTTCCCTAAAACCTCACTTGGTGCTGACTTATTTATTTTTGACACATCAATTTCCTTTTCAGTCACCTGATAAAATGGATATTTATCATCAAAAAGATTAAATCTATCTTTCCATTCTTCCAAATATTCATTTACAATTTTTGGAAAATTGCCCTTATTCCACAAGTCTTTCCAAGTATCCATCAATAAATCTTCGTATTCTTCGAGGTCTTCTGCCGGTTCCTCTTTCGGTTGCATTCTGTCGTTCATTTCAAGCATTTCATAGGCATTCCCATCCGCATCATATCTTGAGAACACGGTATGAAGCACGGCAAGCAAAAAACGCATGACTGCAAAGTCCTGCGTCGGAGTGTCTCCCGCAAGAGCAATGTAGTTGTGTGCGTTTTCAAAAAAATCTTTAATGCCGACAGGTTTTGTAGTTCCTTTGTAGTCGGTGACCACATTAATCCATTTCTCGTCGAGCAAATTAAATTCTCCCATCGTCTCCCTCCTTTTCCACAATCAATCCATATTTTTGATCGTATTTTAATATCTTATCAAAAATTTTAAATTCTCCGTTTTCATCAAAAATAATTCCGAGATTGTTCTTTAACCAGCTTTGATTGTCCCAATCCGACAGATTTTCGACATAATAGTCCTCCAAAAGTTTTATTACATTATCAATTCCCGCGTCGTAAAAAACTTGCCTCGGAAGCCTCAACGTGTGCTGTGCCATTTTCATTGCAGTTTTGTTGTCCGTAATGTCAAGCAGTCCCTCTTCATCGAAAAATTCATAACCGCCTTCACATTTTTTTAAAGCAATAATCTCTATGCTTTCATCGCTGTCCCGCACCTGTGCAGATGCTTTTGCATCCGACGCTTCCGCAACATTGTTTTTATTGTCGAGCCAATCGGTTATGTTTTTATCTTCTGAAATTCTAGTGATTTTCGGCTTGCCCAACACATAGTTTTCAGCCAAAGATTCTTTATTTGCCTTATTTGTTTTATATTTACGTTTATATTCATTATATATCTCAACAATTTTATTATCAAGTGTTAATTCTTTTTCGGAGTAAACCAATTGAACTAAATGTGAAATATCATTCGGCAGATTTATTTTTTGCGGAAGAAAATATTCCGTTCTAAAAAGCAAATATTCATCATAAACATAAGTGCTTCCCTTGTCGAAATCATATTCCGTAGAATTTAAAACATACACTTTCGGCGTTTCGAGATGCTCCGGTCTTTTGTTATTCTTGTGTCTGTGCTCTCTCCCCATTCTTTGCAAAATTAAGTCCATCGGCGCAAGCTCCGTTATTAAAACGTCAAAATCTATATCGAGCGACTGCTCGATTACTTGTGTTCCGATGACGATTTTAAATTTCGGTCTGTCTCCGTTTTTCCCGATAGTTTGCAGAAGTTCTTCCTCTTTTTTATATCTGTCGGTTGCAATAAACGACGAGTGGAGAAGAAAAACATTCTCCTCTCCGAAAACTTCCGAACATATTCGTGCGTATTCCTGCGCTTTTCTTACGGTGTTCACAATTACTCCCACAACGCCTTCATTCGTAATGCTTTTTATTAATCTCGCAATGTCTTCGCTCTCCGCTTTCGAAAGTTTATTAACCTCAAAATCCGTTCCTGCTTCTTTCTCAAAATCTTCGAACTGTATTATTTTTTCGCCGTCAGTGATTGTTAAAAGTGGATATGCTTCGTTTTCATCAAAATTTTCCGGTTTCGGTGCGTTTGAAAATTTATAACCCGCACCTTCCAAATAATTTTTTACAAGTTCATTTCTCTTTTCAATAGGAAGTGTCGCCGACAAGACCACCACCGGCACTCCGTACGCGCCCATCCATTTTATCGCCTGATATAAATAAACGCCCATATAAGCATCATACGCATGCACTTCGTCGATTACCACAACTTTGTTTGCAAAGCCGAGATGTCTTAACATCAAATGTTTTTGTTTCAATGCGACAAGCAAAAATTGGTCAATTGTCCCAACCGTAAAATCGTCGAGCATCGACAGCTTTCTTCCGCTGAACCAATCGTTAACCGAAACTGTGTTTTTGTCATTCGTGTCCTCTTCGTGGATATTTCTGCTCTTCGGCAAATCCGAAAATTCTTTGTTGAGTGCAGCTTTTCCATGTATAAGTCTTACACTTCGTTCACTCGAAACGTCGTCTGTCAAATTTTCGAGCCATGCGCTCACACGCGAAAAAATTCCGTTCGACGTCGCCTGTGTCGGAAGTCCGAAAAACATTCCGGTTCTTCCCGTTTTCTTTGCAAGCTGTTCAACCGCAACAAGTGCCGCCTCGGTCTTACCCATTCCCATCGGTGCTTCGAAAATTATTATACCCGGCTCCTTTGTTTTCTCTATCACTTCCGTTATTTTTCTCTGCGCATCCCTTGGAACAAATTTCGCTCCGCCGACAAGTTTAAATCGCTCTTCATATATTTTATTTACGTCAACAAAATCCGGACTCCAAATCTCCGTTCTGTCGTTTCTCCATTTTATGTAACCCTCTTCAACGCGGGTGTTTGAAACATCAAAACTTCCAATGTCGATAAGCGGAAAATATTTTTCGTTACTCGTAATCCAGTCCGCCATAATTAAAAGCGCAGAAAAAAGCACTTGCGCAGGTTGCGAGATAAGCGGAATTTCATCTACCGATTTGTATCCCGCCGCTTCAAGTGCTCTATTAAAAAGTTCGTCGTGTATGTCCATCCACGTTTTATAAATCTCGTTGTTTTTATCACTCACTTGATAAAAGAAATTTGTGTATGAATTGTCCATGTCTTTTGTTATCGGCATAGGGCGACCGTGGTGAGCACCGACGATGTCGGCGACAGTCATATTCACACCACGCTTTACGAGCATAAATTGCCCCATGGATTGGTGACTTTCTTTTAGATCCGTTGCCGTGTAAAATTTATCCAATTCTTTAAAGCCGGCACTCTTTAGATTTTCCAAAATTTGTCCGTCAAGCTCCTCATCTCTTCTAAAAGATTTCTTCAGCTGAAAATACGGAGTCGCCTTTCCAATATCGTGCACCGCGCCCAAAAATGCGCACAGACTTCTTGCGGGTTTTTCCCTGTCGTCAAAATTCGAGACTTCACCATTTGTCTTTATAGAATTTATCATAAATTCTTTCACTCCGTCCGACAACCAATGCTCCCAAATGAGTCGGCAAATCGCCATAGTGTCATTCAAGTGAACACTTAGCGGCAGCCATTCGCACATTCCGCTTGCGTTTCTGTTTTTCTTCGCCCATAATGATGAAAGTTTTCTCTCCATTTTCTCCTCCACAAAAAGCCCATACACAAGAATATGTATATAGGCGACTTATTTTTATATCATATTTAATTTAGAAATCGAAAAAATCCGGGTCCTCATGCACAAACTCGCTGTCCCAATTCTCTTCGTCCATTCCCTTGATGTTCTTGAAAAAATCAGATTGAATCGAAAAATTCCCGGCAATTTTGTAGCCCATTTTTTGAAGTTCATTCAGTTTAATGTTGCAAAGCTCCGGTCTCACATAAAGAAAGCTTGCGATTTCGTTTATGTCATAGCCCTCTTCGTAAAGCGACAAGATGTCCTCGGTTTTTATAAGAAGATGCGCCGCAAAGATGTTCGCTTCAAGCTCTTCGTTGCTTTTTTTCGACATGCTCTCCGCGGTCGAAAGGTCCGCATAGTCGTAGTGGTAGAAGTTGTGCCCAAGCTCATGCGCAAGCACCATCCGCTTCATAGTTTCGTCGAGACGTTTGTTGTAGAAAACAAATTTTTTCCCGACCACGTCGGTGTACATGCCGAGAATATTTGTGTCCATTCGAAACGGCAGCACTGTAACTTTTCTTGAAATCAAGATGTCATGAGGATCGCGGGTGCCTTCTTCTTCTATGAGAGCATTCACGTCCTCATAAATCATCCTACTTTTTTGCATCTATTTTTCTTTGCCCATTTCAGATTTTGCCATATAATATGCTTCTTCAATCGCATCGAGTGCAGCTTTTTTGTCTTCAAGAGACATCGTGCCGCCGGCAAAAAGTCCAATAACGCTTCTTATGAGTGCATTTGCCTCTTGTCTTCCTTCAGCACCGAACTCTTGTGTTGCACGCAATACAAATTCGTCTTCATCGGTCAAAAGATAGTTCACATCGACTCCGAAAATTTCGGCAAGCTTAGAATAAGTTCTTCTGTGTCTCGGTCTTTTGTTTTCTCTTTCGTAGGATGAAATTGTTCTGAGTGAACAGCCAAGCTCATCAGCAAGCTTTTGTTGTGTCCATCCCAACTCTTCTCTCAGTCTTCTTACTTTTTCGCTAAACATAAAATTCCTCCTTATGATTATATTATATAACTTATATAATAATTTTCAGCAATTCAACTACGTATATTATATCATGATTGAATTAAAAATGCAACATATTGCATAAAAGAAATTTTTAACTGCACAAATTTAATTTTCTTAAAACAAAAACCGAAGGTTTCCCTTCGGCTAAATTTTCTAAAGCATTTCGATGAATGCGGCAATTCTTGTATTAAGTTGTCCCTTGTCGCTTTGCCCGTAGTCGGTTTCAACTGCAATGTACGGAACATTCTTTTGTTCTTTGCAGAAATCTCTTATTGTCGTGCCTTCGACTTGGTACGGCGTGCAGGTTTGAAGATGCATGTCGATGACTCCGTCGACTTTGTATTCGTCGATCATTCTGTCCAAAAGATTTATACGATTTGTGTTCGGCGTGATGCATGCGCATCCTATATTCAAATATTTTCTTGCAAGCGCATCGTATGGATCCGGATTTGTTTCGTCGACGTTTTCGTCGATCGCTTTTGCACCGCCGCAGTTTTCAAATGCGACTGCAATTCCGCCGTTGTTTTCAACTGATTCGATAACTTTTTCAGTTGCACCGCCGATTGGACAGCCCGTAATCAAAATTCTCTTTCTTCCGGTTATGTGTTTGTTTTCGCTCAAAACTTTTTCCTTTAGAGCTTTTATTTCGCCCGGAATTGCCTCTTTGTCGAAGCTGAATGTGAGGCCGTGAAGCACGTGCCACATGTCGAGCCCCATCATTGGAAGCTCGTCCGCTTTCATGATTTCATAAAAATCTTTTGCTGCACTTCTTTCGGCATTTTTAACTTTGATTGCATGTCTGATTTCTTCGTCGGTAATTTTGTGGTCAAACATTTCTTCGAGCACTTCTTTACATTTTAGAATTTCTTCTTTCCACATCTTCATGCCCATTTCGGAATTTCTGTTCGGAAGTTCCATAACATGAACCGGTTTGTGGCGACCCAAAAGTTCGTACATTTTCTTTTTACCGTCGCAAGTAGTTTCACCGATTACAATGTCCGAAAAATAAAAGAATGGGCATTTATTCGTTATAGCAAAGCCGTAACTTGACTTGATTAAAGGACACAAATTCTTCGGCAAATCCCTTTCCGCATCTCCTATAGTTTCATCACTTGTCGAGCAGAGCGACACGCATGTTCCACCGACAGCAAGTGCGAGTTCTTGCGGAAAAAATGTACAGAAAACTCCAACAACCGGAATATTTTCATCTTTTATCTTCTTTACTTCCAAAAAGGCTGCCCTTCTCTTTTCGCTGAATTCTTCAAAAATTTCAGGCAAATTCTTTTTTAAATCAATCATCAAAACACCTCATATTTTTTATCATAAATATTATCTAAAGATATTATAACAATTTGTAATTTTTATATCAAGTTTAGAATCGTTTGACAATAGGAATTTCCTATACTATAATTAACATAGAGGTATATTATGTTTGGAATAGATAAAAATATTATATTAATATTGGGTCTTACTCTTCCCGGAATCATGACGGGAATCGGAGCGATTCCAATATTTCTTACAAAAAACGTTTCGCAAAAATTGCTTGACGTCATGCTTGGATTTGCAGCGGGCATAATGCTTGCAGCGACCGCATTTTCATTAATCATGCCGTCAATCGAATACGGCGGCGGGAACTTTAAAGCCGTAATGGTCACATCTTTCGGAATACTTTTCGGAGCAGTACTAATCGACCTTATCGACAAATACTCTCCGCATGAACACTTGATTGACAAAAGACGCGAAGGCGGAAGTTCAAAATCGCTGAAACAAATTTGGCTCTTCGTCATCGCAATAACCATACACAACTTCCCTGAAGGAATGGCAACCGGTGTAGGCTTCGGCACAAACAACATCGCCGACGGACTCACACTCGCACTCGGCATCGGCATCCAAAACATGCCGGAAGGCCTTGCGGTTGCACTTGCACTCGCACGCGAAAACTACTCTATAAAATACTCATTTATAGTTGCGTTCTTGACGGGCCTTGTCGAACCGGTCGGTGCACTAATGGGATACGGTCTCGTAAAAATCTTCGAACCGCTTCTCCCGTTTATACTTGCACTCGCAGGCGGTGCAATGCTCTTCGTCATAAGCGATGAAATCATCCCGACAACACACTCAAACGGATTTGAAAGAGAATCCACCTACGGAATAATCGTCGGATTTATCGTCATGATGATACTTGACGTACTTCTTGGATAGTATTTGAAAATTAAATACACATGAAACAAATATGTAACCAAAAAACCGATGAATGCCATCGGTTTTTATTATTTTGTTATTCAATTTAAAGATAAAGCCTCATAAAGACATATCCGTCCTCTTTTGTTTGAGACTTCTAAACTCAAACTTTTTACTTACTAAAACTCAATTACAACCGGTTCCTTACCGTGCTCCATAAGATTTAAAGTCGCATCTTTGAAATAAAACACAGCCGTCGACTCGTCGTCAACCTCATACTTGCCCTTGCAAAGTTCAACATTGTCGTTGTACATTTTCTCGCGTGCTTCACGGCGATCATCTTCAATAAGTTGACCGTAAATTCTGAAATAACCGTGTCCCGTCGCTCTCGCCACAGCAACATAAGGATTTTCCTTGAGCTCCTTGTAGACATTCTTTTGCTTCTTCGTCACCAAATAAACCTTGCCCTCAAAATCCGTGTGCACATCGAACGGTCTCACATTCGGCTTGCCGTCAACGCTCGTTGCAAGATAAAAAACATCTACACTACCCAAAACCTCTAAAACTTTCTTAATATTATCCATATTCACTTCCCCCTTTGAAATAATTTTGTGGAAAAACTCCAACATATTATTTGTACCCTAAAAGAGAAGGGTGTAAGCACGGAGAATTGTGGCGTGGTTTATTAAAAATGAAATTTTTGCCTTACATAATTGAATAAAATGCCATCTATCTCTTATCGCGAAACTTAAAACCCTCAACTTAATATCATCTGTACTTAAGGGTCCAATTCCTCTTTCCCGCACCCTGTTAATTATTAATAAATTCCAATAATCCTAATTTTAACTCATCAAATGCAAGCAGGATTTTAAAAAAGCCATACATTTAAAAATGCAAACTATCTTCTTCTAGTCTAACTTCTTCAGACCATCATATAATTCATTAAAAGATTTTATTTTATTCATCCTTCCATATGAAAACTCTTTATTTTCACCAAATTCTAATAAGAAACATTTCGCTAACTCCTCAACGGTAACCTCAAGTGTTTCAAAAAATGTTTGATAAGCAAAATTCTGTTCCTTGCTTCCTTCTTCAAACATATTTATTATCATCGACTCGCAAACTTGGTCCAAAGGATACATCTTTATATGCATGAGCTCGTGAACGACAGTTTCTTCAATGTTTTCATCTTTTGGATTTGATGCATTTAACATTAATATCGCCTTTTTATCAGTCGGATCAATCTTAAAATCCCCTGTCTTCTTCCAATCCTCGTCCTCTACAAATTCCAACCGAATGTCCCACTCCGGAACTATTCTGAGTTTTTTTGTATACTTATCAAATAAATCCTTTGCCTTTAACTTATCCATATTTAACCTCCAATCTTATTAAAAAGCTGTAATCTCAGTAAAAAAATCATAATTCCACTAATCAATAGAGCGATTGCCGCCCATAAAAATCCGTCTATAATTTTTTGATATGGTCGTTTTGCCTTTTCTTCAATTTTCTGAATCTCATCTAATCTTTTTCCTTCGGTGAATGCTACAATCTCCTTATATGTTTGAATATCATTATCTTTCTTAATTTTATCAACTTTAATTGCAAAAAACATAGCACAACCCACTAATACAAAATAAGGAATAAAGCCATACAAGCCAATAAATTTAAGCATCGGCATAAGCAAAATAGTCGCTACCAGCATTAAAATCGCCATCATTGTTGCATAGAAGTTCAGTTTTTTAACTTCTTCTGAATTAATCTCCTTTTTCATTTGTTCAACATCCCCTTTAATTAAATTATCGATGGATATTTCAAAAACTTCACTTAGTAATACAATGCTGTTTATATCAGGATAACTTTTATTGTTTTCCCAATTCGAAATAGTTTGTCTTGAAACATATACTCTTTCTGCAAGCTCTTCCTGAGAAAGTTCTTTTTCGCCTCTGTAATATTTTATTTTATTTCCAAGTT
This sequence comes from Ezakiella coagulans, assembly GCF_003096635.1. GTDB lineage: Bacteria > Bacillota > Clostridia > Tissierellales > Peptoniphilaceae > Ezakiella > Ezakiella coagulans. The sequence continues at coordinate 26,707 of NZ_QEKV01000001.1, read as the reverse complement.
CCATAAAATCCATACCTCCTTTCAAAATAATTATATTTGAGATGTTATATTTTTTCTATCAAATCCTCTTTACATCAACGTCTTTTTTATGTCAAAACCTTTTTACATAGGCTAAATCACTGAATCCAGCAGCGTTTTGATCGTGAATTCAAATTCATCTAAACTTATTATATCACGTTTAAAATATTATTGAATGCACGAGATTAATTAATAATTTTTTCCACTAACCACGTATTATTTTTTTATGATTTTTATAATCACGAATTTACTATAACATTTTTGTTGTATTAAAAAAGCTCACAAACAATAAAGTTTTTATATTGCTTGTGAGTTTTTATTTTTATATTTTATATCTATTTTTTTATTTGCGAGATGCCGTAACTGTCAGCAAGATCGCAAAAGGGTGGCAAAGACCCAGTGTCTTAATTTTCAAAGTCTATATAAATATTATTATAAAAAGCATTCCTATAAACCTTAAACTAAATTTCCTCTGCAATGTTCATGATTCGTCCAGAATTATGAATAAATTGGTTGAATATAAAAGCAAAGGCCGTTTTAGTCCTATATGAAATTACATAACTCTCAAACCTTCTTTTGGTAATTTCAAAATATCTACTTTGTTTTAGTCCTATATGAAATTACATAACTCTCAAACAGACATGTGCATTGTTTCTGCATAATTTTTAGTTTTAGTCCTATATGAAATTACATAACTCTCAAACTGATTCAACAATATCAATCCACTCACTTAAGTTTTAGTCCTATATGAAATTACATAACTCTCAAACCTTTCTTGCTGTTGTATCTCCGTAAGCTTTAAGTTTTAGTCCTATATGAAATTACATAACTCTCAAACATGGCGGGTCGTGGTTGGGGTAAGAATGGGTTTTAGTCCTATATGAAATTACATAACTCTCAAACAGTTTATCGGACTTGGTATATCCTTTTCTTGTTTTAGTCCTATATGAAATTACATAACTCTCAAACCTAATCCACAAAGTTAAAGGCTTGATGATGTGTTTTAGTCCTATATGAAATTACATAACTCTCAAACCCAAGGCTTCGTTTTCTTCTAAAACTTCATCGTTTTAGTCCTATATGAAATTACATAACTCTCAAACCTAAGCACCAAATACACGTTGTCCTCGATTAGTTTTAGTCCTATATGAAATTACATAACTCTCAAACATAGCCGTGTTTGTCAACAATATCTTTTAAGTTTTAGTCCTATATGAAATTACATAACTCTCAAACAAGATAGCCCTCTTCCTTAATCTCCGTATAAGTTTTAGTCCTATATGAAATTACATAACTCTCAAACGTGTACTTAAAATCGGCGATATATTCAATCTGTTTTAGTCCTATATGAAATTACATAACTCTCAAACAGATTCAACGATCTCAATCCATTCACTTAAGTTTTAGTCCTATATGAAATTACATAACTCTCAAACGAAAGCGATGTTTTTGATTTTAGATTGAACAGTTTTAGTCCTATATGAAATTACATAACTCTCAAACTATCTACATTAATTATACCATATTAATTATAGTTTTAGTCCTATATGAAATTACATAACTCTCAAACAATCTCTTTTCTCTTTGCAGCGGCTTCTTCAAGTTTTAGTCCTATATGAAATTACATAACTCTCAAACCTCGGTGCGATTATCCACCAATGCACTTTTGTTTTAGTCCTATATGAAATTACATAACTCTCAAACAAGACAGGAACCGATGAAAACTACTTAAAGGTTTTAGTCCTATATGAAATTACATAACTCTCAAACTAAAACATTGACCAACAGCTTGTACTATAAGTTTTAGTCCTATATGAAATTACATAACTCTCAAACACACCGAAGTCCGAACCGCTTCTATATAGAAGTTTTAGTCCTATATGAAATTACATAACTCTCAAACATTGGAAAGGAGAATTTATGAGCATTAATCGTTTTAGTCCTATATGAAATTACATAACTCTCAAACCTCAAATTCATGTTTGGGAGTTATTTAGTCTTGACGATAGCTATATTTCACATAGGTCTTGGTCGACTATTCTTAAGTTTTCACAAGTTTTGACTTGTCTTGTGATTTTATTTTGTAGGGCTAAAACCTTAATTTCATTGTAGCATAAGAATTTACTTAGTTCAACTAAGTCTTCTTCAGTTAAAAAGCTATCAAGGTTTATTATTATGAATAATTTTTTATCTAATAGGTCTGCTGTGACTTTTATATATTCGATTAGTTTTTCAATTATTGAATTTTTATCATAATCAAATTCAATGGCTAGGGCTTTAAAAAAGTTTTGATAATTAATACCCCCTGCTGTTAAGGAGAATCTTGACATGTGAATCAAATCATCTGCTATATTCGCCGCCAGGCTTTCCATTTCGATTTTTTTATTGAAAATTTCCTCTGAATTTATATCTTTTTCAAGTTCTGTGTAGAGTTTTTTTAAAATGTTTGCATTGTTGGCTTCTAAACTGAAGAGGTCAAAGATTATTTCTGTGACTTTTGATAGGTCTACTTTTTTAAAATCTTCTATTAATTCAAATTCTTCGCTCCCTCTGTTGGCTGTTTCCATGAGGGCTTTTATGAATTTCGTAAAGTATTTGGTGTCTTCTATTACTAGAGTGTTTATGGTTTTGGATTTGATTTCAAATGAGTTTTCCAGGTATTCTGTTACAAGGTTCATAATATTATCAATCTCCTGTCATCTGTTATAAATTCTTCTGATATATCACCTACTAATATTTCCATTCTTGAAAATTGTTTTTCGGTTATCGTAAACATTTGGACCAGGCCTTTAGGTGGTTTGTTTTCTCAGACTCTATTTGTTATTAGATTTGCCATGCTTTGGTTCAATGCGATTTTGCTATATACTGATTCTTGCATCATCATGAATCCATTTTTGATTAAAAATTTCCTAAAGTCCCTATAACTTTTCACGTCTTCAACGGTAAGTGTTGGAAGATCAAACATTACTATTAGTCTCATATATCTATAGCTCATAGGTGGGGAACCTTATTAGGGATATGTCTCTGTTGTTTAGTGCATCAAAAACAGACCTTACATAGATGTCTATGGCTTGGTTGATTCTAGTTTCTTTGTTGTCTATGCTGACAAAGTTATTTATCAAATTTATTAGTTCGATTTTTTGTTCTTGATCAAAGATTTTTTTGACGCTGTTGTACACATGGTCATCAACTATTGCCCTCCAGGGTTCAATTAGGTCGCTAGAGAGATTGAATTGGTTAAACATATTATCATGAAATATGCCAATTTGTGTTATATATCCATTGGATACGACTTGCCTATTGATTGACGATAGTAGGATTGAGTATCCGTAATTTAAGGCCGCATTAATATTTGAATCATCACTTCTTGAAAAGCTCTTGCCAAATAGGGCGTTAAAATAAACTTTTGCTGCGTGCCCTTCTCGGTTAGTTGCATCTTTAAACTCAACTTCGTCGATATATTTTTCCAACATTTTATATTCAGGCTTCTTGCATAATTTCAATAAGTTCATTTGATTTTTTATTTTTTGCTTTACAATTAATTGCCAAACGTCCCCCTTAATGTATTCATCCCATTTTATTTGCGTGCGAATTTTTTCGCTGGTGTTATAGGATGAATAATAAGGGGCTACTTCTGCGGCTGGATTTCTTTTTTCGTCACAAAAGATTAATTTTATTTTGTTTTTTACAATTTCATTTAATAGTGCGAAAGTTATTGAGGCCTCAGTTGTATTAACAATTATATGAGATATATCCTTCAAATATATTTTGTGAATCTTGTTGCCATCTTGCCTAACGACAAGATGGCTTAATTTTAATTCAAGTTTCGCCCTATTTTCTATTACAACAACTCTCCAAGTCATAACTTCAACAGATCAATTTCATTTTCAAAAAGGCCAGTGATGGATTGATTTATGAGTTTGACCTCTTTATAATTCAATCTTTTTGATAAAAGTGTTTTTCCAGATGCTTTAATTGGCTTTTTGGTATTCTTATTAATGTTTCCTATCAAGCTTAAATCAACACCGTTATTAAGGCTTTGAAATAATAGAAGCATTTCTCTTACAACAAAAGCTTTATCTTCTATACTAATATTCATAAAAAGATTTCTTCCAGTTTCGACAACTTCTGATAAATTTTTAATTCTATTGGAAAAAATAGAATTTTTTAATTTTTCAAGTAGATGATCATATAAATCTATAAGATCTTCGGTTTTAATGTTATCTAATATAGTTATCTTAGAATCCTTATCTTTTGCTTTTCTATCAATAAATTTGTCAATTTTTCTAATTGTTTTTTGATCAGTCTTATTCAAGATAAGCTGTACAGCAGGAGCAATAAGATAGTAGTCATTTGTTTTTCCAGTTATGTTGTAATAAAATCCGTCTACTTTAATTAAGGAGTTGATTTTTATTTTATCAACCAGTATTTTAGGATTTACTAGGCCGAGTTCATTTTTCAAATAATTGCTGAGGACTGCATTACCCCTATGTTTGCATTTATTGTATATTATTATTGGTACTAATTCCAGGTTTTTTTCTCTTCCATTATTGCCATCAGCTTCTACCAAGATAAAGTACGCCGAGCTAGCCTTGTTGTATCCACCATATTTATCTATATCTGATTTTTTAGAGTTTTCTTTTTGTGGGACTTGTCCTTTTCCTTTTCTTAATAATTTCTGATCAAATAATTCTCCAGACCTTATATAGGTCATCCTAGTAACCCTATAGTTTGTCCCCTCAAGTTCTTTTTTAACTCTCTTAATGGTAGCATTTTTAACAGTGCCTTTTTCATCGTCTGCTATCCAAGCTGTATAGCCTCCACGTTTTACGTCATATTTAAACATATTTTCCAGGTTGTAGGTCCTGACTTTTTCTTTTTCTTTGTCAAAGTTCATAGGGTCTTTGGTGAATTTTGTATTATAGACATTCCCAACCACTATATTTATATAGGCGTCGTGCATGTGATGGAGGTCGTTGACTGTGCGACATTTTACAATATCAAATTCCTGTCTGAATCTGCTAGCATTTTCTGCCTTAGAGTAAACTATTTCTGAATTTTTACAAATGGTTTTTAAGAGATTAGCAGTTTCTTTAGTAGCCTGCCTGGTCTCAACTATTTGCCTTTCAATAAATTGAACTAGCTCCTCATCCTTAAATCCTGTCCTACGAGTTAATCTAGTGTATTTCTTTTGCCCAATTAGTCCCTTATCATAGAGCATTTTCCAATAAGCATAGCAATTTTTATTCAAAACCTCGTCAGGGATCGGGTATGAATTGCCTTTTTTGCTGTTTAAATCTTTCTTAACCAGAACTCTGTTTTCAATTGAGTCGTCGTAGATTTTTGACTTTGGATAAATGTGGTCCTGGTCATAGATATTTTTAGATGAAAGTTCTGAAATATCAATTGGCTCAAGGCTGTACATACACCTACCAAGTTGGGTGTAGTAGAGATAGAGATTGTCCCATCTAAATTTAGATGCATCTTCTCTTTCAATTTCACTTAACAGATAATTGTACCTTTCCTCTCCTATTTCTGCTATAAAGTCTTTTTTGCCTTTCTTGTAAAAATCTGATAGCTGATCTTTTCTAGATTCTTTTCTGACCTTGACCTCTTCTTTGCCCCTGGCCATTTCAATAAAGATTTTTTCCGGATCATTGCCCATTATATTTCTAATTTCATCAACTATTCTTAAACTTTGCCATAGCATTCTCTTAACTGAAGGTGATAGGTATAATTCATCAACCATTTCATATGACAATTTTCTTTCGTCAATTGGATTTAGCTTTTGAATTTCTTCTGTAAAGGTGAAGCGATTGCTCAAAAGTTCCATCAGATTGTGATTGTATTCACGCATAAAATGCATAATCGAGCCGCTCTCTCCAGTTTCTTTATCAGCGCCTTCCGCTTTAATCAAAAGTTTTTCGCTTAGCCTGCCCCAATCTTTATAGTTAAGGGCGGACATTTTTTTGATTTCATTATCCGTAAAATCATTCTTGTAAGCTGATTTGATTTTCTTTTGCAGGTAGAATTTGTCGTCTACATACAAGACTATTAGCTTTATAATTTCTTCAACTTTTGCCCGACAAGCATCTGAGTCAATTTTTTCTCCAAGTATATTTTTAAAATCTATATAAGAATTTAAACTTTGCTTGAAGTCTCCGTCTGTGCCGGACAACAATATTTCACCGGTTATATTGAAATCTTTTTTAAGCAAATTGGAAACGGCCTTTAAGGTTACTTTTTTCTTTTCTTTAAATAAATTTTCAAATATGCTCTTCTTTATTTCTTCGGTGATTGGCATTTCATTTAATTTTAAATTGTTGAGTTCATTTAAAACCATATACTCATTGTAGAGAATTGAGGCTTTTGGCAAAACTTTTTCATCTTTTAAATATGTGCACCTGCCAATTAAGTTATCTATAAACTCTTCCCTTGAAGAATCCAAATCAACAACATCTTTAAAGTTCCACGGCTTAATTTTGCTATCTTTGTGTTTTTTAATCCAAGCATATTTTGACTCAGGATTTAATGGACCAACATAATATGGAATCCTGAACTCCATAATCGAAGCAATTTTGTCACAAACACTTCCATACTCATCTTTTTCATTTAAAAACTCATGGTGTTTGGATTGATTTTCAAGGATCTTATTAAGCTCCATAAGTTTCAATTGATAAGGAATAACTCCGTTATCGGAAGATTTTATCTTTGGCATGAAATTTTTAAATTCCACATCCTCTAACATCTTATCCACTGTTTCGAGGTCACTTTGATTACCACCAGCTTTATTAATATTGTCTTTGAGCGTTTGCAAATGCTTCTTTATAAAATTATAAAAAGTCTCCTGGTCAGCAAATTTATCTGCCTTTACTCTCTTATTATTAGAAATACTTGACTTTGTATAAGCCACGTAGTTTTCTGTTGATTTTTCACTCCTAAATATATTTGTATAAGCAGCTTTATTATATTTCCTAATAAGGCGCTTAAATTCCTTGAGATCGACTCCATGCTTATCATATTTTTTTACAAAGGCGTTAGAAATGTATTTATTGCCATCTTGTGATTTATCAGCTTCTTTTAATAGATTTTCAAGTATAGATGAATCATAAATTTCTTTTAAAATATTTACAAGGGCAATTTTATCACCCAAGGCCAATTCAAGCTTGCTATAATTTTTATCGTAATCTGCATTAGAGAACTCCACTGATTCTATTATAGAATCATCAAAGTCTTCTGGATTTTCAAATAAATCTGCTAGATTTTGTTTACTACCAATCATAATGGCAGATATTGCCTTTAGAAATTTTGTATCTCCAATAATACTTTTTAATTCCTTCTTTTTTGTATTCTTTCCAAGAGTTTTATCAGATAAAGTCGTGACTAACTTCTTCATGTCTTCGCTATTAATTTCAATATCAGTATCATAATAATCATGCACATGTACTAAAAGTTTATTAATTGCATATTCAATAGAACCATTGTTATCAAATTTTTGTCCCTCAAAAATAAAATGTCCTCGATTTTTAAGTAAGTAATGGCAAGCTAAATAGACCAGCCTAATATCCTTTTTGCTATCATCTTCAATCAAATCCATAAGGAGGTGGTGGATGGTCGGATATTTTTTGTGGAAGTCCTTATCTTTAAAATCCTTATCGTTGAATAAAGTATACTTGGACTTTAACTTTGGATCTTTGTCTTCCATATAAAGGTCACTGTTATCTAGGCGCAAGAAGAAACTCGGATCTACTTTAGCAATTTCTTCAGCAAAAAAATCCTGCAATAAATTTATGCGTTCTTTTTTTCGGTCGAGCCTACGTCTTGCACCTCTAAAAGTTCGCCTTTTTTCAGCGGTTTTTGCTTCATCAAAAAGACGCACTCCCCACATCTTTTTTCTGTTAAATTTCAAAACATTGTAAGATTCATCTGTTACTGCCCAACCAACAGATGAAGTACCAATATCAAGCCCGACATAATAATCTTTTAACATATTTTATAAGACCTCCTTAAAAAATTTGACAAACAAGTAATTTAATGTTATAATATATATGAAATTACATGACAGAGTTCAAATAAAAATTTATTCAAACCGCCTATTTAATTATAGGCCGCAGATGTTCTGCACTATGCTTGCAAGGTTGCAAGCTTTTTTATTGCCCAAAATTTATGCAGTCATTCCCTTCTTGTATTAAAAGCTTAAATTTAAAACAACTTCTATAACACATTTTTATTTTAATACTGATTAATCACTTTATTCTATTATATCATAATCATGCTTTTATTTCACAAATAAAAAGTGTTTTAATTTAATTTTTATAAGTAAATATAAAAATATTTTTGTCCATTGTGTTAATCGGTTTGCTGGTAATTCCCTTGAGATTGTTGCAGACAATAAGGCAAAGTTTTGACCGGTTTTGTCCGCAATGAAGTCGCATCTGCAAGAGCGTCTCGAGTGCACAAAAAAAGCAAGCACTTTTCATGCTTGCTATAAAAATTTATTTCTTCCCTTCTAATTTTTAATATCACTGTCACCAAGTTTTTTAAGTGACATCAATTGTGTTCTAGCAAGATTTCTAAGTTCTATCATTCTTTCTTTTTGATCTAATCATTTTTCAATTAAAATTGCATTATAGCTTTCCATATTTGCAAGCACCAATAACTCATTTAAACTCGCATAGTCTCTCATATTACCCTTTAAATCCTGATTTTTTTCACGCCACTCTTTAGCAGTTTTATTAAATAATGCTACATTTAGCAAATCCGCTTCACTTCTAAACGTGTCGATTTACACACGGTTAAAATTTATATTATTTAAAACTCACGTAAAAAGACCGCAGCATAAAACTACGGTCTAATTTTTTGTCCAAATGCAAACCACTTGGAACTACTATTCGATTTATTCTTTTTATAAATATTCCCATTTTAATCTCAGTTGCAGTTTTTCATCTTCTATAAACGTTCAAAATACTAGGTTCTTTTTTCTAATTTCATTAAATCGTCTAAATATAATACATTTTTAAATTTTTAGTCCCATCAAAGTCCCAAAGCCTCAATCTATGTCTAGTTTCCAACCGTCTTTGATACAATTAAACTATTCCTCTTAACCTTGAAACTCTTTACATTTGGGCATAGAAAAGCACCTACTAAGTACAAGTAAATGCTTCCCTATGATTATTGATATCTATTATTTAGATACTGTTCATTTGCCTTTAGCAACTTCTTATAGTACTCATCATAGCTCTTGCTAAATTTTCTAATAAGTGGAATTGCTATTTCATAATATTGATTTTCCTTCATAAAGTTTTTAAGCTTATCCTGGATCTGTTTCATCATGCTATTTTGATACTCTTCACTATTTTTATAGCTTTCATAATGAGAAATTACATCTTCATTATCTTTCATCCACTTTTTTGGATTCTCAACAGCATCGAGTTTAGCCTGATTTATATCCTTTAAGGTTTTCATATCAAAGGGTGAGCTAATCTTCTCAATGTATTTTTTCTCTTCTTCAGTTAATTCAAACAAAGGAAGCCTATCAAGATAATCTATATATTTGTAAAAGGAATCCTTATCATCATTTTCTAATGGTTCATTCAAAAATGGTTGATAGGCAGCAAAGAACGTTTGTCCAAAATATCCAGGAAAAGCAATTTCCAGTTTTTCATAGATAGTTTCTTTCATCTCAAGTAGTGAAACTTTCTCATTGATTAGTTCATTGCTTTCGCCTTTAACAATCATTTCCAGTATTGTATTCCTTTTTTTATCAAGGTCCAATTGATGTTGTTTTTCCCTTAAAACAGAAAACAGAGTATCACCACCTGACGATATACACTGACCAATATCTGAGATACTCATTCCCAGTTTTCTAAATATAGATACCTTTTTCAGAATTTCTAAATCCTTAGTACTATAGTCTCTATAACCATTCTCAGATTTCTGAGGATAAATGAGTCCTTTATCCTCATAGTATTCGATTGCCTTTCTAGTTAAACCCGTTTCTTTTTGAATTTCACTTCTTAACATGGTTATCTACCTCCTTTGATTAAAGGATAACACGGTCCCCAACGGACAGGTCAAGCCCCATACACTATATAAAATTCCCACTTATATATAAGCCAAAACAGTGACTCAACATTTTTGTGAAGTACTTATTTTCTTTTTGATAAATCTTATTCAAACCGACACTCAAACCGACAATTTCTTGTCGCTTTTAACTGTACAATCTATCAAAAAAAGACCCTAACACTTAAGTTATGATCTAATTTTTATTCAAATGCAAACCACTTGGAACTATTCTATATTTATCCATTTTCCTAAACACGCTGTCTATTTGCGAGAAGCCGTAAGATTCACCAATCGAGCATCGCTCACACTCGCTCTCTTGGGCTAGGTCTTCGAAAACGGATACATTTTTTAAATTAAGACTTTTTAGTCCCGTCCCAGTCCCAGTACCGGATAAATATTGTTTTAATATAATATCTGTTAATCTTGTTTATCCAGTTTTCAAATTAATCTTACTTCGAATTTACTTCATTTTTACTTTTTGCTTTGTGGGTTTAAATCTAAATATATTACTTGGTAATTATCCATTCTATGGAGATAAGACAAAAGATTTAGAGAACCTTAAACAAGGAGATTTTGTTAAAATATTTGGAAAAAATATAAACATTGATAATAACGGTAAAGAATATAAAAATGTTCGTATTTTCTCTTCTAAGCTCTTAAAAGTAAAAGAACAAGTATAAAAGGGTCAAGACAAGTATAAAAAGTCCATATTAGTGCAAATAAAAAGCTTAGAGACAGACGACAAAGCTAGTTCAAATAAGAAATGCCACAGCAAATGTGTAGATAGATAAATATCGGCAGTTTTCGGACTGCCTTTATTTTTTTGCTAAGTTTAACGCAGTAAATCATATAATTGAAAGGAATCTGTATTATATGCTCTAATTAGATAGTTAATCTATACATTTAGAAAGGTAAAATATAGAATTGGAGAATGATATGGGATTTTCATATAACCAATTATGGAAGTTATTAATAGATAAAAATATGAAAAAAAACAGACTTACAATGTGCAATCGCAACAACACCCAAGACAATAGCAAAAATGGGAAGAGACGAAAATGTAAGTCTAGAAACATTATGAAAGATTTGTGAGTATTTTCAATGTGATATTGGAGATATTATTGAATATAAGTCATTGGGAATCAAGTATGATAACGGAATTTGATAGTATTCCAAATTCCAATGCTGGTAGAAGGCTACAATGCTTATTAAAAACTGAGCTTGCTTTAAATAATATTAATACAAATAAAGATAAAATAATTTTAATTGAAGAGCCAGAAAACCATTTGTCATATTCTAACATGAATAATTTAATTGATATTCTACAAGAAAATAGTAATAAGGAATCTAGTCAAATAATTATTTCAACTCATAGCAGTTTTGTTTTAAATAAATTAGGCTTAGAAAATTTAATACTTTTATCAAACAAAAAAAGCTCTAAAATTACAAATTTAAGTAGTGATACAGAAAAATATTTTAAAGCTATTTCAGGATACGACACATGTGGAGACGGGGGTGTTATTGTTAAGAAAATAGAATAACAAGTTATAAAAGTGTTGAAATAGGTACTTTTAGGATTTTAAAAGAAATCATTTTTATAATAAATTAAAAATCGTGTTGGTAGAAAAATCGTCTACTTCTACCAACACGATTTTACAAAGAGCCAGTACTTACATCTCTTTTTCTCCTGTAAAACTATTGTATCTTGATACTTTAAGGAGTTTCAATCATTCGGTCTGTTAACCGTTATTTTTTTGGATCTAAATTTAATAAAATAGCATTAATGGCGACGATGACTGTTGACACAGACATTAGGATTGCTCCTAATGCAGGGCTTAATGTGATACCAATAGGAGCCAAGATTCCTGCAGCTAGAGGGATAGCTATAAAGTTATAACCAGCTCCCCAAAAGAGATTTTGTTTCATTTTACGAGTTGTTTTGTGTGCTAATTCAATAAATGATTCAATATCTCCTGGATCAGATTGAGTCAAGATGACATCAGCTGAATCCAACGCCACTTGAGTTCCTGCACCGACAGCTATTCCAACATCTGCCAAGGCAAGAGAAGGAGCATCATTGACACCGTCACCCACCATGATAACTTTTTTTCCTTCTTCTTTAAGTGTTTTTACTAACTCATATTTGTCTTGTGGAGATTGATTTGATCTATATTCAATCCCTAAATCTTCTGCCGCGCCTTGAGCTGCTTTTTCATTATCACCTGTTGCCATAATTGGCTCTATATTGTTCTTTTTAAGAACTTTAATTAACTCTTTGCTCGTTGGTTTTAATTCATCCCCTAAAGCTACAGCGCCAATAGCAACATCATTTTCTACTAAGACACTGAGAGTTGCTCCTTTTGGAATATCCATATCCAGATTACGTCCGTAGGCTTTTTGGCTGATTAATTGGTAACTATGGCCATTGGCTTTGCCTTCTACGCCAGCACCGGAAATCACATCAATCGAATCAAAAGATGCTGGACTTATACCTTCTTGGTCGGCGAAACTTATAATTGATTGAGCAATCGGGTGACTAGACCCTCCTTCAATACCTGCCAGTAAGGCAATGATTTCCTCTTTTGTATATTTGTCATTAAGAAGTTTTACATCTAATACTTTAAACTCACCAGTTGTTAAAGTACCCGTTTTATCTAAAATCATCACATCTGCATCTTGAGCTATTTCTAAGGCTTGGCGGTCTTTCACCAGTAAGCCACGGCTAGCTCCTAAGCTTGTGCTACGGGCGGTTACCAATGGAATAGCCAGACCCAATGCGTGCGGACAAGCAATAACTAATGTAGTAATAGTAAATATAACTGCCGTTGGCACATCTTTTATAACCATCCACACTACAAAAGCTATTAGTGCGACAGTTACCGCAATATAGAAGAGCCACCCTGCAACCTTTTGCGCAATATTTTCTGCTCTGGAAGGCTGACTTTGAGCTTGGCTAATTAAAGTCTGTACTTGAGATATAAAGGACTTATCACCTGTCTCATTTACTTTAATATAAAGAACTCCTTCTCCATTTGTCGAGCCCCCGATCACTTCATCGCCAGGGCCTTTTTTTACTGCTTTTGATTCTCCAGTCAAAAGAGCTTCATTTAAACGTGATTCTCCACGCTCGATAATCCCGTCTGCTGGCACATTTTCTCCGGCTTGAACACGAATTAAATCACCTACCTTTAAGTCAGCAACTGGTCGTGTTTCTATTGAATCGTCATCTAATACTACATGAGCATCTTTCGGCACTAACTTAGCCAATTCTGCTTGTGCGTCTCCTGCTTCTCCAATAGCTTTCATCTCAATCCAGTGACCTAATAACATGATTAATAGTAATGAAGCAAATTCAAAGAAAAAGTCCATAATTTGTTCACCTGTTACGTAGCTTGCTATTACAGTATAAATACTATATAAATATGAAACACTTAAACCTAAAGAAACGAGAGCCATCATTCCAGGTTCTTTTTGTTTAAATTCGTCAACTGCCCCTTGATAGAATGGACGTCCACCATAAATAATTAATATAGTAGATAAAATAGCTACTACAATATCAGAATATCGAAAAGAAAACTGGAATGGTAGGTCAAACCCAGCCATAGGGGATAAGAGCATAATAATGATTCCTAGTGGCAATGACTTTAAGAAAAGTTCCTTAAAGTTTCCATGATGATGATGCTCATGCCCACTGTGTCCGCTGTGATCATGCCCACTGTGTCCGCTGTGATCATGCCCATTGTGCCCGCTGTGATCATGCCCAGCATGATGTTCTTGATGTTGATCCTTATGGTCTCCATGTTCTTCCGTGCTTATGTGCTCATGTTTTGAATGATCCATGTCGCCATGATTATGGTGACTATGGGACGAATATCTGTTGTCATTATTCATTTTAAATTCCTCCTTATGTTTAATGATGATGTAAATGACATTTGCATTGTCCTTCTGGACAATTGCAATCCACTTCTTCTACTGCGAAAGATTTTTTCATCTCTAATATTTTTTCTAGTCGATCTATATCATCGAAGCTTAAAACATGATCTTCAATGATGCTTCCTATTACATTTCCGACTTTCTTATTGCAAATACGGTTAAAAATATCTTCTGCATAATCCCTTACGGCTTCTGTCTCTTCAATATTGGCAGTGTAAATAAACTTTCTACCTTCTTGCTCTGTATTTAGTACGCCTTTTCCAACTAATCGACCTAAGATCGTTTTGATAGTGGATTGTGTCCAGTCCATTTTTTCTTGCAATACGGAAATCACTTTTTTACTAGTTACTCGATCATTTGCCCAAACTACACGCATGACTTCCCATTCTGCATCTGTAATATAAGTATTAAATTCTATTGTGCTCATTCTCCTTTCCTCCTAGTTGTCTACAGATGTGAACAAATATCCTCAAAATAAGTTTACCATTGTAAACGAATTATGTCAAGTCTTTTTAATAAATGTAAGCAACGCTTATAGCTTTTTATCTCTCCACTTCCTTCCCATAATAATTTTCATCGTTTTTCCTATACTGAACAAGGTCTGAAAATTGCTCTTTATTTAAAGAATACTTTTGCATAAAGGCTCATTGAATTAGGGATTTTAGAAAACTGATTTAGAGAGTCTTTAGGTGGTAAGTAGAACGGCTATGAGTTTAATGCTCATAGCCGTTTTTGCGGGTCTGTAAATAATTTTGTGTATCAACCTAAATCCTGATATAAGGGTAAGGGTTGATAATTGGGATAAGATTTGATCCCAGCCTCGTATTCTATATGTCCATATGATGATCTAACTGTTTTTTTACTAGTACCATTTCTTGTATTTAATGATAGTGGTTTTTCTCCATATTCATAGTGTAAATGCTAATCTAATTCCGCTTTTAAAAGTTCTTCCATTGTATCGCCTAGAAGGTCTTTTAGAGCTTCTTGAATATCTTGTGCGCTTTGAGGCTGATATTCTTCAATTAACATTTTTGCTTCTTTTTGTTTCTGGTCTTTTTTGGGCATAAAAATTCCTCCTGATTAGTTTTTACTTACCCTAATCAGGAGGTTTATATACACAAAATTTTACACAGTCTCCGCCATGGTCATTTTTTTCTTTATTTAGATTCTCTTTTGTTAATTGAACAACAATCTAATCTTTCATTTCCAAAAGATTTTTTATTTTCTTTTGCTAGTTTTTTCAAGAATTTTTCCCATCTATTTTTTATAGATTCAAATATTTTAATATTTTTTTACCTCCTCGGGTAATTATTTGTAAATTTTTTACAATAATATTATACCAGAAAAAAATTATTTTTTCAATTTTTTATCTCTCCACTTCCTTCCCATAATAATTTTCATAGTTTTTCCTATACTGAACAAGGTCTGAAAATTGCTCTTTATTCAAAGAATACTCTTGCATAAGGGTATTCTTTTTTGTAATTACCATACTAATAACCAGAGCTATTTTTTGATTTATTTAGAATTAGGGAATGTATATCCCATATTTCTTTTGATAATTTTTCTATCTTCTTATTCATTGATTCGATTTCATTTTTGTAAATAACACCAGTTATATTAGTTGCATTTGCAATCTGATTTATATTGTTTGTTGCATTTGAAAGAAGCCATTGGAAATGTCAAAATAAATTAATCCTCGTAATATGTAGACAAAAAGACCGTAGCTTGAAACTACGGTCTAATTTTTTGTCCAAATGTAATCCACTTGGTACTATTATTCAATTTATTCTTTTTTACAAATGTTCCCATTTTAATCCCGCAGTGCTGTCTATTTGCGAGATGCCGTAAGATTCACCAATCGAGCATCGCTCACACTCGCTCTTTTGGACTAGGGCTTCGAAAACGGATGCATTTTTTAAATTAAGATTTTTTAGTCACGTCCCAGTCCCAGTACCGGAAAAAATAATTATTTATAGTTATTCTACATAAATGCACAAATACATCTAGCCAATAATAAAAATAAAACTATGCTAAATATTTTCATTTGAATTTCTGCTTTTCATTATTCAAAAAATCTCACAAAACAATATTTTTTATAAAAGTAATTAGGTTACTAAATCTAAAACTATTTAAAAAAAATATTATACTAAACGGGTATATTTTTATTAAAAAATACTTACACGTAATGGTTCCATTTAATACGCGTTTCAAAATAAAGAACAAGTTTAATAAAGATAGCAGAGTAAAGATCGCGAGTAACCATATAAAAATATTGTTGGTAATTTTTGAAAATGTATTCATCGTTGTTCCCGCGTCCCAACCAGTGTATTGGGAGCTATTCAGAATTGCAAAACCATATAACGGTATAAAAAATAATAAAAATAAAATTATTCTATCAATATATTTTTCTGCTGTTTTATATCTCATAATCCCCTCTACTAATAAAATTTTAATAGTCAACGTTTAAAAAAACATCTTCTATTAATGCAATTATTGTATCATAAAAATTTTCACTTTTGCAAAAATATGTAATAAATTCTCTTGTAATAATTCAAATATATAAAATATCCTTAATGATCATGAACCTAATTCTATTTTTGAAATAATGCATATAATTTTTGATTATGAAAAAGACATGAAGTTGAGACCTTCAGCAGAAGATGGAGAAATCACTGGACTTTTATCAAATGATGTAGACTTCAATAATTTTCTAATAGAATGGAATGAGATGAGATGAAAAAAAAGCATTATAACGATGAGATAACAGACGAGGAATTTGAAGATTTGAAGGTAAATTATCCCGACAGTATAAAAAAAGATTATGTTCCTTTTGAAGAAAGTAATCTCAAACGCTTTCATAACTCGATGTCAGTCAAAGTTCCACCGGAAATAAAATAGGCACAGAAAAAGCACATAACTGAAAGATTCTATGATCTTAAAGTCATGTGCTTTCACGATATAATTTTTTGAATGAGCCAGACAAATTGCGATTAGTATTTTATCGCCATTCTTGGCGAAGAATCCTCATCATAATAAAGTCACTGTACTCGTTGTTATAGTAGTATCCTTGCTCTTGAATACCTTCTTGCTTAAATCCGATTTTTCTATAGAAATTCAATGCATTGGTATTCATCTCTACCACACCAATTGCCACTCGGTTCATTTCATAGTGATCAAAAGCAAGGTTCAGCATAAGTCTAATAGCTTCTGTTCCATATCCTCTATGTTGCATTTTAGGGTCAGGGATGATAATCGAAAGATCAGTACAGTTCCAGGTAGGCCACATTCGTAACAATCCCGTTTCACCTATTATATTCCCCTCTAAATCTGTAATCGTATACCATACTGAGTCTTTCTGTTTATGACCATTTTTAATCCTCTCTTTCTCAGCTTCTTCATCAGTAAATTTTGTAAAGCCACATTGGAACATGACTAATGGCTGATTGTACCAGTAGGTAAAGAATTTCACATCTTCGATTTTTTGCTCACGCAATATAATATTGTTACCCTTAATTTCATTAATCATATTATTTAATATACCTCCAAATACTTCATTACACACATAACTTCTAATTTACCTATCCCGACAGACAGGGATTTACCTCTACAAACGATATATCATCAGTCCATCGATACTACCACACTTTTGAAATCCATATTTTTCAGCTATCCGAATACTACTTTTTTGTTCAGGTAAACATTCAATCACTACCTGTTTACCTGAGTTTCTAGCTTTTGCTATCATCCCTGATGTCAAGCATGATGCAATCCCTAACCCCCAAAAGGAAGGTTCTAAAACCCATCCAATCTCGACACTCTCTGAATCATAATCATGATAAATCACATATCCGATGAAGTCGTTATCTTTTTCAACTGCGTATATCAATGGTGTCTCAGAAAGACCGGATCGAAATAGGAATTGCTCGGCCTGCTCTTTTGTATAGGGTGCTTCGAGATATTGCATTGCTTTCGAATTCGACAAAAGTTTGTAAAGCGGTTCCAAATCACTGACTGTCATTTTTCTAATTCTTATATTCATTCATACTCCACAACTTCTAATCTACCATTCTCTATTTTCCACAAAAGCCTCCCACCAAAACGATGGAAGGCTTTCTAAAATTTTTTACCTACCTTATTGCCCTTCAGTCAATAAGTATCGCTCGTAAAACTCGCTTAATTCAACAACTCCCTTTTGAATCTATTTTTCTCGCTTTTTATATCAAAACAATATCATTTAGAGAAATTCGCTATATCAAAATCGCTAAAACCTTGTGTTTTCAACGGTTTTATAACAGTAATATATTTGCTTCCGTTCTATCAAATTTCGCTAGAAAATTTGATGAGAAAGGCACACGTCGCAACGAGCAAATAATTCGAAACAAGCCTTTCTCGCAAATTTAACGCGAAATTTTTATTCCCATTCTTCTTTTCCAAACGTACGATATATACCAAACCATTCAAAATACTATATTCTATTTTTTAGAGTATCACTAAATCCATCTAATTATAGGACGTTTTCAGATTTTTAGTCCCGTCCCAGTCCCAGTACCGGAGAATAAAATATAAGAATTCCCTTTAATTTACATAATCCTTTATATCTTTAAATGTTTTTGTATTTTTAGTCAATGTAGAAACATTTTTAATCCCGTCCCAGTCCCAGTATCGGAAGATTAGTCATGATTGTGTTTCTTCGATCTTAGTTATTTTAAATTCGTAATCATTTAAATCATTATTAATTGTTGAGCCTTTATAATAATTATCAAAATCTTCAACTCGTCTAGTAATAACTTGATTTTCCATTTTTTCTTTACCATTTTTACTCTCCTGCTTGAGAATTTCATCTTTTTCATAGAAATAATCACTATTAGATTTTTTATTTGATTGCATACGTTCAAATTCTTTCCATTGATCTAAAATTTCATCTGCGATCAACTTTAATGAATCTTCAGTTCTATCAAAATATTCATCTGTTAAAAATTTAGAAATGACATTTATTATTGCATATTTCCCATATCTTAATCCTTCTCCATAAATGGTTTTATCAACTATTTCTTTTTCTCTCTTACCTAGATACTTATACACTAAATACGAATAGTAAATTCTATCATATTTTTCAGAACCAAGATTTTTATTAAAGAACCTATCATAATCGCTCATAGTGTATAGTGTATCTTCTGAACTTCTTCTCGCTACATTAGGCTTCCCATTTATTGCATATACAATTCTTATTATCGTATCTCTTTCAATAATTTGATCCTTAGTTATATAACCTTTTTCTAAGCCTTCAGAAAATTCACCTGTCTTTCTGTGATAAAAATAGCCATAATTACTAAACAAATAATTTTGAAAATCTATTTGAACTTCCGTATTTGATTTTCTATCAGCTACAGTGACCTTACTTTGATTATTTGTTGTTAATGAAAGATCATCTATTAATTTTTGTTTATTCTCTTCTTCTTTCATTTCTTCATCAAACGTAATAACTTTAACTAAAACTTCTTTATTATCAAATACGCTATTATCTATGTTTTCATCCTCAAAAATAGTTGCTAAGGTATAAGCGGTTTGACCTCCATTTATGATTTGGGGATTTAATAATCCTAATTCCCCCATTCCATCTCTTCCAGTCCTTGAAGTAAATGATGTTTTATCAGAAAGTATAGTAAGTCCATTATTAAATAATGCAAATACATTATCTGAGCGATTTATAACAGAATCTTTTATCGATGCATTTACTTCATTATTTGATGCTCCCAAATAACTTCTTGGATTATATTTTAAAATTGAATTCTTATAATTACTCATTAATTTTGCAATTTCAGCTATTGGAACGAAAAATAACTGTACAGATGTTGTAAATTCGCCTTCTTTTACTAAATAATCCATCGTATAATTATTTTTTGAACCTAAATTTAAGTTTACAGATATGTCTGTTGCCTGATGCACCGTTCCCCTCACAATTGGAAACACTAATTCTTTATATGCCTTCTCATAGTTATAAATTTCAAAAGGTAATTCTAATAATTTCTCCATTGCAGCAGCCAACCCTTTATCTACATTAGCTAAAATTATTACGTAAAAATTATATCTACTAATTTGCTCTATTTCTGACAATTCACGTATTAACCCTTTTATTTTTCCATTGTAATCTTTGCCGTTTTTGTCCGCTTTTTCTCCTTTGCTTATCCTATCTATATCCATCTTATTTATCTCGTCTAAAGATATAAACTTTGTTTTAAAATTCTCATCATTAGTTCTAAATTTTGATTGAATAAAATATATTTCTTTTTTCTCATAATCAATATAATAAGCATCTATACCACCATCTTGTGGACCATCAGTTATAAATTTTTCTCTTTCTTCAAATGTTAGCAAATTAAATTTAGCTTTAAGAAGCAAATGAATATAAGCTCTTGAGTTTGCAGCATTCACTTTGTTAATATCATTCATATCTGGATAATAGCTTTTATAAGATTTAGGAGCCTCCTTTCTCAGTGCATTTAAAGTATTAATTAATAACTCATATTTATTCATATAAATTCTCCTTGTAAAATATGTTTCTAGGAATAAATTTTCTTCCTACTTCTTCGATTTTTCTTCCAAACTCTTAAGACTTGTATTGTTCAATTTTTCAATTGACAGCAGCTGAGTTCTAGCAAGTTTTCTAAGCTCTATCATTCTCTCTTTTTGTTTGATACCTTTAGCAATTAAAATTGAGTTGTAACTTTCCATATTTGCAAGAACTAAAAGTTCATTTATATTTGCATAATCTCTCATATTTCCTTTTAAATTAGGATTTTCATTTCTCCACTCTTTTGCTCTTTTATTAAATAATGCTACATTCAACATATCCGCTTCACTAGCATACTTGAATTATAATTGTTCATTTGTCAAATCTTTAAGAAGGTATTCTTTTATTGCATCGGTATGGATTTTATAATTAATCTTTGATATTTCTCTATGCAGATTCCAAGTTAATGATAATTTTGAGTTTTCATCTTCTTTTAGTCTTTTATAATCTTAAATAATATATAGCTTAAATTCCGGAGAAAGCCAAGACGCAAATTCCATAGCTATATCATAAATGAGCATACGTTCCTCCATACCTGCCTGCTTTTGAAACTATACCTATAGCATCTGTAGATTCTATCCATTTACTCGGTGTCATCGTAAATCTATTTAAACCTGCCTCATTTCTATACGTGCCGAATTTCACACGGTTGAAATTTGGATTATTTAAAATTTCCCATAATACTATAAATTTAAGCGTGTTCATTTAAATTTATTATATCATATTTTAAAAACTAATTACATGTCTAAGATTTTTTAAATTTGCTATCTAAGCTAAAATTACAAATAATTAAAACTCACACAAAAAGACCGCAGCTTAAAACTACGGTCTAATTTTTTGTCCAAATGTAAACCACTTGGAACTATTATTCAATTTATTCTTTTTTACAAATGTTCCCATTTTAATACCACAACGCTGTCTATTTGCGAGATAAAACGGAATTATTTCGCGCTGTGCAGAATGTTTAGGAATGAGGCGTAGTCATACCTACGCCGCAGTGACTAAAAAGGCGAACACTGCAAAAAGGCGCAATTTTAGCCGCAAATTTATTCCCACTCAATGGTTCCCGGCGGTTTCGAGGTAATATCATACACCACCCTATTAACTTCAGGGACGCCGTTGATGATTCTTCGTTGTGCTTCGTCGAGGAATTCAGGGTCGAATGGGTAGGCGTCGGCGGTCATGGCGTCGGTCGTTCTGACGGCACGGATGGCGGCGAGGTAGGAGTAGGTTCTCTTGTCGCCTTGGACTCCGACGGTTTTGATGTCAGGAAGGACTGCAAATGCTTGCCAGATTTTTCCGTAGAGGTTGTATTCGTGGAGCATGTCGATGTAGATTTTGTCGACTCTTCTTAAGATGTCGAGTCTTTCTTCCGTGATTTCTCCGATGACTCTTATTGCAAGGCCCGGTCCAGGGAACGGGTGACGGTCGACCATGTGGTCAGGAAGTCCAAGGAGTCTTCCGACTTTTCTCACTTCGTCTTTAAAGAGCATTCTCAGCGGTTCGACAAGTTCGAAGTCGACGTCTTCAGGAAGTCCGCCTACGTTGTGGTGCGATTTTATTACGTCGCCTTTTTTTAGTCCGCTTTCAACAACGTCAGGGTAGATTGTTCCTTGTACGAGGAATTTTGCATCTTTTGCATCTTTTTTCGCATCTTCAAATACGCGAATAAATTCTTCACCGATGATTTTTCTCTTTCTTTCAGGCTCCGTTACGCCTTTAAGTTTTTCAAGGAATCTGTCTTTTGCATCTATTTTTTTGAATTTTACGTTGAATTTTTCTTTGAATACTTTTTCAACTTCTTCAGCTTCGTTCATTCTAAGAAGTCCGTGGTCGACAAATATGCATGTTAAGCGGTCGCCGATCGCTTTACTTACAAGTGCCGCCGCAACGGATGAGTCGACTCCTCCCGAGAGGCCCAAGATTGCGTTTCCGTCACCGATTTTTTCTCGTATTTCTTTTATGGATTTTTCGATGAAGTCTTCACTCGACCAGTTCGGGGTGATTTTTGCTATTTTAAATAGGAAGTTTTTAAATATTTCCTGTTGATGTTCCGTGTTATTTACTTCCGGATGGAATTGGGTTGCATAGAGTTTTCTCGATTCGTCGGCAATAGCCGCGGTGTTGCAGTTTTTTGTCTTTGCAATCGGTTTAAATCCTTCAGGAAGTTTGTCGATGAAGTCGGTGTGGCTCATCCAAACTGCTCCTGACTTGAGTCCGTCGAATAGAAGAGATTCTTCGTAGTTTGCAATTGCTTTTCCGTATTCAGCTTCTGACGGATCCGCTTTTTGTACATTTCCTCCAAGCATGTAGCCCATGAGTTGTGCTCCATAGCAGATTCCAAGGATTGGCACTCCGATTTCGAAAAGTTTTTCGTCAGGGTGTATTGCATCTTTTTCATAGACGCTGTCCGGACCGCCTGTTAGTATTATGGCTTCCGGTTTTTCATTTTTTATTTCATCAATTGGTGAATCGCCGGGCAATATTTTGCTGAACACGCCGAGGTCTCTAACTCTTCGTGCAATCAGTTGCGAATATTGTCCTTTGAAGTCAAGTATTATTACGCTCATTTTTCCTCCTCTGATTTTTTATTCTATTCCTATTATACATTTTTTCGCACTCCTTTTTCAAGTTTTATTTATTATTATTTTAAACAATTGAATTGTGGGTATAATATATTAATAAGGAGGAATTTTTTATGAAAATTTTATCAATTGTTATTTCAATTCTTATGGTGTTTTCATTGTTTGCAACTTTTGTAAAGGCTGAAGACTCAACGGAAAATGTGGATATATCCAAATATGTGATAAAGGCAAGGGATATTTTCGGCGTAAGTATGGATTACGACGAGGTGAACAGTAATGTCGGTGATCATTCCATATCCATAAATTGGAATATGAAAAACGATTACAGCATGAGTGAAAGAATCACTTTCGATTTTAACGGAAATGTTTTGAATTACAATAAGAATTTTGACGATTACAAGAGATTCAACAGGACTCTCGTCTCGAGGGAAGATGCAAAAAAGACGGCGGATGCTCTTGTGAAAAAGCTTTATCCAAAGAGCGAGCTCAAGTTTGAAAATTTGGAAGTTGTCGACTCAAAATATAATTTGAACTATAGACTTTATTCAAACGGTGTGCGCGTTTACGGTGCGGTCGTTCAAATTTCTTTAAACAAGGAAGACGGCAATTGCTACAGGGTTGATTCAACCGATTCGATGCAAATGTTTTTAAGATATGATGCTAAAGTTGATGTTTCGGGAATCAAGGGCGAAGGCGAAGCTTTTGAAGCGATAAAGAAATCATATCCGGCAAGACTTGATTTGCTGAAGTCTATCGACGAAAAGTATGTTCCATATTATACTTGGAACAAACGTCTTATCGTCGATGCAAAAGATTTTTCAAAAGTCAAGTATGACTATTGGAGGTCCGAATACGGTGCCAACACAAAGGATGCTAGTGACGAAGCAGCAGAAAAATCGATGAGCGAAGTCGAAATAAAAGAAAAGGATAAGATTAAAAATTTGAAGACCAAAGAAGAAGCACTCGAAAAAGCGATTTCGTTTTTTAATCTCGACAAGAAAAAACTTAAATCCGGAAATTTGTATCCGATTTATGGAACCGATTTTTACAATTACAGTTTTAACTTTAGAAACGACAACAAAGGCCGCAATTATTATTTTGCAAGTGCGACAGTCAAGGCTGATGATTTACTTCCTACTCAATTCTATACTTCCGACGGCAGAAACGACGAAAGAAAAGCCGATGCATCAAAAGTTGCACCTTGGGTAGATAAGATTAAAAATGAGTTACCGTTCTTTGATGAGTACAAGGAAATTCTTGATGATGACGAAGACGATAATGATCGGGGCTATTATATCAGAAAACATTTTATGAGAAAGCTCGGCGAGTATTTTGTGCCGGACGATTCGATTTATCTCACATTTGGTGCTGACGGTCTTTCAAATTATGGACTCACTAGAATTTGGGGCGACATCGAACACGAAGACAAGAAGATTTCAAGCGACGATGCTTTCAAAAGACTGAAAGAAAACTTCGGATGCAGACTTTATATTTTGCCTATTGTCGACGAAAACAGAGAAAACATAAAGGAAACAAAACTTGTTTATGCAATCGACACCGGTATGAGATCTCAAAAGGTTCGTGCAACCGACGGTAAAATCGGATCTGATGACGAAAAGTATTTGAATTCTCCAAAAGGCTCTGAAGATGATGCAGAAGTAAAAGATGCTGTCATTTCAGGTTTCGGCGTTATCGACAACAAGGCATACGACGACACCGCAACATACAAAGACCTTCTCTACAATCTTTCGTATCTTTTCTATGAAAATATGAACGAAAACACAGATACAATGATGAAGAGATTTAAGGATTTAAAGATTTTCGACAAGGAAACTCTCGACGCTCCTGTTTCACGCGAAACTCTTGCAAAGGCTCTCGTCCTTAAAAAGCTTTCGCTAAAACCAGAGGACATAAGGACGGATGTTTTTAACGAAGATATAAAAGCAAAAGAAAAGGCATATCCTGCTCTTATGATTATGCTTTCCGGCGATTTCAAGGATATGGACTTTGAAGAAAATGCAACTGTCCATGAAATGCTTAAGATGATTTCAAGTATAATTTTCAGATAGTTTATGAATTTTAAGACTCACATTTATGTGGGTCTTTTTTATTTTAAAGAAGTTTAATTGCATTCAATTTGACAGAGGGTAAAAAAAATGGTAGAATGTTTTTGTTGTAGGTATAAAAGTAAGGAGGAGTTATGACTCGTAAATTTTTATATGGCATTCTGGTATGCTTTATGATTTTTTTCTCCGCTGTTAAAGCAAATGCTAAAAGTTATAAAATTACCGTGAATGACAAAGAAAACAAAGTTGATTTGAAAGGAGAAGACGAACTTAAATCTTATTTTAAGAAGAATTTTCCTGATTATAGAATTACAAAAATCGACGATAAAACAGGAGTGGTAAGCACGGAGGCGCTTATCGAAATTAATCTTGTTGACGGCGAAACTAAAAAGACCGTCAAAGTACCGAACAAAAATGTCGGTGAAATCATGAAGTATCTTGGAATCAAGCTCGGCAAAGACGATTTTGTTTTGCCTGCGGAAGACCAAGTGCCTGAAGATGGAAAGATTACAGTTTTTAGAACAGTAGAAAAGATTGTTGAAACTTTGAAAGAAAAGCCTTTTGAAGTTTTGGAACAAGATTCAACCGACCCTGCACAAAAAGAAGATATTGTGCTTAGGGAAGGTGTGGACGGTTTGAACAAAGTTTTCAAAAAAGAAAGATATGTAAACGGTGTTTTAAAATCAAGCATCGTGGTTAAAGAAGAAGTTCAAAAAGAACCGATTGACAAGATTGTAAAGGTTCCGATGAAAGGCATTGAAGCGATTACAAGAAGTGCTTCAAGAAGTTATGTTATGAATGCAACCGCTTACGAAGCAGGTCCGCTCTCAACCGGAAAAAGACCGGGACAAAGAGGCTACGGCATCACCGCATCGGGCACAAGAGCAAGACGCGGCACTGTAGCTGTCGACAGAAGAGTTATTCCGCTCGGAACAAAGCTTTATGTAAAGAGTCTCGACCCGAATTATCCGGACTACGGTTACGCAATTGCCGAAGACACCGGCGGTGCAATCAAAGGAATGAGAATCGATTTATTTATGAATACTGTTTGGGAATGTTTCCAATTTGGAAGAAGAAAAGTTAAAGTTTTTATTTTACCTGCAAGCACGCCTGACAGTTTGTTCAGATAAATATTTCACAAGTTTATGACTTGAATCATAATAGAGACAAACTCGGAAAAATTATTCCGGGTTTGTTTTTTATGGCTCTTTGTCAACAATGGGGGAGGCTTGCATAAAAACAAGCCTCTCTTTCATTTAAAAATACACATTATCAGTAAAACATAACTACTAAAAATAACTCTGTTCAATTTCTCGGATTTTTTGCATGGCAAACAAAACCCCTAGGGGTTTTCGCCGCCGCTGTTACATATTCTTTTCTATTTACACATCAAAAATATTCTATTCCTAAAACTATCGAAGTTTCTAAAGCCGTAGCTTATTCTTTTTAATGTTTTTATTTTTGTATGC